>AMYY01000027.1 GCA_000335735.1 alpha proteobacterium L41A | reverse complement strand
GGTTCTAGACGCCGCTTGAGCGCCGGGATGCACGAAGAGCCCCTCCGTCTCTCCGCTGCGCTCCGAGCCACCTCCCCATGACATGGGGAGGAGACGGTGCTCAGCCATCGCAATGCCGCTGGTCCACCCGCAGCGATTTCAACCGCTTGCCGATTTATGTCCCCCGTCTCCCATCCACGGGGTCAAACGGCCGCATAATGCACCTGTCTCGTCGCATGGAGGGCTCGTAAGGCCTGCGACCTTGCGGCGGCGGGAGCGGAGGGAACGGGGGCGATGGTGAGATCCCATCGCGGCGCCGGGGCTGATCGGTCGGGGAATCGCCCCGGCGTCCGCAGTCGCGTCGCAGGGTCGAGGGGGATACTCGGCCGCACCGGGGATCGGGGATCGCTGCTCCGACCCGCCCGTCGCAGGCTTATGGGGTTAGGCGATAAGACCGCCACCGCTCGGCGCCCCGAGCTTGCAGGCCAACCCCCCGCGCGGAGCGTCATAACCCTTAGTCGAAACGGTAATCTCTAATCACACTCCGGGCGAAGGCCCGGCGCTCCGCCCAGCCCTCCAGACTTCGCTGCGACCGCGCGAAGGCGCCGTCGCACGTCCGCTTGTCCGACCCGCACCGCGAAGGGGGTGCGACCATGACGCCGCACCCGCCCGCTTGATCGGAACCGGCGTCGGCCCTAGCGCTTTCCGCTCAAGCTTTTTGCTCCCTCAGGACCCCTCATGCTCGACAGCATAATCCCTCTGTTCTCCGATCCGGCCGCCTGGGCCGCATTGGTGACCCTCATCGTGATGGAGGTCGTGCTCGGCATCGACAACCTGATCTTCATCTCGATCCTGTCGAACAAGCTGCCAGAGCATCAGCGCCAGAAGGTGCGGCGCATCGGTATCGGCCTGGCCCTGGTCATGCGTCTGGCCCTGCTGTCGATCATCGCCTGGCTGGTCGGCCTGGTGCAGCCGGTCTTCACCGTCATGGGCAATGAATTCTCGTGGAAGGACCTGATCCTGATCGCGGGTGGTCTGTTCCTGGTCTGGAAGGCGACCAAGGAAATCCACCACACGGTTGATCCGACGCCCAGCCACGACGTCATGGACAAGAAGGACGTGGTCATCGCCAACGCCGGCGCGGCCGTCTTCCAGATCATCCTCCTTGATCTCGTCTTCTCGATCGACTCGATCCTGACCGCTGTCGGCATGACCGAACATCTGCCCATTATGGTCGTCGCCGTCCTGGTCGCCGTAACCGTCATGCTGCTGGCCGCAGACCCGCTGGCCGACTTCATCAATAAGAACCCCAGCGTCGTCATGCTGGCGCTCGGCTTCCTGCTGATGATCGGCATGGTGTTGATCGCCGACGGCTTCGGCTATCATGTGCCCAAGGGCTACATTTATGCGGCCATGGCCTTCTCGGCCGGTGTTGAGGCGTTGAACATGCTGGGTCGCAAATCCGCATCCAAGAAGGAAAAGGCCGAACTGGCCCGCAACGAGGCGAACGCCGCCGAGGCCCGCGCCCGGAAGGCCGAGGCCGAAGCCGCCGCCGAGCGAGGCTGAGGCTCATGATGCGCCTGCCGTCCCGGCTCGCCGGCCTCATCGCCGGTCTGCTGCTGACGACAGGCGTCGCCCTGCCGGTCAGGGCCGAAGTCCCGGTCCAGTCCTACGAGGTCGTGCGGGCCTATCCGCACGACACGGGGGCCTTCACCGAAGGCCTCTTCTTCCACGACGGCGGCCTCTACGAGAGTACGGGCCTTTATCCGTCCTTCATCCGCAAGGTCGATCTGCAGACAGGACGCGTGGAGCGTCAGCGCGACCTGCCGACCATCTATTTCGGCGAGGGCATGACCACGCTGAACGGCAAGCTCTACAGCCTGACCTGGCGCAACCACATCGGCTTTATCTGGAAGCTGGACGACTTCTCGCCCCTGGGCGGCTTTTCCTATCCGGGCGAGGGCTGGGCCCTGACCACCGACGGCCGCCGTCTGATCATGAGCGACGGCACCGATCAGCTGCGCTTCCTCGATCCCGAGACCCTGGCCGAGACGGGCCGCGTCTCCGTCACCGCCGACGGAAAGCCGCTGGATCAGATCAACGAGCTGGAATGGATCGACGGCGAGGTCTTCGCCAATATCTGGCAGGACAACCGCATCGCGCGCATCGATCCCGAGACCGGCGTGGTCAAGGCCTTCATCGACCTGACCGCCCTGGTCCCCAAGGGCGCGAACCTCGACCCCAACGATGACGTCCTGAACGGCATCGCCTGGGACGCGGCGGGCAAACGCCTGTTCGTCACCGGCAAACGCTGGCCGCAGCTGTTCGAGATCAAGCTTCGCTAGAAAAGCCAAAGGCCGGACGCGTCTTCGGCGCCCGGCCCTCAGCCTTCAGTTTTGGCTCGCTTCAACCGTGCAGGTCGAACCGGTCCAGCTCCATCACCTTGGTCCAAGCCGCCACGAAGTCCGAGATGAACTTCCCTTCGGCGTCGGCCCCGGCATAGACCTCGGCCAGCGCCCGCAGCACGGCGTCGGAGCCGAACACCAGATCGACACGCGTGCCGGTCCACTTGGCTTCGCCCGTCTTGCGGTCGCGGCCTTCGAAGACGTCCTTGGCGTCCGAGGTCGCCGCCCACTTCACTTCCATGTCCAGCAGGTTGACGAAGACATCGTTGGACAGCACGCCCGGCCGCTCGGTCAGCACGCCGTGCGTCGCACCGCCCGTATTGATGTTGATGGCCCGAAGGCCGCCGATCAGCACCGTCATCTCCGGCGCCGTCAGCGTCAGCCGCTGCGCCTGATCGATCAGCAGCGACTCGGCCGGCACCGCATAGCGAGCCTTCTGGAAGTTGCGGAAGCCGTCGGCGACCGGCTCCAGATAGCCGAAGGATTCGACATCCGTCTGCGCCTGGCTGGCGTCCGTCCGGCCGGGCGTGAAGGGCACGCTGGCGTCATGGCCCGCCGCCTTGGCCGCCTGTTCGACGCCCGCATTGCCGGCCACCACGATCAGGTCGGCCAGGGACACCTTCTTGCCGCCCGTCTGCGCCTGATTGAACTCGAACTGGATCCGCTCCAGCGTCTTCAGCACCCGGTCCAGCTGTTCGGGCTGGTTGACGGCCCAATCCTTCTGCGGCGCCAGGCGGATGCGGGCGCCGTTGGCCCCGCCCCGCTTGTCCCCGCCCCGGAAGGTCGAGGCCGAGGCCCAGGCCGTGCCGACCAGTTCGGCGGCGCTCAGGCCCGATTCCAGCACCTTGGCTTTCAGAACGGCCGCATCCGTCGCATCGATCAGCGGATGATCCACCTCCGGCACGGGATCCTGCCACAGCAGGACTTCGCTCGGGACTTCCGGCCCCACGTAGCGCGAACGCGGTCCCAGGTCGCGGTGCGTCAGCTTGAACCAGGCGCGCGCAAAGGCGTCCGCGAAGGCTTGGGGATTATTCAGGAAGCGACGCGAGATCGCCTCATAGGCCGGGTCGAATCGCAGCGACAGGTCGGTCGTCAGCATCGTCGGCCGCTTCTTCTTGGCCGGATCGTGGGCGTCGGGAATGATCTCGCCCGCATCCTTGGCCACCCACTGATGCGCCCCGGCCGGGGACTTCTCCAGCTCCCATTCGAAGCCGAACAGGTTCTCGAAGAAGAAGTTGCTCCATTGGGCCGGCGTCTGGGTCCAGGTGACTTCCAGACCGCTGGTGATGGCGTCGGCGCCGTGCCCCGTGCCAAAGCTCGAGGTCCAGCCCAGGCCTTGCGCCTCCAGGCCGTCGCCTTCAGGCTCTGCGCCGACGTGGTCGGCCGGGCCCGCGCCGTGCGTCTTGCCGAAGGTGTGGCCGCCCGCGATCAGGGCGACCGTCTCCTCGTCGTTCATCGCCATCCGGGCGAAGGTGTCGCGAATGTCGCGCGCCGCCGCGATCGGATCGGGATTGCCGTCCGGCCCCTCCGGATTGACATAGATCAGGCCCATCTGCACGGCCGCCAGCGGGTTCTCCAGATCGCGCGTATGCTCGTCGCCGTCTGCGTCATCGTCCGAAACCAGAACGGCCTCGTCGCCCGGCTTCACCACCCCGTCCGAGCCGTGAGCATAGCGTTCGTCGCCGCCCAGCCAGGTCGTCTCGCGCCCCCAGTAGACGTCCTGATCCGGCTCCCAGGTGTCGGCGCGCCCCCCGGAGAAGCCGAAGGTGCGGAACCCCATCGTCTCCAGCGCGACGTTCCCGGTCAGGATCATCAGGTCGGCCCACGAAATGGCCTGGCCGTACTTCTGCTTGATCGGCCACAGCAGCCGGCGCGACTTGTCGATATTGACGTTGTCGGGCCAGGAGTTCAGCGGCGCGAACCGCTGCTGGCCCCGCCCGCCGCCGCCCCGACCGTCGCCGACGCGATAGGTGCCGGCGCTGTGCCAGGCCATGCGGATGAACTGCGGGCCGTAATGGCCGAAGTCCGCCGGCCACCAATCCTTGGAGTCCGTCATCAGCGCGCGCAGATCGGCCTTCAGCGCCTCATAGTCCAGTTTGGAGAAGGCCTCGCGGTAGTCGAACGACTCGCCCAGCGGATCGGACTTGGCCGAATGCTGGTTCAGCAGATCGACCCGCAGCTGGTTGGGCCACCAATCGCGGTTCTGAACGCCGCCGCCTGCGACCGACCTCGGCGTCCGGCCGGAAAAGGGGCATTTGGCTTCGTCGGTCATGGTGTTTTCTCCCTGCTGCTCTGGCGCACGACGGCGAGCGATTTTCCATCGCCCTGTAGATGATGGGGTCATACGACACGGGTCAAACGGATAAAGCCAATCGATTATCCTTGGCGTCAGCATAGGACGGGCCTATTTCGCTTCCATGCTCCCCACCCTGCGCCAGCTCCAGTATCTCAAGCTCCTGGCCGAACACGGCAGCTTCTCGCGCGCCGCCGAGGCCGCCCATGTCAGCCAGCCCGCCCTCAGCGCCGGGGTGCAGGAGCTTGAGCGCATCCTGGGCGCGCCGGTGGTCGAACGCGCCCGCGGCGCCGTGATCATGACCGCCGTCGGAGCCGAGGCCGTTCGCCGCGCCGAGGACGTCCTGGCCCGCACCGAGGATCTGGTCGAGGCGGCCAAAAACGCCGGGCGTCTGCTGTCCGGCCGATTCCGCCTGGGCGTTATCCCGACCGTCGCCCCCTTCCTGCTGCCCGCCAAACTGCCCTCGGTGAAAGCCGCCTATCCCAGCCTGAAGCTGTTTATCCGCGAGGACCTGACGCCCCGGCTGATCGCGGCGCTGAAGGCGGGTCAAATCGACGCGGCGGTCATCGCCCTGCCTTACGATGCGCCGGGCATCGCCCACGCTCGTATCGGCGATGACGAGATCATGGCCGCCGCCCCCGCCGACCATGCCCTGGCCGCGCCCGGCCCCATCCGTCCCGGCTCGCTACGGGCGGAGGATCTGATCCTGCTGGAGGACGGCCATTGCCTGCGCGACCACGCTCTGGCGGCGCTGGATATCGAGGCCCCGCGCGGCGACGACGTCTTTGCGGCCACCAGCCTGCACACCCTGGTTCAGATGGTCGGCTCGGGCCTCGGCGTCTCCTTCCTGCCCAAGATGGCGGTGCAGGCCGGCCTGGCCGACAACCCCTCCGTCGCCATTCGCGCCTTCGAAAACCAGGCCGACGGCGCCCCGCCCCATCGCGAGATCGTCGTCGCCTGGCGCGCCGGCTCCAGCCGCGCCGCCGAGGCCCGGCTGCTGGCCGAGGCCCTGAAGCTGGATTGAAGCTAGAGTGAAGCTTGGATGAAACAGAGCTGCCACCTGATTGATCGATTGACCTGAGCGCCGAACAGGTCGCTTGGAGGCGGATGGCAACCGAAACCGTCTATATCGTCCAGGCCTATGTCCAGGGCCGGGGCAAGGCCCTGCGCGCAGAACCCCAGGTCGGCTGCAAGGACGCCGAAGAGGCGCGTCGCAAGGCCGAACGTCTGGCGCCGTTGCGTCTGGGCGTCGTCGCCTTCGCCGTATCGGCCGACACCGAAATGGGCGACTACGACGAAGAGCCCACCATCCTCTTCACGTCCGGCCATCTCCCGCCGCCGTTCAGCGATCCGGACTGACGGCCAGGCAACCCGCCCGGACAGGTCGCGTTTGCCTTCCTGACAACGGATCGGCGCCGCCCCGGGCGTCCGACCGAAGCCTCAGGACGCCCCATGGCCTATCGCACCCTCAATCCCTTCACCGAACAACTGGTCGAGGACTATCCGGAACACACCGACGACGCCGTCGAGGCCGCCCTGGCCAAGGCCGACGGCCTGTTCCATTCGGATTGGTCCAAGGGCGACATCCAGCCGCGTCTCGCCGTGCTGAAATCCCTGTCGGGCCTTCTGACCGAAAACCGCGACGACCTGGCCCGCACCATGGCCGAGGAGATGGGCAAGCCCCTGGCTCAGGGACAGGGCGAGATCGATCTGTGCGCCGGCATCGCCGCCTACTACGCCGAGAAGGCCGCCGACTTCCTGAAACCCCAGAAGATCGACAGCGAACTGGGCGAGGCCTGGGTCGAGTTTCACCCGATCGGCGTGCTGCTGGCGGTCGAGCCGTGGAACTTCCCGATCTATCAGCTGATCCGCGTGGTCGCCCCCGCCATCGCGGTCGGCAATCCCGTGCTCTACAAGCACGCGGGCATCGTGCCGCGCTGCGCCGCCCGGTTCGCCGAACTGGTGCGCGAGGCCGGCGCGCCCGAAGGCTTCGTCGCCAATCTCTACATCTCCTCCGAAAAGGTCGCCGAACTGATCGGCGACGACCGCATCCAGGGCGTGGCCCTGACCGGGTCGGAGGGCGCCGGCGCCAAGGTCTCGGCCCGCGCCTCGGAAATGCTGAAGAAGTCCACGCTGGAACTGGGCGGCAGCGATGTCTTCGTGGTGCTGGACGACGCCGACATCGAAAAGGCAGTCGCGGCCGGCGTCGAAGGCCGCCTGTCCAATGCCGGACAGGTCTGCACCGGCTCCAAACGCTTCATCGTCCAGAAGTCGGTCTCCGACGCCTTCATCACCAGCTTCGTCGAAGGCATGAAGAAGGCCGTCATGGGCGATCCGTTGGACGAGGCCACCGACCTGGGCCCGCTGTCGTCCGAGGATGCGCTGAAGACCCTGACCAAACAGGTGGACGAGGCGATCCAGCACGGTGCCAAGGCGGTGACCGGCGGCAAGCCCGCCGACCGCACCGGCTTCTTCTATGAGCCGACCGTCCTGACGGACGTCGCGCGAGACAACCCGGCCTTCTATCAGGAGTTCTTCGGCCCCGTGGCCCAGGTCTTCGTGGTCGAGGACGACGACGCGGTCGTGGCCCTGGCCAACGATTCCCACTTCGGCCTGGGCGGCTCGATCTTCTCGGGCGACACCGACCGCGCCCGCAAACTGGCCTCGCGCATCGAGACCGGAATGGTCTTCATCAACACCACCACGACCTCCATGCCCGAACTGCCGTTCGGCGGCGTCAAACGCTCGGGCTTCGGCCGCGAGTTGGGCGATGTGGGCATCAAGGAGTTCGTAAACCGCAAGCTGGTGGTCGTCAGCGCCGACTGACCACCGCCCTTTCGGCAAACGAAACAGGGCCGGCGGATCGCTCCGCCGGCCCTCTTTCTTGTCTGGACGAACCGCGACCTATTCGGCGGCGATCGGCGCTTCGGTTTCCGGACCGCGCGCCAGGTTGCGCAGCACATAGGGCATGACGCCGCCGGCCAGCAGATAGTCCAGCTCAGTCTGGTTATCGATGCGGCAGCGCACGGGGAAGCGCGCCATCTTGCCGTCCGACGGGCGGAACAGCTCGACCCACAGGTCCTGACGCGGCTTCAGCTTGCCGATGTTGGCGTCGGACAGGCCGCGGATCGTGACGATCTCTTCGCCCGTCAGGCCCAGCTTCAGCCAGCCGTCCTGCTTGAACTGCAGCGGCACGACGCCCATCCCGACCAGGTTGGAGCGGTGGATGCGCTCGAAGCTTTCGGCGATGACGGCGCGAACGCCCAGCAGACGCGTGCCCTTCGCCGCCCAGTCGCGCGACGAGCCGGTGCCGTATTCCTTGCCGGCGAAAACGACCAGCGGGCGGCCTTCCGACTGATACCGCATGGCCGCGTCATAGATCGACATGGTGTCGCCCGACGGGAAGTGCTTGGTCACGCCGCCTTCGATCTCGGGCGTGATGCGGTTCTTGATGCGGATGTTGGCGAAGGTGCCGCGCATCATGACTTCGTGGTTGCCGCGACGGGCGCCGTAGCTGTTGAACTCGGCCGCCTCGACGCCGTGGTTGGTCAGATAGACGCCGGCGGGCGAGGTCTTCTTGATCGAACCGGCCGGGCTGATGTGGTCGGTGGTGATCGAGTCGCCGAAGATGGCCAGAACGCGCGCCTCGACCACGTCCTGAACCGGGGTCAGGTCCATCGACAGGCCGTCGAAATAGGGCGGGTTGGCGACGTAGGTCGAGCTGTCGTCCCACTCATAGGTCTGACCGCCGGTGACCTTGATGGCCTGCCAGTGCTTGTCGCCCTTGAATACGTCCTTGTAGCGTTTGGCGAACATGGCCGGAGTGACGGACTTGCGCTGGATGTCGGCGATTTCCTGCGCGGTCGGCCAGACGTCCTTCAGGAAGACGTCGTTGCCCTTCTTGTCCTGACCGATCGGATCCTTGGTGATGTCGATCCGCATCGAGCCGGCGATGGCGTAGGCCACGACCAGCGGCGGCGAGGCCAGATAGTTGGCCTGGACGTCCGGGTTCACGCGACCTTCGAAGTTGCGGTTGCCCGACAGGACCGAGGTGGCGACCAGGGCGTTGTCGTTGATCGCCTTGGAGATGGCCGGATCCAGCGGACCCGAGTTGCCGATGCAGGTGGTGCAGCCATAGCCGACCAGGTTGAAGCCCAGGGCGTCCAGATCCTTCTGCAGGCCGGCGTCGGTCAGATAGTCGGTCACGACCTGCGAACCGGGGGCCAGCGAGGTCTTGACCCAGGGCTTGGCCTTCAGGCCCAGCGCATTGGCCTTGCGCGCCACCAGACCGGCGGCGATCAGCACCGACGGGTTGGAGGTGTTGGTGCACGAGGTGATGGCCGCGATGACCACGTCGCCGTCGCCGACGGTGAACTTCTCACCCTCGACCTCGGCGCGCGGGGCGTCGGACGGACGGGCGAAGACGTCGGTCAGGGCGGTTTCGAAGGCCGGGGCGGCGGTGGTCAGTTCGACGCGGTCCTGCGGACGCTTCGGACCCGCCAGCGACGGCACGACGGTCGATATGTCCAGTTCCAGCACGTCGGTGAAGACCGGGTCTTCCGAATTCTCGTCGATCCACAGGCCTTGCGCCTTGGCGTAGGCTTCGACCAGGGCGACGCGCGCCTTGTCGCGGCCCGTGGCGGTCAGATAGCCGATGGTGGCGGCCGAGACGGGGAAGAAGCCGCAGGTGGCGCCGTACTCCGGAGCCATGTTGGCGATGGTCGCCTGGTCCTCGATGGTCATGTTCGGCAGGGCGTCGCCGAAGAACTCGACGAACTTGCCGACCACGCCCTTCTTGCGCAGCATCTGGGTGACGGTCAGCACCAGGTCGGTCGCCGTCGTGCCTTCAGGCATCGTGCCCGTCAGCTTGAAGCCGATGACCTCGGGGATCAGCATCGGGATCGGCTGGCCCAGCATGGCCGCCTCGGCCTCGATGCCGCCGACGCCCCAGCCCAGAACGGCCAGGCCGTTGATCATGGTGGTGTGGCTGTCGGTGCCGACGACGGTGTCGGGATAGGCGACGGTCTTCTTACCCTCGTCCAGGGTCCAGACGGTCTGGGCCAGATTCTCCAGGTTCACCTGGTGGCAGATGCCGGTGCCGGGCGGTACGACGCGGAAGTTGTTGAAGGCCGACGAACCCCAGCGCAGGAAGTTGTAGCGCTCGATGTTGCGCTCGTATTCGCGCTCGACGTTCTGGCCGAAGGCTTTCGACGTGCCGAAGTTGTCGACCATGACCGAGTGGTCGATGACCAGATCGACCGGCACCAGGGGGTTGATCTTGGCGGCGTCGGCGCCCAGGGCGCTCATGGCGTCGCGCATGGCGGCCAGATCGACCACGGCGGGGACGCCGGTGAAGTCCTGCATCAGCACGCGGGCGGGACGGAAGGCGATCTCGTGCTCGACCGAGCCCTTGTTCTCGATCCAGGCGGCGACGGCCTTCAGGTCATCTTCGGTGACGGAAACGCCGTCCTCGTTGCGCAGCAGGTTCTCCAGCAGCACCTTCATCGAGCGCGGCAGGCGGGAAATCCCGGTCAGACCGGCTTCCTCGGCGGCGGGAAGGCTGTAATAGGCGTATTTCTTACGCCCGACGGAAAGGTCCTGGCGGGTCTTGAAGCTGTCGATCGACGGCATGGAGAGTTCCTCTGGTCAGCGCCGCCCGACAATCCGGTTGCGCCTTCGCGCGGCAGACGCAGCGGCTCACAGGGCCCCTGCGCGCGCGGCGAAAGCCTGCTGCGGCGACCGTGCCTATAGCCCCGCCGCGCCGCACCGTCCATGTGTCCACACCCCTGACGTGGACATTGAGAAGGGTTCGCAGATTTGGCGCGGCGGGTGAAACGCGATGATCCACACCCTCACCCTCTCCGGCCTGACCGTCTCACGCGGCGAGCGGCGACTGTTCGACGGCCTCGACCTGACCTTGCGCGCCGGCGAGGTGCTGGCCCTGACGGGCGCAAATGGGGCGGGAAAGACCAGCCTGCTGCGCGCCATCGCGGGCCTATTGCTCCCCGACGCCGGGACGGTCGCCTTCCAGGACGGCGACGGCAATCGGCTGGACGAACGACAGGCGCGTGGACGCGAGACCCATTTTCTCGGCCATCTGGACGGGCTGAAGGGCGGCCGCACGGCGCGCGAGGAGCTGGGGTTTCAGTGCGACTGGCTGGGCCACACCCAGTACGGCGTCGACCACGCCGTCGAGGCCTTCGGCTTGAAGCCCCTGCTGGACCTGGAGGTCCGGCGTCTTTCGGCCGGTCAGCGCCGTCGCCTGGCCATGGGCCGGCTGGTCGGATCGCCACGCGCCCTGTGGCTGCTGGACGAACCGATGGCGCCGCTGGACACGCGCTGGCGCGAAGCCTTCGCCGAGCAGATGCAGCGTCATCTGGACGCCGACGGCCTGATCGTCGCCGCCGTCCACGACCCCCTGCCGCTGCCGACCCGCGCTCTCGACTTGGGGAGCCTGAAATGAGCCGCCGCGTTGTCGATCAGGAACCCCGTCCGCCCGGCCTGCGCGGCGCGACGCGCGTGCTGCTGGAGCGCGAACTGGATCTGGCCTGGGGCGGGGGCGGCGGCCCCTTGCTGGCCTGCGGGTTCTTCGCCTGTCTGACCGCCATTCTGCCGCTGGCGGCCGGCGGCGATCCGCGCACGCTCGGTCCCGTCGCCGGCGGCGTCGCGTGGTTGGCCCTCGCCTTGGCGTCCCTGCTGTCGCTGGAGCGGCTGTTCGAGCGCGACATGGAGGACGGGGCGCTGGATCTGCTGGCCCTCGGTCATCTGGCGCTGGAGCAGGTCGTCTTGATCAAGGCCCTGGCCCAGTGGATCGCCGTCGGTCTGCCGCTCGCCCTGACCGCCCCCGTCGCCGCCTTGGCGCTTGGCCTGCCCGCCTCGCTGACGCCGCTGGTCGCTTTGACCGCCCTGATCGGCGGCGCGGGCTTTGCCTTCACCGGCGCGCTGGGCGCCGCCCTTGCGCTGGGCGCCAAGCGTGGCGGGCTGCTGATCGCCGTCGTCGTTCTGCCGCTGTTCATTCCGCCGGTCGTCTTCGGCGCCGGGGCGTTGGAGCGCGCCGGATCGGGTCAGCCGATCGGCCCGGCGCTGGCCTTGCTCTGCGCCTACGTCCTGTTCGCCGCCGTCGTCGCCCCCTTCGCCGGGGCCGCCGCCGTTCGCAACGCGCAAGGGTGAGCTTGCCCGCGGTCCATTCGTTGCGTAAGCGCTGAATCGATGTTTGGCCTGTCCAATCCGCAGCGCTTCATGGCCTTCACCGGCCCGTTGACGCCCGTTCTGTGGGGGCTAGCCGCCGTGCTGCTGGCCGTCGGCGCCTGGCTCAGCTTCACCGTTCCGGCCGATTATCAGCAGGGCGACACGGTGCGGATCATGTTCGTCCATGTGCCTGCCGCCACCCTGGGCCTGGGCGCCTATGCGGCGTTGGGTGTATCCAGTTTCTTTGCGCTGGTCTTCCGCCACGCCCTGGCCGACGCCGCCGCCCGCGCCGCCGCCCTGCCGGGCGCAGCCTTCACGGCCCTGGCCCTGTGCACCGGCTCGCTATGGGGCCAGCCGATGTGGGGGACCTGGTGGGTGTGGGACGCGCGCCTGACCAGCGTGCTGGTGCTGTTTCTCTTCTACCTCGGCTATATGGCGCTGAGAGCCTCGATCGACGACGAGCAGAAGGCCGGACGCGCCGCCGCCGTCCTGGGTCTGGTGGGCCTGATCAATCTGCCGATCGTGAAATTCTCGGTCGACTGGTGGAACACCTTGCACCAGCCCGCCAGCTTCCTGACGCCCGGCTCCTCGGGCCTCGACCCCGTCTATCTGCCGCCCTTCCTGACCATGCTGGCGGCCTACGGGATGCTGTTCGCGGCCCTGTGGCTGACCGCCATCCGCACCGAGATCCGCCGCCGCCGCGTCATGACCCTGCGCGCCCGTCTGGCTCAGGAGGCCTGAAGCCATGCTCGACCTCGACATGACCCCCTACGCCGCCTTCGTCTGGCCCGCCTGGGGCGTCAGCGCCCTGGTGTTGGTCGTCCTGACCGTCCGCGCCGTCGTCGCCTCCCGCAAATGGAAGCGCGAACTTGCCCGGCTGGAAGCAGACCAAGCTCTCTCGTCAGAAGCGGCAGGCTCAACCCGTCCTCAAGTAGCGCGAAGCGCGGTAGGACAACAAAAATGAACCGCTGGCTGGCCCTGATCCCGCTGGCGGTCCTCGCGGCGCTAGCGGCCCTGTTCGTCGGCTGGTCGCTGAAGCGCGACCCGGCGTTCAAGCCCGACGCCCTGGTCGGTCAGACCATCCCCGAGACGGTCCTGCCCCTGCTGTCGGGCGACCAGGCGGGACCGGGCAATCTGGACCTGAAGACCGCCGGCGTCGGCCGGCCCATGCTGGTCAATGTGTTCGCGTCCTGGTGCGCGCCGTGCCGGATCGAACACCCCAAGCTGCTGGCGCTGAAGGCGCGCGGCGTCGCCGTGGTCGGCATCGCCTACAAGGACGAGCCGGTCGCCACCCGCGCCTTCCTCGACGAACTGGGCGATCCCTATTCGATGGTGCTGGTGGACCGCGAAGGTCGTGCGGGCCTCGACCTCGGCATCTCCGGCGTGCCCGAGACGTTCGCCGTCGACGCCATGGGGCGCATCACAGCCAAACAGTCCGGCCCCCTGCTGGACGATGCCGACATCGACCGGCTGGTCGCATCCATGCAGGCCCCGCCTCGTCCCGCGCCGACGAAGCGGTGAGGCCACGTTAACCCTTTTTCGAGGGTTTCCGTTAACCATGTCGACATGAGCGCGATTCGTCCCGGCCTGCCGCTGAACACGCCCGCACAGGGCCCTGATCTGCCGAGCGCACGCAGCGCTCAGGCCGCCTTCTTCCGCGCCGCCATAGATCAGACGGCGGCGCCGAAGCCGCCGGTCCCGGCTGCCGCCGTCATGTCCACGATCCGCACCGCCAACCCGGCCCGCCCCGTCGAGGCGCCTGCGGCTCCGCCGCAAAGGGAGGAGCCACGCATCCTGCGGCCCGGCTCCTACCTCGACATCCGGGTTTGATCAGTTCCAGCCGCGGCTGGCGATATACTGCTGCAGGGCTTCGATCCGCGCCGCATCGGACGGGTGGGTCGAGGCAAACTGCGGGATGCTGCCCTGACGTTGCGAGGCCATCAGTCGCCATAGCGCCACGGCCTCCGACGGCTTGAAGCCGGCGCGCGCCATATAGTCGACGCCCAGACGGTCGGCCTCCAGCTCGTCACGACGCGAATAAGGCAGCAGCAGCCCGTACTGGGCCGCCAGACCGCCGTAGGCGTTGACCGCGTCCCCATAGCGCCCGGCCGCGCCGCCGACGGCCGCCAAGCCCAGACCGGCCGCCGCCTTGCTGGACGCGCGCTCGGCGGCGTGGTTGGCGACGACGTGCGCGATTTCGTGACCGATCACCGAGGCCAGCTGATCGTCATTCTGGACCAGGGCCAACAGGCTGTCGGTCACGCCGATCTGACCCGACGGCAGGACAAAGGCGTTGGGGCTGGTCGCGGGGAAGACGGCGTAATCCCATGTTCGATTACCCAGGCCCGCCGCCTGCACCAGTCGATCGCCGACGCGGCGAATGCGGTCCACCTGTGCGCCGGTCGTCTTGACGCCGGGCTTCGCCACCGCCTCGCGCCAGGCGGCTGCGGACTGCTGGGACAGGGCGGCGTTGTCCACCAGCAACAGCTGATTGCGACCGAGAGCCTCGTTATAGGCGCAGGCGGACAGCGTGGAGGCCGCAGCGGCGGCGGCGAGAAGAAGGGCGGAACGGCGGCGAAGACCCACGGCGGACCTCATGAATGGTGGAACAGATTGGCCATCAAATCCCGATGGTCGGCCAAGGTTCCACACTCACTCCATCGACGTCGCGCCCAGCAGGGTCCGGCACGCCTCAGCCTCGGCCGCCAGGGCCTTGCGCTTGGCCTCCCCGAACTTCTCCAGCGTGCGGTAGGGCATGGCCAGCCGCGCATTGTCCCGCAGCCGTCCGCGATTGCGCTCCAGAAAGCCCCAGTACAGCCGGTTGAACGGACAGGCCGCATCGCCGCTCTTGCTCTTCACATCATAGCGACACGCCCCGCAGTAGTCGCTCATCCGGTCGATATAGGCCCCCGAGGCCGCATAGGGCTTGGACCCCACGATGCCGCCATCGGCGAACAGGGCCATGCCGCGCGTATTGGGCATCTCGACCCATTCATAGGCGTCGGCATAGACGCACATGTACCAGTCATCGACCTGATCGGGATGCACGCCCAGCAGCAAGGCCAGATTGCCCGTCACCATCAGCCGCTGGATATGGTGGGCGTAGGCGTTGTCGCGCGTGGTCTTCACCACATCGGCGACACAGGCCATGTCGGTCTCGCCGGACCAGTAGAACCAGGGCAGCTTGCGGTCCGCATCCAGAAAGTTGCGCGCCCGATACTCCGGCGCCTTCAGCCAGTAGATGCCGCGCACGAACTCGCGCCATCCCAGGATTTGCCGGATGAAGCCTTCGACCGCATTCAGCGGCGCCCTGCCCGCCCGGTAGACCGCCTCGGCGCGCTTGCAGACGTCCAGAGGATCCAGCAGGCCCAGGTTGATCGAGGTCGAGATCAGCCCATGCCACATCCACGGCTGGTTCTCCGCCATCGCATCCTGCCAGTCCCCGAACGAGGGCAGAACGGCGTCGAGGAAGTGCGTGAGCGTCGCCTCCGCCTCCTGCGCCGTCGTGGCCCAGCCGAACCCGTCCAGGGATCCGAAATGGTCGCCGAACAGCCGCTCAACATCCGCCATCGCCTCGCGCGCCACGGCGTTGGGCGGGATGCGCAGGCGATCGGGCGGCGTCACGCCCTTGGCCAGCTTCTTGCGGTTCTCGGCGTCATAGTTCCAGCGCCCGCCCTCCGGCTGATCGCCGTCCATCAGGATGCCCGTCGCGCGGCGCATCTCGCGATAGAAGAACTCCATGCGCAGCTGCGACTTGCCCGAGGCCCAGCGGCGAAAGCGGTCGTGGCTGCTGATGAAGCGGCGATCCTCGCGAATCTCGACCGGCAGCCCCGCCCCTTCCGCAAAGGCGGCCAGATGCTCGGCCAGCCGCCATTCGCCGCATTCGGTCATCACCACCGTTTCATAAGCGCCGTCGTCCAGCGCCCGGGCCAATTCGCCGGTGATGGAGCCGCTGTTGTCCGCATCGTCGATCCGCACATAGCGCACATTGACGCCCCGCCCCTTCAACCGCTCGGCGTGATTGCGCATGGCGGCGAAGACCAGGGCCAGCTTCTGCTTGTGATGCCGGACATAGGTCGCCTCGTCGCGAACCTCGGCCATCAGAACCGTATCGACGTCCGGGTTCAGATCCTTCAGCGCCGACAAGTCGTCCGACAGTTGATCGCCCAGCACCAGTCTCAGAACCGCCAAGCCCGCCTCCATCGTCGCTGCATCGGGGCCTGAACGCAAAAACGGGCCTGACCGACTGGCCAGACCCGTTTTTATTTGCGTCTCGACTTGGAGCGGGCGAAGAGATTCGAACTCTCGACCCCAACCTTGGCAAGGTTGTGCTCTACCACTGAGCTACGCCCGCACTCCGTAAGAGCTAGGTGCGCTCCCCGTCGAGGAGGGGGCGTATAGCGGAGGGTCGAACGATCCTGCAAGCTCTTTTTTGAGAGATTTCGCATTGGTCGACCGAACGCGATTTCAGAAGGCTCTATAGGCTCGATGCAGCCTTCCCCTCTTGGAGGCGTCTGACGAATTGGCCATAAGCGGCGACCAGCGACATCTAATCTCGGCGGAGGATTGGCGGATGCGGATAGGCTTGATGAACACGGTTCTGACGGCGGTGACCGCGATCCTGGCGGTTGCGCCCGCGAGCGCGCAGGATGCGGATGGACAGGACCACGCGGGCCTGCCGCGCTACGTCAATGCCGTCATTGACGGCTATCGCTCCCCTTCTTTGGACCAAGTTGCCCTTCCGATCGGACCCGTGGCGAACGAGGACGCCGCCACCAACCTGCAGGCGCTGGAGGGTCGCGTCACCCACATCGATTATCGCGTCACCCCCGCCACCGCGCCCCTGCAAATTGAACGCTATTACGACGACCTGCTGCATCGGCAGGGTTTCGAGACCGTTTATCGCTGTGTCGGTCCCGCGTGCGGCGGCGACATGGGCAGCCTGATCCTCAACTCCGGCAAGGTGGCGCCGGTTGGGTTGGCCGACGGCCTATTCAATGACCGCATCAGGGTTCTGGCGGCGCGTCGAGGCGACACTTGGGTCCTTCTGCATATCGCAGAGGGGCCGGATCGCTCTCAGATTTTCCAGATGGTGGTCGAGGGCGCGACGCCCTCGACCGATCGCTGAGGCTCAGCGCGGCGCAAGACGAATGGCGCCGTCCAGACGGATGCATTCGCCGTTGATATAGACGTTTCGCGCCAGTTCCAGCACCAGCGACGCATAGTCGGCCGGCGTGCCCAGGCGGCTGGGGAAGGGGATGGCGGCGGCCAGGGCGTCCTGAATCTTTTGATCCATGCCGGCCATCATCGGCGTCCACATGATGCCGGGCAGGATGGTGTTGCAGCGCACCCCTTCCTGAGCCAGATCGCGCGCGATCGGCAGGGTGATCGCATAGACGCCGCCCTTGGACGCCGAATAGGCCGCCTGGCCGATCTGGCCGTCCTGCGCCGCCACCGAGGCCGTGTTGACGATCAGGCCGCGCTCGCCGTCCGCCATGGGCTCCAGGGTCACCATGCCCGCCGCCGACTGCGACAGGACGCGGAAGGTGCCGAACAGATTGACCCGCACGGTGCGCTCGAACTGGGCCATGTCGTGGGCCTTGATCTCGCCGGTGTCCTTCTTGCGCGAGACGGTCTTCTGGCCCGTGGCGATGCCGGCGCAGTTGACGGTCAGACGCTCCTGGCCATGGGCGGCGCGGGCCTTTTCGAAGGCGGCGGCGACCGAGGCGTCGTCGGTCACGTCCACCTGGCAGAAGACGCCCCCGATCTCGGCCGCAATGGCCTCGCCCTTTTCGGCGTTCAGATCGAACAGGGCGACCTTGGCCCCCGTCGCCGCGATGGCGCGCGCGGTGCCTTCGCCCAGGCCCGAGGCGCCGCCGGTGACCACTGCGGCGATGGTGTTGTCGAGTTTCATCCTGATCGTTCCTATATTGTCGTGAACCTGAGTTTCGTTTGAGGATTTAGCGGCCATGACCGCCAAAGCCAAACCCGCCGATCCGTCGAATGTCCTGGACCCGAAAAAGGCGCTCGTGCCGTCGGTGGTGAGGATCAACGAGGCGCGCGTGGCCAAGGGCTTCTGGCCTAAGATCCAGCGCACGGCCGCCCGCATCCCATTTGCGGATCAGGCCCTGGCCGCCTGGTACGCCGCGCGCGATCCGCAGACGCCGATGGCGGCCAAGGGCATGATCTTCGCCGGTCTGGCTTATTTCGTCATGCCGGTGGACGCCATTCCCGACATCTTCGCGGGCATCGGCTACACCGATGACGCGGCCGTCATCACCGCCCTGCTGGCCTTGGTCGGCGCCAACATCAAACGCCGCCATCGCGACCAGGCCGAGGACGCGGTGCAGCGGCTGAAGGCCAAATAGCTCAGCTCTCGATCGTCACCACGATCTTGCCAAGCGCCTGACGCTCGCCCAGTGCCTTGATTGCCTCGCCGGCCTTTTCCAGCGGGAAGGTCTTTGACACGCGCGGCCTGATCTTGCCGTCCGCGTACATCTGCATCAGTTCGGCCATGTTGGCGGCGTGGGCCTTGGGATCGCGCATCACCGCCGCGCCCCAGAAGACGCCGATCACCGACACCGACTTCAGCAGCGTCAGGTTCAGCGGCAGGGACGGAATGCCCGCCGGGAAGCCGACCACCAGATAGCGCCCGTTCCAGTCCATGGCCCGTAGCGCCGGATCGGCGTAGTCGCCGCCGACCGCGTCATAAACGACGTCCGCCCCGTCGCGGCCGGTCGCCAGCTTGAACTCGCCGGACAGCTCTTTCTGCGCCGCCTTGTCCATCGGTCCCGACGGATAGATCAGGCCATTGTCGGCGCCCAGTTCAAGCGCGAACTCGACCTTGTCGTTGGTCGAGGCGGCGGCGACCACCTTGGCCCCCATAGCCTTGCCCAGTTCGACGGCGGCGGCGCCGACGCCCCCGGCCGCGCCCAGCACCAAGAGGGTTTCGCCCGCCTTCAGCTGCGCCCGGTCCTTCAGCGCATAGTAGCTGGTGCCATAGGTCATGATCAGGGCCGCCGCCTCTTCGAAGCTCATGGCGTCGGGGATGGGGATGACGGTTTCGGCCCGCACCGCCAGCCGCTCGACCAGTCCGCCCCAGCCCGGCACGGCGATGACGCGGTCGCCCTTGCGAACGCCCTTGACGCCCTCGCCCACCGCCTCGACCACGCCGGCGACCTCGGCGCCGGGCGAGAAGGGCCGCTCGGGCCGGAACTGATATTTGTCCTCGATGATCAGCGTGTCGGGATAGTTGATCCCCACCGCCTTGACCTCGATGATCACCTCGCCCGCCTTGGGCGTGGGATCCAATACGTCCTCCACGACCAGAGTTTCAGGGCCGCCAGGCGTCTTGGACAAAACAGCGCGCATCGTAGTTTCCTTTCTTGGCCTATCGCGCTTCGCGCTGCTTGAGGCCGTTTTCCCTGGACCGACATGGCGCGGCCTTCATCGCGACGCTAAAGAGCGCCACGCCCGTTTGAAAGAGGCGATAAGGACAAGGCTCAGGAAGACGACATGACCGCCCTCATCCTCCACGGCGGCGCCGGCGCCCGGCGCGAACGCAACTACGACGCCGAGGTCGTGCATATGCGCGAGGTGGTCGAGGCCATGAAGGTTCGGCTGGATGCGGGCGACAGCGCCCTGGACGTGGCTGTCGCCGCCGTCGTCATGCTGGAGGATTCGGGCCTCTATGTCGCGGGCAAGGGCGCATCCCCCAATCTCGCTGGCGCCTATGAGCTGGACGCCAGCATCATGGACGGATCGACAAAACGCGCCGGCGCCGTCGCCGCCCTGCAAGGGTTCCGCAATCCCGTCGTCGCCGCGCGCGCGGTGATGGATCGCACCCCCCACGTCATGCTGGTGGGCGACGGCGCGGCCCTGTTCGCCCACGACCAGGGGCTGGAGCCCATCGCCGACGAAGCCGCCTGGTTCACCGGTGCCGGCAAGGGCGAGGACAACCATCCACCCGGCACCCTCAGCCATGGCACTGTCGGCGCCTGCGTGCTGGACAGCCAGGGCCGTCTCGCCGCCGCCACCTCGACCGCCGGCGTGGTCGGCAAGATGCCGGGCCGGGTCGGCGACACTCCGATCCCCGCCGCCGGAACCTGGGCGGATGCCCACGCCGCGACCTCCTGCACCGGCCAAGGGGAATATTTCATCCGCGTCGCCGCCTCCGCCCAGGTCGCCTGGCGCGTCGCCGCCGGTCAGTCGCTGGCCGAGGCGACCCAGGCCGTCATCGACGAGATCGGTCAGATAGGCGGCGATGGCGGCATGATCGCCCTGGACGCAGCCGGCGCCATCGCCGCCCCCTTTAACAGCCAGGGCATGAAGCACGCCTGGCTGACGCCCGCCGGCGAGATCGGCGTCCGGGTCTTCCGCGACTAGGTCTTGGCGGACATCACTTCGGAAATGGTAGTCAGCAGCAATTTCAGATCGATGGGCTTGCTAACGACGGCATCCATGCCCGCCGCGAGATAACTCTCGACCTGCTCCACCATCGCATTGGCCGTCAGGGCGATGATCGGCGTGCGGACCAGCCGCTCGTCGGCCTCGCGTTGCCGGATCGTTCGGGTCGCCGTCGGTCCGTCCATGTGCGGCATCTGCACATCCATCAGGATCAGGTCCCAGGCGCGCTCTTGCGTCGCTTCGACCGCCTGAAGACCGTCCTCCACAATCTCGACCTCAATCCCGGCCTGGCCCAGGAGGCCGCGGATCACCTGCTGATTAACCGGGTGATCCTCGGCGACCAGCACCCTCAGCGTCACTTGCGGGTCTGCAACGGCAGCTTCGTTCTCAGCGTTGATCGGGGCCGCCCGTTGCAGAGGCAGGCTGACGGTGAAGGCGGTCCCGTCGCCAGGCTGGCTCTCGACGCTGATGCGTCCGCCCAGCAATTCGACTAGCATCGCCACGATCGAAAGCCCGAGTCCGGCGCCGTCGCGGCGGTCTGCGGCCCCTGCCTCGATTTGAGCGAAGCGCGTGAACAGCTGATCGATCCGGTCCGCCGGAATGCCCCGCCCCGTGTCCGAGACGCGGAACACGGTGTCTGGACCGATGTGCGAGATGGTCAGCCCTACCTCGCCCTCGATCGTGAACTTGATCGCGTTCGACAAAAGGTTGAACAGGATCTGGCGCAACCGCACCGGATCGGCGCTGACCCAGCCCAATCTTGGCGACGCGACTTGAAAGCGCAGGCCCTTTTGCTCAGCCAGCGGCCTGATCGCCTCCGCCACCTCATGGATCAGGGCGTCGGCGTCGATGGCCTGGGCCACGATTTCCAGTCGCCCCGCCTCGATCCGCGACAGATCGAGGATCTGGTTGATCAGATCCAGCAAGCTACGCGCCGACCCATCCAAAATTTCCAGCCGCTCCCTTTGCTGGGCCTCCAGCGTATCGCCGGCCATGACTTGCGCCATGCCGATGACGCCGTTCAGCGGAGTGCGGATTTCGTGGCTCATATTGGCGAGGAAGCGAGACTTGGCGGCATTGGCTTCGTCCGCCTCCTGACGCGCGCTTCGCGCGGCGTCGCGGTCCAGCACCGCCGCAGCGTGAGCCCCCTGCACCTCGACCAACAGGGCCCTGTTGCGCTGGTCTGCCTTGAACAGATCGCACCACAGTGCGTGGGTCGCGCGCGAAATGATGAACAGGATCGTCGCCATCATCATGAACGCGGCCGCCACCGCCAACCCATGCGGCCCGATCAGCGAGGGATAGATGACGACCAAAACCGTCACGCAGATCGGCGCCGCCGCCAGCGCCAAGAGCCGAGGCGCCGCGCTGAACTGAACGAAGGCCACGCCGATCGACCAGACCTGGATCAGCACCACCACCAACATCACATCGACCTGCGGGGTCATCAGCCAGGCGATCAGCGGCCCGGACACGCCAAGCGCAAAGCGGACTGCGACAATGAACATCAGCAGCCCGGGCCAGCCGGAAGCCGGAGCCTCTGCCTTCTGGTATCGCTTCACACGGCCCTGCGCCCACGCATCGAAGCCTATGCCGACGAAGGCGAAGGCCAGCCCTAACCAAGCCTGGCCGAGGGCCGCGAGGATTAATCCGGCCGCCGCCCAACTGCCGTAGAGAACGGCGGGCGGAGTAACCATATTTTGCAGGACGAAGGCCCAGACCGCGATTTTTTCGTCGGAAACAGAAGTGGCGTTCGCTCGTCTCGGCACGCGTCCTCAGCGGTAGGGGTCGCTTACCCGCGACTAGCGGCGAATAGATCGCCATCGTGGATTTGTCCATGAACGACCTTCGCCACATCCGGTTCATTACATCTCGGTAAGGTGCATGTCAGCGAAGGGCTGTTAACGTCACGCCGCCCGGCGTTCCGGGCTTCGGAGCCCTTCATGAAATCCCGCCTGATCGCCACCCTCAAAGTCGGGGCAGCCGCCTCCGCCCTCCTTCTCGGTCTCGCCGCCCCCGCCTTCGCAGAGGGCGCCGCGCCCGCCGCAGCCGCCGCTCAATCGACGGGGCAGGCGCCGCAGGGCGTAACCGTGCCCCCGCTGGGCTTCACCAAGCGCGTTCTGGCCAACGGACTGGAAGTCTATTCGGCGCGTGACGCCGACACCTCGAACGTCACGGTCCAGGTCTGGTACAAGGTCGGCTCCAAGGACGATCCGGCGGGCCGCTCGGGCTTCGCCCATCTGTTCGAACACCTGATGTTCAAGTCGACCACCAACCTGCCGCCCGAGACCTTCGATCGGCTGACCGAGGACGTGGGCGGATCGAACAACGCCTTCACCGCCGACGACACCACCGCCTATTTCGAGACCGTGCCCGCCAACCATCTGGAGCGGATGCTGTTCGCCGAGGCCGACCGCATGGGTTCGCTGGTCGTGGACGAGCCGACCTTCGTCGCCGAGCGCGACGTGGTGAAGGAGGAATACCGTCAGCGGATCCTGGCCAATCCCTACGGCCGCCTGTTCGGCCTGTTCGTGCCCGAGACGATCTATCAGGACAGCCCCTATCGCCGTCCGGGCATCGGCTCGATCGAGGAGCTGGAGGCCTCGTCTCTGGAGGACGTGCGCCGCTTCCACGCCACCTACTATCGTCCTGACGCCGCCTATCTGATCGTGGCCGGCAACTTCGATCAGGCCCAACTGGACCGCTGGGTCGATCAGTATTTCGGCCCGCTGAAGAATCCGACCACGCCGATCCCGACCAACAATGTCGTCGAGCCCGAGCCGACGGGTCCGCGCAAAGTCACCTACTATGCGCCGAACGTGCCGCTGCCGGCCGCCGTCATCGCGTGGCCGACGGTGAAATACGCTGACGCCGACCGCGCCGCCCTGACCGTTCTGGACGGCATCCTGTCCACCGGCGAATCCAGCCGCCTGTACCGCTCGCTGGTGTATGACAAGCAGATCGCGGCGCAGATCGGTTCGACCCCCGACTTCTCGCAGCAAGCCGGCAATCTGTCCGCCCTGGCCATCATGGCGCAGGGCCATACGGCCGAGGAGGGCATCGCCGCCCTGAACGAAGAGATCGGCAAGCTGCGCGACACGCCCGTCAGCGCGGCCGAACTGGCCGAGGCCAAGAACGAGATCGTCGCCAATACGCTGCGCAGCCGCGAGACGGTGGACGACCGCGCCACCGCCCTGGGCTTCTCGCTGATCAACACCGGCTCGGCCGCCGCCGCGGACGACGAGGTCGCCCAGATCCAGGCCGTCACCGTCGCCGACATTCAGCGCGTCGCCCGCAAATATCTGACGCCGCAGCGCCAATCGACGATCACCTTCTTGGCCGCCGACGACCAGAATCCCGCCTCGGTTCAGAAGATGAACGTGGACGCCCCCGTGAAGGTCGCCGACCTGGCCCCCGCCGGTCCACCCGCGGTCCTTCTGCCCGAGGCGGAGCGCAAGCCCCTGCCCCAGCCGGGAGCCGAGGTCGCGCCCGTGACGCCGACCGTCGCCGATTTCCGCCTCGATAACGGCCTGCGCGTCCTGGTCGCCCCGACGGACGGCGTGCCGCTAGTCTCCGCCCGCCTCAGCTTCGACGCCGGTTCGTCGGATGATCCGACGGGCAAGGCTGGCGTCGCCGCCATGACCGCCGCCCTTTTGACCCAGGGCACCAAGACCAGGACCGCGCCCGAGATCGCCACCCAGATCGAACAGCTGGGCGCCAGCGTGGGCGCATCGGCCGGGGTCGACTTCTCCAACGTCTACGCCAACGCCCCCTCGAACGCCTTCCCGGCGACCGTGGCCCTGATGGCGGATCTGGTGAAGAACCCGACCTTCGCCGGCGAAGAGCTTGAACGTCAGCAGGCCCAGACCCTGGACGGCCTGCGCGTCGCCCTCAGCCAACCGGCGTCCATCGCCGGCATGACGGTCGGCCGCGTCATTTACGGCGACGCCCCCTATGGCGCGACGATCACCCAGCAGACGGTCCCGGCCATCACGGCGGCCGACGTCGCCGCCTTCCACGCCGCCCGCTACCGGCCATCGGACGCGACCCTGGTCTTCTCGGGCGACATCACGCCGGCCGCCGCCCGCGCCCTGGCGCAACAGGCCTTCGGTGACTGGCGCCCGGCCGGCGCGGCCCCGGCCGCTGCGACCAATCCGGCCGGTCAGCCCCTGGCGCCGCGCATAGTCGTTGTGAACCAGCCCGGCGCCGGTCAGGCCGCGGTCGTCGCCGCCGTTCGCGGCGTGTCGCGCACCGATGCGGACTTCTTCCCGCTGACGGTCGGCAACACCCTGCTGGGCGGCGGCTTCTCGTCGCGCCTGAACCAAGAGATCCGCATCAAGCGCGGTCTGTCCTACGGCGCCTCGTCGTCGCTGGGCGCACGGGCGGATGCGGGCCTGTTCACCGCCTCGACCCAGACCAAGAACGAGACCGCCGACGAGGTCGCCGATCTGATCCTGGCTGAGATCGCCAAGCTGGGAACCGAGACCCCGACCCAGGCCGATCTGGCCCCGCGCCGCGCCACCCTGATCGGCGGCTTCGGCCGCTCGCTGGAGACGGTGGACGGCCTGGGCGCCCTGGTCGCCAACCTGGCGCTCTATGATCTGCCCATGAGCGACCTCGCCGACTACGCCGGCCGGGTCCGCGCCGTCACGCCGGAACAGGTCGAGGCTGCCTTCGCCGAACACCTGCCGGTCAATCGCGCCAGCCTGGTCATCGTCGGCGACGGCTCCAAATTCCTGGACGATCTGCGCGCCAAACACCCCAACCTCGAAGTCATCGAGGCCGGCGCCCTGAACCTCAACAGCGGTTCGCTAAAGTAGAACTGAAACCTGGACGGCCCGTCGCCTCTGCGTGGTGGGCCGTCACGCCTTGTCGCCTAGACCGACAGGCACACCACCTGCGCTACCCGCAGGTCGCGCCTCAGCCGGTTGGACACCTGTCCGTAATCCTCGGTCGTGATGGCCTGACCGCGCGCGTCGTCGGCCGGCGTTTGTTCGCCGCGGATCGCCGGACCGAAGGTTTCCGGCGCCGTCGTATAGATCCGGCCCCGCCTCGGCGCCTCGGCGATGGTGACGCCCACGACACGGCCTTGCGCATCCAGGGCCGGCGCGCCAGACAGACCCGACAATGTGCCCTCAAGCCCGTTGGTGCGCCCGACCTCGGCCCAGGCCAGCACCGGCTCGTCGCGCGCGCCGCGCCCGAAGACCTTCAAGGTCTCGCGCCCCAGCAGGCGTGACGTCACCTCGCCGGGACGCCCCTGAGGAAAGCCCGGATGGAAGGCCCGCTGACCCTTGCGCAGCGGCGCCTCGACCGCGACCGGCAGGGCCGCCGGCCCGCCGTCGGTGATCAGCAAGGCGACGTCGGCGCGCGGCGCCAGACGGACATCGGCCGCGACCGCCCGGCCCTCGCCGACCACCAGCGCCGGCTTGCGGCACCCCTCGACGACATGGCGCGCCGTCACCCAGCGCCCCCGTCCTGCGATGGAGAAGGCCGTGCCCGACGACGGCTTGAACGGCGCCTCGCCCGCATCGACCGTGACGGCGGCGTCGAAGGGGGTGATGGGGCCCAACAGCGCGCCCTCGGCGACATCGGCGCCGGCCTCCGCGACCGGCGGCGCATCGGCGTTCTCGCGTCGCCCCAGGGACACCGCCAGAAACACGGCCGCCACCGCTCCATAGATGGCCCAGTCCGGCAGGCGGGGAAACTGCATCGCTCCGGCCGATCAGCCGGTCAGCGCGGCGGACAGGATGACGGCCGTCGCCAGCTTGGCGCCCAGCAGCACCACCGCCGCCGAGATCTCGCCGTGGCGTATGCGTTCAGGCAGGCCCGTCAGCAACAGGTCCACGACTCGGAAGGCCAGAAGCTGCAGCACCACCGTCGCCACGCCCCAGATGGCGATGTCGCGCACCGAGGTCGATACCGACAGCGACACCGCCAGCGGCACCGCCAACCCTACCAGAATGCCGGCGAAGGCGATGGCGGCGGCGACATTGCCCTGACGGATCAGGGCGACCTCCTTCCACGGCGTCAGCAGCGCATAGACCGTCGCCCCCGCCGCGAGCAGCAGCAAGGTCACGATCAGGTGCATCACCATGACCGGGAAGCCCGAGGCGAAAGCCTGCACCTCGGCGCTGGAAAGGACGTTCGACAAGGAGGGGTCCATGCCCCGACGCCTTGCCCGATTGTCGCCCCAATCCGCAAGCGCGCCGGGGACACACTGGGTGACAATATGTGTCCGAAGGTTGTGCCCTCTCATCAATAGAGGGCATCAGGCTCAGGCCGCCGCTTGCTCCGCCTTCCGCAGAGCAGAAGCCCTGATCTTCTCGCTTTCTGACTTCAACTGACCGCAGGCGGCCAGGATGTCGCGGCCGCGGGGGGTGCGGATGGGCGAGGCATAGCCGGCCTTGTTCAGGATGGCGGCGAAGCGTTCGATCGTCTTCCAGTCCGAGCATTCGTATTCGACGCCGGGCCAGGGGTTGAACGGGATCAGATTGATCTTGGCCGGTATGCCCTCGATCAGCTTCAGCAGCGCACGCGCCTCTTCCGGGCTGTCGTTGACGCCCTTCAGCATGACGTATTCGAACGTCACCCGCCGCGCGTTCGACAGGCCCGGATAGGCCCGGATCGCCGCCATCAGCTGGTCCAGCGGATATTTCTTGTTCAGCGGCACCAGCACGTCGCGAAGCGCGTCGTTGGTGGCGTGCAGGCTGATGGCCAGCATGGCCGCCGTCCGGTCGCCCAAGGCCTGAAGCTGCGGCACCACGCCCGAGGTCGAGACCGTGATCCGACGACGCGACAGGGCGATGCCCTCGTTGTCCGAGATGATGTCGATGGCGTCGGCGACGTGGTCCAGATTGTAGAGCGGCTCGCCCATGCCCATGAAGACGATGTTGGACAGGCGCCGGTCTTCCTTGGGCGACGGCCATTCCTCCAGGTCGTCGCGCGCCACCTGGACCTGGGCCACGATCTCGGCGGCGGTCAGGTTGCGCACCAGCTTCTGCGTACCGGTGTGGCAGAAGGTGCAGTTCAGGGTGCAGCCGACCTGGCTGGACACGCACAGGGCGCCGGCCCGGCCCACGTCGGGGATATAGACCGTTTCGATCTCAATGCCTGGCGCGGTGCGGATCAGCCATTTGCGCGTGCCGTCCTTGGACACCTGGCGTTCAACGACCTCGGGTCGGGCCAGGGTGAAATGCTCGGCCAGCTTGACCTGCATGTCCTTGGCGACATTGCTCATGGCCGCAAACTCGGTCACGCCATAGTGGTGGATCCAGCTCCACACCTGGCTGGCGCGCATCTTGGCCTTCTCGGGCGGACAGACGTTCGCGTCGATCAGGGCCTGGCGCAGGCCGGCGCGCGTCAGACCGCTGAGGTTGACGGGCGCCTTGACGGCGGGCGCGTTAGAGACGCGCGAAAGATCGAGCGTGATGCTCAAGGCGGCGATCCTGCATGAGGTTGAGCCGGCCTATATAGCACGGATCCCGGCGATTGCATGGCCGGGGCGGATTCGACCGCCTAGAGGCCCACGTCCCAGACGCCGGCGTCGCGCATCCGGGTCTCGCGCGCCTCCTCGGCCCGGCCGCCCATGTCCTTGGCCATGCTGCGGATCGCGGTCGAGACGGTGGCCTTGTGCACGCCCGGCACGATCGCGTGGGCGAAGGCGGCGCCCGCCAGACCCAGCAGCTTGAAGCCGAAGCCGGCCGAGGCGACCATGTGCTGCAGATAGGTCTCGTCGACCTCGCGCGGGTGGTCGCGGAACAGGCGGTCAAACGGGGTCGAGGCCGAACTTCGGCGGTCGATCGTCGTCTCACTCATGGCGGCGGCCTTCCCTGCTTCGTCGCCTCATGGTCACGCCGGACGGCCGACGACGCAACCCCCAACCGCGATCTGTTTATTGGACGTGACCGACACGTCACCTGCCCGCTTCAGACCCATCGTCAGAAGTGAAAACTCGGTCTAGGGTCGGCGCTCGATCAAGGAAATGCCCATGCCGATCCGCCTTTCGCCCGCCTCCTCCATGGCCGTCGCCCTGGCCCTGCTGGCCTCAGCGACGCCGGTGCTGGCGCAGTCGAGCGCGGCGGGCCTGCCGTATGACGCCCGGCGCGGGGTCTTCAGCTTCTCGTCGGGGCTTGAGGGCTCGCTTCCGGCGGTGGTGCAGGTCACGACCCTGGGCCAGTCGCGCGGTCCCAGTTCGGACGCGGCCGATCCCAAACCCCACGCCTCCGGTTCCGGCGTCATCGTCGATGCGGCCGAGGGGCTGGTGATCACCAACAATCACGTCGTCGAGGGCGGGCGTAAATTCACCGTCGATCTGACAGACGGCCGGTTGTTCGACGCCGTGCTGGTGGGGGCGGACAAGGCGACCGACATCGCCGTGCTGCGCATCACGCCTGACGGTCGGCCGTTGAACCTCAAACAGGTCCAGACGGTGGATTCCGACACCCTGCGCACCGGCGACCTGGCCTTCGCGGTCGGCTATCCGCTGGGCCTGGATCAGACCCTGACCATGGGCGTCATCTCGGGCCTGAACCGCTCAGGCTTGGGCGATGCGGTCGAGGACTATATCCAGACCGACGCGGCCGTGAACTCGGGCAACTCCGGCGGGCCGCTGCTGGATAGCCGGGGCCGGCTGATCGGCATCAACACCTCGATCCTGTCAGGCGGTCTGGGCGGCGGCAATGACGGCATCGCCTTCGCCGTGCCGACGCGGATCATGCTCTACGTCGCCGACCAGCTGAAGAAGAACGGCGAGGTCAAGCGCGGCGCGACCGGGGCCATCTTCGGCTCGCTGAACGCCGAACGCGCGCGCGAACTTCATCTGGGCATCGTACGTGGGGCCGTTGTCGCCGATGTCGCGCCGGGATCGCCGGCCGAACGCGCGGGTCTGCGCCATAACGACGTCATCACCCGAATCCAGGGCCGCCCCGTCGCCAACGCCGGCTCGGTCAACGCCACCATCGGCATCGCCGCGCCGGGCTCGGATCTCAGCGTCTCCTATCTGCGCGGAGGACGCGAAGCGACCACGTCGCTGGCGGTCGAGACGCCCGCTGATCAGCCCGTGATCGTCGGCGCTCAATCGGTGCTGGCTTATGGGGCGACGCTGCGAGACCAGGACGGCGGCGCCCAGGTCACGGCCGTCGCGGCCGGCTCGCCCGCCGCCCAGGCCGAACTGACGGCCGGCGATGTGATTACAGCCATCGCAGGCGCGCCCGTCGCCGACGCTCGCGCGGCCGCGACCGCCCTGCAGGGCGCCTCGGGATCGGTCGAGGCGACCTTGCTCAGAAACGGAGAGACCCTGAACCTGACCCTGGCGCTTTAGGCGGGTCAAACGCCGACGTGGCGCTGTCTGGCGGGCTCCAGACAGCGAAACGCCCGCCTTGCCAGGGAGGGGGAGGGGAAAGGCAGGGCGGGCGCTCGCTTGGAGGAAGCATCGGCCGCCGGAGCCCGTAAACTGGAAACATCCAGGGGGGCTGGGGGGGCTGTTCAGGATCCGGGACGCTTCCGAACTCCGACGAGCCGATGATCGATATTTCGTTGCGTATACGGGCGGGCGAAGGACCGAAACGGGGCCATTTCGTGTCTGCGTCGATTTCCTGGCCGCCTCTGGCGTCGGGCCCCCAGCGGCCTAAGTTGAACCTTATGAGCCTGAACTCTCACGACACGACGCCGGCGCCCGGCCCCGTCTTCTTCGACCGTCGCGAACTGGATCCGATCCTCAGGGTCTATGGCCGCATGGTCGCACAGGGCGAATGGCGCGACTACGCCATGGTGGGCCACAAGGACTTCGCCGAGTTCGCCGTCTTTCGCCGCAGCGGCGACGCCCCGCTCTACCGCATCGAAAAGCGACCTGCCCTCCAGACCCGCCAGGGCCAGTGGGCCGTCATCGGCGAAGGCGGCCAGATCCTGAAACGCGGCCGCGACCTGGCCCAGGTGCTGCGCGTCTTCGACGGCCGCCGGTTTCAGGTGGTGGAGTGATCATTTCAGCTCGTCGAAGACATAGGCGAACGATCCCTCCCGCGTGACGAGTTGTCGACCGTTGGGGCCGGCGCGTTCTTCGAAGACATAGCCGTCCGCGCCGGGCGTGATCGACACGAACGAGGTCGCGCCATTGTCGTCGGTTTGGCTGGCCATCTCGCTGCGCCAACCACCGAAGTCAAACACAGTCGACGCGTCTTGCCGATGGACAGTGAGCGGCCCCAAATCCTTGCTGACATAGCGATCGGCCAGTCGTGACGCAGCCTGGGAATCGGCAGGTGCTGTCATCGACCGACGCCCTTCACCCAGACTGGCCTTGAACCTGCGCGCATAGTTTTCGAGGTCCGCTGCGGCGCGCGGTTCGCCGTCGAAAAGCACCTCCAGAAGGCGACGACGGAACACCGCCCGCAACGCCGCCCCTGAATCGGAATTGATCAAGATGACCGCGCCCACGTTCTGATCCGGCAGCCAGATCATGTCCGCCCGATATCCGTACTGGGTTCCGCCGTGATGAACGAGGGGCACACCCCAGATTTCGTCGATCTTCAGGCCCATGCCGTAGTATTCGTCGCTGCCTTCCGCCACTTGGGGGATGCGACGCGCCAGAAGCGGCTCTTCGGCGATATAGCGCCGTCCGTCCGGCAAGCGTCCTCGCGCCAGTTCCATCTGCACATAACGCAGCATGTCGCGCACGGTGCTCCATTCCCCGCCATCCGGGCGAGAGGGGACGCCGGCGTCGTTCAATCCCATCACGGCGACCCGCTGTACGCCGTCGATGTCGAGCGCATGGGGCGAGGCATGGTCGCCCGCCATCACACGCGCCTGATTGAAGGTCGTTTCCGTCATACCCAATGGGCCGAAAACCTCATCCTGCATGGCCAGATCGTAGGCCGCGCCCAACTCCATTTCCGGATGCAGGATGTGAGCCGCCAGATAGCCACCCGCCGCCGCCATCAGGTTGGAATATTGATAGAGTTCCCCGAAGTCGCTGGTCGGCTTCATCGCCGACAGCCAGTCAAGCACGGTCGCCGCCTGGGCTTCGTCGCCCTGGAATATCCACGGGTAGTCCTGTCTCGGCAGTCCAGTGCAGGCGCACACCAGATGACGAACGCGCACCTGTCGCGTGGTGACTGCGTCGCCCAGCCTGAAGGCCGGCCAGACTGAGGACACCGGCGTGTCCCAATCCAGCAGTCCTCGTTCAACCAATCGCGCCAACAGAAGGGTCGTCAGGGCCTTGCCGTTCGAGCCGATCATGAAGGCGGTGTCGGCGTCGACGGTTTCGGACCGCCCAATCTCACGGACCCCGAACCCACCTTGGAACACGACCTCGCCGTCCTGCACGAGCCCTAGCGCGACACCCGGGATGTCGATGTCGGCCCGGGCCGTCTCGATGAGGTCGGTCAAAGCCTTGATCCGCGTTGCGTCGAGGCGATGAGCCTGGCGCCCTGCGAAGCTTTCGCGCCGATAGCCTGGGGGCAAGAGGCGACCTAGCGCGACCTCGATCTGGGAATCGCGCTTTTCCGCAATGGCGTCATCCATATCGTAAAGAACGATCGTCCAGTCGCCGCCCTCCCGATAGGCGCGCGCATAGGCTGTTCGCCCTTCTTCAGCGCGATAGGCGTAGCTTCTGATCTGCGCCCAACCATCGCGCAAAGGCAGATCTCGCACAGAGAGCTGTGGCAGAGCAGTCTTGTCGTGAGCCGCCCACGCTGCGGCTACGGCGTGATCCGCATCCCCGCCGCTGGTGTCCGTAAAGATGAGAAACGAACCCGGCTCGGGCGTTTCCAGAATGATTGACGACGCCTCTCGTCGCACGGACCAGGCCGATGGCGCCACGACGCCGACGCCGTTAGGCAATCGTGTTTCGGCCGCAGAGCTCTCCACTCGGGCCTGAACCTGGCCTGTCGCCGCCAGAACGAGCAGCCCAAGCCCCAGGCCGCACCCGAAACGCCGCATCATAGACATCATGCATCAGCCTCGCCGTTTTACGCAGGAGGCTGTGGAGCGCGCGAATGGATGCAGAGAGAGATAAAAAAGGGCCCCTCGAGGGGCCCTTTCCATATCCGTCTTTCGACAGACCTCAGTTCCGGTTGCCGCCCATGAAGGCGAGCAGGAATTGGAACAGGTTCACGAAGTTGATGAACAGGCTCAGAGCGCCGAACCCCGTGGCCACGCCCATAGCGTTCTGGTCGCCACCCAAGGCGTAGTAGGTCATCTTCAGACGCTGGGTGTCGTAGGCGATCAGACCCGAGAAGATCAGCACGCCCAGGCCCGAGATGATCAGATAGAAGGTCCCGGACTGCAGGAACATGTTCACGATCGAGGCGATGATCAGGCCGATCACGCCCATGATCAGGAAGGTGCCCATGCCGGTCAGGTCCTTCTTGGTCGTATAGCCCACCAGGCTCAGACCGCCGAACGCCGCCGCCGTGACCAGGAAGGTGGTGGCCAGCGAACCGCCCGTGTAGCGCAGGAACAGGATGCCGAGGCCCGCGCCGATCGTGGCGACCACGGCCCAGTAGAGCATGTTCACGCCCTTGGCCGTCGGGTTCTTCATGAAGAACATCGAGCCGAACAGCATCACCAGCGGCGAAAACTGCACGATCATGCCCAGCACAGTCAGGCCGATCCGGCCGTCCGCCGTCTGGACGAACAGCAGCTGCTGCACCGCCGGCACATTGCCGGTGACATAGGCCAGGGCGCCGGCGACCACGAGGCCCAGGGCCAGCTTGTTGTAGACGCCCAGCATGAAGCTGCGCAGGCCGGCGTCGACCGACATGTCGGCCGTCTGCGGCAGAGGACGGGCGTAACCGTTGTTGAAATCGCTCATGGCGACGAACTTTCTCCGATTGGCCGGAGAGGCGTCTCCGGTCACTGGCTTCGAATATCGTGAGCCGGGGCCCTGTCTGCAAGGAAAACCGGACTTGGAGGCTTGTGTTCCGGCCGCTACCTTCGGTCGCATGCTTCGTCTGTTCACCGCCCTGACCCTGCCGCCCGACGTCGCAGAGACGCTGAAACGCCGGCAATCGGGCCTGCCCGGCGCACGGTGGCGCCCGCTGGACGCCCTGCACGTTACGCTCGCCTTCTATGGCGAGATCGACGAACGCCGCGCCGACGATTTGGCGTCGGAGCTGACGCGCGTGACGGGCGGCCCGTTCGAGATCGCGCTGAAGGGCGTCGGCTGTTTCGGCGACGACCACCGCAGCCATACGCTGTGGGCCGGGGTCGAAACGCCTAATGAGCGCCTGTCGGTTCTGGCCGGCCGCTGCAAGGCTGCCGGAGAACGCGCCGGGATCGGCATGGAGGCGCGCGCCTACAAACCGCATGTGACCCTGGCCTATCTGAAGACCCAGACCAATCCCGACCGGCTCGGCGCCTGGGTGTCGGGGCATAATCTGCTGCATTCACCGCCGATCCGTATCGATCGCTTCGGCCTGTATTCCAGCGTCCTGACCGACAGCGGCAGCCATTACGAACTGGAGCGGGAGTATCTGCTGTGACCACTGCAGCCTACGCCGTGCCGCCCCACGTGACCTTGGGGCCGACGCTGGAGACCGAGCGGCTGATCCTGCGTCCGCCGGCGGTTGAGGACTTTCCGCGCTGGGCCGCGTTCATGGCCGATCCCGAGACCGCCCGCTTCATCGGCGGGGTTCAGCCCGCGCCCCAGGTCTGGCGTCTGATCTGCACCGTCGCGGGGATGTGGGCCCTGACGGGAGAGGGCATGTTCTCCATCCTGGAAAAGGAGACCGGCCAGTGGATCGGCCGCATCGGGCCGCTTCACCCCTATGGCTGGCCGGGCCGCGAGGTCGGCTGGAGTCTGCATCGCGACGCCACCGGCAAGGGCTATGCCGTCGAAGCGGCCGCAGCCGCGATGGACTACGCCTTCGAGGTGCTGGGCTGGGAAGACGTGATCCACTGCATCGCGCCCGAAAACCTGCCCTCGGCGGCGGTCGCGACACGGCTGGGTTCGTATAATCGCGGGCCGGGCTTCCTTCCCGAACCCCTCCAGGACATCGCCATCGATCTGTGGGGTCAGACCCGCGACGAATGGGCGATCAATCGGACGCGCCTGAATCGCTGACCTACAACCGAACGCGTCGGCGCATCGTATCCCTTCCAAACCGAACGAGGATACGCCCATGTTCCGCGCCAGCCTGATCGCCGCCTCCATCGCCTTCGCCGCCTTGCCGTCATTGGCCTTCGCCCAGGCGTCGAACGTCGATCTGAACCGCTTCGACGGCCGGTGGTTCGAGATCGAGCGCAATCACAACAACGTCCAGAAGGACTGCAGCCGGGCGCAGATCGACTTCACGCCGCAGGGCGCGGCCGACCGCTACGCCATCACCGTCACCTGCGTCCGGCGCGCCGATGGCAAGGTCGAGACGCTGCGCGCCAACGCCCGCGTCACCGACACCACGACCAATGCGAAGTTCCGGTTCAGCCTGACCGGCCTGCTCAGCTTCGGCGGTCTGGCGGGCCAGAACTACTGGGTCTACGACCATGCCCCGGACTACAGCTGGGCCATCATGGGTCTGCCGGACAAGTCGAACTGGTGGATCTGGCACCGCAACCAGAATGCCTCGCAGGGTGAGCGCGACCGCATTCTGAGCCGCGTCCGCGCCTTGGGCTTCAGCACCGGCCGACTGGTCCACACCGGCCTCTAAGGCGCCGCTTGCGATGAGAGCAGTCTGCCGCAGCGCTCAAGACATCACACCATCCATCCGCAGATAAGTGTTGCGTGTGTACTGAGCGCATAATCGTTGGCGACAACCACCAGTATGTACGCTAGGCTACTCGCTCAAACTGAACGAGGATATGTCGATGATACGCGCCAGCCTGATCGCCGCCTCCGCGGTCTTGTCACTCATTCCCGCCACCGCGTTCGCCCAGTCGCAAAGCGTCGATCTAGGTCGGTTCGACGGGCGTTGGTTCGAGATCGAACGCAGTCAGAACGACGTCCAGAAGGACTGCAGTCGCAAACAGATCGACTTCAACCCGAGCTTTGGCGACGATCGATATTCTATGGCCGTCAGATGCACCAGAAGCGACGACGGCGGTGTTGAAACGCTACGCAGGAACGCCCGTGTCACCAACACGTCCACCAACGCCAAGTTCACGTTCAGCCGGAATGGCATCAGCGTGGGCCGTTTGGCGGGCGACAGCTATCGCGTCTGGGATCACGCGCCGGACTACAGCTGGGCTATCATGGGTCTTCCTGACAAGTCGAATTGGTGGGTCTGGCATCGCGATCAGAATGCATCTCAGGCCGAACGCGACCAAATTCTAGCTCACGTTCGTGCCCTGGGCTTCAGCACAAGCGATTTGGTCCGAACCGGCCTCTAAGGCGCCGCTTGCGATAGGAACGTAGGCGGAACATAAGCTGTCTGCATGTCCGCCGTCGCCCATCTCGAACTCGTCTTCAGCCGTCCCGAGACCACCCTTTCGGTAACGCGTGGCGCGGCGCGGTTGATGATGGACATGGGGTATGCGCCGCTTCTGGAAGTCTGCCTGCCCAACGGCCGCCGCGCCGATGTCATGGCGATCGGGCGCAAGGGCGACATCGCCATCTGCGAGGTCAAGTCGGGCGTCGAGGACTATCGCGTCGACCGCAAATGGCATGAGTACGGGCCGTTCTGCGACGCCTTCTTCTTCGCCGTCGCGCCCGAGTTTCCGCAGGACATCCTTCCCGAAGAACCGGGCCTGATCGTTGCAGACGGTTTCGGCGGGGCGGTCGTGCGAGACGCGCCGGTGATCGGCTTGGCGCCCGCCCGCCGCAAGGCGCTGACGCTGGCTTTCGCCCGGCTGGGCGCGATGCGGACCTTGCGGGACTAGGCTCCGGACTCAATCGGCATCCACCAAGTGATGACGGCGGCGATAAGGACGGCGGACAGGAAGTTGTCTGCCCGTTTGTCGTATCGGGTTGCGATGCGCCGGAAGTCCTTGATGCGGCAGAACATCCGTTCGACGGCGTTGCGGCTCCGATAGGCAACGGGGTCGTAGGTC
>AMYY01000026.1 GCA_000335735.1 alpha proteobacterium L41A | reverse complement strand
CCGCCGATGCGGCGCCGGCTGCGAACAGTCCGGCGGCGGCAACGGAGGCGAGAAGTTTGAGCTTCATAGCTTCCTCACTGTGTGAATGCGCGAAGCTGCGCAATAGCACAGCATTCACTCGACCGAACGGCGTGGCTGGCGCACGGTTCCGCGCTTGAGATACGATTGTGTCGACTGTGGCGCCATTTCAACACATTGGGCGTCTGCGAGAGGGAACGATTATGACGATGCGGTTTGACGGACAGGTGGCGATCGTGACGGGCGCCGGGGGCGGGCTGGGGCGCGAACACGCTCTGGCGCTGGCGGCGCGGGGGGCCAAGGTTGTGGTCAATGACCTGGGCGGCGCCCGCGACGGTTCAGGCGGTTCGGCGACGGCGGCGGAATCGGTTGTGGCGGAAATTGAGGCGGCCGGCGGGGAAGCGATGGCCAATGCGGCCTCCGTGACAGACTATGCCGCAGTCCAGGCCATGGCCGATCAGGCCATGGCCAAGTGGGGCCGGATCGACATCCTGGTGAACAACGCCGGCGTGCTACGCGACAAGACCTTCGCCAAGATGGAGATCGAGGACTTCCGCTTCGTCGTCGATGTCCACCTGATGGGGGCGGTCAACTGCACCAAGGCGGTGTGGGAGATCATGCGCGGGCAGAACTACGGCCGGATCGTGATGACGACCTCGTCGTCTGGCCTGTACGGCAACTTCGGCCAGTCGAACTATGGCGCGGCCAAGATGGCGCTGGTCGGTCTGATGCAGACCCTGTCGATCGAGGGGGCCAAGAACGACATCCGCGTCAACTGCCTGGCGCCCACCGCCCACACCCGCATGACCGAGGATCTGGGCGCCGCCCTGCCGCTGGAGGCGTTGGCCCCGGCCTTGGTCACGCCCGGCTTGCTTTACCTGGTCAGCCAGGAGGCGCCGAGCCGCGCCATCCTGGCCGCCGGCGCCGGCGGGTTCGAACGCGCCTATATCACCCTGACGCAAGGCGACTTCGTCACCGGCGACGATGCGCCCGAACAGGTCGCCGCCCGCTTCGACGCCATTTCGGACCGCGCGGGCGAGATCGTGCCGGACATGGGCGCCGCCCAGGGCATGATCGAACTGACCAAGGCGCAGAAGGCGCACGGCGGTTGAGCAACAAGGCGCCTTGCGTTGACGCGACGTGAGGCGCCTAACTTCGCGTCAGAGGAAACCGGCCTCAAGCAAGGCGAACGCGCGGAGGCCAAACAGGAACGGCCTCAAGCAGCGCCAAGCGCGATAGGCCAAACAAGAATGGGCTCAGGTAGCCCGAAGGGCGATAGCCCCAGGAGGAAAGCCAATGCGCGAAGCCGTCATCGTCTCCACCGCCCGTACGCCGATCGGGCGCGCCTATCGCGGCGCCTTCAACGACACCCAGGCGCAGCAGCTCGGCGCCCATGCGGTCAAGCACGCGGTCCAGCGCGCCGGCGTCGATCCGGCCGAGATCGAAGACGTGATCATGGGCGCGGCCCTGCAGCAGGGTTCGACCGGCACCAACGTCGCGCGCCAGATCGCGCTGGCCGCCGGCCTGCCCTCCTCCGTTCCCGGCATGAGCCTGGACCGCCAATGCGCCTCGGGCCTGATGGGCATCGCCACGGCGGCGAAACAGGTCGTCTTCGATCAGCAGAAGATGGCGGTCGGCGGCGGGCTGGAAAGCATCTCCCTGGTCCAGAACCAGAATATGAACCTGTACCGGATGAAGGACGAGGCGCTGCTGAAGCTGTCGCCCCACATCTATATGTCGATGCTTGAGACGGCCGAGGTTGTGTCGCGCCGCTACGGCGTCAGCCGCGACCGCCAGGACGAATATGCGCTGAAATCCCAGCAGCGCACCGCCGCCGCCCAGGACGCCGGTCGCTTCGACGCCGAGATCGTGCCCATGACCACCACCATGCTGGTGATGGACAAGGCCACCGGCCAGACCTCATCGAAAGAGGTCACCCTGTCCAAGGACGAGGGCAACCGTCCCGACACGACGCTGGAAGGGCTGAAGGCGCTGAAGCCGGTCTTCGGCGGCGGCGAGGAGATCCAGACGGGCGAGTTCATCACCGCCGGCAACGCCTCGCAACTGTCGGACGGCGCCTCGGCCTGCGTCGTCATGGAGGCCGGGGAGGCGGTGAAGCGTAACCTGCAACCGCTCGGCGCCTACCGCGGCATGGCCGTCGCCGGCTGCGAGCCGGACGAAATGGGTATCGGCCCGGTCTATGCCGTGCCCAAACTGCTGAAGCGCCACGGCCTGACGATGGACGACATCGGCATCTGGGAGCTGAACGAGGCCTTCGCCGCCCAGGTTCTGTATTGCCAGGATACGCTGGGCATTCCCGACGACCGTCTGAACGTCTCGGGCGGCGCCATCTCCATCGGCCACCCTTACGGCATGTCCGGCGCCCGCATGACCGGCCACGTCCTGATCGAGGGCAAGCGTCGCGGCGCCAAATACGGCGTCGTCACCATGTGCATCGGCGGCGGCATGGGGGCTGCGGGATTGTTCGAAATCTACTGACGTTCCAGTCCCCTCCCTGCTCCGCAGGGAGGGGCGCTTAAACCCGCTCGCTGATCTTGATCGCCGCCTTGCAGCCCACCTTGATCACGCCGGACAGCAGGCGGTAGGCCGGCGCTTCGCGGCTGCCGTGTTCGATGGCGTGGTCGTGGTGGGCCAGTTCCTCGTCGCGGAACTGCTTCAGCTCGGCGGCCAAGGCCGGATCGCGGTCGCCGATCTCGGCGATCTGGTCGGCATAGTGTTTCTCGATCACGCTCTCGACCGCCTCGGTGCAGGCGTGCGCCGCCTTTTCACCCATCAGGGCCGTGCCGGCGCCCAGGGCCGAGGCGGCGATGCGCCACAGGGGGGTCATGACCGTGGCCCGCACCCGCCGCTCGTTCAACAGCCGCTCGAAGCGCGCCAGATGCACCGCCTCCTGGTCCTGCATTTCCGACAGGTCGCGGGCGATGCCGTCACGCCCCTTTCGCCCTTCGAACACCGCCTTCTGGGCGCGATAGATCAGGACGGCCGCATATTCCCCGGCGTGATCGACGCGCAGGATTTCGTCCATCCGCGCCTTGTCGGCGCCCTGACCGGGACGAGGGAGGGGAATGGAATGGCTCATCGCATCAGGCCTTTTCGATCCGGGGCGCGCGGGCGTCCTTGGGACGTTTCGCCGCCAACAGGCTGAACACCGCAAGCGCCGAGGCGATGATCGCGTTCCATCCTGCCATCGACAGACCCAGCCAGCTCCAGGCCACATCGCCGCAGCCGATCACCTTGGTCACCGGCCCCGTGCCCATGGCCAGCGCCGTCAGGCTGTCCATATCGACCGAGCCGCCGACGGACGAACAGGTCGCGGGCAAGGCCCACCATTTGTATTCCCCGCCCATGTGGAAGAGGGCCGTAATGGCGCCTGTGGCGAAGACGGCCGCCAGCAGGAAGGCGGCGATGCGCGGCGTGCCCCGGCGTCCGCCGCTGAACAGGGTCCAGCCGGTAGCCAGAACCGCGACGACGACGGCGCCCCAATAGACCTCGCGCTGCTTCAGACACAGGTTGCAGGGCGCCAGGCCGCCGAACCGTTCAAACGCATGGGCCGCGCCCAGCATGGCCAGCGACGCGGCCAGGGCGAAGGCGGTCCACCAACGGGTCAGAAGGCGATAGACATCGATCATCTTGAAACGGTCTTACCCCGCCCCGAACGCGCCGTCGACTTGGAGCTTGCGCCTGATTTACGGCATCGCCGAAATCGCGAAGCGATTTCGCCTCAACCGATCAGGCTCTACAGAAGCTTCAGGACGACGACCAGCGCGATCAGCGCGACCAGGCCGATCACGCTCCACATCGCCAGCCGCTTTTCGACCTGCGCCAGCATGGCCGGCCCCCAGCGTTTCAGGATCCACGCCTCCAGGAAGAACCGTCCGCCCCGCGTCACGATCGACGCCGCGATGAAGATCGGAAAGCTGAACGCCGCCAGACCCGAGGCGATGGTCACCAGCTTGTAGGGGATGGGCGTCAGCCCCTTGATCAGGATGACCCACAGGCCCCACTGATCGAACCAGGCGCGGAACTGCTCCAGCCCGTCCGAATGGCCCAGCACCCGCATGATCGTCAGACCCAGATCGGTCAGGAAATAGCCGATCGCATAACCGAGAATCCCGCCCAGCACCGACGCTGCGGTGCAGACGGCGGCGTAGAAATACGCCTTCTGCGGCCGCGCCAGGATCATGGGCGCCAGCATCACGTCGGGCGGGATCGGAAAGAACGAACTCTCGGCGAAGGAGACGACCGCCAGGGCCTTGGTCGCATGGCGACTGCGCGCCAGCTCGAAGACGCGGTCATAGAGTTTGCGCAGCATGGCGATCCTTAAGGCGGCACGGCGCGTTAGCACCCCTGCGGCGTTGCGTCATCCTCGGCCGTCACGTCCACCTGCTAGAGCGCCTGAATGACGACCCCCGCCTCTTCCCCGTCCACGGTCCAGCAGGACGACGTCAGCCATAACGTCACCCGTCTGCTGCGGCGGCTGGCTGACGACGGCGGCGACGCCGGGCTGACCGTGTACGAAATCCGCGACCGGCTGGACGAGCGCGCCTACGGGCTTTTAATCCTGCTGCTCTCCATCCCTTGTCTCGTGCCGGGCCTCTACGGCGTGCCGCAGGTGGTCGGGCTGATCGTCATCCTGCTGGCCGGCCAGATGCTGGTCGGGCGCGAGGAGCCGTGGCTGCCGCGCTGGTTTCTGAACCTGCGCTGCAAGGGATCGTGGCTGAAGGCCATGGCTGATTTCGCCGAAACCAAACTGGGCTGGATCGACCGGCTGTCGCGCCCCCGCCTCCGCCGCTTCGCCGATGGGCCGGGCGAGAAGCTGGCCGCCGTCTTCATGATCCTGGCGACCGTGACCATCGTCATGCCCCTGACCAACACCATCCCCTCCATCGCCCTGGCCCTGCTGTCGGTCGGCCTGATCCAGCGCGACGGCCTGTTCGTCCTCGCCGGCTGCGCCGTCGCGACCGTCTGGCTGACCATCCTGGGCGCGCTCGGGACCGGCCTTCTGATGGGCGCCGAATGGGCGACCCGCTGGCTGCCGGGCTGACGTGAACATCGATACCAACGCTGCAAGCGTAGTCTTAGATGTCCAAGAATTAACGGGCGCCCAGGCGGCGATCCGTGGAAGGTGGCGTGACCGACCGACGGTCGATCATTCTCAAATTCCCCTCACGGCGTGTCATGGCTTTGCCTCTTCGTTTCTCCCGCCTCCTGTTCGTCGCCGTCGGCGCGTTGCTGGCCGTCGCCCTGCCCGCATCCGCGCAGGACTACCGCCAGCCCTTCCATCCCGATCAACTGAAAGGACCGCCCGCCGGCGCGCTGAACGAGGTTCTGGTGCTGGGTACGCCGCACCTGTCGAACATGGGCGACGGCTTCAAGGTCAAAAGCCTGTCGCCGCTGCTGGATCGGTTGGCGGCCTGGAAGCCGACCGCCATCGCAACCGAGGACCTGTCGGGCCTGCAGTGCGACAGCCTGCGTCGTTATCCGTCGCGCTATGCCGAGACGGTCGAGACCTATTGCTGGGATCCCGCCCCCGCCGCCCTGGCCACCGGTCTGGACGTGCCCGCCGCCAACGCCGAGGCCGAGCGGCTGCTGGCCGAGTGGCCCGCCCAGCCCACGGCGGCCCAGCGGCGCCATCTGGCGGCGGTCTTCCTGGCGGCCGGCGAGCGAGGATCGGCCCTGGTCCAGTGGCTTCGGCTCGCGCCGGAGGATCGGACGGCGAACGACGGCCTGAACGACGCCCTGGTCGCCGTGCTGAACCGGATCAAGGACCGGGCCAATGAGACCTATCTGATCTCGGCCCCGCTCGCCGCACGCCTGGGGCTGGAGCGGTTGTGGAGCGTCGACGACCACACCGCCGACACGCCCGATCCGACCGATCCCGCCGAGAAGAAGGCCTATGGCGACGCCATCATGGGCGCCTGGAACAATCCCGCCACCCAGGCGCGCCGGACCCAGAGCGCCGAACTTGAGGCCGCTCTTGATCAGCCCGACGGCGTGCTGCGCATGTACCGCGTCTATAATGCGCCGACGACGCCGACCCTGACCTATCAGTCCGACTTCGGCGCCACCCTGGTCGAACCCTCGCCGCAGGCCTTCGGCCGCCGCTACCTGGGCTATTGGGAGACGCGCAATCTGCGCATGGTCGCCAATATGCGCGATGTTCTGGGCCGCTATCCGGGCACGCGGATGCTGACCATCGTCGGCGCCTCGCACAAGGGCTACTACGAGGCCTATCTGGACCAGATGCACGACGTCCGGCTGGTCGATCCCGAAGCGGTCCTGCGCTGATCGCATGAGACTTGCGGGGTCGTCCGTCATCACGACCCCGTGGCTTCGTCTTGGCTCCGTCGTCTTCTGTGACTAGGTTCCGCGCCAATCGGCGGCCAGACCGCCCTCAAGATCACGCGGGAGACGCGCCATGAACGACATGACCCAGGCTACGGCGGAACAGATCGACCAAGAAAACCCCCTCGGCGTCGACGGTTTCGAGTTCGTCGAATTCACCGGCCCCGAGCCAGAGGCGATGATTTCGCGCCTGGAGCTGATGGGCTTCACCCAGACGCACGTGAACCCCAAGACCGACGTGGTGCGCCTGAAACAGGGCGATATCAGCTTCCTGGTCCACCGCTCTCCTCGAGCATATCCGGGGAGCCAAGCGGAAATCTTCGCCCGCGATCACGGCCCATCCGCCAACGGCATGGCCTTCCGCACCAACGACGCCAAGGTCGCCTATGAAGGCGCGGTCGCGCGTGGAGCCAAGCCGGCCGAGGGAGTGGACGGCGGCGCGCTGGGTGACGACTACCCTTACATCCTCCAAGGCATCGGCGGCTCGCTGCTCTACGTCATCGACCAGTACGGCGACGCCGGCTCGCTCTATGACGCCTGGGACGAGATCGAGGGCTGGGAAGAGGCCGAGCGCAAGAATTCGATGGGCCTGGAGATCCTGGACCACCTGACCCACAATGTCCGTCGCGGCCAGATGCGCACCTGGTCGGGCTTCTACAACTCGATCTTCAACTTCGAGGAGCAGAAGTATTTCGACATCAAGGGCAAGGCGACGGGCCTGTTCTCTCAGGCCATGATCGCGCCCGACCGCGCCATCCGCATCCCGCTGAACGAAAGCCAGGACGAGAACTCCCAGATCGAGGAGTTCATTCGTCGCTACAACGGCGAGGGCATCCAGCACATCGCCCTGACGACCGAGAACATCTTCGAGACGGTCGAGGCGATGAAGGAACGCGGCGTCGTCTTCCAGGACACCATCGAGACCTATTTCGAACTGATCGACAAACGCCTGCCCAACCACGGCGAGGACGTGGAGCGGATGCGCAAGAACCGCATCCTGATCGACGGTTCGGACGAGGAAGGCCTGCTGCTGCAGATCTTCACCCAGGACACCTTCGGTCCAATCTTCTTCGAGATCATCCAGCGCAAGGGCAACGAAGGCTTCGGCAACGGCAACTTCCAGGCCCTGTTCGACTCCATCGAACTGGACCAGATCCGTCGCGGCGTCATCAAGGTCGACGCCTGAATGAAGATGCGGCCGCCGACCTGGCTGCCCTGGCTCGGCCCGGTCCTGGCGGCCGGCGCCGGGGCCTTGGCCGGCGAATACTGGCTGGGCGGCGGCTTCTGGATGGTCCTGGTCGCCGCCCTCCTCTGTGGCTTCGCCCCCATCGTCGGCTATCAGGTGTGGAAGCGCCTGCACCACCGGGGGTGAGGGCGCCCCTTTGCATTAGCGAAGGGGCATGTAGCGGCAGGTGAAGCTCGGGTCGCCGGACATCGGGCGGGGCGTCAGATGGATATGCATCCGCTGGGCCTGGGCGGCGTCTTGGAGCGCGAAGGCCTGTTCGGCCTCATACATCTCGTCGCGGTGGGCGTCGCTCCAGCCTGAGGCCAGCTTGATGGCGCGCGCCTTGGCGGCCTGAAGGGTTTCGGCGACGACGAAGACGTTGCGGTGCTGTTCGACGAAGGCCACCCCGTCATAGCCGCCCAGGTTCACGTAATAGAGCTTCTCCTGGCCGGTGTAGGGCTCGGGACGCAGGCTGACGTCATAGCCGTCCGCGTGTGAAATCTCCGACCAGCAATCGATGTGCAGACTGCCCGTCTTGCCCCACCACTGTTCACGCAGAGTGTCGTAGGTGCCCTCGATCGAGGGGGCGGCGATGAAGCGCATATCATGCACTTCGATATTGGCGCCGGGGTGCTCGCCGCCGATGTAGATCGCAAACAGCTTCATCAGGTCTCGCTTCAGGCCGCCGAGGCGGCGGGATGGGTCGGGTTCTCCTCGCCTTTGACCACCAACGCCAGCCTGCGCCCGACGATCCCTCCCATTTCGAAGGAACTGGTGATGCCTTGCGCGAAGGGGTGGCGGCCCATCAGGAACGGCAGCGTCAGGCAAAACAGCCGGTCCGGCGGCAGGGGCGCATCAACGGGTCGAAACAGCTCATCGACAGCAATGCCGCGCACCACGTCGGGCGCGTCATTGGCGACCTCGTCGCGAACGATGCCCTGCTCCAGCAGCGACAGGAACGGAAACTGGATCGCAGCCAGGGCCTGCTGGCCCGTCGCCTCGATGAAGACCGGGAAATGTCTTGTCCGTCCGGCGATCGTCACGTCGGCCCCAACTTCCGGACTTTGCGTATCGACCGCGTGGTCCTCGCCGAGCGTCAGAACCTCCAGCTTGCCGGCCTCGTGCAAGGCCAGCATCCGCTCGATCGATTCATGCGGCACCCCGGCGTAGACATCGACGAAGATCGGCTTGAACACCCGGCTGAAGCGCTCGAACTGCGCGGCGTCCAGATGCGGCACGATCGCAGCGACGACTTCATGCATGCGAAGGATGGCGTCGCGCCACGCCACCGTGACCGTGGCGGCGTGATTGGCCCGCGCTTCTTCCAGGTTCGCCGCAGCCCAGACGAACGGATCGCTCGCCGCACGTCGGGCGAAATAGGCCTGGGCGAATGTCTCCAGCGTGGCCTCGCCCAACGCCGTTTCGGCCGCGTAGGCCGAATCGGCTTGGATCAGCTCGCGCCGGAAGAGGTCGAACACCTCATCCAGAAGACCGCCCGTCTCCTGCCCGATCAAGGCTGCGACCGCTTCCGGTGTGCAGATGTCCAACGGCGCGTGGGGCAGCGGAAAATAGAAGTCCGCTTCCGGCAGGATGCCCTTGCGCGACATCATGGTCAGGCGAAACGCCTCGGTGTCCAAGGCGGGTTCGTACACCAGTCGGTCGCCTCGACGGACGAAGGCGCCGTGCGACCCCGCCAGGGCGACCGCCGCATCGATCGCCGTCAAGGACGAGCCGCGGATTCCGATGTCCGTCGCGGGAATCTTGCACAGCGCAGAGGCCGGCCATGGACTGAGGTAATAGCCGGGACGGCTCTGCTGTCGTGACGGCCATTGGTGGCCCGTAGCCAAGACCACATGATCGAAGATCGCCTTGCTTGCGCGCAGCGAGGGCGGCGAGACAGAGGTCAGTTCGATGCCGTCCGGCGTGTTCGCGGCGTCGACGACGCGACAGTCGGTCATCACCTGGATTGAGACGCCAGCGGCCCTCGCCCGTTCCACAAGGGCTCTGAACTGGTCCTCGAAATAGCGCCCCAAAGCGAGACGCGGCACGAAACTGCGCTCATCCAGCGCGGCAGGGTCGACGTCCAGCGCGTGCAACTCCGCCGAGGTCCGTGCCGCCAGCCATTCCGCCAGGGTTTGCGTGACCGGCGGGATTTCCACGCTGGCGATGTTCGACAGCATCGCCCGGTCGTTCCACTCGGCGCTGTAGGGGCTGCCCGATCCCGCAGCGCCGCGCGCCTCGATCACGGTGATGCGCGCCGGCAGGTCGCCTTGGGACAGCAGGGCGTGAAGCGCGTAGAGAGTGGTTGGCCCCGCTCCGACAAAGGCGATCGATGCAGTCATGCGCCCACAATGCGCGACGCGCAAAAAGGCGCCATGCTGAATGTTTTTTCAATCGAAACAGCCACCTGCACGCTACTGAACACGTTCGATCTGCGCGATTTCGCACACAGGACCGCCGAGATTCGCCCGACTTGGTTATGAGCTTCGTTTTCTTTGATCGATCAGCCTGACACGACCCCGTCATGGGTTACAGTGGCGGGCGCCGACGTCCTGCCGACGGGGTGCGTCCTGATCCGGCGCCGGGAGGAATTTCATGATGCGCATCGCCTGTTCGGCACTGATTGCACTCTTTGCACTGTGTTTCTCCTCGGCGCACGCCCAGGACGCCGCGCCGCAATGGTCGCTGGCCATCCATGGCGGGGCGGGCGTGATCGAGCGGGCCAGCCTGACGCCCGAGCAGGACGCGGCCTATCGCGCGGCGCTGCAAGGCGCGCTGGACGCCGGTTCGGCCGTGCTGAAAAGCGGCGGCTCGGCGCTGGATGCGGTCCAGGCCGCCGTTCAGGTCATGGAGGACGATCCCCTGTTCAACGCCGGGCGCGGGGCGGTCTTCACCGCAGCGGGCCGTAACGAGCTGGACGCCGCCGTCATGAACGGCTCGGACCTGACCGCCGGGTCCGTCGCCGGCCTGACCACCACGCGTCACCCCGTCGCCGCCGCCCGCGCGGTGATGGAGCGGTCGCCCCACGTCATGCTGATCGGCCCCGGCGCCGACGCCTTCGCCGCCTCGGTCGGGCTGGAGCAGGTCGACCCGGACTTCTTCTTCACCGAGCGCCGCTGGCAGGGGCTGGTCAAGGCCCTGACCGAGGCCGGACAGCCGATCCCCGAGCGTCCCGTCGGCGCGTCTCTACCGGGCGCTCAGGCCGAAGTCGCCCCGCCCCTGAACGAGAAGAAGTTCGGCACGGTCGGCGCCGTGGCGCTGGACAGCCAGGGTCGCCTCGCCGCCGCCACCTCGACCGGCGGCATGACCGCCAAACGCTGGGGACGGGTCGGGGACGTGCCGATCATCGGCGCCGGCACCTACGCGTCCAACGCCGACGGCTGCGCGGTGTCCGCCACCGGCGACGGCGAATATTTCATCCGCGCCACCGTCGCCCGCGACATCTGCGCGCGCATTGCGGGAGGCGCGGCGACGCAGGCCGCCGGTCAGGCGGAGATCGACGACGCCGATGGTCTGGGCGGCAAGGGCGGCGTCATCGTCATGGGCCTGGATGGCCGCCCCGCCTTCGCCATGTCCACCTCGGGCATGTATCGCGGCGCGGTCTCCTCGACCGGCCCCGTCCGCGTCGCCATCTACGCCGACGAACCCTGAGCACCCGTTCAGACCAATTAGACGAATTAGACTCTCTTTTTTCTAAGACCGAGACCCATGCCTGCATCCGATGACGAACTGACCGTGATGGCCAACGAGGAGCTGGACGCCGCCTGCGCCATGCCCTTCGTCGAGGTCAGGAAGATCACGCCGTGGGGCGACAGCTATGAGGGTTTCGCGCCGTCCGGCCGTACGGTCGAGGTCGAGCGTCGCTACCTGTGGGCCGTCGAGCCCGAGGGCGGCGTCATCGTCGAGGTCGAGGTCCGCGACCGCGCCGCGCGCACCGGCGCCGAGGCCCGAGCCCTGCTGACGGCCGCCGACTGATTCCGCCGTTCCCAACATCGCAAATCCGGTCTAGGCCTTGGTCATGAAACTCGCCTCGCTCAAGCACGGCCGCGACGGCCGCCTCGTTGTCGTCTCTCAGGACCTGAACTGGTTCACAGACGCCTTCCTGATTGCCCCGACGCTGCAGGCGGCGCTCGATGACTGGGAGCGTTGCGGTCCTCGCCTCGAGGCCCTGGCCGAAAGCCTGGAGCATGAGGCCGTGCCGCGCGGCCGTTTCCACGAACGCGACGCCGCCTCCCCCCTGCCCCGCGCCTATCAGTGGGCGGACGGCTCGGCCTATGTGAACCACGTCGAACTGGTGCGGAAGGCGCGCGGCGCCGAAATGCCCGAGAGCTTCTGGACCGACCCGCTGATGTACCAGGGCGGCTCCGACAGCTTCCTGTCGCCGCGCGATCCGATCCCGCTGGCCGACGAGGCCTGGGGCTGCGACCTGGAGGCCGAGATCGTCGTGGTCGTCGGCGACGTGCCGCAGGGCGCGACGCGCGAACAGGCGCTCGACGCCATTCGCCTGGTCGGCCTGGTCAACGACGTGAGCCTGCGCAATCTGATCCCCGCTGAACTGGCCAAGGGCTTCGGCTTCGTCCAGTCCAAGCCCGCTAGCGCCCTGTCGCCGGTCCTGGTCACGCCCGAAGCGCTGGGCGACCGATGGAAGGACGGCAAGCTGCACGGCGCCCTCTCGGTGCAGCTGAATGGCGAGGACTTCGGCAAGGCCGACGCCGGCGTCGACATGACCTTCGACTTCGGAACCCTGATCGCCCACCTGGCCAAGACCCGCTCGCTGGGCGCCGGCACCATCATCGGTTCGGGCACGGTGTCGAACAAGGACGCCGACGGCGGCCCCGGCAAGCCGGTCAAGGAAGGCGGCCTGGGCTACTCCTGCATCGCCGAGGTCCGCACGGTCGAAACGATCCTGCGCGGCGCGGCCGAGACGCCCTTCCTGAAACACGGCGACACGGTGCGGATCGAAATGCTGGACGCGCGTCATCATTCGATCTTCGGCGCCATCGAACAGACCGTCGCGCCGCTATCCAGCGCGGACTGACGCCGATAGGGTGCTGACAGCGGCCTCGGGGGAGGCCGCATCCTGTCTTTGGGGAGAGACGACGTGCCGCCTGAAAAACTGATCCCGCTGCTCATGATTCCGATCATGCTGGTGGTGGTGCTGTTGAAGAATCGTCGGAAGCGGGTGCTGAAGCCGCACCTGCTATGGGTCATGCCGGCCATCGTCCTGCCGCTGATCGGCCTGGGCCTGTGGGGAACGGCCCAGAACGCCGACCTGCCCCATTCGCCCTTCGGCCCAGACGCCTGGGCGGTGCTGGCCATCGGTGGCCTCCTGGGCGGCGTCGCCGGTTGGTATCGCGGCAAGACCGTCACCATCGAAAAGGAGCCGGACGGCTCCCTGATGGCCCAGGCCTCGCCGCTGGGGCTGATCCTGCTGGTCGTGCTGTTCGCCGGCCGGTCGCTGCTGCGCGACCTGATCGAAAGCCACGCCGCCGCCTGGCATCTGAACGCCCTGGCCGTCACCGATGCCTTCCTGGTCGTCGCCATGGGCCTGATCGTGATGCAGCGCGTCGAAATGTACATCCGCGCCCGCCGCATCCAGTCCGGCGGCACGGATAGCCATGTGGAGGTCGCGGCCTGACGCTTCGGGCTGGACGCGGCCTTCGCCTCTGTGGCATGAGGCGGTCCTTCCGCTGCGGGCGTGGTGGAATTGGTAGACGCGCTGGACTCAAAATCCAGTTCCGAAAGGAGTGCCGGTTCGACCCCGGCCGCCCGCACCACTCTTCGTCGGTTCAGCCCAGCTGCCGGTGGAAGAACTCCGTCACATCGGTCAGCACCGTCGCCTTCTTGCGGAACAGGGGCGAGAAGGTCGCGATCAGGTCGGCGTGGTCCAGGCCGGGATAAAGCTTGGCCTCCGAGCGTCCGCCAACCGCGCGCATCCGCTGATCCAGAATGACCGTGTCCTCGTCGTGGACCACCGTGTCGGCCGTGCCGTGGCCCAGCCAGATCGGCGGGGCGTCGGCGCGGACGAAGGTCACGGGCTGGGTCAGGGTCGGGTCCGGCGCACGGCCGAAGGCGTTCTGCGACGCCGCCACGTCGAAGGGCAAAAAGTCATAAGGGCCCGCCAGTCCCGCCGCCGCCTTGATCAGATCGGGACGGCCGACGGCGGCCATATAGCGTCGGTCCAGGGCGATCATCATCGCCAGATGCGCGCCCGCCGAATGGCCCAGCACCCCAAGCCGCGCAGGATCGCCGCCATATTGACCGACCACCTGGGCCGCCTTGGCCGTGGCGGCGGCCGCGTCTTCGATGAAGGCCGGGAAGACGACCTGGGGCACGATCCGGTAGTCCGGCAGGGCGACCACGAACCCGCGCGCCGCCAAGGCTTGCGCCGCCCAGCCATACTGGCTGCGCGAACCCGAATCCCAGCCGCCGCCATAGAAAAAGACCAGGGCCTGATAGGGGCCGGGCGCGGTTGGCGCATAGAGATCCATCTGCTGGCGCGGATCGTCGCCATAGGGAATGTCGCGCGCGACGCGTCGCACCCCGCCGTCCCTTGGCCCCAAGGTATTCAGCAGGCTCAGCGGCGAGCAGGCGGCGGCGAGAAGCCCAAGGGCGGGCGCGAACAGTCCACGGCGGGTCATGCAAAAGGCTCCATCACCCACAATACGCTCGGGTCGCCGGTTCGGTCGTCGTCATCAACGATCAGCGGGCGTTGGCGATTAGCCGGCCGCAGTCGGCGTCGTCGGCCAGGCCCGGATCAACGAAGGCGAACAGGGCCGTGACCGGCGCCACCACCGCGCCCAACAGGCCCGCCAGACCGCCTTGCGACACGACCGAACCGACATCGACCCCGACCTTGGGCGCGGTCAGCGGGCCGGAGACGGTGATCGGCGCCCACAGACGCAGCAGACGCGGCTTCTTGGATTCGCCGTCGATCCTCAGGTTCAGCGTCTCGGCGCCCAGGTTGATGCTGCCCTTGCCCTGGGCCAGCACCACATCGGTGTCGATGACGAAGGTGCGGGCGGTCGCCGTGCCGCCGCTGACGTTGAAGTCGGCGACGGCGCAGCGGATTTGACTGGTCGACTGGTCGCCGCTCAGCAGCTTCAACAGGCCCGCGCTGGCGTTGATGCCAAGCAGTTCGGCGAAGGCCGCCCGCATCTTGCCGTTCGGCACCACCAGACTGAGCGATCCCTTGGATGCGGCGGCGAAATCGTGGATCGAGGCCCCCGGCCCCTCCAGCTTGGCCCGGCCGAGCGCCCGACCGCTAAGCGGAACAGAACCATTGCGCGCTGGAATGATAGATTCCAGCGGATAGCCCGCCAGCCGCATATCCACGCTGCTGTAGGGCGTCGCCTTCGTCGCATTGATCCGCGCCGTCCCGTTCAGCGCGCCCCGGTTGAAGTCGAAGCTGATCGGATCCAGCTTCAGAATGCCGCCCTTCAGATCCGCACCAAGGTTCACCTGCCGCACGTCGAAGGCGTTCGCCTTCACCGACCCGGCCCGATAGGACAGGGTCCCGTCCATGGTCTGCAGCCGCTCGGTCTGAAGCTTGGCGTCCGGCAGCAGCTTGCCGCCCACCACGACCGGCGCCTCGGTATCGGTGCCCGCCGCATTGGTCCGGGTCCGCGCGCCCAGGACGGCGGCTAGGTCGTCGATGTCCAGACGGCGCGAGGTCAAGTCGGCGTCGACGCGCAAACGCTGGGCGGCATCGACCCTCACCTGGCCCGACAGATCGGAGGCGCCGACGCGCCCATCGAAATCCTTGAAGGTCCAGACCCGCTCATTGCGGTTCAGCGCCCCAGACAACCGATAAGGCGGCGTATTGGGCAGGGTCACGCCCGTCAGCAGATACAGATCCGACAGATCACGCCCCTGCATGGTAAGGGTCGCATCGAACCGCCCCAGATCGAACGGCCGCGTGATGGCACCCTTGGCGATCAGGGATGATCCTGCCCCATTGACGGCGGCCTCGAAGCGATAAGGTCGGTTGCGACGAATGTTGACGAAGGGGCCGCCCTCGACCTTCAGCGTCAGTGGCGATCCGTTCACGGCGCCGCGCCCTTCCAGCAGGAAACCCGCTGCGCCCCCTGCCGCCTCGCGCGCATTGACCGCCGCCTCCAAGGTCAAACCGCGCCGCTGTTCATCGAATGACAGCTGGCCGTCCTTGATGACCAGTTGCTGGATCACCGGCAGCTTCAGCCCCTCGCCCGTATCCGGCTTGTCGGGATTCAGCACCCAGCTCTTGCGACCGTCCTTGGTCGAGATCAGGACGACGCGGGGTCGGGTGAAGCTGAGCAGGGGCATCTCCACCTGACCGGCGAGCAGTTTTCTCAGTCGCACCGAAGCGCGAATTTCATCGACGGCGGCCGTGTCCCGATCCGACGCCCAGTCTGGCCCGCCGATCTTCAGCCCGCGCACCACGGCGGACGGGGTCCAGCTGAACAGATTGACGTCCAGATCCCCGGTCAGGGCGATTTGGCGATCGTATTTGACCGAGGCCCAGCGGCCGATGGGCCCGCGCAGCATGTTCCAGTCGAACAGGGCCAGGAAAAGAACGGCGGCTGCCACGACGACCAGCACCACGCTCGCCGCCCATTTTTCCGCCAGCCCGGGCCGTCGAGCCGCGGCATAGACGGGATCGTTGTCGCGCACCCAGTCGCGCCACGTCAGCAGGCGCGCACCCGCCGGCGCCCACGCCCGCTCTTGAAGGGTGGTGTGAAAAGTCCGCCAATTCCGTAGGTTCGACAAGCGCTCGTCTCCGTCAGCCACAGGAAACGCGCCAGACCCGGTTTGGCGCCGCAGCGTCAACCGTCGTCGATTTGACGTGAAGTTGTCGCATAATCTTTACAATCGCGAAGATCGGCGCATAATTCGTCAGAGTCCTGATCTTAATTCAGGCCGTGGAGGATTGCCGATGACCCGTTTTCTGACCCCCGCCCTGATCGCCGCCGCCCTGGCGGCCGCAACGACGCCGGCGCTGGCGCAAAGTCTGCGACCGGCCGAGCGCGCAGCCGTGCTGCAAACCGTCAAGGTGTGCGGAACCGATGTGGCCTCACGCACGGCCTATCAGCGCGACCACGGCGCGACGCCCAGCTTCGTCACCGCGCAACAGGCGGTCGCCGCCTATCAGTCGGGCCAGCGCTGGGCCGCGCCGCGCTGCATGACCGCGCATCAGTATGACCGCCTGGCCGGCGCGCCGATGCAGCGCGCCGCGCTCTGATCCCGACCAAACGCGCATGAAGAAGGGGCGCGGTCGTCGGACCGCGCCCCTTTTTGTCGTCTGGACGGACGCCTCTTACTGCGTCGGCGTCAGATATTTGTTCAGCCAGCCGAACACCTCATTGTGCCATTGCAGGCTGTTGGCCGGCTTCAGCACCCAGTGGTTTTCGTTGGGGAAGAAGACCAGGCGGCTGTCGATGCCGCGCCGTTGCAGGGCGGTGAAGGTCGACAGGCCTTGGGCGGTCGGGATGCGGAAGTCGCGGTCGCCCTGAACCACCAGCATCGGCGTCTTCCAGTTATCGACGTGGTTGGCCGGGTTGAACTTCTGATAGCCCTCCGGTTTGTCCCATGGCGTGCCGCCGTATTCCCACTCGGTGAACCACAGCTCCTCGGTCGAATAGCCCATGCCGAAGGTGTCGAAGACGCCGTCGTGGTTGACCAGGCACTTGAACTCATTGGACCAGTTGCCGGCGATCCAGTTGATCATATAGCCGCCGTAGGAGGCGCCCAGCGCACAGGCGTTATCGCCGTCCAGGAAGCTGTATTTCGCTTGAGCCGCCGCCCAGCCCTTCTGCAGGTCTTCCAGAGGGCGGTCGCCCCAGTGCTGGCTGATCGCGTCGGTGAAGGCCTGGCCGTAGCCGGTCGAGCCGTGGAAATCGATCATCACCACCGCATAGCCGGCGCCCGCATAGGTCTCGGGGTTCCAGCGATAGGACCAGCCGTCCCCGAACGAACCCTGCGGCCCGCCGTGGATCAGGAAGGCGACCGGATATTTGCGACCCTCGACGTATCCAACCGGCTTGATGACATAGCCGTGGACCGTCTCGTTGTTCCAGCCGGCGAAGCTGAACTGCTCATACTGGCCGAACTGTTTGGCGGCGAAGGCGGGGTTGGCCTCAGTCAGACGACGCGGCATTTCGCGACCCAGATAGGTCTTGAAATACAGGTCGCCCGGCTCGCGCAGGCTGTCCTGGGCGAAGACGAAGCCCGACGGCGTCTGCTGGAAGGCCGAGACGTGGCCCGCGCCCGTGATCGGCGTCACCACGCCGTTGCGTGTATCCACCGAAAACAGCTTGGTCGAACCGACGTCGCCCGCCGTCGTGTACAGCGTCTGGCCGTCACGCGACCATTGCAGCGTGTCGGCCGAGCGATCCCAGTTCGAGGCGATCTCGCGCTTCTGGCCCGTTTCGACGTCCATCAGCACGATCTGATAGCGGTCGGCTTCAAAACCCGGCCGCGCCATGGCGCGATAGGCCAGGGTCCGTCCGTCCGGCGAGAAGACCGGGCCGGTGTCCCAGGCGTCGTTGCCGTCGGTCAGATTGGTGAAGGTGCCGTCGCCCGACAGGCCGTTGGTCTTCCACAGGTCGAAGTTGGTGCTCCACGGCTCGGTCTGACCGGCGAGACGCGCCGAGAAGACCACGGCGTCGCCCGCCGGGGTGAAGACGAACTCGCTTTCGTCGCCGAAGGGTTTGGAGGGCGTGTCGCCGTCAAAGCCCTTGGTGATCCAGACCGGCGTGCCCGTGGCCTTGCCGTCACGGCCGATCGACTGGACGAACAGGTGGTTCTGGGTGTGATCGTTCCAGGTGTCCCAGTGACGCACGAACATGCGGTCATAGACCTGGCCCGTCGTCTTCTGCTCGGCGATGGCCTTGCCCTGCTGGACCGAGGCGTTCAGGTCGGCCGCGTTCGGATAGACGGCCAGGGAGACGGCCACCTTGTCGCCCGACGGGCTGATCCGATAGGCGTTCACGTCGGTGGGCAGGTTCGTCACCTGAACCGGCGCCGACGTGGGCGAGGCCACGCGCCACACCTGGCTCGCGCCCGACTTGCCCGACAGGAAATACAGATTGCCGTCCCCGCCCCAGCGCGCGGTGTTGGCGCCCTGATCCGAGATGGCCAGGCGGCGCGGCGCGGCGTCCGGGGCGTTTAGGTCCAGTATCCACAGGCTGCCGGTGCGGCGGTTGGCCTCCACGTCCGTCGTCGTGACCGAATAGACGACGTAGCGGCCGTCCGGCGACACCTGCGGATCGCCCAGACGATTGGCCGAGATCATGTCCTTGTAGGTGAAGGCGTCCGGCGTCGCGGGCGCGGCCGGAACCGGCGCGGACGGCGTCTGGGCCAGGGCAGGCGCGGCGCTCATCAGCGCAACAGCCGCGCAGGCGGCGGACAGAAGGGAACGGTGACGCATCAAGATCTTCCTCGCGAAGCTTTCTGGCCGCGAGGCGTAGCACCACCGTTCGCCGGGCGGAAGTTGCTGCGAAGCGACATCAGCAACGCCCGTCCATTCACCCCATCTTGCCCCCTCCGACCGAACCGGCGACAAGCGATCTTTCATGACCGCCGCCACCCTTCCCGCCCGCCGTCAGCCCCACATCGTCGATGTGCTGATCGCCGAACGCGCGCCGCGCCTGACCGCCTCGCCGCTGTGGCCGGTCGTGCGGCCGGCGCTTTACGGCGTGCTGGGCTATGGGGCGGCGGTGCGGATGGCCGACGCGATCCGCGACCTGTCGGGGACCGAGACCTTCGACTACGTCTCGGACCTGCTGAAGCTGAAGGTGACGACGACGAATCTGGACCGCCTGCCGGCGACCGGCCGCTGCGTCGTCGTCTGCAACCACCCCACCGGCATCGCCGACGGGGTCGCCGTATTCGACGCGATCAAGCAGCGGCGCAGCGACATGATCTTCTTCGCCAACGCCGACGCCATACGCGTTTCGCCCCGGTTGGCCGAGACCATCATCCCCGTCGAATGGGTGCACGACAAACGCACCCGCGAAAAGACCCGCGCCACCCTGAACGCCGCCAGGGAGGCGTTCGAGGCCGAACGCTGCGTCGTCATGTTCCCCGCCGGTCGTCTGGCGCGCGAGAGGAACGGCGTCCTGACCGATCCCGAATGGGCCCCGACCGCCGCCTCGATGGCGCGCAAATACGATGCGCCGGTGATCCCCATGCATGTCACCGGCCCCTACAGCCGGCTGTTTCACCTGTTCGACAAGGTCTCGCAGGAGCTGCGCGACGTGACCCTGTTTCACGAGTTGCTGAACAAGGAAGGCAAGCCGTTCGGCGTCGATGTCGGCCTGCCCATTCCCGCAGACCGGCTGGACGTGGACGCCGCCAGGGCCACCGAGGCGTTGAAGACCTTCACCGAGCGCACCCTGGCCGCCGACCACGACGCGGTGTTCGCATGAAGATCGCCCTGCCCGACGCCGAGGCCACCACCGCCCTGGGCCAGGCCATCGCCCCCCTGCTGGCGCCGGGCGACAGTCTGCTGCTCTACGGTCCGCTGGGCATGGGCAAGTCGACCCTGGCGCGCGGCCTGATCCGCGCCCTGACCACGCCGGATGAGGACGTGCCCAGTCCGACCTTCACCCTGGTCCAATTCTACGAAGGCGACCCGCCCGTCGCCCATTTCGACCTCTATCGCCTCACCCGGCCGGAAGAGGCGTTCGAGATCGGGCTGGACGAGGCGCTGGACGAGGGATGCGCCGTGATCGAATGGCCCGAGCGTCTTGGCGACGATCCCGGCCGGTTCTTAGGAGCGGACCAGCTGATCGTCGAAATCTCCGAACAGGGCGACGGCCGCCTTGCGACCGTTTCCGGCGTAGGCCGATGGGAAACGGGGCTGAAGGATCTGCATGTCTGACCGCGAAACCCTCCGTCTCGACTTCCTGAAGGCCGCCGGCCTGACCGACGCCGTGCGCGCGCCCCTGCCCGGCGACGCCTCGACGCGGCGGTATGAGCGGCTAACGCCGACGACCGGTCCGACCTTGATGCTGATGGATCAGGCGCCCGCCGCCGAAAGCCAGCCGTGCGATCCGCGCTGGACGCCCGAGCAGCGTCAGGCCGCCGGCTGGAACGCCGTCGCCCGCCTGTCCGCCGGCCGGATCGAGGCCTTCGCCGCCGTCGCCGCCCATCTGAAGTCCCTGGGCCTGTCCGCCCCCGAAATTCCGTCGCTGGACGCCGCCAATGGTTTAGCCGTGCTGGAGGATTTCGGCGACGACCTGTTCGCCCGCGTGATCGAAGACGGCGCCGACGAGACGCCGCTTTATCTGGCCGCCATCGAGGCCATGGCCGTTCTGCACGAGGCCGGCGCTCCGCCCGAAATCTTGCACGGGCCCGGCGGCGACTGGCCGCTGCTGAGCTATGACGAGACGGCGCTTCAGGGCGGGGCCGACCTGTTCGTCGAATGGCTGCCGAAGCTCGACGACCGCGTCCGCTTCGACGCCGCCGCCATCGCCGACTGGCGCGCGGCCTGGGCGCCGATCGTCGCCTCGGGCGCGGCCGGGGCCTCGGTCATGGCCCACCGCGACTATCATGCGGAAAACCTGATCTGGCTGCCCGAGCGCGACGGCGCCGCCCGCGTCGGCATGATCGACTTCCAGGACGCGGTGCGCGCCCACCCGTCGTGGGACCTGCACTCCCTGCTGCAGGACGCCCGCCGCGACGTGTCGCCGGCGCTGGAGGCCGAGGCTCTGGACCGCTATTTCGCCCTGCGCCCTCGCGTGGACCGCGCCGCCTTCATGGCCGACTACGCCGGCCTGGCCGCCCTCAACGAGGCGCGGATCATCGGCATCTTCGCCCGCCTGGTCGCGCGCGACGGCAAGCCCCGTTACCGTCAGTTCCTGCCGCGCATGTGGCGACACCTGAACGCCAATCTGGACCAGCCGGCCCTGGCGCCCGTCGCTCGCTGGTTCGACCGCCACGTTCCTGCCGAGGTGCGCGCATGACCGCTCCAAAGACCGCAATGGTGCTCGCCGCCGGCCTGGGCACGCGGATGCGCCCTCTGACCGACGACCGGCCCAAGGCCCTGGTCGAGGTCCAAGGCCGCGCCTTGATCGACCGTGTGCTGGACCGTCTGGCGGAGGCCGGCGTCGAAAAGGCCGTGGTCAATGTCCACTGGTTCGCCGACCGACTGGAAGCGCATCTGGCGGCGCGCGGACGCGGCCCGCAGATCGTCATCTCCGACGAACGCGCCGAACTTCTGGAGACCGGCGGCGGCCTTAAGAAGGCCCATCTCCTGCTGGGCGAGGATCCGGTCTTCGTCGCCAATATCGACAGCGTCTGGATCGACCGAGGCGACGCCCTCACTGATCTGATCCGGCTGTGGAATCCCGAGACGATGGACGCCGCCCTGCTGCTGGCCCGCCGCGAAGGCTCCATCGGCTTTGAGGGCGACGGCGATTTCTTCATGGCCGACGACGGGACGCTGACGTTCCGGGGCGACGCCCCGTCCGCACCGTTCGCCTATATGGGCGTCCACATCACCCGGCCCGGATACGCCGATCACGGCCCCGAAGGCCCCTTTTCCTTAAGCCCGCTATGGCGCAAGTCCGCCGCCGAGGGTCGTCTGTTCGGCTGCGTCCTGGACGGCGCCTGGATGCACGTCGGCGACCCGCAGGCGCGGGATGAGGCCGAGGCGAAACTGGCGGGAGAGGCGTGAGCGTCTTCGATCCATTTCTGAGCGACACGCCTCGCTGGTACGCCATCCCAGCGCACCGGCCGTTTCTTGAGGACCTGGCCGCCGGGGTGCTGGCCTGGCTGGGCGATCTGCCGCCCGAAACCCTTTCGGACGCCACCATCCTGCTGCCCAACCGCCGGGCCGCGCGCGCCTTCACCGGCGCCCTGTCCAAGCTGTCGCAGGGTCGCCCCATCCTGCTGCCTCAGGTGCGGCCGCTGGGCGATCTGGAGGAGGACGAGCCGCCCTTCACCCCCGGCGCCCTGGGTCTGGACCTGCCGCCCGCCATCCCCGCCCTGACCCGCCGGTTCGAGATGGCGCGGATGATCGTCGAACAGTTCGATGCGTCCCTGAGCCCGATGCGCGCGCTGGATCTGGCCGATGCGCTGGGCGGTTTCCTCGATTCCTGCCAACTGGAAGAGATCCAGAACCCCGAGCGGATCGCGACCCTGGTCGACGGCGAAATGGCCGAACACTGGGAACGATCGGCCGAGTTCCTGGGCTTGGCGGTCGAGGCTTGGCCGAAGCGTCTGGCCGAACTGGGTCTGGTCGATCCGGCCTGGCGTCGCGCGACACTGCTGCGCCGCCTCGCCGAACTGTGGGAGCGCGAGCCGCCGCGCCAGCCCGTCATCGCCGCCGGTTCGACCGGCACGGTTCCCGCCGCCGGCGACGTGCTGAAGGCCGTGGCCCGGGCGCCGCTGGGCTGCGTCGTCCTGCCCGGTCTCGACCTGGATCTGGACGCGGGCGTCTGGGACCGGCTGGACGAACAGCATCCGCAAAGTGCGATGAAGCGGCTGCTGGACCGCTGTGACATCGCGCGCGAAACCGTCCGCCCCTGGTTCCGTCCCGCCATTCCCGCCGCCGTCGAGGCGCGCGCACTGGCGCGCCAGCGGCTGGTCAACGAAGCTCTGCGTCCGGCCGAGGCCACCGACGACTGGCGGCGCGCGATCCGCGACATCCGCTCGGCCGCCGCCGCGCGCGGCGAGGCGCGCGACCCCATCGCCGAAGGGCTGCAGGGCCTGTCCCCGTTGACCGTCCGCGCCGAGGAAGAGGCCGCTGCCGCCATCGCCCTGATGATGCGCGAGACGCTGGAGACACCCGGCAAGACCTGCGCCCTGGTCACGCCGGATCAGGCCCTGGGCCGCCGCGTCGCCGCCCGGCTGGAGCGCTGGGGCGTCGTCCCCGATTCGTCCGCCGGCGCCCCCCTGTCGCGCCTCCCCGCCGGCGCCCTGGTCGATCTGTGCGCCCGCTGGATCGCCGATCCGGTCCAGCCCCATCTGCTGCTCGCGCTCGTCAAACATCCGCTGGCCCGGTTCGACCTGGGCGACGCCTCTCAAGCGGCAGCCGTCGCCGCGCTGGAGGAACACGCCCTGCGCGGTCCCCGCCCGCGCGACTTCGCCGCCATCCATCGCCGCCTGCTGGAGGCGGTCCAGCCCGACCGGCGCGGCAAGGCGCCGCCGGAATGGAAACAGGCCCGGCTGTCGGCCGCGACCCGCCTGGTCGATCAGCTTCAGACCGCCGTCGAGGCCGCGACCGCCGTCTTCGCGCCCGACGCGGATCTGAACCTCGCCGCCTCGGCCCTGACCCGGCTGATCGAAACTCTGGCCGGCCAGGACGCCTGGGCCGGTCCCGACGGCGAGGCCGCCGCCGCCCTGTTGTCCGGCCTGATCGAGGGCGGGGCGTCGCTCGGCCGCATCCGCCGCGCGGAACTGGCCGAACTGGTCACGTCCCTGGTCAAGGAACACGTCGTGCGGACCGGCGGCGCTACCCATCCGTCGCTGCGCATTCTCGGCGCCATCGAGGCGCGTCTAGTCAGGGCGGACCGGATGATCCTGGCCGGGCTGGAGGAGGGCGTCTGGCCCCAGGCAGCCCCGACCGACCCCTTCCTGTCGCGCCCGATGCGAAAGGCGCTGGGTCTGCCCCCGCCCGAGCGTCGCCTCGGCCAGACGGCGCAGGACTTTGTCCAGGCCGCCTGCGCCGACGAGGTCATCTTGATCCACAGCGAGCGGCGCGGCGGTCAGCCCGCCGTCCGCTCGCGCTGGCTGTGGCGGCTGGAGATGCTGACGCGCGGGGCTGGCGTGGCGTTGCCGCGCCCCACGACTGTGCTGGACCGGGCCCGCGCCCTGGACGCGCCCCCGCCCGGCCCGCCCCGGTTCGCCAAACGGCCGGAGCCGCGCCCGCCGGTGCATCGCCGTCCGCGCAGCCTGTATGTCACCCGCATCGAACGCTGGGTCCGCGATCCCTACGCCATCTACGCCCTGTGGGTGCTGGGGCTGGAGGCGATGGAGCGGCCCGGCGCGTCCGCCGAAGCGCTGGCGCGGGGCAACGCCGTCCACGCCGCCATCGAGCGGCTGACGCTGGACTGGCCCAATGACCTGCCCGACGACTGCGAGGCCATCCTGCACGACCATCTGCTGCGCGAACTGGGCGCGCGCGGGTTCGAGGATGCGGCCATGGCCCGCGAGGCGCCGTTGGCCCGCAACTGCGCCCGCTGGCTGACCGAGTTCGAGCGGCGACGCCGGGCACGCGGCGTCAATATCCTGGTGGAACAGCAGGGGACGATGACCTTCGACGCCCCCGCTGGCCCCTTCACCGTCAAGGCCTTCGCCGACCGGATCGAGCTGGCGTCGGACGGGGCGGCGGTCATGGACTTCAAGACCGGTTCGGCGCCGTCCGCCAAACAGGTCAAGTCCGGCTTCGCCCCCCAACTGACCCTGACCGCCGCCATCCTGGCCGAAGGCGGGTTCAAGGACACCAACGGCCCGGTCACGCCCGACGAACTGACCTATGTCCGCGTGGTCGGGCGAAAAACGGCGGGCGAAGTCGTCACCCGCGCCTCGGGCCTTGAGGCCGCCGACCTGGCGAAGGCTGCGCTGGACGGGCTAAAGCGCCGGGTCGCTCGCTTCGATGACGAGAACACGCCTTACGTCTCTTGGGCCGCGCCACAGTTCATGGGCAACCAGGGCGGCAACTACGATCATCTGGCCCGCGTCTGGGAATGGTCGGTGATCGGCGACGGGGACGAAGAATGAGCATTGTCCCCCAGATCGTCCCACCTCAGATCTTGGCTGCCGACCCGCGCCTGACCGTCTTCGTCACCGCCAACGCCGGTTCGGGCAAGACCACCACCCTGGTCAACCGGGTGGCGCGGCTGCTGCTGGATCAGGTCGATCCCGGCGCCATCCTGTGCGTCACCTACACCAAGGCCGCCGCCGCCGAGATGCAGGCCCGGCTGTTCGACCAGCTGGGCGGCTGGGCCGTGCTGGACGACGAGAGCCTGTCGCGCGAACTGGCCCGGCTGGACGACGGCGACCCGCAGGCGATGGACCATGCCGCGCTTTCCCGCGCCCGCAAGCTGTTCGCCCGGGCGCTGGAGACGCCGGGCGGCCTGAAGATCCAGACCATCCACGCCTTCTGCGAAAAACTCCTGCGGCGGTTCCCGCTGGAGGCCGGGGTCTCACCCCGCTTCACCGTGCTGGAAGACCAGGCCGCGACCGCCCTCAGCCACGCCGCGCGCGAAGACCTGGCCCGCGCCGCCGTCGCCGACCCTGACGGTCCCATCGGCCAGGCCTACAGCCACTTCGCCGTCGAGCTGGACTGGCAGCGGTTCCAGGCCCTGCTGTCGATGATCGAGGCGAAACGCGCCGATCTGCTGGACTATATCGACCGCGCCGAGGCCGGAACCGCGCCCGATCCCCGGTCCCTGACGGGCGCCGAGCGCGATCGCAGCCCGGAGGATCTGGAGCGCGACTTCGTCGCCTTCATCGATCCCGGCGAGTGGAACCGCATGGCCGAGGCCATGGAAACCGGCTCGGCCAATGACAAGAAGATAGCCGACGCCATGAGCGTCGCCGCCCCGCCCTACGCCGGGTTCGCGGCCCTGGCCGGGGTCTTCTGCACCCAGGCGGGCGAACCGCGTAAGAGCATGGGCACCAAGTCGGCGCCGCAAGGCGCGGTCGGCTGGCTGCTGGACCTTCAGACGAAATTCCTCGCCACGCGCGAGGCCCTGCGCAAGGCCAAGGTCGCCGACGATACGGTCAAGGTCCTGACGCTGGCCCGCGCCCACGCCGCCTTCTACGAGGCCGCTAAGACCCAGCGCGGGGCGTTGGACTTTCCCGACCTGGTCGCGCGCGCCGCCGCTTTGCTGACTGAAAGCGGGGCCGCCGCCTGGGTGCTGTACAAGCTGGACGGCGGGGTCGATCACGTCCTGATCGACGAGGCCCAGGACACCGCCCCCGAACAATGGGCCATCGTCCGCGCCCTGACCGGCGAGTTCTACTCCGGAGAAAAGTCCGGCCGCACAGTCTTCGCCGTCGGCGACGAGAAACAGTCGATCTATTCCTTCCAGGGCGCCCGGCCGGAGCGGCTGCGTCAGGAACGCGGCGCCTTCCTTGCCCTGGCCGAGGGCGCCGGCGAGCCCTTCGCCGGACCGGAGCTGAACACCTCCTATCGCTCGACCGAAGAGGTGCTGGCCTTCGTCGACGCCGTCTTCGCCGATCCAGACCGCACCCGCGCCCTGACCGGCCCGCAAGGCGACATCGCCCGACACCTGCCCGCTCGCATCGGCCAGCACGGCGCCATCGACCTGTGGCCCCTGTTCCTGGACGAGCCCGCGCCCGAAACCGACGCCTGGGACGATCCCGTCGATCAGGAAGGCGCCGGCAGCGCCAGGAAGCGCCTGGCCCGCGACCTGGCCCGCGAGATCCGCCGCCAGGTCGAAAGCGGCGTCGCCGTCTTTGATCGCAGCACCCGCGACTTGCGCCCCGCCGGCTATGGCGACTACATCGTCCTGGTCCGCCGCCGCGACGCGACGTTCGAAGAAATCATCCGCGCGCTGAAGACCGAAGGCGTGCCCGTCGCCGGCGCGGACCGGCTGAAGCTGTCCAGCCATATCGTCTTCGACGACCTGATCTCGCTGGCGCGTTTCGCCCTTTTCCCCGACGACGACCTGTCCCTGGCCGAGGTGCTGCGCAGCCCGCTGTGCGATGTGGACGAGGACGGCCTTTACGCGCTGGCCGGGCGCGAGAACCGCAATGCCGGCCAACTGTGGCGCGACCTGCGCGACCGGGCGCACGAACGCCCCGAATGGACCCGCGCCCGCGATGCGCTGCAAGCCGCCATCGGCGCGCGCGGCGGCGACCCCTTCACCTTCTTCTCCCAGGCCCTGAACCGCGTGGACGACACAGGCCGCTCCGGCCGCGCCCGCATCCTGGCCCGGCTGGGGCGCGAGGCGGAAGAAGCCATCGACGAGACCCTGAACCAGGTGCTGGCCGCCGAAAATCGGGGCGCGATCGATCTGGAAACGTGCCTTGCGCAGCTGGAGGCCGCCGACGTCGAGGTGAAGCGCGAACTGGAAGGCGCGCGCGGCGAGGTCCGCGTGATGACCGTCCACGGCGCCAAGGGGTTGGAGGCGCCCATCGTCATCCTGCCCGACACCACCATGAAGGCGAAGGCGCAAGGTCCGTCCCTGATGCCCGCCGTCACGCCGGAGGGGGAAGGCGAGGCCTGGCTGATGGCGCCCGGCTCGACCAAGGACGACTGCCCGGCCTCGGCCGACGCCCGCGCCGCGCGCCAGGCCCGCACCGACGACGAGACCCTGCGCCTGCTCTATGTCGCCCTGACCCGTGCCCGCGACCGCGTCATCGTCATGGGCCGCGCCTCAAGCCGGGGCGCCGAGGCCGGCAGCTGGTGGTCGATCCTCTCGGAAACCTTCGACCGCCTGGGCGATCAGGTGCGCGAGGTCGAGAACGGCGTGCGTCGGTATGGCCTCGATCCCGAGCGTCGCCCGGTCGCCGCCGATGAAATCCGGCTCGCCTCCGTCCTGCCCGCCTGGGCCGCCTCGCCGCCCCCGGCCGACGCCGCCGCCCGCTTCGCCTCGCCGTCGCGGATGGAGGGTTCGATCCGCATTCCCGCCCCCTCGCCCCTGGCCAGGACCGAGGCGGGCGGGGCGGCGCTGGGCCGGTTCCGGCGCGGCGACCTGATCCACCGGCTGCTGGAACGCCTGCCCGAGATCGCGCCCGCCGACCGCCCCGACGCCGCCCGGCGCCTGCTGGCCAAGGAGAACGATCTCGACGACGCTCAGCGCGCCGAGATGATCAAGGCGGCTTTCGACGTCTTGACCGACGCCCGGTTCGCCCCTGTTTTCGGTCAAGGCTCGCGCGCCGAGGTCGCCCTGACCGGGTCCGCTCCCGGCCTGCCGCCCGGCGTCGCCATCAACGGCCGCATCGACCGGCTGGTGGTAACACCCGAACGGGTTCTGGTCGTCGATTACAAGACCAACCGCCCTGCGCCCGACGCCATAGAAGCGGTCGATCCCGCCTATGTGTTGCAGGCCGCCGTCTATGTCGCCGTGCTGAAGCGCCTCTATCCCGATCGCCCGGTCGAGGCCGCCCTGGTCTGGACCGACGGGCCCAAGCTGATGCCCATTCCTGAAACCCTGCTGGCGGCGGCGCTCGCACCCTAACCCCCGTCATCCTCGGGCTTGACCCGAGGACCGGGCGCCGGTCGGGCTGTGCGTCGCCGTCGTCGCACGAGCGGCGGATCATCCGATCCTTGGGTCGAGCCCGAGGATGACGAACGGAGAGAGGGAGCGACGGTCGGAGTTGAATTGCCCGCGATTCGCTCCCACATCTGCCATCGAACCCGGACACATCCGGCCAACACCAACACGCGCTCATGCAGCGAGGCGCCGCGCGCCGAGCGATAGCGCCCCAAGGAGCCATTCATGGCGACTGTAAAAGTCACCGACGAGAGCTTTGACGCCGACGTCCTGAAATCCTCGACCCCTGTCCTGGTCGACTTCTGGGCCGAATGGTGCGGCCCCTGCAAACAGATCGGCCCGGCGCTGGAACAGATCGCCGACGAACTGGGCGGTCAGGTCACCGTGGCCAAGATCAACATCGACGACAGCCCCATGACCCCGTCCAAGCTGGGCGTGAAGGGCATCCCCACCCTGATGCTGTTCAAGGACGGCCAGATGGCGTCGATGAAGGTCGGCGCCATGCCCAAGGGCAAGATCGTCGAATGGCTGGCCGAGGCCGGCGTCAAGGCCTGAGCCTTTTCGACCCTGTCAGATCAAACGCCCGCCGGTCCGACCGGCGGGCGTTTTTTCATGCTAGGATGGCGCCATGAGCGACGAAGACACCCCGAACCCGGCTGACGACATCCCCGGCGAGACCCCGGTCCAGAAAGCTCTGCGCCTGAAGACCGCCAAGCTGGATGCGCGCGCCAAGCCGCCGCGCGGCGGTCGCTTCCAGCGCGAGCAGGCCGCCCGCATCGCCGCCGGCAAGTCCAAGCCCTGGATGACGCGCTAGAAAGATCCGCACCCACGCGCCTTATCTATCGACGTCATTCCGGGGCTGAGCGCAGCGAAGAACCCGGAAGCCAGGGCCGCGCTCGCCATCCTTGGATGCGGCGAACGCCGGACGCGCGCCTCCTGGGTTCCGGGTTCGTCCTTTGGACGCCCGGAATGACGAAGATCGACTGCGTATCGGAATAAACTAGACCGGCCAGGTCTCCTCGCTGGCGCCCAGGACCTCGCCGGCCAGGTACAGCGAGCCGCAGATGGCGACCCGGCCCGCGCCCAGGCGCAGCGCCAGGTCCAGCGCCTCGGAAACCGAACCCGCCGGGGTCGCCGCCAGTCCATGCCCGCGCGCCACGGCCGCCAGGGCCGTCGGCTCGGCCGCCGCACCGTCGAAGTCGACGGTGAAGACGGTGGCCTGGCTGTCCTTCAGCGCGGCGAAGAAACCGCCCGCGTCCTTGTTCGACAGCATGCCGCAGATCAGGGCCAGGGGACGCGGCGCCCGCGCCTGACGCTCGGCCAGAAACGCCGCCAGCGCCCGCGCCGCATGGGGATTATGCCCCCCGTCCAGCCACAGCTCCGCCTCCGCCGCCTTGGCCGCAGCGCCATAGGGGCCGCCCGAAATCCGTTGCAGCCGCGCGGGCCAGCGCACGCGCTTCAGCCCTTCGGCGATCGCAGCCTCGGGCAGGTCCAGTTCGACCGCCGCCGCCACAGCCAGGGCCGCATTGTCGATCTGGTGCGCGCCTGCCAGGGCCGGCGCCGGCAGGTCCATGAACAGTTCGGCCGTCTGGAACGCCAGACCGCCCCGCTCGGCCCAGGCGTCGAAATCCACCCCCAGCACGGTCAGCCGCGCATGGACGTCGGCGGCGCGACGTTCGATGGCCGCCATCCCCTCTTCCTTCTGGCGCGCGATCACGGCCGGCGCCCCGGCCTTCAGCACGCCCGCCTTTTCCGAGGCGATGGCGGCCAGATCCGTGCCCAGGAACTCCGCATGGTCGTAATCGACCGGGGCGATGACGCTGAGCAGCGGCCGTTCGATGACGTTTGTGGCGTCCAGCACCCCGCCCAGACCCACTTCGATGATGGCCAGATCGGCGGGCGTCTCGGACATGGCCAGGAAGGCGGCGGCAGTGGTGCTTTCGAACACCGTGGCCTCGCTGTCCGTCTCGGCCATGACCGCCTCGATCCGGTCCAGGATCGCGTTCAGATGGTCGTCCTCGATCAGCTTGCCGGCCAATCGGATCCGCTCGTTGAATCGCACCAGATGGGGCGACGTGTAGGCATGGACTTTCAGCCCGGCCGCCTCGGCGATGGCGCGGATCAGGGCGACGGTCGACCCCTTGCCGTTGGTGCCCGCCACATGGATCACCGGCGGAAGCTTGTGCTGCGGATCACCAAGGGCCGCGCACAGTACGCGCATTCTTTCCAGCGACAGATCGATCCGCTGGGGGTGGCGCGCGCGTAGTCGTTCGGAGACGGGATCCATCCGCCTCCTTTACCCCCTGATTTCGAGAACCGCGACATGACTTCCAGGCCGCAGATCAGAACCGCGGCGCGCCTCGTCCTCGCGGCCGTCTTCCTGGGCGCAGGCGTGCTGCATCTGATGGTCCCCGGCCCTTTCGTGCGGATCACGCCTGCGTGGGTTCCGCAGCCGGCCCTGGTCGTGGCCCTGACGGGGATCGCCGAACTGCTGGGCGCGGCGGGTTTGCTGATCCCGCGCCTGCGGGTCGCCGCTGGCTGGGCGCTGGCCGCCTACGCCGTCTGCGTCTACCCGGCCAACATCCAGCATGCCGTGAATTTTATGACGTCGGGCGCAGGGTTAGGCTGGGCCTATCACGGCCCGCGCCTGCTGTTTCAGCCGGTCATCGTCTGGTGGTGCCTGTGGGCCTCGACCGCGATCGACTGGCCCTTCAGGCGGTCTCAGGCGGCGGCGCGCGTGCCGCCCATCAGCATGGACAGGATCTGACCCAGGGTGCGCGGCAGGTCGGCACGGGTCACGACCCGGTCCACCATGCCCTTGTCCTGCAGATATTCGGCGCGCTGGAAGCCGGGCGGCAGTTTCTCGCGGATGGTCGCCTCGATCACGCGCGGTCCGGCGAAGCCGATCAGGGCGCCGGGTTCGGCTAAATGCACATCACCCAGCATGGCGTAGGAGGCCGTCACACCGCCCGTCGTCGGGTCCGTCAAAACCACGGCGTAAGGCAGTCTGGCGTCCTTCAGGTCTTCGATGGCCAGGGTGGTGCGCGCCATCTGCATCAGCGACAGGGCGCCCTCCTGCATCCGCGCGCCGCCGGCGGCGGTGAAACAGACCAGCGGAACCTTGCGGCTGACCGCCTCGCGCGCCGCCTTGATGAAGGCCTCGCCCGCCGCCATGCCCAGCGACCCGCCCATGAAGGTGAAGTCCTGGACGATCACGACCGCATCCTGACCGCCGACCGAACCATAGCCGATGGCCATGGTGTCCTTCCGGCCCGCCGCCTTGCGCGCGGCGTTCAGGCGATCCTTGTAGGATTTGCCGTCCGAGAATTTCAGCGGATCTTCCGGCACATCCGGCGTGTCGATGGACTGGAAGACCCCGCCGTCGAAGGTGGCCTTCAGGCGCGTCGGCGCATCGATGCGCATATGCCGGCCCGACGGCGTCACCCAAAGGGCGGCCTCCAGATCCGAGCGATACAGCATCTCGCCGCTGTCGGGATCCTTGACCCAGAGATTGTCCGGGGTGTCGCGGCGCGACACGATCTTGCGGACGCCGGGCGCAAAGCGGCTCAGCCAGCCGCCGCGCTTTTCCTGAGGCTTGGTCTTGTCGTTCATCCGCGCGCTCTTAGACGGTTTCCGCCACGGAAGCACTAGCGGCGACGGATCGAACCGCATCGCCCAGCGCCTTCACCCGGGTCAAAACGCGCGCCGCGACGGGCTCGTTCGCCTCCAGCGCCGCCGCCACCTCGTCCACCAGGGCCGAGCCCACGACCACCGCATCGGCGACACGGGCGATCTCGGCGGCCCGCTCAGGCGTCTTGACCCCGAAGCCGACCGCGACCGGCAGGCCCGAGGCCTTGCGCACCCGCTCCACGGCCGGCGCCACCGCATCCGCGTTCGCTTCCTTGACGCCCGTCACGCCCGCGACGGCGACATAATAGACGAAGCCCGAGGTGCCCTGGACCACGATCTTCAGCCGGTCGTCATCCGAGGTCGGCGTCGCCAGGCGGATCAGCGAGATCGAAACCTTGTCCAGCGCCTCGATCAGCGGTCCGGCCTCTTCCGGCGGACAGTCCACCACGATCAGCCCGTCGATGCCGCAGTCGGCGGCATAGGCGGCGAAGGCGTCATAGCCCAGGCTCTCGATCGGATTCAGATAGCCCATCAGCACGATGGGCGTGGCGTCGTCGCCCTGACGGAATTCCCTGGCCAGATCCATGGTCGAGCGCAGACCGAAGCCCGCCGCCATGCCCCGGATCGCCGCCCGCTGGATCGGCGGCCCCTCGGCCATCGGATCGCTGAACGGAAAGCCCAGTTCGATGATGTCCGCGCCCGCAGCCGGCAGGCCGTTCAGGATCGCCAGCGCCTCTTCGCGCGACGGATCGCCGCCCATCACATAGGGAATAAAGGCCGCACGGCCCTCGGCCTTCAGCGCCTTGAAGCGCGCGTCGATACGGGCGGTGGTCATTGTTGCGGCGATCCGGCGGCGGCGGGCGGTGTCGCGGCCGCAGCAGCCGCGCACACGTCGCCCGGAATGGTGGCGAAGCCCAGATAGCCGGGCAGCTCGGCGACGGCGGTCTTGGTGGTGTCGTAGAAGGCGACCATCTGCAGGCCGTCGCAGCCGCCGGCCTCGCGGCGCTTGATGAAGACGACGCGGTTGTCGTCGCCGCCGGCGGCCAGCCAGTTCTTGGTTTCCAGATCAGCGATATAGGCGTCGGCCAAGGCGCCGATCTGGCCCAGCTGTGCGGTCACGCAATAGGCCCGCCCCGTCAGATTGTTAAGCCCCCCGCAATCGGGCGACAGCTCCGCCCCGGGCAGCAGGCCGACGTCGGCCGGACCGCCTTGCGGCGCAGCGGGGGCCTGCGTCGGGCTAGGCGTCTGGGCCTGCGCAACGGCGGCGGACAGGCTCAGGACGGCGGTCGCCGCAAGAAGGGTACGGATCACAGGTTCACTCCCAGATGTTTGGCGACCTGGAAGATGTCCTTGTCGCCGCGTCCCGACATCAGCAGGACGACATCGCCGCCCTTGCCGACTTCGCGCGCCACTTCGCCCGTCCGCGCCAGGGCGTGGGCCGGTTCCAGCGCCGGGATGATGCCTTCCAGCTTCGAGCACAGCTGGAAGGCCTCCAGCGCCTCATTGTCCGTCGCCGAGCGGTATTCGGCCCGGCCGATGTCGTGCAGCCAGGCGTGTTCCGGCCCGATGCCGGGATAGTCCAGTCCGGCCGAGATCGAGTGCCCCTCGACGATGTTGCCGTCCTCGTCCTGCAACAGGTACGTCCGGTTGCCGTGCAGCACACCCGACCGCCCGCCCTTCAGCGAGGCCGCGTGATCCGGCGTATCCAGACCATGGCCGGCCGCTTCGACGCCGATCAGGCGCACGCCCTCGTCCTCGATGAAGGGGTGGAAGGCGCCGATGGCGTTGGACCCGCCGCCGATACAGGCCACCACCGCTTCGGGCAGCTTGCCCATCCGGGCCATCGACTGGCGCTTGATCTCCTTGCCGATCACCGACTGGAAATCGCGCACCATGGCCGGATAGGGGTGCGGCCCCGCCGCCGTGCCGATGATGTAATAGGTGTCCGAGACATTGGTGACCCAGTCGCGCATCGCCTCGTTCATCGCGTCCTTCAGGGTCGCGGCGCCGGCTGTGACCGAGAAGACTTCCGAACCCAGCAGACGCATGCGGAACACGTTCGGCTGCTGCCGCTCCACGTCCACCGCGCCCATATAGACGGTGCAGGGCAGGCCGAACCGCGCCGACACGGTCGCCGAGGCGACGCCGTGCTGCCCCGCGCCGGTCTCGGCGATGATGCGCGTCTTGCCCATGCGGCGGGCCAGCAGGATCTGGCCCATGCAGTTGTTGATCTTGTGTGCGCCCGTGTGGTTCAGGTCTTCGCGCTTCAGCCAGATGTTGGCGCCGCCGAAATGTTCGGTCAGGCGCTCGGCGAAATACAGCGGGCTCTCGCGCCCGACGTAATGCTCCAGGTAGCTGTCCAGCTCGGCCTGGAAGCTCGGGTCCGCCTTGGCCGCCTTGTAGGCCGCGTCCAGCTCGTGGATCAGCGGCATCAGGGTCTCGGCGACGAACTGACCGCCATACGGACCGAAGCGACCCTGCGCGTCCGGCCAGGCGTAGGCGTTCGACAGCGGCTGGGTGGAATCGGCTTGGAGAGGCGTCTGGGCGTTCACGGTTTCGACTTTCACGCGGGGAGGCGTCGTAATTACGACCGGCGCGCGTTTCGGATGAAGGCGGCGATCCGGCCCACGTCCTTAACACCCGGCGCGCTTTCCACGCCAGAGGACACGTCCACCATGGGCGCGCCCGTCATCTTCAGCGCCTCGGCCACATTGTCCGGATTCAACCCCCCGGCCAGGAACCACGGACGGCGGAAGGCGCGGCCGGCCAACAGGGTCCAGTCGAAGCTGTGCCCCACCCCGCCGGGCAGCGCCGATCCCTCCGGCGGCTTGGCGTCGAACATCAGATGATCGGCATGATCGTCCCACGCATCGGCGGCGGCGAAGTCGTCCGCCTGGCGGATGGGCAGGGCCTTAATCACCCCCACCCCCGTCAGCGCCCGCACCTGTTCCGCCCGCTGCGCCGTTTCCGACCCATGCAGTTGGATGAAGTCGGGCCTCAGCGTCCGGGCGATCTGCTGCAGCAGGGCGTCGTCGGGATCGACCGTCACCGCCACAATCTTCGCCCGCCCCCGCGCCCGCTCGAACAGGGCGGCGGCGGCTTCGGGCTCCAGATGACGCGGGCTTTTGGGAAACACCACCGCCCCCACGAAGTCCGCCCCGCCCTCCAGGGCGACGTCCAGCGTGTCCGGCGTGGTCAAGCCGCAAATCTTGATCTTGGTCGTCATCCTTCGACCTGCGCGTCCGATCCCGCAGGCGTCAAGAGCTTCAACCCAGGCTCTCGGGCGCCATAAAAATTGAGGCGACCTCATCCGCCGTCGCCAGCCGCCACTGACCGGGCGCCAGATCGGCGGGCAGGACCAGCCCGCCCAGCCGTTCGCGATGAAGGGTTTCGACGTGGTTGCCGGCGGCGGCGAACATCCGGCGCACCTGGTGATAGCGGCCTTCCGTCACCGTCAGCAGAGCCTCGGTCGGCGACACCACCTCCAGCACCGCCGGCGCCAACGGCTTGTCCTCGCCCTCCAGCACCAGCTCGCCCGAAGCGAAGAGCGCGCCTTCCGTGCCCGTCAGCGGCCGCGCCAGACCCGCCCGGTAAACCTTGGCCACATGGCGTTTGGGACTGATCACCCGGTGCAGCAGATCGCCGTCGTCGGTCAGCAGAAGCAGGCCCGTCGTCTGCTTGTCCAGCCGTCCGATGGTCGAGATGGCGGGATCGCGCGCCCGCCACCGTCCCGGCAGGATGTCATAGACCAGCGCCCCCTCTTCCTTGTGCGAACAGGTCATGCCCAGCGGCTTGTTCAGCAGGATCACCAGACCCTGCACCGGATCCAGCGGCTCGCCGTCGATCTCCAGCCGGCTTGGCAGGTCCGGCGTCACGGCGATGCGTTTGGACACGTCCGTCAGGTCCGCCCCGTCCAGCACGATGCCGCCCGCCTTGGCCAGCCGCGCCATGTCGGCGCGTGATCCATAGCCCATCGAGCCCAGCAGACGATCGACGCGGGATGTGGAGGTCTTCGCCATATCTTTCGTCATCCTCCGGCGAGCGCAGCGAGACCGGGGGACCCAGCGGCGCGCGCGAGCGCGAACCTGTCGCAGTGTTTCTTCTCGACGATCAGTGTAGCTGAGCCATCGCCTTCGGCGCCGCTGGGTTCCCCGGTCTGCGCCGCAAGCGGCTTGCCGGAGAATGACGAAGGGAAGCTCACTTCACCGCCTCGAACAGCTTGTAGCCGCCCGCCTCGGCGACCAGCCGCACCCGCTTGAACGCCGCGTTCAACTCGGCCTCATAGGGAAGGTGCCGGTTGGCCACGACCCAAGCGACGCCGCCCTTCTTCAACAGCTCGGCCGCCTTGCGGATGAACGCCTGACCCAGCCGCCGGTCTTCGGCCCCGCCGTCGTGGAAGGGCGGATTGCTGACGACGAAATCCTTGTCGCCCTTGGCCTCCAGGGTGCGAGCATCCGACCACCAAACCTTGGCGCGGTCGTCCTCGATATTGCGTCGTGCGGCCTGGATGGCGCGGCGGTCCAGATCGACCAGCTTCAGCTTGGTCACGGCGGGCGAGCGCAGCACCACGATCGACAGCGCGCCATAGCCGCAGCCCAGGTCGACCCCCTCACCCTTCATCGCCGGCAGATGTTCGGCCAGCAGCGCCGAGCCCGGATCGATCCGGTCCCAGGCGAATATGCCGGGCTGTGACCAGGCCTCCAGTCCCGGCACGATCTGCGGCCCGCCCGCGGCGATGGCCTCGTCCAGCCCCTCAACCGTTTCGGGTCGAACGACGATGCAGCGGCGATGGTGCGCCTTGGCGGTCTCGGCGACCTCCAGGCCGAACGTCTTCAGCTCCTTACCCAGGCGCGATCCGCCCTTGTCCTTGGGCGCCATGACGTCCAGCCGTCCCCCGACCTTCAGCGCCTTCAGCGCCAGGGCCAGCACATAGCGCCGCTCCAGCACGCCGGGCGGGGCGTAGATCATGACGCTGTCGGCCGAGCCAGGGTCCTGCGCCTCCAGCGCAGCGGAGTCCGGGATCAGGGGCGAGGTCTGGATCGCGTCGCCGGGCGGATCGAAGACGACCGGCGGGCGGCCGTACAGAAGCGTGGTCATGGTCTCAGAACCCCGCCTGCAACAGCGCCAGACCCACGACCCCCACCACGATCCGCCACCAGGCGAAGACGCCGAACCCGCGCCTGGACACGAAGTCCAGCAGGAACCGCACCACGGCCAGGGCCGAGATGAAGGCCACGACGAAACCCACGACGATCAGACCAATGTCGCTGAAATCCAGCGTCTTATGGTTCTTCAGCAGGTCATAGGCCACCGCCGCCCCCATGGTGGGCAGGGCCAGAAAGAAGCTGAACTCGGCCGCCGACCGCTTGTCTGTTTTCAGCAGCAGGCCGCCGGCGATGGTGGCGCCGGACCGCGACACGCCGGGGATCATGGCCAAGCACTGGAACAGGCCGATCAGGAAATAGATCCGCATCGGATAGGCCTCGGCGTCCAGCCACCTGGGCTTCTTGTCCATCCGATCCAGCAGCAGCAGGATCACGCCGCCGACGATCAGGGCGATGCACACCACCTGCGGTGTCTCGAACAGCACGGTCTTGATGAAGTCATAGGCCAGGAAACCGATCACGACGGCCGGCGCGAAGGCGACCAGCAGCCCGATCAGGAACCGGCGCGCCTCGGCGTCGAAGGGCCAGCGCGTCGCCAGGGTCCACAGCTTTTTGAAATAGACGCTGACGATGGCCAGCAGGGCGCCCAGCTGGATCACGATCTCGAACGTCTTGCCCGCGCTCTGAAAGCCCATGAAATGGCCCAGCAGCAGCATATGGCCGGTGGACGAGACGGGAATGAACTCGGTCAGCCCCTCGACCAGACCCAGAATAATGGCGGCAAGCCAGTCCGACATGAGACCCTCGAAAACCAATGCGCCCGGAACGCGCCGCGCCCGGATGCCTTCCCCCTAGAGCATGATCGTTTCGGACGGAACGACCCGTTTGGGCCAGCGGTTGGCTTTCAGCCACGATTGCGCGAGAAGAAGCCGACAATGACGACGCCCGCCCCCGCCCCCGCCTCGCTCGACGACGCCCATCTGGCCACGCGCCGCATCACCCGCCTGTCGGTCGGGGTCGCGGTGGCGCTGATCGCGATGAAGGCCTTTGCGCTGGGCGCGTCCGGCTCGGTCTCCATCCTGGCGACCCTGGCGGATTCGGTTCTGGATCTGGCGGCGTCCCTGACCACCTTCTTCGCCGTGCGCTGGGCCGCCGCCCCGGCCGACGAGGATCACCGCTACGGCCATGGCAAGGGCGAGGCGCTGTCCGCATTGGTTCAGGCCGGGCTGGTCTTCGCCTCGGCCCTCTTCATCGCCTGGGAGGGGGTGCAGCGCATCTTCGACCCCCGTCCCGTAACCGCCGGCGCGTGGGCAAGCGGGATCGTGGTCGCCACCATCGTCATCACGGCCTGGCTGGTGTGGATGCAGACCCAAACGCTGAAGAAGACCGGCTCCGTCGCCGTCGCCGGCGACCGCGCCCACTATGCGGCGGACCTCGCCGCCAACGTCGTGGTGCTGATCGGCGTGATTTCAGGCGCCTTCCTGGGCGCGCCAGGACTGGATGCAGCCGCAGGCATCGTCGTCGCCGTCTGGCTGTTCTGGGGCGCGACCGGCATGTTGAAGGCCGCCGCCGATCACCTGCTGGACCGCGCCGTGCCCGAGGCCGACCGCGCCGCCATCACCAAGGCCATTCTGGCCGACCCCCAGGTCTTCGGCGTGCACCAGCTGCGCACCCGCATGTCCGGTCAGATGATGATGATCCAGATGCATGTCGACCTGGACGCGCACCAGACCTTGGACGCCGCCCACGCCATCGTCGTCGCTGCCGAGAACCGGGTGCTGGCCCAGTATCCCGCCGCCGACATCCTGATCCACGCCGACCCGCGCGGCCACGCCCGTCCTCAGCCCGCGATCCCCGCCCCTGCACCCGCCGAGCCGCAAGCCGTCGCCGCCCCGACCGGCCCCGCGCCCAAGGGACCGTGGTCCTGACCTCGCGTCCAACTTCAATGCAGTAAACGCGCATTAACGGGTCTGGGCGCATCAACCCCTGATGGCCGACCCTTGCGTTCTCTTCCACTTCGCCTTCCAGCCCGCCTCGCGCGCCGCGCGACTGGCGTTGGGAGAGGCGCGGATCGAATGGACGGATGCGCCGGTCCGTCCGTGGGAGGACGATTGCCCGGTCAATGACTTCAATCCGTCCGGCCTGCCGCCGGTGATCCAGACGATGGATCGCGGCCGTCCGCTGGTGCTGTGCGAACTGCCCGCCATCCTGGGCTGGATCGAGGATCAGCAGAAGGGGCCGCTGCTGCTGCCCGCCGACCTCGCCGAACGGGCCGAGGCGCGCCGCCTGACCGGCTGGTTCGAGCGCCGCTTCATGGACGAGGTCGACGCCGTCCTGCTGCACGAGCGGATGGAAAAACCCCTGCTCAAGCTGGGCCCGCCCGAAGCCCGCGCCCTGCGCGACGGGCGCGACGCCCTGAAATCCCATCTCGCCATGCTGGAAGACCTGGTCGCCGCCCGCGATTGGCTGGCCGGCCGCCGCCTGTCCCAGGCCGACCTGATCGCCGCCGCCCACCTGTCGGTGCTGGACTATTTCGGCGAGGTTCAGTGGAAGACCTGGCCCGGCCTTAAGACCTGGTACTCCAAGCTCAAATCCCGCCCCTGCTTCCGCCCCCTGCTCGCCGACCGCTTCGTCGGCGTGCCGCCCTCGGCCTGGTACGCGGATCTGGATTTCTAGACTCAAAGCCGACGTGCTTGATGACCGCTTAGGGTGGAAAGTGGTCGTTGGATCGGTACAGTGACCTGATGAAGTTCGGCGAACTCAAATCCATCGGACATAATATTGCTGACTCGCTCGGGAGCGGCATATGCCTGCTTGTAGGCTACTACGAGACAGACATTTTCGCTGAAGCAGCGGGTTCGCCAGCGGGATACATAGAGGTGGACTTCCTGACTGGCACGAGTTCGGGCAGCCCAACATCTCCAACACTCACCAAAGTCATCAAGCTGTATCAGGATGCTCTTGATCGACTTTGCGCGAGCCATGGCGCAAACGCGTCAGCGTTCGCCGCCCTAACTGCTCGCTTTGCTACCGACAGCAGATACGGAAGCCATTTCACTGTCACCGTCGAAGACCAGAGGGGACGCCGGTCGATTGACGGATACCTCGGCACACCGGGCCGCAAGCTGAAG
>AMYY01000025.1 GCA_000335735.1 alpha proteobacterium L41A | reverse complement strand
CCTACGTCTTTTCCGGAACGGAAGGACAGCGGGTCCAGGCGATCCTGCGGTCCGGCGACTTCGACGCCTATCTGGAGATTGGCAAGGCCGACGGTGAGTTCGAGGCCCTGGCCAGCGATGACGACGGCCTGGCCGAGGGCACGGATTCGCGGCTGAACTTCACCCTGCCGTCGGACGGTCACTATGTGGTCCGCGCCATGCCGCTGGATGCGGAAGGCAAGGGTCTGTATTCGCTGGAGCTGCTGGATCGCGGGCCAGAGCCAAAGCCGGGCAGCCTGCTGATCGGGTCGACCGTGCGCGGAACCCTGTCGAACAGCGCTGCGCTCAGCGACGAAGGCGCCTTTTTTGACGCTTACCGCTTCCAGGCCAAGAAGGACGAGAAGCTGCGTCTGACGATGGTGTCGAACGCCTTCGATTCTTTCATCGACCTGGGCAAGCAGGACGAGGACGGCGATTTCACCAGCTTGGCCACCGATGACGACAGCCTGTCCGACGCGCACGCCAAGCTGGATTGGACCGCGCCGGATGACGGCTGGTACGTCGTGCGCGCCCGCGCCTATGGGCCCAATCAGATGGGCGCCTATGCCCTGACGGTCGAGCGCCAACCGGCCGGAGCGTCGACCTCGGCGCGCGATGATGCGCCCGCCGCGATGGCGCCCAAGTCGGGCACGTGACCGACCTGTGAGGTTGCCAAGCGCAGGAAGCGGCGTGTAGAGAGCCGCCTCCTGTTGGGGAGTAGCTTCCGGCGTTCGTCGTCGGGATCGCGTCAACATACTCGCGCTTCGGCGCGTGGCGCGATCAGCGGAACCACCGCCTAGCGAGACCAGCGTGTCCTGACGCCGCGACCGGCCGGTGCAGGACCGCTGTCACGCGTCCGGTCGAGTGCTGTTTCATGACCCCAGGCGCCATCGCCATTCTTTCGCTGAGCATGTCCACGGACGCCTTTGCGGCCGCCGTCGGACGCGGGGCGTCGCATCGACCTGTCGTCAAGGACGCGGTAAAGGCCGGCCTGGTCTTCGGCGTGATCGAAGCGATCACGCCCCTGATCGGCTGGGGACTGGGCATCATCGCCGCCGGGCTGGTCGAAAAGGTCGATCACTGGATCGCCTTCACCCTGCTGCTGATCGTCGGCGGCAAGATGATCTGGGAAGGCGTTCAACCTCGCGGCGCGGACGAAGATGAGGCGCCGCGCAGGTCCGGCCCCTGGGCGCTCGTGGCGACGGCGGTCGGCACCAGCATCGACGCCGCGGCCGTCGGCGTGGGGCTGGCCTTCATCGGAGCCAATATCTGGGTGATCGCCGCCTCGATCGGCTTCACCACCTTCGTGTTGACGACCATCGGCATGCTGATCGGCAAGGCCGTGGGCACGCGCTTTGGCAAGACGGCCGAGATCATCGGCGGCGTGGCCCTGATCGGTCTGGGCACGGCGATCCTGCTGGAACACCTGGGTTTTCTCGGCGGCTGAGCCGGATCAGGCCGAGGGCAGCAGGTCCGCCGCGAAGGTCCGGTAACGACCCGCGCGCACGGAGTCGGTCGCACGGGCGATGTCCGGGGCGAAATAGTGGTCGCTGGCATAGGGGGCGGCGGCTTCTCGCACGATGGCGAAGACCTGTTCCAGCGCCGGCGAGCTGGTGAGCGGCCGATGGAATTCCAGTCCCTGCGCCGCCGCCAGAAGCTCGATGCCGACCACCGTCGCCGTATTCTCGGCCATGTCCAGCAGGCGGCGCGCGCCATGGGTGGCCATGCTGACGTGATCTTCCTGATTGGCGCTGGTCGGCACGGTGTCCACGCTGCACGGATGGGCAACCATGCGGTTCTCGGCGATCAGGGCGGCCGCCGTCACCTGGGCGATCATGAAGCCGGAGTTCAGGCCGCTTTCCCTGACCAGGAAGGCCGGCAGTTCGCTCATCTTGGGATCGACCAGGATTGATGTGCGGCGTTCGGAGATATTGCCGATTTCGCAAAGCGCCATGGCGATCTGGTCGGCTGCGAAAGCAACGGGTTCGGCGTGGAAGTTGCCGCCCGAAATGACGTCGCCATCCTCGATAAAGACCAGGGGATTGTCGGTCACGGCGTTCGCCTCGCGCGCCAGCGTGGCGGCGGCGCTGGTCAACACATCGAGGACCGCGCCCATCACCTGGGGCTGGCAGCGCAGGGAGTAGGGGTCCTGGACCTTGGAGCAATCGTCGCGGTGACTGTCGCGGATGGCGGAGCCCGCCATAAGCTCGCGCAGGCGGGCGGCGACGGCAATCTGGCCGGGCTGACCGCGCAGGGCGTGGATGCGATGATCGAACGGCGCATCGGACCCCTTCAAGGCATCGACCGACAGAGCCCCGGCGGCGATGCCTGCCGCGAACGTCGCCTCGGCCGCGAACAGACCGGCCAGGGCCAGGGCCGTCGAACATTGGGTGCCGTTCAGCAGGGCCAGGCCTTCCTTCGGACCCAGCGTCAGGGGCGTAAGGCCGACCTTCGCCAGAGCCGCTTCGGCCTCCAAGGTCTCGCCGTTCAGCCGCGCCTCGCCCACGCCGATCAGCACGCAGGACATATGGGCCAGCGGCGCCAGGTCGCCCGAGGCGCCGACCGATCCCTTGGATGGAATGCAGGGCAGGACGTCCGCGTTGACCAGGGCGATCAGGGCTTCCAGCGTCTCGCGCCGAATGCCCGAGGCGCCGCGCGACAGACTGGCGATCTTCAGCACCATCAAAAGACGCGTCACCGAATCCGGCAGCAGCGGCCCGACGCCACAGGCGTGGCTGAGAACCAGATTACGCTGCAGCGTCTCCAGATCTTCAGGCGCGATGGACGTGTTGGCCAGCAGGCCGAAGCCGGTGTTGACGCCATAGACGGTGCGCCCCTCGGCGACGATGGCGGCGATGGTCGCTGCGCCCCTTTCCACATCGGCCCAGGCGGCGGGCGTCAGTGAGACGATAGCAGGGCCCTCCAGCACCGCACGAAGCTGAGTAAGCGTGAGAGGCGACTGGCCGAGAGTAATCGCGGTCATGGTTCAGGCCTTCAGGCTCGGAAGGTTCAGTTCGTGCTCGCGCGCGGCAGCGCGGGCGATCTCATAGCCGGCGTCGGCGTGACGCATGACGCCCGTGGCGGGGTCGTTCCACAGCACCCGCTCAAGCCGTTGGGCGGCCTCCGGAGTCCCGTCCGCGACGATGACGACGCCCGAGTGCTGGGAATAGCCCATACCGACACCGCCGCCGTGGTGCAGCGACACCCAGCTGGCGCCTGAGGCCGTGTTCAGCAGGGCGTTCAGCAAAGGCCAGTCGGAGACGGCGTCCGAACCGTCCATCATGGCCTCGGTCTCGCGGTTCGGGCTGGCGACCGAACCGCTGTCCAGGTGATCGCGGCCGATGACGATGGGACCGGATAGTTCGCCCGACGCCACCATGTCGTTGAACATCAGGCCGGCGCGGTGGCGGTCACCCAATCCGATCCAGCAGATGCGAGCAGGAAGTCCTTGAAAGGCAATGCGCTCGCCCGCCATGTCGAGCCAGCGATGTAGACCCGCGTTGTCGGGGAACAGGCGCTTCATCGCCGCGTCTGTCTTTCTGATATCTTCCGGATCTCCGGTCAGGGCCGCCCAGCGGAACGGACCGATCCCCCGACAGAACAGCGGGCGGATATAGGCGGGCACGAAGCCGGGGAAGTCGAACGCGTTCGTCACCCCCGCATCGAAGGCGACCTGACGGATGTTGTTGCCGTAGTCGGTGGTCGGCACGCCCATCGCCTGGAAGTCCAGCATGGCCTTCACATGAGCGACGATGGAGGTGCGCGCGGCGGCGGCGACGCTGTCGGGATCACTGACGCGCTTGTCTTCCCACTCCGCGACCGTCCAACCCGAGGGGAGATAGCCGTTGATCAGATCGTGCGCGCTGGTCTGGTCGGTGACCAGATCGGGCCGGATGCCGCGCCGGACCATTTCAGGCAACAGATCGGCTGCATTGCCCAACAGGCCGATCGACAAGGGTTTCTTGTCCCGGAACGATTGCTCCAGCAGCGCCAGGGCCTCGTCCAGGGTTTCGGCCATGACATCGACGTAGCGCGTGCGCAGACGGAACTCGATGCGGCTGCGTTGGCATTCGATCGTGATGCAGGATGCGCCGGCCATGGTCGCGGCCAGAGGCTGGGCGCCGCCCATGCCGCCAAGGCCTGCGGTCAGGATCCATTTGCCGGTCCAGTCGCCGTCGTAGTGCTGGCGGCCGGCCTCCATGAAGGTCTCGTAGGTGCCTTGGACGATCCCCTGGGTGCCGATGTAGATCCACGAGCCGGCGGTCATCTGGCCATACATGGCCAAGCCCTTGCGATCGAGTTCGTTGAAATGCTCCCAGGTCGCCCATTTCGGCACCAGGTTGGAATTGGCGATCAGCACGCGCGGGGCGTCGGCTTGGGTGCGGAAGACGCCGACCGGCTTGCCGGATTGCACCAGCAAGGTCTCGTCGGCCTCAAGCGTCTGCAGAGATTCCACGATCCTGTCGAAGGCCGCCCAATCCCGCGCCGCCTTGCCGATGCCGCCATAGACGACGAGGTCCTGGGGCCGCTCGGCGACCTCGGGGTCCAGGTTGTTCATCAGCATGCGCATGGCCGCCTCGGCAGCCCAGGTCTTGGCGGTCTTTTCCGGTCCGCGAGGGCTGCGGACGATCCGGGCGTTCGGCGTGTTCATCGTTGGCTCTCGGCGAAGGCGATGCAGGCGGTCAGGACGCGGCGCAGATGACCGCGCATCGGCTCGGCGCGGTCCGGCTGGTAGGGGCTGGGCCAGTTGTTGGGCGATACCGGGTCGGTGGGATCGAGGATGTAGCCCCGGTCCGCCAACTCCATTTGAATGGCGTGGACGCCGGTTTGGGGGCGACCGTAATGGCGCGTGGTCCAGCCACCCTTGAAGCGCCCGTTGACGACGACGCTGTCGCCGCTGATCGCACAGGCTTTTTCGACAGCCTGGGTCAGGTCGCCGGCGCAGGTGGCGCCGTCGTTGTCGCCGATGTTGAATTGCGGCAGTTCGCCCTCGAAGAGGCGCGGCACGACGGACCGGATCGAATGTGCGTCGTAGAGGACGACCGGACCTCGGCTGCGCAGTCGCGCCAGCTGGGCTTGCAGGGCGGCGTGATAGGGATCGAACCAGATCGCGCGTCGCTCGGCGATCTCGTCCGCGTCGGGTTCCTGACCTGCCTGATACAGCGGCTCGCCGTCGAAGGTCTCGGTCGGGCACAGGGCGGTCGTGGTCATGCCGGGGTAGAGAGAGACGCCCGACGGATCACGATTCACGTCGATGACGCTGCGCGACACGCCCGTTCGCACCAGGGTCGCGCCCATGTCGACGGCGAAGTCGTACAGCCGGTCCACCCACCAGTCCGCATCCTTGCGGGCCAGCCAGGGCGAGGTCATCCGCGCTTCGATGGCAGCCGGAATATCCGTTCCGGTGTGCGGCAGGCCGATCACCAGCGGCGCCGAACCTTCGTGGACGGTTAGCCAGTCCTGCATCCGTTCGGCCTCCCTCGCCAAATCGATCCATCGTGGTATGTCTAGACATATTGATCGCAACGACACGGACCTGTCCAGTGACCCTTCAGCCGCAGCCTGTGGATCGCACCCTCTGGTTCGAAGCGGCCCTCTTGCCGGCCGGCTGGGCGCGCGATGTCCGCATCGGCATCGCGGGCGGGCGGATCGTCAGTCTGGAAACCGGCGTGGCGCGTAGCCCGGCAGACGAAGGGGGCGGTGGCGTTGCCTTGCCGGGCGTCGCCAACGTTCACAGCCACGCCTTTCAGCGCGCCATGGCGGGCCTGACCGAGGCGCGCGGGCCTTCGGACGACGACTTCTGGACGTGGCGCGAGCTGATGTACCGCTTCCTGGATCGGGGCGGGCCGGAAGAGATCGAGGCCATCGCCGCCCTGGCCTTCATGGAAATGCTGGAGGGCGGCTTCACCCGCGTCGCCGAGTTCCATTATCTGCACAACGACCCATCGGGTGCGGCCTACTCGGACCGGGCCGAGATCGCCGCGCGGATCGTGACGGCGGCGCAGGCGACGGGCATCGCCCTGACCCTGCTGCCGGTCTTCTACGCCCATGCCGGGTTCGGGGGGCAGCCTTCGGCGCATGGACAGCGGCGCTTCATCAACGATCTGGACGGTTTCGCCGATCTGGTGTCGCGATGCCGGGCCCTGACCGACGATCTGCCCGACGCCGTGGTCGGGGTGGCGCCGCACAGCCTGCGCGCCGTCAGCCCGGATGAGCTGACGGCCATGCCTGCGCTGGCGGGCGACGGGCCGATCCATATCCATGTCGCCGAACAGACCAAGGAGGTTGCGGACTGCCTGGCCTGGTCTGGCGCGCGGCCGGTCGAATGGCTCCTGGCCAATGCGCCGGTCGATCCGCGTTGGTGTCTGATCCACTCCACCCATGTGACTGAGGCCGAGTGGCGCGGCGTCGTCGCGCGCGGCGCCGTCGTCGGTCTGTGTCCGATCACGGAGGCCAATCTGGGCGACGGCGTCTTCCCGGCGGTCGATTTCACGCGCGGCGGCGGGCGGTTCGGCATCGGGACCGATTCCAACGTGCAGATCGGCGTCGCCGAGGAACTGCGAATGCTGGAATACAGTCAACGGCTGGCGCTGCGTGGTCGCGCGGTCATGGCGGACCCTGAACGCTCGACGGGCCGCGCCTTGTTCGATCGCGCGTTGGCGGGCGGCGTCCAGGCGACGGGCGCGGCGTCGGGTCTGAGCGCCGGGGCGTCGGCGGACATCGTGTCGCTGGATACGAGCGGCGTCGCCTTTGCCGGACGGTCGGGCGATGCGGTGCTCGACAGCTGGATCTTCGGCGCGCCGACGGGCTCGATCCGTTCGGTTTGGCGCGCGGGGCGGGAGGTCGTGAAAAACGGCCGCCATATCGCGCGGGACGGCGTACAGGAGCGCTATCGCAAGGCGTTGTCGGCGGTGCTGGGGTGAGCCTGCATCGCCGAATCTACGCCGATCTGGAGGGGCTTATCCTGTCCGGCGCGCTTTCGCCCGGCGACCGCATTCCGTTCGAGCATGAGCTGACCGAACGCTACGACTGTTCGCGCATGACGGTCTCCAAGGCCATCTCGGAACTGGCAGGGCGGGGGCTGGTGACGCGTCGGCGTCGTGCCGGGACCTTCGTCGCCCAGCCCAAGGCCCACGCCGCTGTTCTGGCTATTCCCGATCTGCGGGCCGAGGTGATCGAGCGCGGGCAGACTTACGGCTACGTCCTGCTGGAGCGGATCCAACGCGAGCCGGACGGTGAGGACGAAATCGAACTGGCGTCGGGTGGTCTTTTGCTGGATCTGACCTGTCTGCATAGCGCCGACGGCGCGCCCCTGGCCTTGGAACATCGACTGATCGCGCTCGGCGCGGCGCCTCAAGCCATAGAGGTGGATTTTCATACGGTTCCGCCAGGAAGCTGGCTGCTGGACTCCGCGCCGTGGACCGAGGCGGAGAACCGCATTTCAGCGATCGCGGCGGACGCCCGCGCTGCCCGCCTACTGGAACTCAGGCCCGGCGCCGCCTGTCTATGCGTCGACCGGCGGACATGGCGGGACGGGCAGGGGGTGACGCGGGTGTGGCAGACCTTCCCCGGCGACCGATACGATCTGGTGGCGCGCTTCTCGTCAGCCCATTCACCTGTTTTGGCAAAGGAGCCTCGCCAATGAAGGCCGACCGTCTTCTGATCGATTGCCATGTCGCCACCATGGTCGAGGGACCGGTCCCTTATGGCGCGATTCAGGACGCCGCCGTGGTCGTCGCCGATGGCTGCATCGCCTGGGTGGGGCCGCGCGCTGATCTGCCGGCCTTGGAAGCGGCTGAAACCGAGCGGCTGGACGGGCGATGGATCACGCCTGGCCTGATCGACTGCCACACCCATCTGGTGTTCGGCGGCGACCGTTCGGCCGAGTTCGAACAGCGGCTGGGCGGAGCGACCTATGAGGAGATCGCGCGGGCGGGCGGCGGCATCGTTTCCTCAGTGAAAGCGACGCGCGCCGCCTCGGAGGATGACCTGTTCGCCTCGGGCATGACGCGTCTGGCGGGGCTGAAAGCCACCGGAGTCACCACCGTCGAGATCAAGTCCGGCTATGGTCTCGATCTTGAGACGGAGCTGAAGATGCTGCGCGTTGCCCGCCAGATCGGGCGCGAGGGCGGCGTGCGTGTCCGCACCAGCTATCTGGGCCTGCATGCCGTGCCGCCTGAATATCGCGACGACCGGGCCGCCTATGTCGATCTGGCCATCGACCACATCCTGCCCGCCGCCCATGCCGAAGGTCTGGTCGATGCGGTCGACGCCTATTGCGAGCCCATCGCCTTCTCGACCGCAGAAGTGTCGCGCCTGTTCGACAAGGCGCGCGCGCTGGGGCTACCGGTCAAGCTGCACGCCGACCAGTTGTCGAACGGCGGTGGTGCGGCCCTGGCGGCGCGGTATGAGGCCCTGTCCGCCGATCACATCGAACATGCGACCGAAGACGGCGTCGCCGCCATGGCCGAGGCCGGTGTGGTCGCCGTGCTGCTCCCCGGCGCCTATCTGATGCTGCGCGAGACGAAGGCGCCGCCCGTCGATCTGCTGCGCCGCCACGGCGTGCGAATGGCCGTCGCGACCGACTGCAACCCCGGCACATCTCCCGTCGCTTCCATGACCGCCGCGCTCAACCTCGCCTGCGTCCAGTTCCGCCTGACGCCGGAAGAGGCCCTGGCCGGCGCGACGCGAGAGGCGGCGAGGGCGCTGGGCCTGTTGGGTGAGGTTGGAACGCTCGAAGTCGGCAAGGCGGCCGACCTTGCGATCTGGGATATCTCGCGACCGGCCGAGCTTTGTTATTGGCTAGGCAAGCCTTTGCTCAACGCCGTGTGCCGAGATAGAAAACACGTATAGATTGCGATCAGGAATTGAACCATAGATTGTCTGCATGGACGCAGAACAATCAGACGATGTCGAAGCCTTCATCAAACACTGGTCCGCTGCGCCGATCAGCGAACGCGCCCACTATCAGACCTTCATCATTCAGCTCTGCCGCCTGATCGGCGTCCCCGCGCCGGACGACGAACGCGCGGGCGATCTGGATTATTGCTTCGAGCGGCCGATCCGCTTTCATCACGACAATGGGCAGATGACGGCGGGCTGGATCGATTGCGCCAAACGGGACTGTTTTGTCCTGGAGGCCAAACAGTCGCGCAAACGCCGCGACGGAGGTCCGCTGGACCCCGCCGCGCAACTGGCTTTGTTGGGCAAGTCCGCCGGAAAGGCGCATCCGCCGTCGATGGACGCGCTCGATCGCGTCATGCGGGTCGCCAAGCGGCAGGCTGAAAACTACGCCAAGGCCTTGGCGGAATGGCCGCCGTTCCTCATCACGGTGGATGTCGGACGGTCGATCGAGCTGTGGTCGGACTTTGCGAGGCAAGGCAAGATCTATGCGCCGTTTCCAGATCGGGCGGGCTATCGGATCACGCTAGACCAGCTGCGCTCGCCCGAGGTCAGAGAGCGGCTGCGCCGGGTCTGGACCGATCCGATGTCGCTCGACCCAGCCGCCCGGTCGGCGGCGGTTACAACGGAAATCGCAAAGTCTCTGGCTTGGTTGGTAAAGTCGATCAACGGTCGGCGGCAGGTCGGGCTTGGGCCAGTCGATCGCGCCGCGCAGGCGAGCAAGACCGCGCGTTTCGTGATGCAATGCATATTCGCCATGTTTGCGGACAGCGTCGGACTGATCGAGCGGCGAAGCTTTCTGAGCTTACTCGAAAGCTATCGCGGGGAGGCGGAGCGCTTCCACCAGGGCGCGCGGTCGTTGTTCGTGGCGATGGATCAGGGCGGCTATTGCCTCGCCACCCGCCAACAGATCCGCCGGTTCAACGGAGGCCTCTACAGCACGGTCGAAACGCTGCCCATCGAGGAAGGCGAGTTGGAAGCCTTGATCGCTGCGGCGAAGAGCGACTGGACCGACGTCGAGCCAGCCATCTTCGGAACCCTGCTGGAGCAGGCGCTAGACCCGGCTGAGCGGGCCGAACTGGGCGCGCATTACACGCCTCGCGCCTATGTCGAGCGCCTGATCGCGCCAACGATCATGGAACCGTTGCGCGCGGATTGGGAGGCGGTGGAGGGCGAAGCCGTTGCGGATTTCATGCAGGGTGACGTCGTCAAGGCGCGTCGCCGCCTGCACGCGTTTCATGATCAGCTGTGCAAGACGCGCGTGCTGGATCCCGCCTGCGGCACGGGCAATTTCCTCTACGTCGCCATGCGAATGATGAAGGAGCTGGAAGAGGAAATCTTCAGCACACTGGCAGAGATGGGCGAGCATCAGGGCGTGCTGGCGTTCGACGGGCGGGTGGTCAGCCCCGAGCAATTCTATGGGATAGAAAAGAACGCCAACGCCGCCTGGATCGCCGAGATGGTCATGTGGATCGGCCATCTTCAGTGGCACTTCCGCATATCCGGCGCGCCGATGCCGTCGGAGCCCATCCTCAAGAACTTTCGCACCATCCAACAGGCCGACGCCCTGCTGGAGTTCTCGCGCGTCGAGATGGTCCATGGACGTGATCAGGCCGAGCGAGAGCGAGTTCGCTATATCGACCCGCGCCCCACACCTTGGCCGGACGTTGAATTCATCGTCGGCAATCCGCCCTTCATTGGCGGCAAAGGCCTGAGACGAGAGTTGGGCGACGGCTACGTCGATGCTCTCTCAACGATCCGGGGCGGTCGATTTCTTTCGGCAGACCTTGTGATGGCCTGGTGGGACCGGGCGGCGGAGATACTGACGGGGCCGGATACGCGGTTGCGGCGCTTTGGGCTCATCACCACCAATTCGATCACCCAGACCTTCTCGCGACGCGTGATCGAACATCATCTGGCCAAACGGCCGCCGATCAGGATCGTCTTCGCCATCGCGGACCATCCGTGGGCCAGGGGCGTGGGATGCGCTGACGTCAGGATCGCCATGTCGGTCGCCGAGCGGGGCGAGCCGGACGGACAAGGGCGATGGCTGAGGGTCAAGGATGCGGATGCCACGACGTTCGAGGAGCGTCACGGCGACATCGGCGCGGACCTGATGCTGGACAGTCGATTGACGCGCGTTCGACAGCTTAAGGCTAACGCCGTGCTGGCCTATCGCGGCGTGCAGCTGATGGGCTCGGGTTTTCAGGTCACGTCAGAGAAGGCCAAACGCCTCCTGTCCGGCTCAGACCCGCAGGCGCCGTCGCCGGTTCGTGACTATCGGAATGGCCGAGATCTGGCGGATCGATCACGCGGGCTGCAGGTCATTGATTTCTTCGGCTGGGACGAAGGCGAGGCGCGTCGTCGCCATCCGCTGCTGTTCCAGCATCTTCTGGAGACGGTGAAGCCGGATCGGGATCGCAACAACCGGGCGGCCTATCGCGACAACTGGTGGATCTTCGGAGAGCCGCGTCGTGATCTGCGCGACGCCCTGGAGGGATTGAGCCGCTTTATCGTCACCATAGAAACCGCCAAACATCGCTGGTTTCGATTCATGGATGCCGCCACCTTGCCGGACAACAAACTGGTGGTGATCGCCAGCGATGATCCGTTCGTGCTTGGCGTCTTGTCTTCGCGCCAGCATCGCGCATGGTTCGCCGCCAACGCGGGCCGCATCGGCGAATACGAACGCGAGGCCGTCTATGTGAAAGGGGCCTGTTTCGACACCTTTCCATTTCCGGATGCGGGCGCCGCCTTGGCGGCAGAGATCGGCGTCCTGGCCGAAGAACTCGATGCGTTGAGGGCTGACGTCCTGCGCGACAGCGACGCCATGACGATGACCGGCCTTTACAACGCCAGAGCCAGGATAGGCCTGGGCGATGACGGGTCGGACGCTGAATGTGCGATCTATGACCAAGGGCGCGTCGGCATCATCGACCATCTGCATCAACGCCTCGATCAACTGGTCGCCAAGGCCTATGGCTGGCCTGACGACCTGGCGGACAGGCAGATCGTCGAGCGTCTGATCCAGCTGAACCAGACCAGGGCGGAGCAGGAGGCGCAGGGCGACATCCACTTCCTGCGACCGGACTATCAAGCCGGCAAGGTGCGCCAAGGGACTGCAAGACCGGCGCAGCCTCTTCTACCGACATCGAGGCAGAAGGCCCTGTTTCCCGAACAGCCCGGCGTTCTGGCGTCCAGCCTGCTCTCAATCCTGCGCCGACAGGGCGTTCCGATGTCGCCGACCGAGCTGATGGACGAGTTCGAGGGCAGTCAGCCGCGTGCAAAGCGGCTGATTACACATACGCTCAAGGTGCTCGCAGTGGCGGGATCCGTTCAGATGACGGACGCAGGCTGGTTCGCGCCGCGAAGGATGCCGAGTTAGGCTTTAAGCCTCCGCGACGCCCATGGCCTTCATCAAGGCGTCGCGGATGGCGACTTCTGTGAAGGGCTTCTGAATCGTCGGTTGGCCGCGCCATTCGTCGGGCAGACCACCTTCGCCGTAGCCGGTCGAAAAGACGAACGGCACGCCGCGTGCCTTCAGCGCCTCGGCGACGGGGAAGACCTGACGACCGGCGACATTGACGTCCAGCAGCGCGGCGTCGAGATTCTCCGTCTCGCGCGCCAGCTTCTGGCCTTCATCCACACTGGATGCAGGACCGATCGGCACGCACTCCATGTCCTCCAGAATCGTTTCCAGGAGCATGGCGACGAGCGATTCGTCTTCGACGACAAGCACGCGGCGGCCGGTGAGGGGCTGGGTCATTGTGCGGCGGTCCTGTCCAATGGAACTGTCAGTTCCGCGATCAATCCTTCGGGGGCGTAGACCAGATCGATCTCGCCCGCCAGATCATGGCGAATGTTTCGCTCAATCAAGCGGCTGCCAAAACCCTTCCTGGCCGGAACCGCAACCTTGGGGCCGCCGATTTCGCGCCAGTTCAGCTTCAATTTCCGGGCGCGTTGATCCGCCACCCCCCAATCAATGAAGACGCGACCATCCGGCGTATATAGCGCGCCATATTTGGCGGCGTTCGTCGCCAGCTCGTGGAAGATCATGCCAAGCGACAGAACGACAGCGGGTTCGAGAGACACCGGCGGCCCGTTGAGACTGATCCGGGTCGGTCCATAGGCCGCTGTCTCGTGCTCCAGAATGGCGCGGAGGTCGGCGCCCTCCCAATGGCTTTGTGTCAGCAGGTTATGCGTATGCGACAGGGCCATGATCCGGGACTGGAAGGTCTCGGCGAAGCTGGCCGGGTCGGTATTGGAGCGAGCGGTCTGGATGGCGATGGATTGCACCGTGGCGAGGGTGTTCTTCACGCGATGGTTCAGTTCGTCGATCATCAACTTCTGGCGCTGGGCCGCCAAGACGTTCTCGGTAATGTCGTGGCCCTGCACGAAGATGCCCACCACCGCGCCCGCGTCGTCGCGGATCGGCTGGTAGATGAAGTTGAGATAGACGGTTTCGAGCAGCCCGTCGGGCTTACGCTGCAGCTGGGCCGCGCTTTCGCGCCCTTCATAGGGTTCGCCTGTGGCGAAGACGCTGTCGAGCAGATCGTAGAAGCCTTGGCCTTCCAGTTCCGGCAGGGCCTGCCTGACCGGCTTGTCGGCGATATCCCGGTGTCCGATGAGCTGGCTGTAGGCGTCGTTGTGCATCTGGAACCGATGATCCGGTCCGGACATGATCGCGACGAAGCCGGGGGCCTGCATGAACATCTCAACGAGACGATTGCGCTCGGTCTCCAGGCGACGATTGTCCTCCTGAACCGACTGGGCCCGACGAAGCACTGAGCCGCCGACGATGGCGTCCAAAGCGGTCGTCGGCTCGTCCGGGCGGATGACGGGCGCCAGGTCCGTAACATCCGTGGTGTGCTGAAGCAGCATGACCACTTCGCCGTCGGCGTTCAGTATGGGCGTATGGGTGGCGCTCCAGAGCCGCTCTTCGAAGATTTCGCTGCCGTCGGGCTGCGTCCTCGGCATCGAAAAGCGCACGACCGCCAGGTGATCGCGTTGTCGGGTATCGCGCGCCTTCTCCAGTGACGCCCGTACCTGGCGAACATTGTCCGGGGCGTCCGAGCCGGGGCCCGAGTCAAAGGCGGCGAAAAGAAGTTGACCCAAAACATCGCTGCGTTTGGCGCCCGTGACATCCATATAGGCCTGGTTGACCTCAGCGATCCTCAGGTCCGGCGTAAGCAGCACATAGGGATTGGGCGAGGCTTCGAAAGCCGCACCCAAATTAACGGTCGGATCGCCAGATTTCACCGCTTCGTTCAACGCTTACCCCGCACAGCTTGGCGATAACGCGCGACATCGAAATCGGTTCTCCGGCTTCGCTGTCGCCAACTGTGATCGCAAGGTGATTGGCGCGCCGCCGTATTTTGCTAATCAGCGCGGATGACAATCACCGGCGTTTTCGCCACCCTCTCGCTCATGATGGCGCCCGTAGCCGACCAGCAGCCCACCGTCCGCATTCCACAGGGCGTCCTGACCGGACGCGCGGATGCCGATGTGGCGACGTTCAAGAACATTCCCTATGCCGCGCCGCCGACGGCCGAGCGGCGTTGGCGACCGCCCGGTCCCGCGCCGACCTGGCAAGGCCAGCGCGACGCCTCGGCCTATGGTCCGCTGTGCATCCAGGCGCCCCCGAACGGCGACCCCGGCGTCGGTCCCTTGCCGATGAGCGAGGACTGTCTGAACCTGAACGTCTGGCGGCCGATCGGGGTGAGGCAGGCCGCGCCGGTCATGGTGTGGATCCACGGCGGCGGCCTGGTGAACGGGTCGGGAACCGCGCCGCTGTATGATGGAACCAGCCTGGCCAAGCGCGGCATGGTCGTGGTGACGCTGAACTATCGACTGGGGCGGCTGGGCTTCTTCGATCATCCGGCGCTGGCGGCCGAGCGGCCGGCGGGCGAGGCGGCGGGCAACTATGGGCTGATGGACGTGACGGCGGCGCTGAAATGGGTGCGCGCCAATATCGCGGCCTTCGGCGGCGACCCCGAGAACGTGACCATTTTCGGCGAGTCGGCGGGCGGGGCGATCGTCACGCGCCTGATGATCTCGCCGCCGGCGCGCGGGCTGTTCGACCGGGCGATCGTGCAGTCCGGCCTGGGCCGGGAGTTGCAGACGCCGCTGGACCGCAAGGGCGCCTATGGCGCGCCCTCAGCGCGTGAACGGGGCGAGGTGTGGGCCTATGGCGCGGGACTGCGAACGGCGGCGGATTTGCGCGCGGCGCCGGCCGATCTGTTCCTGACGCCGCCGCCGGTCTTCGCCAACGGCGACCTGACGCTGATCGACGGGCGGATCGTGCCGTCCACCGTAGAGGCGGTCTTCAAGGCGGGGCGGCAGGCCCCGGTGCCCTTCATCATCGGCAGCAACAGCGCCGAATTCTGGTGGATGCGGCCCACGGATCGTAACGGCTATGGTCAGATCGACGACGACATGACCTGGCTTGAGCGGGCCGACGCGGTTCAGGCCTATGGCGGGCTGGAGGCGTTCGACAAGCTGGCGATCACGGATCTGGTGTTTTCAGAACCGGCCCGGATGCTGGCGCGGCTGCATGCGAAGGCGGGCCATCCGGCCTGGCTCTATCGATTCGATATCTCGTCGCCGCAGAACCCGGAGCCGCATGGCGGCGCGACCCATGCGATCGAGCGGCCCTATGTCTTCGGCACGTTGAACACCCTGCCGTATCCGGTTGAGGATCGGGACCGGAAGGCGTCGGAGGCCATGATGGGCTACTGGACCGCCTTCGCGCGCTCGGGCGATCCCAACGGCGTCGGGCGGCCGCGCTGGCCCACGACGACGCTGAGAGACACCCGGCTGATGAACTTCGTCAATCCGGGACCGACCGTGACGCCCGTGCCTTTCAGCGCCCGTCTGGACCTGCTGGAACGATTCCGCGAGCGGCCCAGGCCCTAGGAGCAAGCGTCAGCCGGCGGAGGTCGCGCCGGACTGCTTCTCCTTCAGCGTGACCAGCTCTTCCGCCATGGTGGGGTGGACGGCGCACGTGGCGTCCCACTGCGCCTTGGTCAGGCCGGCCTTCACGGCGATCGCGGCCAGCTGAATCATCTCGGGGCTGTCGGGGCCTACGATGTGAACGCCGACCACGCGCTGGCTGTCGGCATCGACCACCAGCTTCATCAGCACCCGCTCATCAGAGCCGGTGAAGGCGTATTTCATCGGCCGGAACCGGGTGACGTAGACGTCGACGCCGTTCGAGCAGGAGCGGCGGGCCTCGGCCTCGCTGAGGCCCACGACCCCGACCGGCGGCTGGCTGAAGACGGCGGTGGCCACGGCCTCGTAGTCGAAGTGCTGGGGATTGTCGCGATAGACGGTCTGATGGAAGGCGACGGCTTCGCGGATGGCGACGGGCGTCAGGTTCATCCGGTCGGTGACGTCGCCGATGGCCCAGATGTTGTCGGCCGTCGTCCTGGAATAGGGATCGACCTTGATGGCGCCGGTCTCATTCAGCGCGACGCCTGCGCTCTCCAGCCCCAGATCCTTGACGTACGGGATGCGGCCGGTGGCGAACATGACGACGTCCGTCTCCAGTTTCATGCCGTTTTCGAGGTGGTTGACAAGGCCGGTCTCGGTCTTTTCGATCTTCTCGTGCTGGCAGCCCAGAATGACCTTGATGCCGCGCTTTTCGATCTCGCCGGCCAGATGGGCGCGCACATCGTCGTCGAAGCCGCGCAGGATGTTGGGGCCGCGATAGATCAGTGTCGTCTCGACGCCGAGGCCCGCGAAGATGCCGGCGAACTCCACCGCGATATAGCCGCCGCCCGCGATCAGGATACGCTTGGGCAGTTCCGGAAGGTGGAAGGCTTCTTCAGACGTGATGGCGTGCTCGATCCCCGGTAGTTCGTCCGGCTTCCAGGGGCGGCCGCCTGTGGCGATCAGGATCTTTTCGGCGGTGATGGTGCGATCCTTGCCGACGATCTCGACCGTGTGGGCGTCTTTCAGAACTGCCCGCCCGTGGACCAGTTCGACCCCGGCCTTGCCCAGATTGGCGGCATAGATGCCGGACAGGCGCGCGATCTCGACATCCTTGGCTTCAAGGAAGGTGGGCCAGTCGAACCTGGCATTGTCGAACGACCAGCCGTAACCCTCGGCGATCTCGAGCGCGTGGCTGACCTCGGACGCCATGACCATGAACTTCTTGGGCACGCAGCCGCGAATGACGCAGGTGCCGCCGACCCGATATTCCTCGGCGACCGCGACTTTCTTGCCATCCAGCGCCGTCAGCCGCGCCGCCCGCACCCCGCCCGAACCGGCGCCGATGACGAAAAGGTCGTAGTCGTAGTCGGCCATAGGTCGGATTCCGTTCAGCGGCAGGCATCGGCATTTAAGCCACGCCGCGCGAAATCCAAGAGGCTGTTGGGAAGCTAGGGAAAGACGATGGTGGGTGATGTAGGGTTCGAACCTACGACCCGCTGATTAAGAGTCAGCTGCTCTACCAACTGAGCTAATCACCCGACCGATCGTCTGCGTCTTCGGGGGGCGAGGCCTTCCCGAAGGGCGCTCCTACTACCCAGCGGTTCGGGGGTTGGCAAGCGCTTTCGCAAACTTTCTGCGGCGGAGTATGGTCCGCGTGGAATCAGCCGCAGCAAGCGGCGGGGGAGCGAACATCATGGCCTTCTGGAACCGGCGTCGATCGATCGACGCCATGATGGCGCCGCACGACGGACCGCGGCTGAAGCCGACGTTAAGCTGGCCGCACCTGCTGGCCCTCGGCGTTGGGGCCATCGTCGGCACCGGCATTTTGACACTGATCGGGGTCGGGGCGGGGTTGGCGGGCCCGGCCGTGTTGATCAGCTTCGGCCTTGCGGGCCTGGTCTGCGCCTGCGCGGCCCTGGCCTATGCCGAGCTGTCGACCATGATGCCGACGGCGGGCAGCGCCTACACCTATTCCTACGCCGTGTTGGGCGAGCTGATCGCCTGGGTCGTGGGGTGGAGCCTGATCCTGGAATATTCGCTGGTCGTCAGCGCGGTGGCGGTGGGCTGGTCCGGCTATGCAGTCGGTTTTCTGAGCGGGCTGGGGATCGATCTGCCGACGGCGCTGGTCGCCGGGCCGCATGCGGGGGGCATCATCAACCTGCCGGCCGTGGCCATCATCGGGGTGGTGACGGGCCTGCTGCTGCTGGGCACCAAGGAGAGCGCGACGCTGAACGCGGTGTTGGTCCTGATCAAGATCGCGGCCTTGGTGGTGTTCGTCGCCATCGCCCTGCCGGCGTTCAAGCCCGAGCATTTCACGCCCTTCATGCCCAACGGCTTCGGCGCGCCCTTCGTCCAGACCGGCGTAATGGCGGCGGCGGCGATCATCTTCTTCGCCTTCTATGGTTTCGACGCGATCTCGACGGCGGCGGAAGAGACCAAGAAGCCAGAGCGTGACCTGGCGATCGGCATCGTCGGCTCCATGCTGATCTGCACGGCGCTTTATCTGGTTGTGGCGGCCGCCGCCATCGGCGCGCGTCCGGTGGCGAGCTTTGCCAGCAGTCCCGAGCCGCTGGCCCTGATTCTGCGTCAGATGGGGCAGGGGACGGCGGCCCAGTGGATCGCCGCTGCGGCGGTGATCGCGCTTCCGACCGTCCTGCTGGCCTTCCTGTTCGGGCAGAGCCGCATCTTCCTGGGCATGGCGCGCGATGGCCTGCTGCCGCGTCGCCTGGCGAAGGTGTCGAGCCGGGGCGTGCCGGCGGTGGTGACGGTGTTCACCGCCATTGTCGTGGCGATCCTGGCGGGGCTGTTGCCGCTGGACGAGTTGGCGTCGCTGGCCAACGCCGGGACGCTGGCGGCCTTCTGCTCGGTCGGGATTTGCCTGATCGTGCTCCGCATCCGCGAGCCGGGTCGCAAGCGGGTGTTCAAGGCGCCGCTGTGGCCGGTCGTTGGAGCGGTCAGCGTGATCGGGTGCCTGGTCTTCTTCCTGAGCCTGAAGCCGGTGACGCAGATCGGCTTCGTGGTCTGGAACGTGGTCGGCGTGGCGATCTATCTGCTGTGGTCGTCGCGGAACTCGCGCCTCGCCAAGGGCGAGGAGACGGCGGCCTGATGGCTTTGCGCGATCTGACGGGCGCCGTCGATTTCGACGTGCTGAACGGCATGACGGGCGGGGATGACGCCATCAACGAGGAAGTCTTGGGCCTGTTCGTCAATCAGGCCAGCCTGTGGTCCGCCATGCTGGATCCCAAGGTCGAGGGCTGGCGCGACGGGGTCCATACGATCCGGGGCGCGGCGGCGGGCATCGGCGCGCGAGACCTGGCGATGATCTGCGCCGAGGCGGAAGCGGTGGATCAGAAGCTGGCCGCTCCTGCGGTGGAACGGGTGCGCGATGCGCTGGAGGCGGCTCTGGCTGATGTCGCGGCCTATCGCCACGAAATCATGCTGAGAAGTCTCAAGACCTAGACGGGCCTGTTATATTCAGCTGCGCGTGCGGTCGTAGGTCGCGAACTCGTGGGCGATGCAGCGGTCGATGAGCAAGCGCCAGACGGGTTCGGCGATGTCGGGCGACAGGTCGTGCGCCTCGGCTGAGACCAGAACCTTGGCGACCACGTCGTCGATCCGGGCCTGGTCGAAGACGGCGTCGCGGTCGGGCTTTATGCGGGCGGCGGCGTCCATGTAGCGCTGGCGCTCGGCCAGCAGGGCGACCAGGGCGCGGTCCAGGGCGTCAACGCCCTGGCGGACCTCGGCCATCGACTGGCATTCGGACGGATCGACGCGCGCGTCGACGGCGACTAGGGCAGGCTTTGACATGGGCGTCGGGTTAGCGGGTCAGGCGGCCCAAGCCAAGGCCGTCAACCGACGAAGGCCCGCTCCAGCACATAGTCCGCCGGTTCGGCGTTGGAGCCTTCCTTCAGCCCATAGGTCTCCAGCAGTTCGCCGGCTTCCTTGATCATGGCCATGGAGCCGCACAGCATGGCGCGGTCGCGGGCGGGGTCGAACCCTTCGGGCAGGCCCAAGTCGCGGAAGAAGTCGCCGGACTTGATGCGGTCGGTGATCCGGCCGGGGGTTTCGAAATCCTCACGGGTCACGGTGGGGTAATAGGTCAACTGGGCCTTAGCCTCGTCGCCGATCAGAGGATCGTCGTGGATCTCGCGGGTGAAGAAGTCGCGGTAGGCCAGGTCGGCGACGCTGCGGACCGTGTGGATCACATAGACATGGCCGAAGCGGGAATAGGTCTCTGGGTCGCGTGCGACGCTGAGCCAGGGCGCCAGACCCGTGCCGGTGCCGATCAGGAACAGGCGCTCCCCGCCGGTCAGGGCGTCAAGAACCAGCGTGCCGGTCGGCTTCTTGCCCATCAGGACGGTGTCGCCTGGCTGGATCTTCTGCAGGCGCGACGTCAGGGGGCCGTCGGCGACCTTGATGGAGAAGAACTCCAGTTCCTCGGCCCAGCACGGGCTGGCGATGGAGTAGGCGCGCAGGACGGGCTTGCCGCCATCTTCGCCCGGCAGGCCGATCATCACGAACTCGCCCGAGCGGAAGCGGAAATCCTCGGGTCGTTTGACGCCGAAGCTGAACAGGCTGTCAGTCCAGTGGCGCACCCACAGAACCTCCAGCTCGTTAAACGGACTGGCTTTCACGGGGGCGGGGGAAAGGGCGGCGTCTGTCATCGTGCCGTCTCTCTAATCTGAGAGCCCCTCGCAGGGAAGGACAAGCCTTTCACCCGGCGACGACATTTCCTCGTGACGGCTTGCAGAAGCACCGCTAGCGTCCCGACCCATGCGCACCCTTCTTCTCGCCTCGACCATCCTCCTGTCCGCCAGTTCGGCGCTTGCGCAGGAGACGCCCTCCAACATCCTGACGCCCGAGCGGGTGTTTTCCAGCCCCAGCCTGAACGGGCCGGTGGCCAAGGGGGTCAGCCTGTCGCCTGACGGCCAGTTGGTCGCCTTCCTGCGCTCGCGCGAGGACAATGTGGACGTGCAGGACCTGTGGGCCGCGCCGACGGGCGAGGGTGAACCCTACAAGCTGATCGACGCACGGGCGCTGGTCCCCGACGCCGGCGAACTGTCGGAGGCTGAAAAGGCCCGGCGCGAGCGGATGCGGATCAGCGCGCGCGGCGTGGTCGAATATTCGTGGGACCAGCAGGGCCGCTACATCCTGGCGCCGCTGGAAGGCGACATCTTCCTGGCGAACCGGGCGGACGGCAAGGTGCGGCGCCTGACCGAGACGCCAGCCGACGAGATCGACGCCAAGGTGTCGCCCAAGGGCAGCTACGTCTCCTATGTCCGCGATCAGAATCTGGTCGTCTATGATCTGGCGAGCGGCAAGGAGACGCCGATCACCGATGACGGCGCCGGTCTGATCACCTGGGCCACGGCCGAGTTCATCGCCCAGGAGGAGATGGATCGCGACACCGGATACTGGTGGAGCCCCGACGAGCGCTACATCGCCATGACGCGCGTGGACGAGAGCCCGGTCGATATCGTGCCGCGCTTCGAGATCACCGGCGGCGGCGCAACGATGGTGGAGCAGCGCTACCCTCGCGCGGGTCGGCCCAATGCGGTGGTCGAACTGTATGTGCGCGACCTGCAGGGCGGGGGACGGGTCAAGGTGGACCTGGGGTCCAACACCGACATCTATCTGGCGCGGGTGAACTGGTCCGGCGACGGCAAGACCCTGTATGTCCAGCGCCAGTCGCGCGACCAGAAGACACTGGACCTGCTGAGCGTCGACCCGACGACCGGCGCATCACGCGTGATCCTGAGCCAGAAGGCGCAGGCCTGGGTCGACTTGAACGACGACTTCCGCGTCCTGTCGGACGGCCGGTTCATCTGGTCCAATGAGGATTCGGGCTGGCGGCACCTGTATCTGTACGACCGCAACGGGCGTCGCCTGCGGGCCATCACGCGCGGCGACTATCCGGTCAAACATCTGGACGGCGTCAACGAACAGACCGGCGATGTCTACTTCACCGCCTCGATGCGCGACGGCAAGGAGCTGCCGATCGAGCAGCAGATGTTCCGCGCCAATCTGAACCGCACGGTCGATCCGGTCGCGGTGACGCCGGGCGGCGGCTGGTGGACGGTGTCGGTGAACGGGCCGGCGACCGCCTATGTCGGCAACTATTCGGACCCGGCGACCCCGACGCAGTCGGCGCTGTACCGCATCGACGGCACGCGCGTGCGTTGGATCGAAGAGAACAGGCTCGACGCCAGCCATCCGTTCGCCCCGTACGTCTCGCGCCTGCGCACGCCTGAGTTCGGCACGATGCAGAGCCACGGCCAGACCCTGGTCTGGCGCATGACCACGCCGCCCGACTTCGATCCGTCCAAAAAGTATCCGGTGGTGATGCAGGTCTATGGCGGCCCCGGCACCGGGGCGGGCGTGCAGAAGAGTTGGCAGCCGCTGACCAACCAACTGCTGACCGAGGCGGGCTACATCGTCTTCCGCGTCGACAATCGCGGCGAAGGCGACCGGTCGCAGGCGTTCGAGACCAGCATCTATCGCCGTCTGGGCATTCCGGCGGTCGAGGACCAGGCCAAGGCCGCGCAATGGCTGAAGACCCTGCCTTACGTCGATGCCGACCATATCGCGGTGATGGGCTGGAGCTTCGGCGGCTTCCTCAGCCTGCTGACACTGACGGATAAGGATGCCGGCCTGGCCTCGGCTCTGGCGGGCGCGGCGCCGACGGAATGGAGCCTGTACGACACCCACTATACTGAACGGTATATGTCCACGCCCCAGGCCAATCCGGAGGGCTATGCCGCCACCGACGTCCTGCCGCGGCTGGATGACATGACGGGGCGGCTGCTGCTGCTGCACGGCATGGCCGACGACAACGTCATCTTCGGCAATGCGACGCGCGTCATCGACGCCTTACAGGCCAAGAGCGTGCCGTTCGAGATGATGCTCTATCCCGGCCAGCGGCACGGCGTCCGCGGCGATCCGAGGCAACTGCAACAATGGCGCACCTATCTCGACTTCCTAGACCGCACGATCGGCAAACGGGCCGAACCCAAGGCCGACTGATCCTGGCGGCTGCGGTCGCGCTGGCCCTTGCGGGCTGCGCGACCGGGCAGGGCGCCTATCCGCCTGCATCCGCCGTGGTCGCGGCGGGGCTGGCGAACGACAGCGCCCATTCGGTGCTGGTCTGGACCGCAAGATCGCCGCGTCACGGCGTATCGGCGATTTCCGGCATGCCGATCCTTCTGAAGGACAATATCGAGACGGCGGACATGCCGACCACCGCCGGGTCGTTGGCGCTGGCGAACAATGCGCCCGGACGGGACGCGCCGCTGGTTGCGCGACTGCGCGCCGCAGGAGCCGTGATCGTCGGCAAGACCAATCTGTCGGAATGGGCTAATATCCGCTCATTAGACTCGATCAGCGGCTGGAGCGCGGTCGGCGGGCAGACGCTGAACCCCTACGATCCCGCGCGCACGCCTTGTGGATCGTCGTCCGGCAGCGGGGCGGCCGTGGCGCTGGGCCTGACGCCCGTTGCCATCGGGACGGAAACCGACGGGTCGATCACCTGCCCGGCGTCGGTCAACGGCGTGGTCGGGTTCAAGCCGACCGTTGGCCTGGTCTCGCGCACCCACATCGTGCCGATCAGCCATTCGCAGGACACCGCCGGGCCGATGGCGACGACCGTCAGGGATGCGGCCAAGGTGCTGACCGTCATCGCCGGGTCCGATACGGCCGATCCGGCGACGGTCGAGGCCGATGCGCGCAAGGTCGACTACGCCGCCGGGCTGGACGCCAACGCGCTGCGCGGCGCGCGGATCGGGGTAATGCGGTTCCTGAAAGGCTACTCGCCCGAAACGCAGGCGGTGTTCGAGCAGAACTTGAAGGCCTTGCGCGATGCCGGCGCCGTGCTGGTCGATCTGCCCGAGGGACCGGACGGTCGCGCCATCGGCGCGGCCGAGTTCAAGGTGTTGCTCTATGAGCTGAAGCACGATCTGAACGCCTATCTGGCCTCGACGGACCCGGAGCAGGTCCGCACCCGCACCCTGGCCGACGTCATCGCCTTCAACGCCGCCGAACCGCGCGAGACGGTGCTGTTCGGTCAGGACATCTTCGAGCGCGCCCAGACGATGGGCGATTTGACCGACGCTGACTATCTGGAGGCGCGCGCAACCTCGCTTAGGCTGGCGGGGCCTGAGGGCATCGATCGACTGATGAGGGACAATGGCGTGATCGCCCTGATCGCGCCCACCACGTCGCGCGCCTGGACCAACGATCCCAAGGACGACGACGACATGCAGGGATCGGCCAGCCGACTGGCCGCCGTCGCCGGCTATCCGCACCTGACCGTGCCGATGGGCTTTGATCGGGGAATGCCCGTGGGAATCAGCTTCCTTGGCGGGAAGTGGGACGATGCGCGCATCCTTTCGCTGGGTTACGCCTTCGAACAGGTGACCCAGGCCAAACGGCCGCCGCCTGGCGTTCGACGCTGACATCCTTTGGGGCGGCCGCTGAGAGTGCGGCATGTGCAAATTTAGCCTCAACGTCATATCGACGATCGCAGCATGAGCGATCTGATCGCCAATATCGTCGGCTCGGCGGCTGCGATCTGCTCGATCACCAGCTTCGCGCCTCAGGCGGTCAAGATTTGGAAGGAGCGCGACGCGTCATCGGTCAGCTTGAAGACCTATTCCCTGACCGTGACCTGTTTCGTGCTTTGGGTCGTCTATGGGATCATGACGAAGGCCTGGCCTGTCACGGTCGCCAACGCATGCGCCCTGGTGATGGCGTCCGGCGTGCTGGTGATGAAGTGGCGATTCCGCGACGGCGATCCCGACAAATAAGGGTTTGATCCTGATCAAGGCGCGCTGGCGCGATAGGGCTCAGAAAGGCGGCAGAGGAGATTTCCAATGCCGCAATCCGCTGTTCCCTTCGTCGCCGCTATCGTGACGGCGTTCGCCTTCTTCATGGTCGCGCTAGGCGCAGCCAGCCTGTATTCCAGCTCCGCTGACGAGAAGTGACCGAGCTTTCCCCGACGTGATCTTGGCGCCCCCGCCGATGCGGGCTAACCCATAGTTCACAACGTCCAACAGGGAGACGCCCCCAATGCCCGATCTCGCACAAGTCACCGAACACATCCGCGGCGCCGTCGGCGACAACTCCGGCCTCGGCAAGACCGTCAAGCTCGACCTCGGCGATGAGGGCAAGATCTACATCGACGGCGCCTCCACGCCGAACACGGTGACGAACGAGGACAAGCCCGCCGACGCCACCGTCTCGATGAAGTGGGATGACTTCATGGCCCTGTCGGAAGGCAAGCTGGACCCGATGATGGCCTTCATGCAGGGCAAGCTGAAGATCGCCGGCGACATGATGATCGCCCAGAAGCTGGCTCCGCTGCTGAAGCGCTGATGCCGGTCTGAACGACCAGTTATGGCGGCGCGGCTCCCGATCAGGGGCCGCGCCGTTTTCGTATCGAGCGCTCGATAGAAGCGCGAACGCGAAAGAGGAAACGACATGGACTTCAAACATTCCGACCGCGCCCTGGATTGGCACGCCCGCGTCCGTCGCTTCCTGGACGAGCAGGTCATCCCGCGCGAAGCCGAATATTTCGCACAGGTCCGCGAGGATTCGAACCGTCAGCCGCCGGTCATGGAGACGATGAAGGCGGCCGCGAAGGAAGCCGGGCTGTGGAACATGTTCCTGCCAGGCGAACACGGGGCAGGTCTGACCAATCTGGAATACGCGCCGCTGGCTGAGATGATGGGGCGGCATCTGTGGTCGGCCGAGGTGTTCAACTGCAACGCCCCCGACACTGGCAATATGGAGGTGCTCCATATGTACGGAAATGCCGAGCAGCAGGCGCGCTGGCTGAAGCCCCTGATGGCTGGCGAAATCCGTTCGGCCTTCCTGATGACCGAGCCTGAGGTCGCCTCGTCCGACGCCACCAACATCCAGACCCGAATCGAGCGCGACGGCGACCACTATGTCATCAACGGTCGCAAATGGTGGTCGACCAATATGGGCCATCCGAATCTGGCCGTGACAATCGTCATGGGCAAGACAGATCCAGACGCCGCATCCCACGCCCAGCAGTCGCAGATTATCGTGCCGGCTGACACACCTGGATTTCGCGTCGAGCGGATGCTGTCGGTGTTCGGCTATGATGAAAAGCCGATCGGCCACGCCGAGGTCGTGTTGGAGAACGTCCGCGTGCCGGTCGAGAACCTGATCGCGGGCGAGGGCAGGGGCTTCGAGATCGCCCAAGGGCGGCTTGGTCCGGGCCGTATTCACCACTGCATGCGCACCATCGGTGCCGCCGAGCGGGCGCTGGAACTGATGGTGACGCGGCTGCTGAACCGGACGGCGTTCAAGAAGCAGTTGGCCGAGCATTCGGTCTGGGAACAGCGCGTCGCGGAGGCGCGCACCAACATCGAGATGTGCCGCCTACTGGTGCTGAAGGCCGCCTGGATGATGGATCAGGCGGGAGCAAAGAACGCGCGCTCCGAGATCGCCCAGATTAAGGTCGCCGCGCCGAAGATGGCTTTGCAGATCATCGACGACGCCATTCAGGCGTTCGGCGGCGCCGGGGTCTCGGGCGACACGCCCCTGGCTGAGCTTTACGCGGGTGTCCGCACCTTGCGCATCGCCGACGGCCCGGACGAGGTCCATAATCGCACCATCGCGCGGTTGGAATACGCCAAACATGGCGGCCGCCCGATGCGCTGATGTGTGATCCCCAACGCCAAGTGCTTGGGAACCTTGGCCTTGTTGGTGCGTTTGTTCGGCACTGACAAGGCGCTGGGGCTGGTGTCGGACGGGACAGCTGACATGAATGCGCGCTCCGAGCCTGACCCGCGGGTTGCGTCAGACGTGGCGCGGTTCAAGTCTGTTCGCGCGCGCATGATCGCTCTGGCTGAAGGTTTGTCTGCCGAGGATATGTCAGCTCAGTCGATGGCGGATTGCAGTCCCGGGAAGTGGCATCTGGCGCACACCAGCTGGTTTTTCGAGGCGATGATCCTGTCGTCCGATCCCGGATATCAGCCCGTCGATCCGCGTTTTCAGCAGTTGTTCAACTCCTACTATGAGGCCTTGGGCGAGCGGGTCAGGCGGGACCAGCGCGGGCTGATGACCCGCCCGTCCGTCGATGAGGTCCTGGCCTATCGGCGCGAGATCGACCGCCGGATGGTCGCTTGGCTCGCGCAGGGCGAGACCAGCGGCCATCAACGCTATCTGTTCGAGCTGGGTCTGCACCACGATCAGCAGCATCAGGAACTTTTCCTGATGGATATGCTGAACCTGATGTCGCGTTCTCCGCTCGACCCCGCCGCCTACGAGATTGAACCCAGAACCGAGCCGCTTCAGATCAGGCGCGGCGGAACGGTAGCGTTCGACGGCGGTCTGGTGACGATCGGCCACGATCAATCGGGCTTCGCCTTCGACAATGAAGGGCCCTCGCACCGTGTCTGGCTGGAGCCGTTCGCCTTGGCGGCAGATCTTGTGACGAACGGCGACTGGATCGCCTTCATGCAGGATGGCGGCTATTCGCGTTCCGACCTGTGGCTGTCGGACGGCTGGGCGACGGTCAAGGCTGAGGGCTGGACCGCGCCGCTGTACTGGCGTTTCGAGGATGGCGATTGGACCGTGATGGGTTTGACGGGGCGTACACCTGTCGATCCTGCCGCGCCGGTTCGCCACATCAGCTTTTATGAGGCCGACGCCTACGCCCGCTGGGTCGGCAAGCGCCTGCCGTCCGAGGCGGAATGGGAACATGCCGCCGCCTCTTCGCCCGATGCGTTCTCGAATCTGGCTGGCGAAGTGTGGCAGTGGACGTCCAGCGCCTATGCGCCCTATCCCGGCTTCCAGCCGACGCCGGGCACCGCCGCCGAATACAACGGCAAGTTCATGGCCAATCAGATGGTGCTGCGGGACGGATCGTTCGCCACGCCGCCGGGCCATGACCGCATCACCTATCGCAACTTCTTCTATCCCCAACAGAGGTGGGCCTTCATGGGTTTGAGACTGGCTGAAGACCGGACCGTGACGCGAGACGCCGCTGCGGACGACGCCCAAACCGCCGCCTTTCGAAAGGATATGATCGAAGGGCTGTCGCGCGCGCAAAAGGCTGTGCCACCGAAGTGGTTCTATGACGCGGACGGGTCACGCCTGTTCGAAGACATCGCCGTGCTGCCCGAATACTATCCGACCCGGCAGGAAATGGCGCTGTTGCGCGATCGCGCAGCGGAGTTGACGGCCGACTTCGGCCCCGACGCCGTGCTGGTCGAGTTCGGATCCGGCGCCAGCGAGAAGACGCGGATCTTGTTGGACGCCGCCACCGATCTCGGCGCCTACGTCCCCCTGGACATCAGCGAGAGCGCCTTGATGGACGCCGCCATTCGCGTCCGCGCTGATTATCCGAAGCTGCGCGTGCAGCCGGTTCTGGGAGACTTCGAGCATTTGGCGCCGCTGCCCGATGACCTGCCGTCGGGACGGCGGATCGGTTTCTTCCCCGGCTCGACCATCGGCAATCTGCAACCGGACGAGGCCGAAGCATTCCTGGCCTCGGCGCGTCGAATGCTGGGCGAGGGGGCGTTGTTCATTCTGGGCGTCGATCTGGTGAAAGACCCCGCGATCCTGGTCGCCGCCTATGACGACAGCCAGGGCGTGACGGCGGCCTTCAATCGCAATGTTCTGATCCGCGCCAACACCGAGCTGGATGCTGATTTCCACGTGGACGCCTTTGTTCACCGCGCCGTCTGGAATCCGGACGCCTCGCGCATGGAAATGCATCTGCAAGCGATTGCGCCGACCACTGCGCACATCGGAGAGCGGACATTCCGCTTCATGACCGGCGAGACGATCCACACCGAAAGCTCGCGCAAGTTCACGCCTGAATCGATCCAAGCCATGGCGGCCGCCTCCGGCTGGACGGTCGTGCGCATCGATACCTCTCCGGCGCCCAGCGTGGCCTTGGCGGTCCTGCGCGCCTGAGCCGAATGTGCGGCTGATCGCGGACAAGAAAAAGGGCGGCTCATCGATCGATGCGCCGCCCTTTATGTATCTAGTCTACTAAATTACTGCTCTTTGGCAGCATCCGCGTCTTTCTTGGTTCCGTGCGACGCTTCTCCACCCTTGCGGCCGGCCTGTGCGGCGAGGCTGCGATCCTGGGAGAAGCTGCGTTTTTCACTGGGGACGCTGGCGCCCCCTTTACGCGCGATTTCGCGCTGACGTTCGGGATCCATGGAGGCGAAACCTCGCTTGGAAACGCCGGAGGGTCGGGTGGGTTGGCTGTCCATCGTGTTCCTTTCAGTGCTGCCGTTGCGCTTGCTGAAGTGAACCCAGTGACTCCGTGACGGTTCCGTCGGGAACTCCGTTTTACTGTCGCGATCCTCAAGGGCTCGCGAGTTTGACTTTACCCAGCGCCATAAGGCCGCGAATCACCTTCGCCGCCGCCATCCGGTTCCATCGGCGGAACTTCATCAGGGGTGTCTGACGGCTGTATTTCCGGCTGCTGCGCCGGCTCAGGCTGGATCTCGGGTTGCGGCGTGGTGGGGGTGGGTTCGATATAGGTCATGGGCGGCTCCTTGTGCGATCAACCAACGCACCCTGATCGCCCGCGTTCAAAAAGGAACCATGGGTCGCAACGCCGGTTTGTTCAGCGAACCATGGAGATCGACATGACCAACACCCCAATCAGCGCGACATCACCCGACGACATCGTCCTGGAAGACGACGATCTGACCCAGCGTCTGGACCGACAGGCGGACGCCATTCTCGCCGAGGGCGAGGGCCGCAGCTTCGGCAAGACCACTTCGGTCCGTCAGGCCGTTAGAGAAGACGCCGGTCTGGTGCGTGAAAAGATTTCCGGACGCGTTCACCGTGTGCAGGAAGACATCCAAGACAATCCGATGAAGGCGACGCTTTACGCGCTGGGCGTCGGTTTCATCATCGGCATGATCCTGCGCCGATAAGCCACACGATCAACAGGCTCAGGCAGGCCCCGACGGCTGACGCTGGATCGGGGCCTGTCGCATTGCGGCGTCGGACACGAACGGATTGGTCCGTCGCTCGACACCAAAGGTGGAGATCGGCCCGTGGCCCGGCACAAAGGTGACGTCGTCGCCCAGCGGCCAGAGCTTTTCGATCACTGAGCGGAACAGTGCGGGCGGGTCGCTCATAGGGAAGTCGGTGCGGCCGACCGAACCCTTGAAGAGAACGTCGCCGACCTGAGCGAATCGCGCCGCCCGATTGAAGAAAATGACATGGCCGGGCGTATGGCCTGGGCAATGGCGCACGTCCCAGGTGGTTTCCCCCAGCGATACTGTGTCGCCGTCCTCCAGCCAGCGGTCGGGCTTGAAGGGGCGAGCGTCGGGCAGGCCGTACATCCGGCCGCTCTCCACGATTCGGTCGATCCAGAACTGGTCGGCCTTCTGGGGCCCAGTGATCTGGACGCCGGTCTTCTCCTGCATTTCGGCCGCGCCGCCCGCGTGATCCAGATGGCCGTGGGTGATCCAGATCTGATCCAGCGTCAGGCCGCGCCGCTTAACCTCGCCCAGGACCGCGTCGACCGAACCGCCGGGATCGATCACGGCGGCCTTGTTGGTGGCGGTGCACCAGACAGTCGTGCAGTTCTGTTGAAGCGGGGTGACGGGCGTGACGAAGACGCCGATGGGGGAGGCGGGTTGGCTCATTTGGTCAACATAGCCACGCAAAGGCCGCGAAACCACCGGCTCCGACCACGCCCGCGTTGACCTTTCGGGCCCTTCTCGACATAAGGGCGGGCTTCGAGGCGCCGCTCCACACGGGGCGGCCTTCTTGCTTTATCCATTCCGCGCCGGCCGTCTTGATGGCTCATGCGCCCCAGAGCGTCAGAATCCCGACCATGCAAGTCGTCGAAAAGTCGAACGAAGGCCTCAGCCGCGTGATCGCGGTCACCATTCCCGTCGCGGAGCTGAACGAAAAGCTCGAAGCCCGCGTCAAGGAAGTCGCCCCGCAGGTGAAGCTGAAGGGCTTCCGTCCGGGCAAGGTGCCGGTCGCCCACGTCAAGAAGACCTTCGGCCGTGAGTTCATGGGCGAGATCATCAACGCCGAGCTGAACGAAACCAGCCAGAAGGCGCTCGACGAAGCCAAGATTCGTCCGGCTGCGCCAGCCGAGATGAAGCTGACCTCGGACATGGACAAGGTCATCGCCGGTCAGGAAGACCTGGCCTACGAAATGTCGCTGGAAATCATGCCGGACTTCGAGCCGGTCGATCCCAAGACCTTGAAGCTGGAACGCCCGACCTACGAAGCGTCGGACGCCGATCTGGACGAGGCCCTGACGGAATTGGCAGGTCAGGCCAAGACCTACGAAGACAAGAAGGGCAAGACCGTCAAGGCCGCGGAAGGCGACCAACTGACGATCGACTTCCTGGGCAAGCTGGACGGCGAGCCCTTTGAAGGCGGCGCCGCCGAGGACGCGGACCTGGTGATCGGCTCGGGCCGCTTCATCCCCGGCTTCGAAGAGCAGCTGACGGGCGCCAAGGTCGGCGAGGAAAAGACCATCGATGTCACCTTCCCCGAGAATTATCAGGCCGCCCATCTGGCCGGCAAGAAGGCCACATTCGACATCAAGGTGAAGGCCATCAAGGCGGAAGCCGAATCCAAGATCGACGACGAGTTCGCCACCCGCATCGGTCTGGAGTCGCTGGACAAGCTGAAGGAACTGCTGAAGTCCAACCTGGACCAGCAATACGCCGGCGCCGCCCGCTTCAAGCTGAAGCGCGCCCTGCTGGACCAACTGGACGAGGCCCACGACTTCCCGCTGCCGCCGAAGATGGTGGACGCCGAGTTCGACGGCATCTGGCAGCAGGTCGAGGCTGACAAGACTGCGGGCCGTCTGCCGGAAGAAGACGCCGCCAAGTCGGACGAAGACCTGAAGGCCGAATACCGCAAGATCGCCGAGCGCCGCGTGCGTCTGGGCCTGGTGCTGGCGGAGATCGGTCGCGCCAACAACGTCCAGGTCACCGATCAGGAGCTGAACGCCGCCATCCTGCAGGAAGCCCGCAACTATCCGGGCCAGGAACAGGCCGTCCTGAATTTCTACCGCCAGAACCCCAACGCCGCCGCCCAGATGCGCGCGCCCATCTACGAAGAGAAGGTTGTCGACCTGATTGTGGGCGTCGCCGACGTGACCGACAAGCCGATCACCAAGGAAGAGCTGCTGAAGGAAGACGAAGACGAGGGCTGATCGTTTTCAGGGGGATTGGCGATGACTGGTCTGGCGACTTTGGCTGCTGCCGCGGCGTTGGTCCTTCCCCAGTCGTCGTCAGATCCTTCCCCTGTCGTTCTGCCCGATATCGTGGTGCAGAGCACGCCTGTTGAGACGCAGGCCAAGGCATTCGTCGCCGCCGTTTCGGCGCCCTTTCCGCAGGCGACGCTTGCACGCTGGAACCAAGCGATCTGCCCCGCTGTGGTCAATCTTGAACGGGGCTTGTCGTCGATCACCTCAGATCGCGTTCGAGACGAAGCGAGATCGCTGCGCGTTCGCGTCGGTGATGGAGCGTGTCGCGCCAATGTCATCATTGTGGCGACAGACGCCGCTGACCTTACCGCGCAGAGATTGGTTCGAGATGATTTTCGAACCTTCCATCCGGGCGCTAGCGGAACGGATTTGGGCCGGTCGGCGCTGCGCCGCTTTCAAAATTCCGATGCGGCTGTTCGTTGGTGGCATGTGGCGATGCCGGTCAGTGATGATACCGGCAAGCTTGCAATCGCATTGGATGGCGAAGCCCCGCCAGTTGTTGCAGACCGTGTCGTCACGCGATTGCGTGCGAACATACGCTACGACATGGCGTGGGTGATCATCGTCATCGATGTCACGAAGACAGCCCAAGTACCCGCGTCAAGCTTGGCCGACTATATTGCTATGGTCGCTCTGGCGCAGATTGACCCTCAAGCAGATTTTACGGCGCACGACACCGTGCTCAATCTCTTTGCGCCCGGCACCGCACTTCACGGCATGACCGAATGGGATCACAGCTATCTGAGCGCCCTGTATGATGCCGACGCCAATGCCGCAAACTTTGCGTCGCAGAAGGACGACATGGAGCGATCGTTGGCGGATGGCTTGCGGCGTCGGCGATCCTTGGATGAGGAATAGCACTGCTGCGCCTTGCGCGGTGGCGTTAGCGACGCGATATCTCGTGACAGACAGTGCGGCACGTGAGTCGCAGAAGGCCCGAATGAGGCCGTATTACGAGAAGGCTAAATGCGCGATCCGATCGAACTGATGAACATGAACCTGGTGCCGATGGTGGTGGAGCAATCCAGCCGCGGCGAGCGCTCCTTCGACATTTTCTCGCGCCTTCTGCGCGAGCGGATCATCTTCCTGACGGGACCGTTCGAGGACGGTATGGCGTCGCTGATCTGCGCCCAGCTGCTGTTCCTTGAATCGGAGAACCCGAAAAAGGAAATCAGCATGTATATCAACAGCCCCGGCGGTCAGGTGACCTCGGCGCTCGCGATCTATGACACCATGCAATACATCAAGAGCCCGGTTTCGACCGTCGTCATGGGGATGGCGGCTTCGGCCGGCTCGCTGATCCTGACGGCCGGCGCCGCAGGCCAGCGGATCGCCCTGCCGAATGCGCGGGTCATGGTGCACCAGCCGTCGGGCGGTTTCCGGGGGCAGGCGTCGGACATCGAACTGCACGCCGCCGACATCCGCTACACCAAGCGTCGTCTGAACGAGATCTATGTTCACCACACGGGCCGGACCTATGAGGAAGTCGAAAAGACTCTGGACCGCGACCACTTCATGTCGGCCGAGGAAGCCAAGGCCTGGGGTATCGTTGACCACGTTTACGATCGCCGCGAACAGGCCGACGCCGATGGCGTGAAGACGCCCGGCAACTAAGACAGCCTTCGAATGACGAAAGGGCGCGCCCGTCGCGGCGCGCCCTTTTCATTTTGTGCTATCGGAACCGCTATGCAGTTCACACGAGATCAAAGCGGCACGGTCGATGTCGATGGCGAAAGCTACGTCTGGGAGCTTCGTCGCCAACCTCAGCCCAAGGGCGGCAATGTCTGGGAGGGTATGGCCGTCTCGCTGCGCCACACCGACTTCAAACGTGAGGCCATCGTACAGTTCCCGCCGCCGCTTCGCCCTAACGGCCGGCCGGACGTGGAAAAGCAGCGCGTCAATGTCGACGCAGTGCGCACGGCGGTCGCCTCGGCGATCGAGGCCGGCTGGGATCCGACCTCGCGCGGCAAGGCGATGGTTTTCGACGTGGACGTCGACGGGAACTGAGCCCTAGGGCTTCTGGCGAAAGACCCTGAAGCCCGGCTGCTGCGCCATCGCCAGCATCTCGGTGTCGCCTGAGGTGTCGCCATAAGCGGCGGTCAGGGTCATGTCCTCGCCATAGGCCGCCTTCAGCCTGCGCACCTTCTCCTCGCCCCGGCAGTTGGCGCCAGCGAAGTCGCCGGTGATTCGGTCGTCGGCGTCAAAGACGAACTCGGTGCCCAGCAGGGCCTCTGCCCCCAGCTTGCGGGCGAAGGGCGCGACGGTTGTCGTGGGCGACGCCGTCACGATGACGCGGTGCGCCCCGCGTTCGCCCCAGGCGTTCCAGACTTTAAGTGCATCGGGACGCATGAAGCGCGGCCAGATTTCTTCCGCAAACTCTGCGGCTTCCGCTTCCAGCGTCTGACGGTCCACGCCGTGCAAGAACTCCCGCACGGACGCCGCCTTGATCCGGCCCCTGTCGCGATCCTTGGCGTAGGCGGCGAGGGCAGGAGCCAGCTTGACCAGCCCGAGCGCCCAGGCGCCCGGACCGACGCGCCAGCGCAGGAATTCGGTGAAGCTGTCCCGAATCGTCAGTGTGCCGTCGAAATCGAAGGCGACGATGGCACGTCCATTCGCCGCGGACTGGCGTAAATCCTGCACGATACCCATGTCAGACATTCGCCTTGATCCCCGTCGACACTGATCCATTCACGCACTGCAACAATCCCGTGTCGCCTTCGGGGTTGTCGCGGAACGTGTGATGGGTGATTGTCATTTTTTGAAGACCTTTGCGTCCAGAGTGCTGGAATCAACGTGAGGGAAGCGCGTTGCGGGCCATTTCGGTCCGCGCCGCGGGAGTGAGATAAGGGTCTATGACCAAAGCAGCCGGCACCGACGCCAAAAGCACCCTGTACTGCTCGTTCTGCGGAAAGAGCCAGCACGAGGTCCGCAAACTGATCGCGGGCCCTACCGTGTTCATCTGCGACGAGTGCGTCGAACTGTGCATGGACATCATCCGCGAAGAGCACAAGATCGGCTTCAAGAAGACGACCGACGGCGTACCCACGCCCAAGGAAATCCGCGATGTCCTGAACGACTATGTCATCGGGCAGGCGCACGCCAAAAAGGTGCTCTCGGTCGCCGTCCACAACCACTACAAGCGTCTGAACCACGCGACGAAGAACAACGACGTCGAACTGGCCAAGTCCAACATCATGCTGATCGGGCCGACCGGCTCGGGCAAGACGCTGCTGGCGCAAACGCTGGCGCGTATCATCGATGTGCCCTTCACCATGGCTGACGCCACGACCCTGACTGAAGCGGGTTATGTGGGCGAGGATGTCGAGAACATCATCCTGAAGCTGCTGCAGGCGTCGGATTATAACGTCGAGCGCGCCCAGCGCGGCATCGTCTACATCGACGAAATCGATAAGATCAGCCGCAAGTCGGACAATCCGTCGATCACTCGCGACGTGTCGGGCGAAGGCGTGCAGCAGGCCCTGTTGAAGATCATGGAAGGCACCGTCGCCTCCGTGCCGCCTCAGGGCGGCCGCAAGCATCCGCAGCAGGAGTTCCTGCAGGTCGACACCGCCAACATCCTGTTCATCGTCGGCGGCGCATTCGCGGGCTTGGAGAAGGTGATCTCTGCGCGCGGCGCGGGCGCCTCGATCGGCTTCGGCGCCAAGGTCAAGGAAATCGACGAGCGCCGCACGGGCGACATCCTGAAGGGTGTCGAGCCGGACGACCTGATGCGTTTCGGCCTGATCCCCGAGTTCATCGGCCGTCTGCCGGTCCTGGCGACGCTGGAGGACCTGGACGAGGCCGCCTTGGTCACCATCCTGACCGAGCCGAAGAACGCGCTGGTTAAGCAGTACAAGCGTCTGTTCGAGATGGAGAATGTCGAACTGACCTTCACCGACGACGCCCTGATCGCCGTCGCCAAGAAGGCCATCACCCGCAAGACCGGCGCGCGCGGCCTGCGCTCGATCCTCGAAGGCATTTTGCTGGAGACGATGTTCGAACTGCCAACTTTCGAAGGCGTCGAAGAGGTTGTCGTCAACGCCGAGGTCATCGACGGCAAGGCCCAGCCCCTGCTGATCTACTCGGAAGCCTCCAAGAAGAAGGCGGACGGCGCCGCCTAATCACGCGGTTGACCTGAAATGACGAAGGCCGGAGCGAGATCGCTCCGGCCTTTTTCGTGTGGATGATATCGCGCCTTAGATGACGCTACTTTATCGGTGCGTCGATCAGCACGGCCGGGGTGACGGGTTTGCCCGTAGCCTGGGCGACCAGTTCTGCGGTGCGCGTCTCGATCACGCCTTCCAAACGGACGAGGAACTCGTCCTTGGGCAGGCCGACGGGGATCGGGTCGAGAAACTCCAGCGTCGCCGTGCCGGGGTGTTTTTCGTACTTTTCCTGGGGCCAGAAGAGGCCGAGGTTGGTGGCGAGCGGCACGACGGGCACGTCGAAATCGCGGTACATGTGCCAGACGCCCGAGCGGTATTTGTATTTCTTGCCGACAGGCGCGAGGTGCCCCTCGGGATAGATCAGGATCTTGCGGTTTTCGGCGCGGGCCTCGGCGGCGCGCATGGCCAGGGCCTTCCGGGCTTCGTGGCCGCCGCAGGAGTTGACCACGATGGCGCCCAGTTTCTTGAGGACGCCGCCCAGCAGAGGAAACTTTTCCAGGTGATCGCCGGTGACGAAGGCGATGTCGTCGAACTGGTCATAGGTCGCAAAGCCGTCGCCCCAGCTTTGATGCTTGGAGGCGATGATGAAGGCGCCCTCGGGCAGTCGATCCTTGCCGCGAACGTCCAGCTTGATGCCGGCGAAGACCTCCATGGCCTGGACCATTCGCTTCACATAGCGGCGGATGACCCAGCTGGCCGGGCCGCGCCCGGGAGCCAGCGCGGCGAAGGCGGCGGTCAGCCCGTAGCCGATTGACAGGATCCAGTAGACGACATTGAAGGCGAAGCTGCGCATCGGGCGACTATGGCAGAAAGCTTGGCCTTGTCAGGCTCTAAGCCGCCTTTTCGAGGATGGCGGCTTGCGTGATGCAGTTTCGACCCGCGCGCTTGGATTCGTACAGGGCGGCGTCGGCCCGTTCGAGCAGACTGGCGGCGGTTTCGCCCTTTTGGCGCTGAGCGAAGCCGGCCGAAACCGTCACCGAGCCGAGGTCGTCATTGGTCGAACGGCGACGCAAAGCACGTGAGGCTATATCATGACGTATGCTCTCCAGCGCCGCCATGACAACGCCAGCGCCCTCACCGGGGAAGATGATGGCGAACTCTTCGCCGCCGAATCGCGCGGCGAATCGGGTCTTGCCGCAGACATTGGACAGGACCGTGGACACATAGCGCAGGACCTGGTCTCCGGTCTGATGTCCCCAAGTGTCGTTGAACCGCTTGAAGTGATCGATGTCGAGGATGGCCAGGCTGAGCGGAGAGCCGTCGTCCTCTGCGCAGGCGGCCTCCAGTTGTTCATCGAAGGCCTTGCGGTTCGCCAGATTGGTCAGGGCGTCGGTCATGGCGTCGCGCCGCACCTGTTCCAGGTTCTCGCGCAGGCGGATGACCTCCCTGTTGGAGTTCTCCAGCCGCTTTTCGAGAATCGCCGTCTCTCGACGCACGCGGTTGGTCGCAGTCGACAGTCCGCCGACCAGGTCTTTCAAAGATGAGGGGTCATCGACCGTTTCCATGCATTGAGAGGCGTCGGCGAGGGTTTCGCCATAGTCGTGCTGGGTCTTGTGGGCTGTCGCGATAGCGCTGGCGACGCTGGCCAGTTCGCGGTCCAGAACGGCGCCGACGTCGCGGATCTGATCCGGCAAGCGTCCGCGTGGGAGGAACTCGGCGGCCAACATTTCCGACGTCTTGTCGGTAATGGCGGTAGACTGCGCGAGCAGGCGCTGGATTTCCTGGGCCAGAGGGCCGTCGGGGTCGCTGATGTAATGCAACCAGAGTTCGAAATTCAGCGGGGTCGGCCAGACACCGGCCTTTTCCATCTCGCCGATGACGTTGCGCGCCAAAGCATAAGCTTGAGGAGCCCTTAGCGCCGTCTCGACCTTTTTCGACATTCTTCTTCCCCTGAGGCCCTGTTCTGGAGCCGTGTCGGGGCGCACACTAGGGGATGTTCCGTAATGCAGGGTAAACGGCGCAGCCTTCGCTGCGCCGTTGTGTACGAATTCAGGCGCGGATGACGACCGGTCGACGCAGGAAGGCGGGGATGTCGTCGCCAAATCCACGTACACCCTGACGTTGAGCGTCTATCTTGTCGGCCTTGCGGTCGCCGCGACGGTCCGATTGCAACAGGTGCGGTTCACGATCGGCGCGCTCGGGGCGCGGGGCGCGAGCCGTCTCAACGGGTTCGCCAATCGCTTCCGCCTCGATTGCGGCGGCGACGGGAGCCGCGACTTCGACCGGGGTCTCGGGGCGGGCTTTGCGGCGGCTGCGGCTGCGCGGCGCTTCGGCCTCTGGAGTTGCAGGCTCTCCAGCGGTGACGGGAGCGATGTTGACGGGCTCGGCGGACGGGGTGGCCGCGTTGGTTGTGCGCGACCGGCTGCGACCGCGTTCGCCCGAGCGCTTGTCGTCCCGGCGAGGGCCGTCCTTGATCGCGGCGAAGTCGATGCCATCCAGAACCAGCTCTTCCGGATCCTTCTTGATCAGCTTCAGCACCTTATCCAGCGACTTGTCGTCGGCCGGCGTCACGATCATGAAGGCCTGACCCAGCTTGCCTGCGCGGCCGGTGCGGCCGATGCGGTGGACGTAGTCGTCGGCGTGGTGCGAGACATCGTAATTGAAGACGTGGCTAACGTCCGGGATATCCAGGCCGCGCGCGGCGACATCGGACGCCACCAGGATTTTAAGCGCGCCCGAGCGGAAGTCCGCCAGGGTCTTCATCCGGTGCGACTGATCCAGGTCGCCGTGGATCGGCGCGGCGTCGAAGCCGTGGGTCTTCAGCGACTTGGCGACGATATCGACTTCGGACTTGCGATTGCAGAAGACGATGCCGTTGCGCACGTCCTCACGGCCGACCAGGGCGCGCAGGGCGGTCCGCTTGGCCTTGGGGTCCGAGGTCGGGATGCGGACGATGTATTGGGTGATGGTGTCGGCGGTCATCGCCGGGCGCGAGGCCTCGATCCGGGTCGGATCCTTGAGGAAGGCGGTCGTCAGGCGCGTGATCTCCGGCGGCATGGTCGCCGAGAAGAACAGGGTCTGGCGACGCGGCGGCGTCAGTTTGAAAATGCGCTCGATGTCGGGGATGAAGCCCATGTCTAGCATCCGGTCGGCCTCGTCGACGACCATGATCTCGACGCCGGTCAGCAGCATCTTGCCGCGTTCGAACAGATCCAGCAGGCGGCCGGGCGTTGCGATCAGGACGTCGACGCCCTTGTTCAACGCCGCGACCTGGTCGCCCATGGAGACGCCGCCGATCAAGAGGACCCAGCTCAGCTTGGTGCCCTTGGCGTATTTGGCGAAGCTTTCGGCGACCTGGTCAGCCAGTTCGCGGGTCGGCGCCAGGACGATGGCGCGCGGCATGCGGGCCCGAGCGCGGCCTGTGGACAGGCGATCGACCAGGGGCAGGGTGAAGGCGGCCGTCTTGCCGGTGCCGGTCTGGGCGATGCCGAGCACATCACGGCCGGCGAGGGCGACGGGGATCGCCTGTTCCTGAATGGGCGTGGCGGTCGTGTAGCCGGTGTCAGCGACGGCCTGAAGGGTCGTGGGCGAAAGGCCCAGTTGGGAAAATTCGGTCATGAATCCTTGGGAGAGAAAGCGTCTGCGTGCATAGCAGCGACGGAACCGCCCCTCTTTGGGCGAGCGGGCGGCGCGGATCGCAGACCTGTCCCGAGGCTGGGGGCGATATAGAAGTCCCTGCGTCAAAGTCAAGTATTCACGATATTCGGCCGCCAAAGCGCGCCGGAATAAATTCCCATGGCCAAGGTTGCAGGCGCTTGACTCCGAGGGTGGCGCGAGCGGCATATAAGAGAACAAAAGGAGAACTGTTGTGCGGTCCGACCGCGTTATCGAGGCATTGCGTCAGCGCCTGAAGGCGATGGAAACGGACGGTCATCCGACCGACGCCGACCGCTTTGACCTGGGTCACGCAGAAGCGGACCGGCACATCGGCGGGCTTTCGAGCCATGGTCTGCACGAAGTCTATGCCACGACGCCGGATGCGACGGCCGCCTTGGGGTTTGCCTTGGGTCTGGTTCAGCGGGCCTCGAAGGATCGACCATTGCTGTGGGGCATCCAGGCCATGGCCGGGCTGGAGACCGGTCAGATCTACGGACCCGGATTGCGCGAGCTGGGTCTGGATCCCGGCCGAGTAATCCTGGTGAGCGTTAAGGAAGCCAAGGACCTGCTGGCGGCGGGTGAGGAGGCTCTATCATGCGGCGCAGCGGGTGCGGTGCTGCTTACGACCTGGGGTGAAAGCCGGGTCTTAAGTCTGACGGCGACGCGACGTCTGTCCATGGCGGCGGGGCAGGGGCGGGCGACGGCGATCCTGACCCGACTGGCGGCCCAACCCCAGCCCAGCGCAGCCGAGACCCGCTGGCGCGTTCGCGCAGCCTTGTCCCAAGCCTTGGAGGCGGATGCTCCCGGCCGTCCGAACTATGGGGTCGAGTTGTTGCGGCATCGGTCGGGCGCGCCGCCGAAGGCCTGGACTATGGAATGGGATCGTGAGCGCGGAGTTTTCGAACAGGGTGGGCGCAATGCCGGACATCAACACGCGCAACGACCGGCGTTACCTGTCGGTCTGGTTTCCTCTGTTGTCGACAGATCGGCAGCTGCGCGAGGAGGGGCGATCCAACGCTTCGGCTGAGCCGGCGACCGTGCTGGTCGAGAAGGTGAAGGGCGCTCTGCGGCTGGCAGCCGCAAATCGGCAGGCGTTGGAGATGGGACTGTCTGCTGGAATGACGCTGGCGGACGCGCGGGCCAGGGCGCCGGATCTTCGCGTGGTCGTGCATCGTCCGGAAGCGGATGCGGCGCTGTTGAAGCGCGTTCTGCTGGACTTCGGCCGGTTCACTCCGATGGCGGCGACGGACGGTCCGGATGGCCTGGCGCTTGATGTGACCGGTTGCGCCCACCTGTTTGGAGGCGAGATGGGAATGATGCAGGCCGTCGAGGCGCGGTCGCGTCGCGTCGGTCTGTCGGTGCGATTGGCCATGGCCGGCACGCCGGAAGCGGCGCGTGCCTTGGCGCGGTTTGGAAGCGGTGGGATTTACGAGGGTTCGAACCAGCGTCACGCCCTGCGTCGTCTTCCCGTCGCGGCCCTGGAGCTTTCGAACAAGGAGACGCAGGCCCTGTCGCGCGCCGGGCTGAAGACCTTGGCGCATCTGGACGATCGCCCCACGGCCCCCATCGCCGCCCGCTTTGGCGCAGTGGCGGCGACCCGGCTGAACCGTGTCCTGGGGCGTGAGGATACACGGATAAGACCCGAACGGCCGATCATGATGATCGCTGTGAGCCGGATCCTGGTCGAGCCGATAACGGAAATGATCGATGTCGATGCCGTCATCGGCGATCTCCTCCTCGAGGTGATGGATCAGTTGGATTTGCGCGGTCAGGGCGGGCGCGCCTTTCGGGTCAGCTTTTTTCGTGTGGATGGGGAGGTGCGCCATATCACCGTTCGAACGGGACGGCCGAGCCGGGACGCTTCCGGCGTTCTGCGCCTGTTTCGGGAGCGATTGGCGGCGCTGGCGAAGCCGCTGGATCCAGGATTCGGGTTTGATCAGTTGCGCCTGTCTGCGCCTGTCACCGATCGACTGGCTTCGCGTCAGGACGGCTTCGAGCGCACCCAACGGGGCGCCGAGGATCTGGGACGTCTCGTGGATCGCTTGACGGCGCGCCTGGGGCCCGAGTCTGTCAGACGGTTCGAATCTGTGGAGTCTCATTGGCCCGAGCGCGCGGTCCGACTGACCCCTACGGCCCTGCCATCCGGCGAACAGGTCAATTGGCCAGAACCTGATCCTGTGGACCCGCCGCTGCGCCCCTTGCAGATGTTCGACCCGCCCCAACCGATCCTTGCCACGGCGGAGGTGCCGGACCATCCGCCGAACCGCTTCATCTGGCGTCGCGTGGATCATCGTCTGGTTCGGGTCGAAGGTCCCGAACGGATCGCGCCCGAATGGTGGCGCAGATTGCGGGGGCCGCTGGAGGCCACGCGGGATTATTATCGGGTCGAGGACCAGGAGGGGCGGCGCTTCTGGTTGTTCCGTTCGGGTTTTTACGGCGAGGAGCCGGCGCCGCGCTGGTTCCTGCATGGCGTTTTCGCATGACCGCCTATGCCGAGTTGGCGACGCGTAGCAACTTCTCCTTCCTGGAAGGGGCGTCGCATCCAAAGCATCTGGTGCTGAGCGCGATCCTGCGCGGACATACAGGCATGGGGTTGGCCGACCGCAATACCTTAGCCGGGGTGGTGCGGGCATGGAGTGCGTTGAAGACCCTGCGCCGAGACGGTTGGTCGCCGCCGGACAAGGTGCGTCAGGGCGGCGGTCCTGGCGAGACGGTGCTGGTGGAGGATTCGTTTCCCATCGACATCGATCCCGAGGAGATCAAGGCGCGAGCGCGAGCCTTCAAACTGATCCTGGGCGCGAGATTACGGTTCAACGACGGGACGCCAGACATCCTGGCCTATCCCGAGGATCGTCAGGGTTGGGGGCATTTGTGTCGACTGCTGACCCTGGGCAACAGTCGAGCGAAAAAGGGCCAGTGCGAGATCGGCCTGCGCGACCTGTTGCGTACGCCCGAGGGGCTGCTGCTGATCGTCATGCCGCCGCGTCGGCAGGAGGGACTGGACGTCTTGTTGCGTCAGATGAACGACGCGTCGCCCGGCGCCATCTGGCTGGGTGTCGTCATGGGGCGGGCCGGCGACGACCGTCGTCGACTGGCGCGGCTGAGAACGATCGGCGCGGCGACGGGGACGCCGCTGCTGGCGCTCAACGATGTCCTGTATCATGACGCCGACCAACGCGACCTGCAGGACGTCGTCACCTGTATCCGAGAGAGGGTGACGCTGGAAACCGCCGGGCGACGGCTGCATCAGAACGCCGAACGCTATCTTAAACCTCCCGCCGAAATGAGCCGCCTGTTCGCAGATGCGCCGGATGCGGTGGCCGAGACCCAGTGGTTTCTGGCGCGTGTGGCGTTCGATCTGAAAGACATTCAGTACAACTATCCCGAAGAGCCCATTCCGCCTGACAGGACGCCGGAAGATTGGCTGGAACACCTGGTCGAGCGGAACCTGGGCTCCAAATACCCCGAAGGCGTTCCCGAGAAGGTCCGTGAGATCCTGAAGGTCGAACTCGCCTTTATCGCCGAGCGAAAGCTCGCGCCCTATTTCCTGACCATCCACGACATCGTTCGGGTCGCAAACAACAAGCGCATTCTGTGCCAGGGCCGGGGATCGGCCGCCAACTCCGCCGTCTGTTACGTGCTAGGGATCACCGCAGTCGATCCTGACAAGCATGACATGCTGTTTGAACGATTTCTTTCCAGCGCGCGCGAAGAGCCGCCGGACATCGACGTCGATTTCGAACATGCCCGACGTGAAGAGATCATACAGGACATCTATGATCGCTATGGACGCGATCGTGCAGGGATAGCGGCGACCGTCATCCGCTACCGCCCCCGCAGCGCCATCCGCGAAGTTGGCAAGGTAATGGGACTGACCGAAGACGTGACCGCGCGTCTCGCCGCAAGCCAATGGGGCAGCTTCGGTCAGGATATTCCCGACCGCCATCTGGAACAGGCCGGGCTGGACGTCGGCAATCCGACAGTGGTCCGCGCCGTCGCCATGACGCGAAGGCTGCTGGAGTTTCCACGCCATTTGTCCCAGCACGTCGGCGGCTTCGTCCTGACGCGAGATCGGCTGGACGAGATCGTGCCCATCGGCAACGCGGTGATGCCTGACCGCACCTTCATCGAATGGGATAAGGACGATATCGACGCTCTGGGGCTGATGAAGGTCGATATCCTGGCGCTGGGGATGCTGACCTGCATTAGCAAGGCCTTCGACCTTCTGCGCGATCAGGGTCTGGAGGATCTGGAGTTGGACACCGTCCCGGACGAGCGGCCGGAAGTCTACAAGATGCTGCAGGAAGGGCGATCCATCGGTGTGTTTCAGGTCGAAAGCCGCGCTCAGATCAACATGTTGCCTCGGTTGAAGCCGGAAAAGTTCTACGATCTGGCCATTCAGGTCGCGATCGTTCGACCGGGACCGATCCAGGGAAACATGGTGCATCCCTATCTTCGGCGGCGAAGCGGTATGGAGGAGCCAAACTATCCCGAACCGGCGCCGCCAAATCCCAAGGGGGAGTTGAAAGCCATCCTGAAAAAGACGCTGGGCGTGCCGCTGTTTCAGGAACAGGCCATGCGGATCGCGATGGAGGCGGCGAAGTTTTCACCGACCGACGCCAGCGCCCTGCGTAAGTCGATGGGGACGTTTAGGGGCGACGGAGATCTGGCGAAATACGAGACCAAGATGGTCGGGACTATGATCGCACGCGGTTACGACCCCGATTTCGCACGCAACTGTTTCGAGCAGATCAAGGGTTTCGGTTCCTATGGTTTCCCCGAAAGCCATGCGGTGTCGTTCGCCAAGCTGGTCTACATCTCGTCCTGGATCAAATGCAACCATCCAGCGGTGTTCGCCTGTGCGCTGCTGAACAGCCAGCCGATGGGATTCTATGCGCCGGCGCAATTGGTGAGGGATGCCCAGGAGAGTCCGCAGAAGGTCGAGGTGCGGCCGATCGATGTAAATCACAGCGTCTGGGACAATACGCTCGAGCCGGGCGAGCGGGGCTTGGCTCTGCGCTTGGGCATGCGACAGATCGATGGGTTCAAACAGGCCTGGGCGAACGGGATCGTCACGGCGCGGGACACGCCCTTCGTTGATGTGGAGGAGATTGCGCGACGAACGCGTGTAGAATCCGCAGCGATGCGCAAGCTGGCGGATGCGGACGCGTTTCGGTCGATGGGACTGGATCGACGCGAGGGACTGTGGGCGGTCAGGCGTTTGCCGGACGATGAACCGCTGCCGCTGTTTCAGGCGGCGCGGGCGAGAGAACTGGGGGAAGAGGCGGCGGCGAACCTGCCGATGATGCCGCTCAAGGAGCATATCGCCACCGACTATCAGACGACGCGTCTGTCACTGAAGGGGCATCCAATGCAGATCCTTCGTCCAATGTTCCGCGCCGAGCGCGTGCTCAGCGCCGCCGAAGTCATGGCCCAAAAGCATGGTCGTCTGGTGCGTGCGGCAGGGGTCGTGCTGGTTCGACAAAGACCGGGCACGGGCAACGCCATCTTCGTGACGATGGAGGATGAAACGGGGGTGGTGAATGCGCTGATCTGGGCGCGACTGTTCGAGACCTTCCGGCGCGAGGTGATGGCCGCGCGGCTGATGGAGGTGGAGGGCACGGTCGAAAAAAGCATCGAGGGCGTGCTGCACATCATGGTGCGAAAAGTCGTGGACCGCTCGGCTGAGTTAAGTCGGCTATCCGAAGACTATGATCTACAGGTCGAGCTGTCGCGGGCGGATGCTGTGAAATACCCGCAAGCGCCGCGTAGCCCGACCGGTCGACATCCGCGCGATGTCCGTATCCTGCCGGGATCGCGCGACTTTCACTGAGACGATCACAACGAGAGACGCCGGACGGGCGAGCCGTCCGGCGATCTATTGCATCAGAGAGGAAGTGTGATCAGCGCTTGCCGAAGATCATGTCGCCCAATTTGGCGAAGAAGCCCTTTTCCTCGGGCTTGGCGGCGGGTGCCGGCTTGGGTGCTTCGACCGGCTTGGGAGCCTGAGCCTGTGTAGGGGCGGACGCCGCAGCGGCGGGGGCAGCGGCGGGTGCAGGGGTGGCGGCAGGCTTGGGCGCGGCGACGGGTTCCGCAGGCTTGGGCGCCGTTGCGGCCGGCTTGGCGGCAGGCGCGGCCTTCGGGGCGGCGGCGGGTTTCGAAGCGGCGGCCTTGGGCGCAGCAGTTTTGGTCGCTGCGGGCTTGGTCGCCGTAGTCTTGGGCGCGGCCGCTTTCGGAGCAGCAGCCTTCACTGGGGTCTTGGCTGCGGGTTTGGGTGCAGCAGCCTTGGGCGCAGCTTTCGGAGCAGCCTTGGCGGCAGGGGTGGTTTTCGGCCTGGCTGCGGCCTTGGCGGCGACAGGCTTAGCGGCGGCCTTGGGAGCGGCGGGCTTGGGCACCGCAGCCTTGGGCGCGACAGCCTTGGCGGCGGCGGCCTTCGGCGCAGCGGCTGCGGGCTTAGCAGCGGCCTTGGGCGCAGCGGTTTTCTCGGCGGCGGTGTTCACGGCGCTCGACTTCGGCGCGGCTTTCGGCTTGGAAGCGGCGGTCGCCGGCTTTGGCGACGCTGGTTTAGACGTAGACGGTGACTTGGCCATGTATTCCCCGACCCCTCGGTTTGATAAAAACGCGGCGGCGACGGGCGTTCAGCGCCGGATCGCTACGATTCGCCATATTACCGGTGTTTGAAAAATGTCCGAGTCCGCACTTCAGATAATCGCCCGTGGCCCTCGCGCCGCCGCAGAGGCCGCCGCAGAGGCCGTCGACGCCGATCCGCGGCTGGAAGGCGCGACCTATTCGATCCTGGAAGAGGACGAGGATAACGACGTCTGGCGCATCGACGCCTTCCCCACGACCGATGACGAGGTCGAGGGGCTGAAGGCGGTGCTGGCGGGCTATCCGGTGACGGTGCTGGTCGAGAAGCTGGCGGACGCCGACTGGCTGGCCATGTCGCTGTCGGGGCTGCCGCCGGTCGAGGCCGGACGGTTCTTCGTCTATGGCGCGCACGATCAGGGCAAGGTGCCCGAGGGCCGCGTCACGCTGAAGATCGACGCCGGCGCCGCCTTCGGCACGGGCCATCATGGCACGACGGTCGGCTGCCTGGAGGCGTTCGACAAGCTGCTGGAGACCGAAAGCTTCGAGAAGGTGCTGGACGTCGGCTGCGGCACGGGCGTGCTGGCGATCGCGGCGGCCAAGACGGGCACGCCCATCGCCGTCGGCACCGACATCGACGAGCCCTCGGCCCGGATCGCCAATGAGAACGCCGAGATCAACGAGGCCAAGTGCGACTTCTATTTCGCGGATGGTCTCAGCGATCCGCGCATCGCCCAGCACCAGCCGTATGATCTGGTCTTCGCCAACATCCTGGCCGCGCCGCTGGTGCATCTGGCGCCGGAGATCGCGGCGGCGCTGAAGAGCGGCGGGGTCGCGATCCTGTCGGGTCTGCTGCGCACGCAAGAGGAGCGGGTGCTGGAGGCCTATCTGCCGCTGGGCTTCACGGTCGAGCAGACCATCCATCACGACGCCTGGAGCGCCCTGCAACTGCGCAAGGGTTGAGGATCGATCATGCGCCAGACTTTCGACGAGACGACCGACCCGTCCTTTGGGGCCAAACACCTGCCGCTGCTGCGCGCCGAAATGGCCAAGCAGGGGCTGGACGGGTTTCTGATCCCGCACGAGGACGAGCATCAGAACGAATATCTGCCGGACGCCAATGAGCGCCTGGCCTGGGCGACCGGCTTCACCGGCTCGGCCGGGGCGGCGGTGGTGTTCCAGGATCGCGCCAGCATGTTCACCGACGGCCGCTACACCGTTCAGGTGAAGGCCCAGACCGATCCGGCCCTGTTCGAGCGGCGCGACCTCAATGACGTGGCGGCCTATCTGGAGACGGCGGCGACGGGGGCGGTGATCGGATACGATCCACGTCTGCACAGCCCGGATGCCCTGGTCGCCCTGAAGGCGGCGGCGCAGAAGGCGGGGGCCGAGTTGCGGGCCGTGGACGCCAATCCGCTGGACCTGGCCTGGGGCGCCGATCGTCCGGCCCAGCCGACGGCGCCGGTCGTGCCGCACGAGGACGTCTATTCCGGCGAGACCCACGGGTCCAAGCGGGCGCGGATCGGCAAGGCCGTGGCGGACGCGGGCGCCGACGCGGTGGTGCTGACGGCGCCGATGTCTATCGCCTGGCTGTTCAATGTGCGCGGCGGGGACGTGATCCGTTCGCCCCTGCCAATCGGTCAGGCCATCCTGGCGGCGGACGGCAAGGCGCGGCTGTTCCTGGACCCGGCCAAGGTGACAAATGCTTTGCCGGGCTGGCTGGGCGACGATGTTCGCATCGAGGCGACCGAGCAGCTGCCGGCGGCGCTGGACGGGCTGTCGGGCCGAAAGGTCATGATCGATCCGTCGCTGTCCTCGGCCTGGTATTTCGACCGGCTGGACGCGGCGGGCGCGACGGTGGTGCGGGCGATGGATCCCTGCGCCATTCCCCGCGCGGCCAAGAATGCGGTGGAGATCGAGGGCAGCCGTCAGGCGCATATCCGCGACGGGGCCGCGCTGAGCCGGTTCCTGCACTGGGTCGATACGGTGGTGCAGGAAACCCTGCCCGACGAGCGCGAGGTGGTCGAGGCGCTGGAGCGATTCCGTGAGCAGACCGGGGCGCTGAAGGACCTGAGCTTCGACACCATCGCCGGGGCCGGGCCGAACGGGGCCTTGCCGCATTACAAGCCGGTGGGCGCCAGCATTCGCAAGGTCGAGAAGGGCTCGCTGCTGTTGGTGGACGGCGGCGGCCAGTATCTGGACGGCACGACCGATGTGACCCGCACCATGGCGGTGGGCGAGCCGAGCGAAGATCAGCGCCACAAGTTCACCCTGGTGTTGAAGGCGCATATCGCCATGGCGACGATCCGCTTCCCGGCCGGGACCAGCGGAATGGCGCTGGACGCCATCGCCAGGGCGCCGATGTGGGCGGCGGGGCTGGATTACGATCACGGCACCGGCCACGGCGTCGGCAGTTATCTGGGGGTCCACGAGGGGCCGCAGCGGATCGCGAAATGGGGCACGTCCCAGCCGCTACTGGAAGGGATGATCCTGTCCAACGAGCCCGGCTATTACCGCGAAGGCCACTGGGGCATCCGCATCGAGACCCTGCAGGTCGTGACGCCGGCTGTGGTCCCCGAAGGTGGCGAGCGGCCGATGCACGGGTTCGAGCAGCTGACGTTCGCGCCGATCGACCGCAAGCTGATCGCGGTCGAGATGCTGACGCCGGATGAACGGGCGTATGTCGACGCCTATCACGCCGAAACGCTGGCCAAGGTCGGACCGTTGATGGACGGCGAGGCGCTGGACTGGCTGAAGCGGGCCTGCGCGCCGCTGTGATCTAATGGACCGGAACCCGTCGCCTCAGGTGGGTGACGGGGACCGTCAGTTCGGCCAGCGCGGCCTTCATCGCCTCATAGCCTGTGGCGACGGGGCCGTCGTAGGTCTTCCAGTCGCGAATGTCGCTGCCGGCGACCTGGGGCAGGACCAGAATGTCGGCGTCGGCGCGCGACTGGGTCATCTCGGCGTCGGTGGTGATGGTCGCCGAACGCATCAGGATGGAGACGATGGGCGGGCCGGCCTTCCAGGCGCCGGACAGGACCCATTTCCACCAAGACGGCGGATTCTCCAGCGCCTGGGGGTCGACGCCGCGGGTCTGGGACATGTCCACGCCGATGATCGGGCCGCTGTTCAGCTGGCGCATCACGCTGGTGGGGAAGTTCTTCAGCACGGCGCCGTCCACCAGCACCTGACCGTCCATCACGACCGGCGGCAGGACGCCGGGAATGGCGATGGAGGCGCGCATGGCCCGACGCATCAGGCCCGTGCGATGCGCCTCGATCCGGCCCGAGGTCAGGTTGGATGAAACGGCGAAGAAGGGCAGGGCCAGGTCCGCCAGGTCGATGTCGCCGTAGGCCTGTTCCAGCAGACGGGCGACCTTGCGGGCGCGAGACATGGCGATGATCGGCACGGCCAGGTCCGACAGCGGATCGGACTCGACGAAGGCGCGCCGGATCTCGAAATCCAGCCGTTCTAATGACCAGCCCAGGGCCGGGCCGGCGGCGACGACCGCGCCCATGGAGGCGCCGCCTGCGAAGTCGATGGGGACCTTGGCCTCTTCCAGCGCCCGGATCGCGCCGATGTGGCAATAGGCCCGCGCGCCGCCGCCGGACAGGACCAGGCCGACCGCCGTGCCGGTGACGACGCGGGCGATCCGCTCGGCGTCCTTGGCCAGTCCCTCGACGCAATGGAACCAGCGATCGGGTTGCAGCGCATCCAGCCAGACGCGGGTGTTGGCCGGATGATGCATGCGCGGATCGCGCAACAGGATCAGGTCGGTCAGGCGGCGGCCGTCGCCGAAGCCCTGGCGGCGCGGCACGGCGGAAGGCGGCGCCAGAAGGCCGCTGCCGACGATGAACATCCGGTCCACCTGACGCGCGCACAGGCTGGCCCAGGCGGGCTGATCCTGTTCGGCGACATAGAGGACATAGTCGTGGTCGCCCTCCACCCGGCTGAACCATTCGGACGCGGAAGCAAGCGCCGACTGGTCGATGACCTGACAGGTGAAGCCCATGGCCTGGATGGCGGCGGCGATGCGTTCGACGAAGGCGCGGATGGGCCGGGGACGGGCCGAGACGAAGCCGAAGACGCTGGGCTCGGACGCGCCCGCCGTGCGTTCGCGGGCGCGGTGGATCATCAGCCGCGACAGTTCGACCATCAGGTCCGGCTCGGTGCGGGCGGCCTCGAAGAAGGCTTCGCGCGGCAGGGCCAGGATCTCGCTGTCCCTCAGGGCGACGACGGTGGCGGTGTGCGGCGTGCCGGCCAGCATGGCCATTTCGCCCACCGGCTCGCCCGCCTTGACCACGCCCAGCATGTGCGGCGGCTGATCCGCCTCCATGCGAAACACGCCGAGACGGCCGGAGCGGACCAGATAAAGGGTATCGGCCGGATCGCCCTGGGTGAACAGCGGCTCGCCGCCGGTCAGCGCAAACCAGCTGGCCCGGTCGACCATGCGACCTTCGAAGATGCGCGCGAGCGAGGTCGCCAGCGTGTCGGGGCGAAGCGTGGCCATGGTCCGTTTGTAGGCGCGATTCTGGGGCGGGTGAATTGGGATGTTTGGACGTGCGACGGCGCCTTCGCGCGGTCGCAGCGAAGTTTGGAGGGCTGGGCGGAGCGCCGGGCCTTCGCCCGGAGTGTGATTAGAGATTACCGTTTCGACGAAGGGTGTGACGCTCCGCGCGGAGGGTTGGCCTGCAAGCTCGGGGCGTCGAGCGGTGGCGGTCTTATCGCCTAACCCCATAAGCCTGCGACGGGCGGGTCGGAGCAGCGATCCCCGATCCCCGGTGCGGCCGAGTATCCCCCTCGACCCTGCGACGCGACTGCGGACGCCGGGGCGATTCCCCGACCGATCAGCCCCGGCGCCGCGATGGGATTTCACCATCGCCCCCGTTCCCTCCGCTCTCGCCGCCGCAAGGTCGCAGGCCAGGCGAGCCCTCCATGCGACGAGACGGGTGCATTATGGGGCCGTTTGACCCCGTGGATGGGAGACGGGGCAGATATTTCGGCAAGCGATTGGATTCGCTGACAACGGACCAGCGGCATTGCGATGGCAGAGCATCGTCTCCTCCCCATTCATGGGGAGGTGGCTCGAAGCGCAGCGGAGAGACGGAGGGGGTCTTCGCGCATCGCAGGTGTCTGTGGAAGTTCAAGA
>AMYY01000024.1 GCA_000335735.1 alpha proteobacterium L41A | reverse complement strand
CCCGCCTCAAACCGAGCCTTCGGATAGTCCGAGAAGATGGGAAGCGGACGTTCGCTCAGTGACGACTATCAAGCCCAGAACGGCTATGCGAACTTATCTAGCTGGGCTGACGTAGCCGCGCAGCGCGCTCGCCGATGACCGGAGACCAAGCGGGCAGCCATCCGCCTGGGTCACGCCGCCTTGGCAACCTTAAGATTTTCGACTTCGCCACTGTTGCCAATACGAGCTAGCTGCAATGCGGGTGAAGGGATGACCATCAGGCCATCCGCTTTCAAATCGAAAAGCCCGCCTTCAGTTTGAATCAAGGCAAACATACAGCCGGGCTTTTTTCTGGCTGCACTTTTAGCGGCAGCTGCAGCCTCAAGCAAAGTTTCGCCCTGTCGCTGAACGCGCACGCAAACAGTCTGCCCATTCAGGGAGGACCGAAGGATGCCATCAATACCAGCGTTCCGGTGCACACGGTCGTAATCGAAGCCTAGTAGATGGCCATCTACCCAGGGGTCATCTTTGACATAAGCGGCAGCACCCTTCTGCAGCAGCATCGAACTGGATCGAACCGGATCATCAATACGCGACTTTGCCAACGCGACCGCGTCAGCCGATATGTCAAACCCTACGTATCGTCGCCCCAACGTGGCAGCTGATACGAGGGTCGTTCCGCTGCCAGAAAAAGGATCAACAACCAGATCCCCTGCGTCCGTGACCAGCTCTACAATCAGATCGAGTAGCTCAAGCGGTTTTTGGGTGGGATAGCCCGTGCGCTCTTTTGCTTTCGGATTTAGAAATGGAATCTCCCAAACGTCACCGAGAGGGACGCCTTTTTTTTCTGATCCAAAAACAACATCGCCCGCTGCGTCTCGCTTATAAACTGACTTCCCTCGTACGTCGCGGGCACGTTGCTGCAAAATCTGGTCGAGGTTTGTAGTTGGACTGTAACCCTTCCGCTTCTCATTCCACTTGAAGTCAGCGGTTTTGCTGTAGAATAGTATTGTCTGATGCTGCTGAAGCAAACCCTTCTTAGAATTCGACCAACGTTTGTAGCTCCAGATGATTTCGGATTGGAAATTTTCTGACCTGAAAACATCATCTAATATAGAGCGAGCTATATGGGTTGCGTTGTGATCGCAGTGAAAAAAGACCGACCCGGTATCCTTCAACACCCGATGAATTTCTGACACGCGGGCGTGCATGAATCCCGCATAGGATCCACTCTCCGACCAAACGTCGCTAAAGGCATACCGCTTGTTGCCCGAGCGCGTTGTGTTTGAGTGAGACCGGCCTGTAAAAAAAGGCGGGTCGAGATAGACGAGGTCAGCGACGCATGGAGGGAGAGTAGCCAGCCCGTCGAGGCAGTCCATTTGCCGAACGATGTTCATGCATCACCCGTCTTCTCTTTTGCGATTTGTTCGAGGATCGCCAGCAGATTGATGCCGGTATAATCCTCAACGTAGGCCCAAGCAGCGTCACCGTGATGATATTCGCCTTTGGCACCGGCGTAGAGTGTCTCAAGGGTCCGTTGTATCCGTTTGGCCTGTTCACGGTTCGGGTAGTAAAACATGACACGAATAGGCTTGTAGCCAGCGTCAGCGATCACCTGGAGGCGCGTATGTTCCTTCGTGATATGATCACCATCGGTGGTCGCATCGCGCCACTTGATTTCGATGGCATCATTTTTTGGCGTCAGACAGTCAATCTCGAACGTCTTGGGACGTGCCCCCAAGGTATTAGGCACGCGAACGCTCGCGGCCTCAGGGTGCTTGTGCACGAAACAATGTTTTGTCGCTTCTTCGAGAAATGACCCTGCGTATTTATAGAGAAATCGACCCTTGTTCTGGTAGATGTCGATGGCTTGCCCTTCGGCAAACGGAATGCCTAAGACCTTGTAAATAAGGTAATGCGACACGTTGTCGGCATCCATTTCCAGAACCCGACTATCGATCTGCTTCTTGAGCTGTTTTTCGTACACGTCGGATAGAGCGCGTATTTCGTTGTATAATTTCAAGAAGCGCCTCTGGCTATGTCTAGATGTAGAATCTAGATGCCAGCGTGCCCGAACTGCGGTCAGAATGAAACCCTTCCACCCCAAGCCCCCGCCGCACGTTCCCGAATCCCGTCCATCAGCTCCTCAGCGGACGTCGAGAAGTTTCGCTTAGTGTCGGTTTGCGACATTGGCTTCCGGCTGCATCGCTCGCATCGCCTAACTCCGCTCCAAAAACCGCAGCGCCGTCAGCACATGCGTCTTCACCCCCAGCGGCAAGACCTTTTCGTTCGGTGAGAACTCCGGCGAGTGGTTCGGCGCGGACTGGGACGGGTCCACGCCGTCAGGACTGGAGCCTAGATGGTAGAAAACGCCGGGGATGACCTGCTGGAAATAGCTGAAGTCCTCGGCCACCGTGGTCGGGGGCGTGGCGGGGTTGACGTTGCCCTCGCCCGCCGCCTCGGTCAAAACCGGGGCCAGCCAGGCGGACAGGCCGGGGTCGTTGAACACCAGGGCGGCGTTCTGTCTGACGCCGAACTCGGCGGTGGCGCCGTAGGCCTCGGCGACGTGGTCGATGGCGGTCTCGGCGCGGGCGACCAGGGCGTCGCGCTGGGCCGTATCGAAGGTGCGCAGGGTGCCGGACAGCGTCGCGCTGTCGGGGATGATGTTGTAGCGGACGCCGGCGTTGATCGTGGCGATGGTGAAGACGGTCGGGGTCGTGGTCGGGTCGACCGTGCGCGCCGTCAGGGTGTTGACCGTCTCGACCACCTGGCCCGCCACCGCGATCACGTCCACGCCGCGCCAAGGCCAGGCGCCGTGCGTCTGCTTGCCCTTCAGGCGGATATCCACGCGGTCCGAGGCCGCCATGAAGCCCTCAGGCCGATAGAAGACGCTGCCCGGACGGCCCGGCACGACGTGCAGGCCGAAGATGGCCTCGGGCTTGGGATCGTTCAGCGCCCCTTCGGCGATCATCAGGGCCGCCCCGCCCTTGGGCTCTCCCGGAGGCGCGCCCTCCTCGGCCGGCTGGAAGACGAAGACCACCGTGCCGGCGATCCGATCCTTCATCCCCGCCAGCACCTCGGCTGCGCCCATCAGCATGGCCATGTGCATGTCGTGGCCGCAGGCGTGGGCCACCGGGACCGTATTGCCCATATAGGTCCCGGTCGCGCTCGAGGCGAAATCGAGGCCCGTCGCCTCCTGCACCGGCAGGGCGTCCATATCGGCCCGCAAGGCCACCGTCCGACCCGGTCGTGCGCCGCGCAGCACGCCGATCACCCCCGTCTTGCCGAGCCCGGTGCGGACCTCCAGCCCCAGCGATCGCAGATGCTCGGCGATCACGCCGGCCGAGCGGGTCTCGGCGAAGCCCAGTTCGGGATGCTGGTGGAAGTCGCGCCGCCAGGCCACGACCTCGGGCATGACGCGCTGCACGGCGGCGTCCACGCTGGCCGTATCGACCTGCGCCTGAGCGGCGCCGGCGGCGAACAACAACGCCATTGTGGAGGCGGCGAACAATCGGCGCATGTGAAGGTCCCATGAAATTTTCAGCCCGACGACAGGTGACGGCGCCGCACCCGCTTGTGCAAGCCGTCGCGAACGGCGATTTCTGTCCACATGGGTGAGAAGGCCTTCAAGAGCGCAAAGACCGAATGGCGCGACGTCGTTCTGGTCTGCCGCAAATGTTCGAAAAAGCTGGACGGCGGCTTCGGCCCCGGCGGCGATCTGACGCTGAAGAAGGCGCTGCGAAAATATCTGCGCTTGAAGAAGGGCAAACAGGGTCGCAAGGGCGAGCTGACCGTCGTCGGCGCCGACTGTTTCGACATCTGTCCCAAAGGGGCCGTCGTCGCCGTCAACACGGCCCAGCCCAAGAAGCTGCTGATCATTCCGGCCGGCGCCGACCTGTTCGAGGTCAAGACGCGGCTGGGGCTGGACGACGGACGACGGCTGAAGCGGATCGAAGCCGCCGACTGAGGCTCGGCGCCTTTCTTCCGGCGGCCAGCCGTGTCAGAGCGAAACCATGGATGACACTCGCATCGAAAAACGCGTCGGCGTTCAGGCGACCTCGGACCGCATCTGGGACTTGGTCGCGGACCTGTCCGGCTGGGGCGCCTGGAACCCGATCGACACGGACGTCGAGGGCGCCATCGCCTATGGCGGCCGTTTGACCATGACCGAGGCGTGGCCGGACATGGCCGAACGCCAGTCGGCGGCCCAGGTGGTGGAATGGCAGCCGCGCGCGCGACTGGTCTGGGCCGAACGGCGCGGCTTCCTGTTCCAGAGCCTGCGCTACATCCAGATCGAGGAGTTGGCGCCAGGCAACTGCATCGTCGCCATCGGCATCCGCTTTTCGGGCATTCGCGGAGAGCTGTTCCACGACAAGCACCGCCCGGCGATCAAGGCGGCGTTCGAAAGCGCCGCCAACGGTCTGAAGGCGGCGGCGGAGCGCGCCTAACGCCCGTCCTTCATCATGTCGATGACGTTCAGGATCGCCGGGCCCAGGATGACGATGAACAGGACCGGCAGGAAGAACAGGATCATCGGCACGGTCAGTTTGGCCGGCAGGGCCGCCGCCTTCTTCTCCGCAGCGGACATCCGCAGATCGCGGTTTTCCTTGGCCATGACCCGCAAGGCGGTGGCCAGCGGCGTGCCATAGGTCTCGGCCTGGGTCATGGCGGTCGCGACCGACTTCACGCCCGGATGGTTGGTGCGCTTGCCCAGGTTCTCATAGGCCACGCGACGGTCGGGCAGATAGCTGAGCTCCGCCGACAGCAGCGACAGTTCCTCGGCCAGATCGATCGAAGACGGCCCCATCTCCTGGCTCACCTTGGTGATCGCCGCCTCGATCGACATGCCCGCCTCGACGCAGATCAGCAGCAGGTCCAGTGCGTCAGGGAACGCCTGCATGATCGAGGCGCGGCGCTTGTCGATCCGGTTTTTCAGATACAGGTTCGGCGCATAGAAGCCGGCGACCGCCGCCGCCATGGTCGCGGTCACCTTGTTCATCGTCGGCCAGTCCACGACCTTGAGGACGAACAGATAGAAGGCCGCTACGATCATGAAGATGAAGGGCGAGGCGAAGCGGAAGAAGTAGAAGGTCGTAAGCGGACGCGGCCCGCGATAGCCGGCCTGCACCATCTGGCCCGCGACCTTGGGGTCTTCCAGCAGCTTGGTCAGGTTCAGCCGATCCACGATCCGCTTCTTGAAGCCGTCGTCGGTGTGACGCAGCGCCCCTTGCCCTGCGGCCAGATTGGCGCGCGACCGGCGTTTCAGATCATCGCGACGTTCGGCGACCGCCTTCATCCGCTTGGGCAGCTTCACCCCGCCGGTCATCGACGACAGCAGGGTCATGATGGTCGCAAAGACCAGCACGCCCACCCCGATGCTGAGCAGGTTCTGCGGGTCGGTGATGAAGCGGATAAAGCCTTCCATGGTCCCGGCCTCAGAACTTGAACGAGATCATGCGCTTCATGACGAAGATGCCGGTCGCCATCAGGCAGACCGCGATCAACAGCAGGAAGTTGCCGCGGAAGTCAGTAAACAGCGGCATCATGTAGGACGGGGTCGTGAACATGACCATCGTCATCACCGCAGGCGGCAGAGAGGCGATGATGCCGGCCGAGGCCAGGGCTTCGGACGACAGGGCCTTGATCTTCTCGCCCATCATTCGCCGGGCGCGCAGCACGGCCGACAGGTTGCCCAGCGCCTCGGCCAGGTTGCCGCCCGTCTTTTGCTGGATAGCGATGACGATGGTGAAGAAACGCAGTTCGGACGTCGGCATCCGGCCGTACATCTTCTCCAGCGCCTGCTCCAAGGTGAGCCCGACCCCCAGACCCTCGACCAGCCTCTGGAACTCCGGCCCCAGCGGCGCCGGGCTTTCGCGGGCGATGATCTTGAAACATTCGTGGACCGGCAGGCCCGACTTGATGCCGCGCACGATGACGTCGACGGCGTTGGGGAACTCCAGCGAGAACTTCTTCATCCGCGACTTGCCGAGGAAGCCCACGACCCAGCGCGGCAGTCCCAGCCCGAAGATCAGCGCGATCCCCAGCACGACCAGAATCGGCAGGCCGAACACAAGGGCGCCCAGCCCGGTCACAACCCCAACCACGGCCGAGATGATGTAGAAGGTGCGCACGCTCAGGCTAAGGCCCGCCTGGCTTAGGCGCGACGACAGGGTGGTGCGCGCCTTGCGCTCGCGCCGGTCGGCGTCCTGAAGCTGGAGCAGGATTTGTTTGCGCCGCGCCTCGGGCGTATTGGCGGCGGCGGCCTTGCGGGCGAGCGCCGGGTTCTTCTTGCCCTCGCCCAGACTCTGGGCGCGCTTGACGGCCTGGGCCGAGGAGTCGTCGCCGCCGACAAAGACCCAGCCGAGCCCGCCGATGGTGATGAAGGCCAGAACGGCGGCGAGGATCGGCAGCATCGCGCCCTACTCCGCCGCGTCCAGGGCGTCGGCCAGCTCGCGCTCCAGTCCGTAGTATCGGGCGCGGTCCCAGAAGCGGGGACGGGCGATCCCGGTCGAGCGGTGACGGCCGATGATCTTGCCGTTCTCGTCCTCGCCGGTGATGTCGTAGACGAACAGGTCCTGGGTCACGATCACATCGCCTTCCAGGCCTACGACCTCGGTGATGTGGGTGATGCGGCGCGAGCCGTCGCGCAGGCGAGCGGCCTGGATGATGACATCGACCGAGCCGACGATCATCTCGCGGATCGTCTTGGACGGCAGGCCGTAGCCGCCCATGGTGATCATGGACTCCATCCGGCTGATGGCTTCACGCGGGGAGTTGGCGTGCAGCGTGCCCATCGAGCCGTCGTGGCCCGTGTTCATGGCCTGCAATAGGTCGAATGCCTCGGGTCCGCGCACCTCGCCGACGATGATCCGCTCGGGACGCATCCGCAGGCAGTTCTTGACCAGATCCCGCATCGTGATCGTGCCCTGGCCTTCCAGGTTCGGCGGGCGGGTTTCCAGACGGACCACGTGCGGCTGCTGCAGCTGCAGTTCGGCGGCGTCCTCGCAGGTGATGACCCGCTCGGTCGGGTCGATGAAGGCCGTCAGGGTGTTCAGCAGGGTCGTCTTGCCCGAGCCGGTGCCGCCCGAGATGACCAGATTGCATCGCGACGCCCCGATGACGCCCAGGACGCGCGCGCCCTCGGGGCTGATGGAGGCGTACTCCACCAGGTTCTTCATCGTCAGCTTGTCTTTCTTGAACTTCCGGATCGTCAGCGTCGGGCCGTCGATGGCCAGCGGCGGGGCGATGACGTTGACGCGCGAACCGTCCGGCAGACGGGCGTCGCAGATGGGGCTCGACTCGTCCACGCGGCGGCCGACCTGGCTCACGATCCGCTGGCAGATGTTCATCAGCTGGGTGTTGTCGCGGAAACGGACATTGGTCAGCTGGACCTTGCCCGCGACCTCGATGAAGACCCGGCCCGCGCCATTGACCATGATGTCGGCGATGTCGTCGCGGCTCAGCAGCGGCTCCAGCGGACCATAGCCCAGGACGTCGTTGACGATGTCCTGGACCAGATGCTCCTGCTCGGCGACCGACATGGAGACGTTCTTGATCGCCACCAGTTCGGCGACGATGTCGCGGATTTCCTCCGACGCCGCCTTCTGGTCCAGATGCGCCAGCTGGGCCAGGTCGATGGTGTTCATCAAGGCGTTGAAGATCGTCGTCTTCGTGGCGTGATAGTAGTCGCTCTGTTCCCGGACGATCTCGGCGACCGCCTGGGCCTTCTTCAGCTGCTCAAGGCCCGCCGTGGCCTTGGGTCCGGCTCCGGCGACGTTGCCGGTCGGGCGCGGAGCCTCCGGCGCGGGCTTGGGTCGCGAGGCCAGGGCGTCCAGCCGATCCACCGGCGCGGGCTGAGCCGGCGCAGACGCGCAGTCGAAGGCGTCAGCCGCCAGTTCTAGGTCTTCGTCGGCATAGGCATAGGCCGGCGCCTTGGCCGCCTTCGCCATCGCAGGCGCCGCCGCGTCCATGGTGAAGGCCGACACAGGTTCGCCGGCGGCGGGCGGCGGTGTCGGGGCCGGACGCAAAGGCGCGGGCGCGGCGCCGGGCTGACCTGTGCGTTTGCCGAACATGCGTCAGCGCTTCCTGAACATATTGGCGAACAGGGATTTCGACGCCCCATCGGCGGGCTTGGCCTTCTCCGCCTTGCCGGCCTTGCCCGGCTTGGCCTTGGGCCCCGCCACCATCGGCAGTTCGCGCCGCGAGACGATCTGGGCCAGGGTCTGGAAGGCTTCGGCCGACTTGGTCTTCGCGCCGGCGTCCAGGATCATCTGGCCGTTGTTGGCGGCTGCGCCAAAGGTCTTGGCGTCGAATGGAATGATCAGACTGGGATGCACGCCGAGCGCCGCGCCGAAGTCCTTGGCCGGAATCTCGGGACGACCCGGTACGCCGACCTGGTTCAGCACCAGGCGCGGCGGCGCGTCATTGGGGCGGCCCTGACGGATCAGATCGATCATGTTCTTGGCGTTGCGCAGGGAGGCCAGATCCGGTGTCGCCACGACCACCACCTCGTCGGCGCTGATAAGGGTGCGGCGCATCCACGGCGACCACAGATGCGGAAGGTCCAGCACGACGAAGGGCGCCGTGGCGCGGATCTGGTTGGTGACCTCTTCGAACGCCTCGGTCGAGATGTCCCAGTCCGTATCCAGGCTGGCGGGCGCCGCAAACAGGCTCAGCTTGTCGGTGCAGCGGACCATCATCCGGTCCAGCAGCGTCGAATCCAGCCGCTCGGGCTGGCCCAGGGCGTCGGCGACGCCGCTCAGCGGATCCTGGTTGAAGTCCAGGCCGGCGGTGCCGAACGGCAGGTCATAGTCGACGATCACCGTATTGGCGCCGATCCGCTCGGAAATCGCATAGGCGGTGTTGTGCGCCACGGCCGAGGCCCCCGCCCCGCCCCGCGCGCCGACGAAGGCGATGGTGCGACCGACGAAGGGCTGAGCCGGATCGTTGAAAAGCCCCCCGATGGCTGCGATCAGTTGCAGCGGCTGCAAGGGCGCGACCAGATATTCGCTGACCCCGCGCCGCATCAGTTCGCGGAACAGGATGATGTCGTTGGTCGCCCCCACCACGATGACCTTGGTGCCGGCGTCGCAGACCTCGGCCAGCTGGTCGACCTCCCACAGCAGGGTCTGGGGGTCTTTCAGGCACTCGACAATGATCAGCGGCGGTGTCGGCTCATGCTGATAGGTCTCGACGGCCGCAGCGACGCCGCCGATGCGGATCTGGGTCGTGGCGCGCGACAGTCGGCGATCCTGGGCCGCGCGCTCGGCCGAGGCCAGGGTGTCCTGGCGTTCGGCGAAAACATGGATGGCGATGCGCGGCACCGACACTTCGCCGATGTTGCTGGCCGGGGCCAGGCCGGTGAAAGCCAGACCCGTCTCCACCAGGCTGGCCTGCGCCTGGGCCACCACGTCGCCGACCGGATTGAAGCCCGCGGCTTCGGATGCATAGGCGGGCGCGGCCGGAACCGGCGCCAGCGGCGCGGGTGGGGCAGTCGGCGACGGCTCCGCCGGCGGTGCGGTGAACTGAAGCGGCGAGCGCGGGGCGACCATCTCGTCGATCGGCGCAGCGAACTCCATGTCGACATCGAACGCGTCGTCGAAGGTGTCGAAGTCGCGAGGGGCGGGGGCGGTGCTCATGGGTCAGTTCACCGCACGCGACACGGCGGTTTCCCGGATCAGCCTTTCGGCTTCGGCCGATGTCGGCTTGCCGCCGCGATAGAGATCGAGCACCACCGTGCGGCGTCCGGCGTCCGCGGGCGTCATCGGGCGCGGCCTTTGAATGTCGCGCGGGTCCTCGATCTGGGCGGCGAGATTGGCCGTGACCGCGCAACCGAAGTTGAAGGCCGACTGGTTGTCGCCGGTGCGGCTCAGATTGCCCCAGGTCGTTCCACACCGCGGCACGGCGGCGCGGATCGTCTGATAGCCGACCACGACCGGCGCGCGCGGGTCCGGCGCCGCATAGCTGACCAAGGTGATGCGTTCTGGCGCGACGCCGTAGGCCGCCAGGGCCGATTTGATGTCATAGGCGGTTTTCAGCGCGACGGGGTCGTCTCCGGCCGGGGCCTCGATGACCATCGGCACGGCGTCGACATAGCGATAGCGCCCGACCAGCGCCTGCAACGCCCCGTTCTGCGCGGGCGACAGGCCGGTGTCGTGCACGGCCAGGGCGATGCGATCCAGATCGGGCTCGACCTGAAGCTGGTAGCGCGAGGTCGGCGTCAGCGGCGGCTCCCCGCCCAGGCTGGCGGGACCGCCGACGCAGGCGCCCAGCGCCAAGGCCATGGTCGTCAGAAGCGTGGCAATCAGGGTGCGAGTCATGATGCGCTCACTCGATCACATAGCCGACCGAACCGGCCGGGGGCGCGTTCGGCAACCCGTAGACCTGGTTCAACTGGCCAAAGAGGATGGTCTGGCTGTCCTCGGCGATCCGCAGGCCATCGGCCGGCGTCTGCATCCGCGACGGCGAGGTCGGGCTGACGATATAGGGTTCGACGATGACGACCAGCTCGGTCTCGCCCATCAGATAGTCGCGTGAGCGGAACAGTTGGCCCAGCACCGGCAGATTGGTCACGCCAGGCAGGGAGTCGACCGCCTGGCGGCTGTTTTCCTGAAGCAGGCCGGCGATCATCATCGATCCTCCCGAGGGGATTTCGATCGTGTTCTCGCTGCGGCGAACCGTCAGGCCCGGCAGGGTAATCGACGAAGCCGTTCCCGCGCCGATCGTCAGGCCGCCCTGCGATGTCAGTTCCGATACCTCGACCTTCACCTGCAGGCTGATGCGACCGCCCGACAGCACGACCGGACGGAAGGCCAGGCCCACGCCATAGGGCTTATACTGAACGGTGATCTGCCCCATCGCGTCGCGGCTGGCCGGAACGGGGAATTCGCCTCCCGCCAGGAAGCTGGCCGCCTCGCCGTTGACAGAGGTCAGGTTCGGCTCGGCCAGGGTTCTCAGCAGGCCAACGCGCTCGAAGGCCTTCAACATGGCCTCGCCCTTGTTCAGCCCATCCGACCCAGGGCCGGTGCCGGGCTGCGCGGTGTCCCAGTTCGGGGAGTCCTGGGGCCCGTTGACCGTAAACGGGCACAATGCGCCGGGCTGCCAGCCCGGCCCCACGCACGGCCGCTCCATCTGGTAGTTCTTCGTCGTGTCGATGCCTGTCCCTGCGCTGATCCCGCCCAGCAGGGCGCTGTTGACGCCCCAGGTCGCGGCATTGCCCAGCATCCATTGGGCGTCGCCCAACCGCCCGACGACCGCCGAGGTATCGAAGCCTAGCTGTTTGATGACGTTGCGCTGCACCTCGACCACGCGGACCTTCAGGGTCACCTGGTCGGAGCCCGGCACGGTGATCAGGTTCAGAACCTTGTCCGGCGCCGAGACGAAGGCCGCGGCGATGCGGCTGGCCTGGGTCGATTGCGCCGGATTCTCGGCGACCCCGCTCAGGATGATGCTGTCGTTGACGGCCTCGGCCTTGACGCCGCCGCCGGGGATCATGCGGTCGAGTGTATCCTGAAGCGCGCTGGTGCCCGCATCCACCCGCACCCGAAGGCTCAGGATCGTGCGACCGGCTCCGTCCAGAAACACGGCGTCGGTTTCGCCCGGCGCGATGCCGATGACGGTGATGCGGCGCGGCGAATGCAGCATGGCCTCGGCCACCTGCGGATTGGAGACGATGACGTCGCGCGCATCGGCGGGCAGGTCGACGGCGAAGGAGGTTCCGCGCGGCAGATTGATCAGGCGCTGCGCCGCGCCCGTGGAAACGGCGGCTCTCGTCTGGGCGACGCCGACGGGCGCGGCGGTCAGGGTGGCGAGTAGGGCGCAGGCGGCGGCGACGGCGGCCTTGCGCATCATGGGTCGGCGCATCGGATGAGTTCTCATGGCACGGCCACCACTTCGGGCGCGCCGCCGCGATAGATGCGCACGGCCTTGGGTTGGGACACGGCCGCAACGGGGCGGCGCGTGGCGCCGGACGGCCCTGCGGTATCGGCATAGGAGCGCAGGGACAGGGACAACTCGCCCTCTGACTTGGCCTGGGCCAGCAAGACGGAATCCTGCGGTCGGACTTCAAGCGTCGCAGTCGCGCCGACCACGGCCTGGGCGTCGTCGCCGACGCGGGTCGCCTGGTCGATGGCCAGGACCTTGATGTTCTGCAACACGACGCCCGAGGCGAACTTGGACCTGGTCGCGCCTTCCACGGCGCCGTTGCGGCTGGTTTCGGCGGTCAGCACCACGTCGACCCGATCGCCCGGCAGGATGAACCCGCCGGCTGCGGATTCCACCGTGACGGCGATGGCCATCGCCCGCATGCCCGGTTCCAGATAGGCGGCCAGATAGCCGCTGTCGCCGGCGCGCACAATCTTGCGCGACACGATCGGCTCACCGGCCAGAATGGGTTCGCGGACCACCGAGCCGATATAGTCGGACTTGGCGCCGGTGGTGGCCAGTTCCGTCGCCGCCTTGGCGACACGGGCGACGGCGTCGGTCGCCTTCTCGGTCGCATTTTCCGCGACAGGCTTTGCCTGGACCGGCGTCGTGCCGTCGGTAATGAAGATCGGATTGACCTCGTCCACCGGCCAGTCTTTCCAGGCCAGGTCAGCCTCGACCAGACGCTTGCCGGGTTCCAGATCCTTGGCGGCGACCAGCACCTTGGTCATGGGCCGGACTTCGACCGGCGCGGCGGCGGCGGGTGCGGCCGGCTCGTTCGACGACGACCCCATGGCGCGGACCACCAGGGCCAGACCGATGGCCGACACGGCGGCGATGCAGATGACGACGATGCGGGCGGGCTTCATCCAGGATGTCTCCAGCGGGCGCTCTGTTTCGGATTCATCCCCCGACGCCTACCGTTAACGATCATGGGCCCTGCGGGTTAACGCTTCCTAAGCGCCCCGAACGTCAGGCAATTCAGCTTCAGCGACCCGACGCGAAGGTCAGCAGCAAGCCGCTTTCTGGCAGCGCAAGCAGGGCGCCGATGGCGATGGCGACGCCATAAGGGATATCCCCCTTGGGCTGCATCAGATTGATGACCCACCCCTGAGACACCGACGGGGCGACCATCGGAAAATACTGACGCGCCGCCATGAGCAGCAGACAGAAGGCGCCCCCGGCGAGGCCCGTCCAGATCAGGAACGGCGCCAGCCCGCTGACGCCCATCCAAAGACAGCTGGCCGCCAGCAGCTTGGCGTCGCCTCCGCCGATCCAGCCGGCGGCGAACATGCCCATCCCGACCAGCAAGGCCGCGAAGCCGACCCCGGAGTGGATGGCGACATCCATCGGCGCCGCCCCGACCAGAAAGGCGATGGGGAAGAAGGCCCCGACCAAGGCCAGAGAGATCCAGTTCGGGATCTTCATGGTGATGAGGTCGTGCAGCCCCCCGACGATCACCAGGGCGGGAAATACGCCAAGCAGAATGAGCAGCAGAATGTCCATGACCGACATCTTGTCCGACAGGACTTAAGGTTGGGTTGCCGCCATGCGAAAAGGGCCGGGACTTGCGTCCCGGCCCTTCCGACAGATTGGGAGATCTGTCGCGCGTCTTAGGCGTTAGCGGCCTTCAGCGAGTTCTCGACCTTGGTGAAGGTGGCCTTCAGCTGGCCGCTCATGGTGCCGAGCACGGTGATCAGGGCGACGGCGATCAGAGCAGCGATCAGGCCGTATTCGATGGCGGTGGCGCCCGATTCGTCTTTGGCGAAGCGCGAGATGAACTTGGTCATGGGTAGGTCCTTTTCAAATGGTCTAGCGAGCAACTTGGCGGGGGGAGCCGGTAGCCCGCTTGACCCCCAAACGCAGGATCAAACTGCCAGAGCCCCGTTAAATCAGAGCTACGAGGTTTGGTTACGCCTCGATTTACCAAAGAAAATTTCCATTCCCGCGCTTCAGCCTTTGTTGAGGATCACCGCCGCATCATGCGCGCGTCCGCGTTCGCACGCGCCACTCTCAAGAGCCGCCGATGTCTCGCATCTCGTCCCTTCTGCTCTCTGCGGCCCTTCTCGCCGCGCCACTGGCCGCCCCCTTGGCCGCGAACGCCCAGGACGGCGCGCTCAACGTCGAGATCGACCGCTCCGCGCGCGTTCAACTTCGGGGGGCCGCCGCTTCCATCATCGTCGGCAATCCTCAGATCGCCGACGTCTCACTGGTTGACGCCAACACCATGTTCATCGTCGGCAAGGGCTATGGCGTGACCGAAGTGGTCGCGGTTGACGGCGTCGGCCGCACCCTGTTTCAGCGCGAAGTGGTGGTGACCGGCGGCTCGACCGGCTCGGTTCGGGTCTGGCGCGGCGCCCAGGCCACCGAAATGGCTTGCGGTGTTTCCTGCACCCCCAGCGTCCGATCCTCGTCCTCATCGGCGGCCCCCGCGCCTACCGCGCCCTGATCACGGGTGATGGCTTTCTGGAGATCGTCGAAGTCACGGACCGCGCGCTCCAAGCGACGGCGCGAAGGCGCGGCGGCCGTGGAGTTCGCCATGGTCGCAATCCCGTTCTTCCTGATGATCTTCTCGATCCTTGAGCTTGGGGTGGTCTTCATCCTGGATTCCGTTCTGGAGACGGCGACCATGGAAAGCGGACGCCTCATCCGCACGGGGCAGGCGGATGCAAGGCGTTTCGACAAGGCGGCGTTCAAGACGGAACTGTGCAATCGCATGATCCTGTTCAAGAACGACTGCACCAGCCGCGCGACCGTCGATGTGCGGGTGATCCCGGCCTTCTCGCGACCGGACACGACCGACCCGGTCGCAAACGGCGCGATCGACGACACCAAGACCATCTATGACGGCGGCAAACCGGGAAACATCATCCTGGTGCGCGTCTGGTACGTGCACCCCCTCGCGACGCCGTTCGTCAGCCAGGCCGTGTCGCGCGTCGGCGTTGGAAAGGTGCTGCTGACCACGGCGACGGCTTTCCAGAACGAGCCCTGGAATGCGTCCTAAGCCCCTCGAACGTCACGTCTGGAAGCGGCTAGCGCGCGATACGCGTGGCGTCGCCGCCATCGAATTCGCCTTCCTGGCGCCGGTCCTGATCGTGATGTATTTCGCCATGGTCGAATACTGTCAGGCCTATATGGCCTTGAAGCGCACCGATCACGTCGCAGCCATGGTCGCTGACCTGACCTCTCAGAACGACAAGTTCGTCAAAAGCCAGATCGACGACGTGTTCGCCATAGGCGACGTCATCATGTCCCCCTTCGCCACGACCACCCTGACGCAAAGGGTCAGCAGCGTCACGCGGGTCAACGCGACCACCTACCGAGTGGACTGGAGCATCGGGAAAGGTATCGCAAGCAAGCTCACGGTGGCGGAAGCCAAGGTGCCCGACGACATGTTGGCCGAAGGGGAGTCGGTCATCATCGCCGAGGCCAACTACGACTTCGACTCGCCCTTCGATCAGATCGCGCCCGCCGCCACGCGGTTCAAACGCATGGCTTATCTTCGTCCTCGCACGACAGATTTGATCGTCTGTTCCGACTGCTAGGCTGACGGGCCAATCAGCGCCTGCCGCAGCGCCGAGATCTTCGCCTTCGTTTCGGCCTCCTCGGCGGCAGGATCGCTGTCCGCGACGATGCCGGCGCCGGCCAGTGTGCGATAGGTCCACACGCCGTCTTTCATCACGAATCCGGCCGTTCGGATCAGCACCGAAGCCGTCATCGCGCCGCCGTCGCCGATGAGGAACAACGACCCGCACCAGGGACCGCGCGGCGGCTCGTGCGCGGCGATCACCTTCATCGCCTGATGTTTGGGCGCGCCGGTGATTGAACCCGGCGGAAAGGTCGCCTCCAGCAGATCGGCGGGCCCGACGCCTTGCTCGGCCTCGGCGGTCACGGTCGAGACCAGGTGGTGCACCGTCGGGTGGTGTTCAACCTCGAACAGCGTTTGCACCTGAACCGATCCGGGCCGTGACACGCGCGCCAGATCATTGCGCATCAGATCCACGATCATCAGATTTTCCGCCCTATCCTTAAGGCTGGCCCGAAGCTCGCTCGCCAGGGCATGGTCTTGATCGGGGTCGTCCGCACGCGGCCGCGTCCCCTTGATCGGCCGGGCCTCGATGCTGCGGTCCGTCGTATCGAAGGCGAGAAACAGCTCGGGCGAGTTCGACACCAGCGCCCGATCCCCGACCCGCCAATAGGCCCCGAACGGCGACGCCCGCTCCTTTTGCAGCCGCAGGAAGACCTCGAACGGATCGCGGCCGGGCTTCAGCTCGCCCGACCAGGCCCGGGCGATATTGGCCTGAAACAGCTCCCCCGCCGCGATGCGCTCCACCACATCCGCGACCGCATCGCGATAGGCGCTCGCCGGCGCCTCGGCCTCGAACCGGTCGGCCGGCGCGGAGGGGGTCACGACCGGTGCGGCTGTCGCCAGCCAGGTCAGAGCCCGCTCGGCCGCCGCCGTCGCCTTCTCCGCCGTCGCGCCTCGCCCTGTGGCGCACACTGAGCGCCGTTGATGATCGAAGCTCAGCATGGCGGGATAGCGCGCCAGCATCAGATCGGGCCAGACCGTCTCGCGCGGTCCGGTGGCCGGCCGGGCGCCTGCGTCATAGGCCGCCAGACCGACGACGCCCGCGGCGAACACCGGATCACGCAGCTCTTGGAACGGCGCGGCGTCATCCACCGGTCCGACCCGGACCACGTCTGGCGCCTGGGCGACATGGCTCCAGCGGCCGCCCGGCCCGCCGTCCGACAACAGGGCCAAGGCGCCGTCGCCGCCGCCGAGACCCGCCGCCACGGCGACCGGATCGACCCAAGGCGCGTCACGCGCGACGGTGTGGCTGAAAACCTCGCTCACGCGGTCAGCCGCTCCACGATCCGATCACGCCGCGCCGCATCGACGCCCAGCGCCTCTTTCAGATAGGCGTCCACCGATCCGTGCCGCGCCTCGACCTCGGCGAAGGCGGATTCCAGATAGGCGGCCTCGACCCCCAGGAAGGCCACGATCGCATCGTCCGACGCGACCCGACCCGTCATCTTGTGCAGCTGTCTGGCGATCCCGGGCGCCCGACCCGCCAGATCGACGGCGGTATTGGTCAGCAGATAGTCCTCGACCATCTCGTCGCGCGACACGCCCAGCAGATGGTGGGTCAGGGCGGCGAGAAAACCCGTCCGATCCTTCCCCGCGGCGCAATGGATCACCACCGGCCGATCTTGATCCGCCAGGGCCTGAAAATAGCGGCCGAACACGTCCTGATGCGACGGGTCGAACGGCAGGGCGCGATAGGTCTGGATCATGAAGCGCCGCCCGGAGTCCGGCGTCAGGTCGGCGGTCTTCAGAAAGGTGATGTGCGGCGCCTCGGCGCCGTCATCCACGCCGCCTTCGATGACCTGCCCGCTGAAGCCTTCAGGCCGACGCGACGGCTGGTCGCGGCGCTCGCCGGGTCGCCTCAGATCGACCACGGCCCCAATATCCAGCGCCTTCAGTCGCTCCAGATCCGCCTCGCTGGCGCGGGCGTGGTGGGCCGAACGCAGCAGACGGCCTGGCTGCACGCGCCGCCCGGCCGCCGTAGCGTAGTCGCCATAGTCGCGAAAGTTGTCGATAGCCTCGAAGGCGTGAAAGCGGTCAGTCATGACCGCGCTTCTAGCCTATGTTCACCGCTCTGGCAGCAGGCCCGCCATCGCATCCAGATAGGCGACGAAGGCGTCGCGTCCCTGATCGGTCAGACTGGCCTCCGTCAGCGGCTTGCGACCGTTGAAACGCTTGGAGACGGCGACGAACCCCGCCTCTTCCAGCTTTCGCAGATGGACCGAAAGATTGCCGTCCGTCGTCTGCAACCGGGTCTTCAGGGTGGTGAAGTCGGCCGATCCGGCCCCGGACAGAAAAGCCATGATCCCCAGCCGGATGCGCCCGTGAATGACGTCGTCGATCCGGCTGATGTCGAAGTCGTCGGCCATGCTCAGACCACCTCCGACGGTTCCTGACGCATCAGGACGATGCCCGGGACCAGCGCGACGGCCAACAGGATCACGGCGAAGACCGGATAGATCGTGGCGCTGCCCATGAACCAGGCGACGGCGACGGCGCCGACGTAGGAAGCCAAGGCCGTGTAGGACATCCAGCGCGTCCGCGTCATCGCCGCCCCGATCATCCAGGCCGAACCATACGCGACCAGGACCACGGTCGGCATGACCGCCATCCATGACCACTGTCCGGTCTTCAGGGACAGGGCCACCAACGCCAACCATGTGACGAAGATGCCATAACCCACGCCCTCCCACGCCGCGCTGACCGCCTTATTGCCGGCCGAGTTGACGCCGGGCTTCGACTTGATGCGGCCGATCAGGAAAGTCAGGGCGACGGCGAACACCACCGCGGCGACGATCCAAACCCACAGCTGGGACCAGGGATTGAGCCGCACGAGCCCGGACTGGATGGCCCATTGGATCAGACTGGTCGTTCCGAACACGATGCCGGCCGTCACCAGGATCGGGCCGGCCAACAGCGGCGCATGGCGGCCCTCGTGGGCCAGGCTGCGCATATAGGCGATGTCGTCGTGAATGGCTTGGGTGTCGCGGGTCATAATGCTCTCCTCCTCGAACCGATGAGACAGCATCACCTGCAAACTTTGTGATGTAAAGTTCTTTTTTACTCGTAATCTGGCACAAAAAAGGGGCGGAACCTGAGCCCGCCCCTCTCTCGATATTACGTCCGAAGGCCTATAGTCGCGGCGAACCCCGTCCACGTAGTCCGCCGGCCACCAGAGCGATGACGAACAGGATGATCGCGACGACGGCGACGAACTTGGCGATCTCGAACGAGAAGTTCGCAATGCCGCCGAAGCCCAGCACGGCCGCGACCAAGGCCACGACGAGGAAGATAATTGCCCAGCGCATCATGGGTTTAGCTCTCCTGAGTTGATGTTGCCGTCGGCGACCCAAGAGCCGTTCGTCGGTGTGCTTGATCAACGTCAAGCTGAGCGGACCGTTCCCCGTCTATCGACGGCGACGACGCGAATAGCCGCCTTGGTCCATCTTGCGATCCGCCACCATGCTGGCGACGATCGCCGCCAGAGCCGGATTGCGCAACAGCAGGAAGGCGGCGCCCAGACCGCCCACCGCGCCGACGATCGGCCGCTCGCGAACAATGTGGATCACCTTGCCCAGCAGGCCCTCAGGCTCATCGTCCTCTTCGGCGTCGTCATGCTTGTCGTCCTTCAGGAAGACCAAGGCCACGATCAGGGCGACCAGGGCGAACAGACCAAAGGTCACGGCCGCTGCGCCGAGCGGCGTCAGCGTCAGGCTGAGCGCATAGAAGATGGCCACGCCCAGGAAGACGACGGCCAGGAACGCGCTGGCGGCGACGACAGCCGTCGCCACCAGTTTTTTGACGATGCCCTTGAACATCAGCGACGGCGGCCGGCCAGCAGCATGCCGAGGATGACGCCGACGCCGAGCGCCACGGCGGTCGATTGCAGCGGACGCTCCTGTACGCGCTCGACGACATAGCGTTGCGCCTCATCGAAGCGTTCGGCCGCGTCGTCATAATATTCGCGACCCTTCACGCGGGCCTCGTCGTAATAGCTGCGGGCCTGCTCGCGAACTTCGTCGCTCTTGGCGCGCAGCTTCGCTTCGGCCTCGGCGGCCTTGTCGCGCAGGCGTTGGGTCTCTTCGCGGGCGCCGGTCTTCAGATCCTCCTTGAGGGTCTTCAGGTCGGCCTTGATGTCTTCTCGAGCCTTGGTGGTGGCCATGGTGCGCGCTCCGTTGAAAGCTTGGCGGTAGAATAGAGAACCCCGTGTTGCAACGCCACATGCGCAACGAGGTTCCTTTAGTCAGGTCGGACGTACGCCTCTCGCCACGGACTTTTCGCCGCACTAGAACGGTCGCCATGACCCAATGGCTGTTTGCGCCCCGCCCCGCCCCGTCCCTGCCGATCGTCGGATCGGACCAGCGGTTCCCCGTTCGCCGCATCCTGTGCGTGGGCCAGAACTACGCCGCCCATGCCCGCGAAATGGGTTCGGACCCCGACAAGCAGACGCCCTTCTTCTTCACCAAGCCAGGCGACGCCATCGTCTCGGACGGCGCAAACCCATCCTATCCGTCGGCAACCGCAAACCTGCACTACGAGGCGGAACTGGTGGCCGCGATCGGGCCGGGTCAGGATGGCGGCGTCGCCGTCGTCGGCTGGGCCGTCGGCTGCGACCTGACCCGCCGCGACCTTCAGGCCGAGGCCAAGAAGGCCGGCCGCCCCTGGGACGCCGCCAAGGGGTTCGATCAGTCCGCGCCCTGCGGCCCCATCACCCTGGGCGACCTGCCCGCGCCCGACGGCGCCATCCGCCTGAGCGTCAATGGCGAAACCAGACAGGACAGCGTGCTGAGCGACATGATCCTGAACCCCGACCGGATCGTCGCGGCGGCCGCCGCCCTGTGGTCGCTGCAACCCGGGGACCTGATCTTCACCGGCACCCCGTCCGGCGTCGGCCCGGTCAAGCCGGGCGACCGTGTGGTCGTGACCATCGACGGGCTGGAGACACTCAGTTTCGAGGTGCAGCCATGATCCTGCACGGCTACTGGCGCTCGGGCGCCAGCTACCGCGTTCGCATCGCTCTGAACCTGAAGGGGATCGGCTACGACACCGCCGCGCACGACCTGCGCAAGGGCGAACAGAAGACGCCCGACTATGTGGCGCTGAACCCGCAGGGCATGGTCCCCGCCCTCCAGGATGGCGACCTTGTACTGACCCAGAGCCCGGCCATTCTGGAATGGCTGGAGGAAACCCGCCCCGAACCGGCCCTGCTGCCGAAGGGGGCAAACGACCGGGCGACCGTGCGCGCCATGGCCGCGCTGATCGGCTGCGACATTCATCCGCTGAACAATCTGCGCGTGTTGAAGGTCATCCGGTCCGAGTTCAACGCCGACCAAGCCGCCGTGGACGCCTGGGCCGCAGGATGGATCGCGCCGGGCTTCGACGCGCTGGAGGCTCTGATCGCCCGCCACGGCGCCGGATGGAGCTTCGGCGACGCCCCGACCCTGGTCGATTGTTATTTGATTCCACAGATGTATTCGGCGCGGCGCTTCAACATGGACCTGTCGCCCTGGCCGCGTCTGCTGGCGGTCGAACAGACCGCCCTGGTTCACCCCGCCTTCGCCTCGGCCCACCCGGACGTGCAGCCTGACGCCGACGCCTGATTTTCGCCTCAGTGCGCATATCAGCGGTGGATAAGTAGGGTTCGCTTAAGGTCTCGCTCAGCGTCCCTTAAGCATTGGCGATCATAGTGTCGGGCGTGTCGTATTCCCCCGCCACACCTTCGGCGTCGTCGCCCATCCATCGCCTGGCCCTCGCCGTGGTGACCGAACCCGAGCGCGCGCCCGGCGCCTTCATGAGCGCGCCCTCCGGCGCCCGCGAAGAAGCCATGCGTTTTCTGCTGCAAACCGGAGCCGACGCCGGGGTCAAGCTGATCGCCACCCGGCCCGAGGGCGACGGCGAACGCCTGCTGGGTCAGGCCTGGCCCTTCCCCTCTCCTTTCCAGGTCACGGTCCGTACCGTGCCGCTCAGCGAAGGTCTGGACCGGGTCGAGGCCCGCGCTCGCCGTTCGCTGGAGCGGATGGGCCTGCCGCGCGGCGATGTTCTGCTGATTTCCAACGCCGCCGATCTGGCCGGCGCCGAGGGCCGCGCCCTGTGGGATCGCGCTCGCAGCCTCAAGGACCGCGGCCTGTTCCGTCGCATCGGTTTCTGCGCCACGATCGAGGACGGTCCCGCGCTCCTAGCCCGCCGTCTGGAAGCCGACGTCGTCCAGGTGCCGTGCAGCCTCTTGGACCAGCGCGCGGCCCAGGACGGGACGCTTGAGGCCATCGCGGACGCCGGCGCCTGCGTTCATCTGTCGTCCGTCTTCGCCGACGGCCTGCTGTTCGCAGGCGGCGATGACCTGCCGCCCGAAATGGCTAGTCACGCCCAGGCCTTGTCCCGCACCCGCAGGCGTCTGGCCGAACAACGCTGCGACCCCATGCAGGCCGCCCTGGCCTACGCCCTGTCGCTACCGGGCGTAGACAAGGTGGTGGCCAGCGTCGCCTCCGCCGCCGAACTGCGCGCCATCGTCGCCGCCGCCCACGCCCCCTGCCCCAACTTGGACTGGTCGGCGCTTGCGCTTGCGGCGCCGGCGGCCTTCACCGCCGACGCCCGCGCCCGAATCAGTAGCGCAGCCTGATCCCGACATAGCCGGACCGTCCCGGCTCGCCGTATCCGAACACCTGCTGATAGTGTTCGTCGCCCAGGTTCTCGATCCGCGCCGTCAGGGTGACCTGGTCGGTCAGCTGATAGGCGGCGTTCAGATTGGCGGTGACGAAGCCGTCGCGCGCCACGGTCGAGAAGCCGCCCGAATCGTCCTGATCGCCTTCCGCCCGCACCGTCAGCGCGCCGGAGAGACGGTCACCCTTCCAGCCCAGGGTCGCCGAACCCGCATGTTCCGGCACGCGCAGCAGGCGCGCGCCCGTCGTGCGGTCCGTCGCGTCGGTCCAGGCATAGGCCAGGGTCAGGTCGAACCCGCCGCCCAGCAGGGCGCGGCCTTCCAGCTCGAACCCGTCCGAACGGGTCTTGGCGACATTGATGTAGCGACCGGCCGAATAGGTGATCTGGTCCTCGACGTTCAGGTGATAAAGGGTCGCCCGCACATCGAACCGACCGTCGGCCGAGGCCCAGCCCAGGGCGATCTCGACGCTGTCGGCCGTTTCCGGCTTCAGCTCGGGATAGGGCAGCGCTGCAAAGCAGAAGTCGCAGACCGCCTGGCTGACCGTCGGCGACTTGAAGCCCGTGCCGTAGGCGCCCGACAGGATGAAGCCCCCGGCCAGATCATAGGCCGCCGACACCCGCCCCGTAGTCTTGGAGCCGAAATCGTCGGTGTCGTCATACCGCAGCCCGCCGGTCAGGTTCAGTGCGCCGACATCATACTGGGCCACGCCGAACACCGAGGTGATCGACAGGTCGCGCGACAAGCCCGACGACAGGGCCGCCGAGGCCTCGTTCCGCTCCACGCCGAACGCATAGTCGATGTCCTGCGCCTGGCCGTTCGCCTGCCAGCGATAGGCCTGACGGTCGCCGGTGAAGGTCGAGCCAAAGCCGCCGCTGACCGAGCTGCGATCCAGATCCGACGCCGACACGCTGAACTGATGCGTCAGGCCGAACGCCTTGGCCGTCACCCGGCCAAAGCCCGACCATTGCTCGCTTTCCTGGGTGTCGTCGGTGTCGGCCAGAGTAAAGTTCGGCGCCGGGAAGCCGTCGATATCGGCCTTGGACTTGTTCCAGCGCAGCGATCCATCGACCTTGACCGCATCGGACAGGACATAGCGACCCTTGGCGCCGAGCGTCGTGCTGCGGAAGCCGTCGGCCTCGGCGTTGCCGTCCGCCTCGTCCGCGGCTGAAATGCCGTCGGTGTCGAAGCGCGAGGCATAGGCGCTGAAGGCGTAGGTCTCGTTGGCGACCCCGGTCGACACGCGGCCGCGCACGGTGTCGAAGCTGCCGGCCTCGGCCTCGGCGCGCAGGCCGTCGATCTCTTGCGTCGTGAACGAAATCACCCCGCCGATGGCGTCAGAGCCCCACAGCGACGACTGCGGGCCGCTCAGCACTTCGATCCGCGCGATATCGGCCAGTTCAAAGCTGGAGAAGTCATAGGCGCCGTTCGGTTCGGCCGCATCGTTGACCGGCGCGCCGTCGACCAGGACCAGGGTCTTGCCGGGCGTCGCGCCGCGCATCCGCACCTGGGCTACGCCGCCGAAAGCGCCCGAGCGCGTCACCGACAGACCCGGCACATCGGCCAGGATGTCGGCGGCGAAGATCGCGCCGCGCTGCTCGATGGTCTTGCCGTCGATGACTCGGGCGCCGGGCGTGTCGGCGACGATGGCCGGGATGCGGGTGGCGATGACGATCACCTCGTCCAGCTGGGTCGCGTCTTCGGCAAAGGCAGGCGCGGCGAAGGCGGCCGCGCCAATCGTTACAGAAAAGGCGGCCGTCGAAAGAAGAATGGAACGCTTCATTGAGCGATACCCCCGTGTTCGGTCCCGCGAATGCGCGCGAGAGACCGTCATGAGCGAACCGACCCGCCAGACCGCTTGAGGGTCTGGACGGCGCAAGGTCGGGTCGCTTCCACGGAGAAACCGCGCTGCTGTCTGGTCCCGGACAGGAGCGAGCGACGTCGGCGGCCAGGTCTCCTGGCTTGCGGGTCGCAAACCGCCGTCCTCGCCTTCCCAGTTGCCCAGTGGCGCCGGGATCGAAATCCCGGACGGACGACGCTCTCGCCGCCTACAGTTGCGGGCACAGCCACGGCGTCACACCGTGTTCCCTTAACCGCCTGACGCGGCCTATCGCAGGGCCGACAAGCCTGTGCAAGAGCCGGTCAACGGCCTTGAGCCGCCGGGCGCGATCCGTCACCCTGCAGCCACATGAACGCGCCCGTCTCTCATCCTCCTGAAATCGCCGCCTCGCTGGAAGGCGCGACGCCGTTCATGGCGCAATATCTGACGGCCAAGGCGGGCCAGCCCGACGCCATCCTCTTCTTCCGCATGGGCGATTTCTACGAGCTGTTCTTCAAGGACGCCGAGGTCGCGGCGGCGGCGCTCGGCATCACCCTGACCAAGCGGGGCAAGCATCAGGGCGAGGACATTCCGATGGCCGGCGTCCCGGTCCATGCGATGGAGGGCTATCTCGCCCGGCTGATCCGTATCGGCCACAAGGTCGCCATCTGCGAACAGCTGGAAGATCCCGCCGAGGCCAAGAAGCGCGGCGGCAAGGCCGTGGTGCACCGCGGCGTGGTCCGGGTCGTGACGCCCGGCACCCTGACCGAGGACAGCCTGCTGGACGCGCGCGGCGCCAATCGTCTGGCGGCGGTCGCGGTGCGCAAAGGTCGGGCGGCCGTCGCCGTGGTCGAACTGTCGTCCGGCGCGGTCGACAGCGTCGCCTGTGCTATCGAAGACCTGGGCGCGGCGCTCGCCGCCTTCCGCCCGTCCGAGGTGCTCGTCACCGACCGGATGTATTCGGACGAGACGACGCGCGACGCGCTGGACGGCTCGGGCGGGGTGGTCCAGGCGCTGGCGTCGGCCATCGCCGAACCCCAGGCGGCGCGCGCCCGCGTCGAACGGCTGTACGGCGTCTCGGCGCTCGACGGGTTCGGCGCCTTCGAGGAGGCCGAGGTCTCGGCCTTGGGTCTGATCGCCGCCTATCTGGAGACGACCCAGGCCGGCAAGGTCCCCGCCCTGGCCCCGCCGCGCCGTCTGGGCGAAAGCGGCTTTCTGGCCATCGACCCGGCGACCCGCGCCAGTCTTGAGATCGACCGCACCCAGCGCGGCGAGCGCGAGGGCAGCCTGCTCGCCTGCATCGACCGCACCGTCACCTCGGGCGGCGCCCGGGCGCTGGCCGAACGCATCGCCCGGCCGCTTCGCGATCCCCTGGCCATCAACGAACAGCTCGACGCCGTCGAATGGCTCTTGGAGCGCCGCGATCTGCGTCGCGATCTGCGCGAGGCCCTGAAGGCCTCCTCCGACATCGCCCGCGCCGTCGGACGATTGGCGCTGGGTCGCGGCGGCCCGCGCGACCTGGCCGCCGTGCGCACCGGCCTGTCGATCGCCGAGGGCGTCGCCGGCCTGTTCGTCGGACAAGTCGATCCCCTGACCGGCCAGCCGCGCCGCATCGCCTCGGCGCTGGACCGCCTGACCCTGTCGCCCGACGTTTCGCGGCTGAAGGCCGACCTGATCGACGGCCTGGTGGACGAGCCGTCCCATCTGGCGCGCGACGGCGGCTATGTGCGCCCCGACTATCGGCCCGAACTGGACGCCGCCCGCACCCTGCGCGACGACAGCCGCCGCGTCGTCGCCGATCTGGAGTCCCGCGCCGTCGCCGAGTCCGGCGTGCCGTTCAAGATCAAGCACAACGCCGTCCTGGGCTATTTCCTCGAAACCAGCGCCAAGACCGCCGAAGCCTTGCTCCGCGCCGGTCCCGACAGCCCCTTCATCCACCGCCAGACCCTGGCGGCCCAGGTCCGCTTCACCACCGTCGAACTGTCGGAGCTGGACGCCAAGATCAGCCAGGCCGGCCACCGGGCGCTCGCCATCGAAGGCGAGACCTTCGAGGGCTGGCGACGCGAGGCCGCCCGCCTGGCCCAGCCGCTGCAGGCCGTCGCCGAGGCGCTCGCCGAACTGGACGCCCACGCCGCCCTCGCCGAATGGGCCCAGGAAGTCGGCGCGACCCGCCCGATCGTGGACGACACCCTGACCTTCTGCGTCGAGGCCGGCCGCCACCCCGTCGTGGAGGCGGCGGTCAAGACGGGCGGCGATCCCTACACCCCCAACAACGCCCGGCTGGACGGGTCGGGCCAGGACGGATCGCGCCTCGCCATCGTCACCGGCCCCAACATGGCCGGTAAATCGACCTTCCTGCGCCAGAACGCGCTTCTGGTCATCCTGGCCCAGGCCGGCGCCTTCGTGCCCGCGCGGTCGATGCGGCTGGGCGTGGTGGACCGGCTGTTTAGCCGTGTCGGCGCCGGCGACGACCTGGCACGCGGCCGCTCCACCTTCATGATGGAGATGGTCGAGACCGCCGCCATCCTGACCCAGGCCACGCCGCACAGCTTCGTCGTTCTGGATGAGATCGGGCGCGGCACCGCCACCTATGATGGTCTGGCCATCGCCTGGGCCACGGCCGAGGCCCTGCACGAGACCAACCGGGCGCGCACCCTGTTCGCCACCCACTATCACGAGCTGGCCCAGCTGGAGACGCGGCTGGACCACGTCTGCAACCTGTCCATGGTCGCGCGCGAGTGGAACGGCGAACTGGTCTTCCTGCACGAGGCGGCGCCAGGCGCGGCCGATCGTTCCTACGGCGTCCAGGTCGCCAAACTGGCCGGCGTCCCCGCCTCCGTCGTCGCCCGCGCCCGCTCGGTGCTGAACCGGCTGGAAGGCGAAAAGGCCGCCGCCGCCCGCCTGGACGATTTGCCCCTGTTCGCCGTCGCCGAGCCGGAGCCGATGCGCGGCCCCTCGCCCGTTGAACTGGCCCTGCGCGACGTCGACCCCGACGAACTGACCCCCCGCGAGGCGCTGGAGGCGCTTTATCGGCTGAAGGGTCTGGCCTGATATGACGAAGGCCCGGACGTCGCCGTCCGGGCCTTGCTCGAAGTCTCGATCCGTTTCGGATCAGGCCTGCATCATCCAGCCTTCGACATCCATGGCCGCCTGACGGACGGCTTCCGAACGGGTGGGGTGGGCGTGGCAGGTGCGGGCGATGTCTTCCGACGCACCGCCGAAGCTCATGGTGATGGCGGCCTCGTGGATCATCTCGCCGGCCTGCGGGCCCATGATGTGGACGCCCAGCACCTTGTCGGTCGCGGCGTCGGCCAGAACCTTCACGAAGCCGTCGGTCTCGTGATTGATCTTGGCGCGGCTGTTGGCGGTGAAGGGGAATTTGCCCTTCTTGTACTGAACGCCGGCCGCCTTCAGCTGGTCCTCGGTCTGACCGACCCAGGCCACTTCGGGGAAGGTGTAGACGACGCTGGGGACCAGCGCATAGTCGACGTGGCCGTACTTGCCGGCGATGGTGTCGATCACGGCGACCGCGTCTTCTTCCGCCTTGTGCGCCAGCATCGGACCGTGGGTCACGTCGCCGATCACCCAGATGCCATCGGCGACCTTGAAGTGGTCATGATCGATGAAGCCGCGCTTGTCCGGCGTCACGCCGACGCTTTCCAGACCTAGACCGTCCGTGTACGGACGACGACCGATGGCGACCAGCACCACATCGCCCTTGATCGTCTCGGCGGCGCCGCCGGCCGACGGCTCGACGGTCAGTTCCACCCCGTCCTTGCCCGACTTGGCGCCGGTGACCTTGGCGCCCAGTTTGAAGCTCATGCCCTGTTTCGTCAGGGTGCGCTGGAAGGCGGTGGCGACCTCGGTGTCCATGCCGGGCGTGATCCGGTCCAGGAACTCGACCACCGTGACCTCGGCGCCCAAACGACGCCAGACGGAGCCCAGCTCCAGGCCGATGATGCCGGCGCCGACCACGATCAGTTTCTTGGGCACGGCCGGCAGCGACAGGGCGCCGGTGGAATCGATGACCTTGCCGTCTTCGAAGGCGACGCCCGGCAGCGGGGTCGGCTCCGAGCCGGTGGCGATGACGATATTCTTGGCGTCCAGCGTCTGGACCGAGCCGTCGGCGGCGGTCACCTCGACCTTGCCTTTACCGACGATCTTGCCCTTGCCCTTGATCCAGTCGGCCTTGTTCTTCTTGAACAGGAACTCGATCCCCTTGGTCAGGGCCGTGACGCTGTCGTCCTTGGCCTTGTGCATCTGGTCCAGGTGCAGCTTGGGCTGGACCTCGATGCCGATCTTGGCGAATTCGGTATTGGCGGCGTTCCACAGTTCGGAGGCATGCAGCAGAGCCTTGGATGGCATGCAGCCGACGTTGAGGCAGGTGCCGCCCAGCGTCGAACGCATCTCCACGCAGGCGACCTTCAGGCCCAGCTGGCCCGCCCGGATCGCGGCGTTATAGCCGCCAGGGCCTCCGCCGATGATGACGACGTCGTAGGCGGCGGTGGCTTCGGCCATGGTATCCTCTGGTATTCTGGCGCGCGGGGAAAGGCGCGCGGACACTAGCGCCGACCCCGCACGGGTCAACCGCTGGAGCCCATATGGGCCGCGTTTCGAGCAATTGCAGAGGCGGAAGCCACGAAAAAGGGCCGGACGTCGCCGCCCGGCCCCTTTGATCATGTCTGACCGGCGCGCTCAGAGCTTGAAGCGCACGCCCAGGAAGACGTTGTAGCCGAACTTCTCGTACTCGTAGGTCCGCTCCTTGACGCCGTAGTAGCGCACGCCCGCGCTGTCGGTCAGGTTCTTGGCTTCGCCGAAGACTTCCACGCCGTTGCCGAAGTCATAGCTGGCGGTGAAGTCCAGTTGTTCGCGGCCCTCGACATAGAGGTCCAGATCGGCGTCGTCGGCGTTGATCTCTTCCAGATAGTCCCCACGCTTGGTGTAGGACAGGCGCGCGCTGAACCCGGCCATTTCGTAGAAGAGGGCGGCGTTGTAGTTGCTGTCCGACTGGCCCGGCAGGGCGAAGGTGTCGCGACCGCCGTAGGATTGGGCCGTTTTGATCTCGGCGTCGGTCCAGGTGTAGTTGGCGAAGACGCCGAAGCCCGACAGCAGTCCGGGCAGGAAATCGAACTTGCGCTGCAGGTTCAGCTCCAGGCCCGCCAGATGGCCCTCGGGCGCATTGATCGGGGTCTCGAAGTCGGCGTCGTAGACCGCGCCGTCGATGGTCACCTGCTCGCTGTAGTTCAGGGTGTAGCGATAGTCGGTCAGGTCCTTGTAGAAGGCGTTCGCCGACACCACGCCCAGCGAGGCGAAGTAATATTCCAGGCCCAGGTCGATATTGTTCGACAGGGCCGGCTGCAGATCCGGGTTGCCGATCTCGTAGGAGATGTCGGACCCATCGGTTTCCTCGATGCGACGCGGCACGATCTCGTTGAACTCGGGACGCGAGATCGAGCGCGTCAGGGCGAAACGTCCAATCAGCTTGTCCGAAAAGGCGTGGCGCACCGTCAGGTTCGGGAAGAACTCGGTGTCTTCCCGGCTGACCTTGGCCATCTGGAACGGAGCGCTGCCATCGTTGTCGATCAGGGCCGCCGCTTCACCGTCGAACCTGGTGTTCTCGACACGAAGGCCGACGATGACGTTCGTCGCGCCGATGTCGAAGCGCGCCTGGGCATAGCCCGCCAGAATGTCTTCTTGGGCGCTGTAATCGGCCGCGATCGAATCCGGCAACCGGATGGGCGAGGCGGCGCGCACCCGCGCGAAATAGTCGTCGGCCTTTCCAGCGTCGAACTTGAAGCCGAGGTCGTAATCATAGTTGCGCGACGGACGGTCGCTCAACATCGAAGCCAGCGTGCCGGGGCTCGCGGCGGCGGCGCGGTTGCGATAGCGCTGCTCGTCGGCGTTGATCTCGCGGGTGTTGAACTTGGCGCCGACCTTCCAGGTCACGTCACGGCCGCCGAACTGGCTCGGCAGCTCGAAGTTGGTCTTGAAGGCGACGTCTTCCTGCTTGGTCGTGTTCTCGCGGAAGGCGTTCTCACGGAAGCTGAACCGTGTCGGATCGCGATAGAAGCCCGCCGGATCGCTGAACACCGAATAGGTCGGCATATAGTGGTCGCCGGTGTTGTAGCTCAGCGTCGTGCCGCTGGAGCGATACAGCAGCTCGTTGCGGTTCGGATAGGATTGCTCGCTGTCGGCCCATGACAGGCTGGCGTCCCAGACCGCGCCATTTGCAAACGTCTTCTCGCCGCCCGCGACGAGGGTGGTGATGTCGTTCTTCTGCGTGCGGTGACGCAGCTGGCGGGTGATGCGCGCCCCGGTGTAGGTCGCCGTCGTGTTCGTCGCCCCCGGCTGCAGGGTGCCGTCCGAATAGATCAGCCCCAGGGTGTTTCGATATTCGTCGTCCTCGAACTGGGCGAATGATCCGCGCAGATAGGCGCGGACATCATCGGCAGGCCGCCATTCCAGAGCGCCGGTCACGGCCTGGCGGGTGCGCTTGGTCTCATAATCCTTGAACAGGGTTTCTTCGAGCACGAAGACATCGGCGCCGTTCTGCTCTTCCCTCACCCAGGCGTTCTCGACGTTGTCGGGCCGGCGGTTGGTTTCGGAATAGCTGACCGACAGCAGGGCGCCGAAGGTCTCGTTCGCGAAAACGTTGGACGCGGTGGCGCCGGCGCGAACGTCCTCGCCGCCATAGTCATTATAGCTCCCGCCGGCATAGCCGCTGATGGCCAGGCGACGACGGTCAAACGGGGAACGGGTCTTGATGTTGACGGCGCCGGCGATGGAATCGGCTTCCTGGCTGGGCACCAGCGTCTTGGAGACTTCGATGTTCGCGACGATGTCGCTGGGCAGGGTGTCCAGATCGACGGCGCGGGTGCCGGGATCGACCGCGGGAACCTGCACCCCGTCCACCGACACGGCGGTGAAGGCGGCCGGCGCGCCGCGCACATTGATGTAGCGGCCTTCGCCCTGGTCGCGCTGGATGGCGATGCCCTGAACGCGTTGAAGCGATTCCGCCACATTGGGGTCGGGATAACGACCGATGGCGTCGGCCGACAGGACGTTGACCGTGCCGTCGGCGTTCTTCTGCTGGTTCAGCGAGCGGGCGACGCCGTCGGTGATGACGCCGGTCACGATCACATCGGCCACGTCCGTCGCCGATTGCGCGCCCAGGACGATGGCGACATTGGCGTCTTCGCCCGGCGTCATGACGACCGTCTGGCTGGTCGAGGGCAGGCCCAGATAGTTGACCTCCAGCACCATGGAGCCGCTGGCGGTCGGCAGGGTGAACTCGCCCTGGGTGTTGGTCACGGCCCGCTGGCTTGTGCCGCGCACCAGAACCTCGGCGCCCGGCAGGGGCGCGCCGGCGGCGTTGGTCACCCGGCCGTAGATCACGTCGCCGACGACCGCCGCGCTGGTCGTGGCGGCGGCGTCGACATCGGCGTGGGCGGGCATGGCCAGCGGCGCCAGGATCATCGGCGCGATCGCGGCGCCCATCAGCAGGTTCAGTTTCATGTCAGGTCCCCTTCGGCGAGCGACGTTTCGCTTCAGCCGATGGAGGGGCCGCTTAACCTTTGGCGGCGACGCGACCGCGACGATTCCACGACGCCTCGTTCGCGGTTTTCCGACGGAACGGCGACGCTTGATCCCTTGACGGACCATCAGTCATCGAACCGACGCCGAACCGTCACGCCCGCGCCGTTGACGCGCAGACGGCTTGCCGACAGGGACGCCTCCAGATCGTCCGGAGACCGACATGCGCCCTTCCCTCGCCCGCTCGTTGACCGCCTGCGCCGCCCTGGCCCTGCTCGCCGCCTGCGCCACGCACGAGGTCGATTATCAGGGCGAGGGCGCGGGCCTCGTCGGCCCCGGCGCCCCGGTCCAGGCCGTGCTGGAAACCCCGTCGGTCGGCACGGCGGGTCAGGACGCCGCCGACGACCCCGCCGTATGGGCCAGCGCGTCGCCGGTCACGATCATGGGTCAACAGACCTCCGGCTTCGTCGCCGGCACGGACAAGAAATCCGGCCTCTACATCTACGGCTTCGACGGCCAGATTCTGCAGTTCCTGCCCGAGGGCCTGCTGAACAATGTCGATGCGGTCGAGGGCCTGTCGGTCGGCGGCCGTCCGCAGGTGGTGCTGGGCGCCAGCGACCGCACGCCGGGCAAGACCGGCATCGCCCTCTACACCTTCGACCCGGCCGGGACCGGCCAGAACGGCGTGCGCTATTGGGGCGCCGTCGCCACCGACGTTGTCGAACCCTACGGCTTCTGCTTTGCGCGGCGCGGAGCCGAGGTTCACGCCATCCTGGTCGGCCATGAGGGCGAGCTGCGCCAGTTCGTCCTGGGTGTGGACGCCGCCGGCCGGCCCACGGCGCGTCTGGTCCGCACCGCCGAGATCGGCACCATCTCCGAAGGCTGCGCCGCCGACGAAGCCGCCGACGCCCTCTATGTCAACGAGGAGAACGTCGGCCTGTGGCGCTATGGCCTGAACCCGGCCTCCGGCGCGGCCCGCACCCTGATCCAACCCATCGCCCGGGACATTCTGGTCGCCGACGCCGAAGGCCTGACCACCATCTCCGACGCCTCGGGCCGCTACCTGATCGCCTCCAGCCAGGGCGATTCCACCTTCCCCGTCTGGCGCATCGACGGCGCGGCGCCCGAGTACAAGGGCCGCTTCAAGATCGTGGACGGCGCGGTGGACGGCGTCACCGGCACCGACGGCCTAGCGGCCGCCAGCGGTCAAGTCGGCCCCTTCCCCGACGGCCTCGTCGTCATCCAGGACGACGTCAACGACGTGGGCACGCAGAACTTCAAATACGTCGACTGGCGCGACATCCGACGGGCGCTGGGGCTTTAGACGCCGTCTCCTTCCATCCAAGAGCGCGGTTCGCGCAGGCCTGCATCGCCTTGCAGCTTTGATTTGAGGCCGGAAGTCGAGGTCGGGTGTGCAGCTTGTCGTCAGGATCCCCGGCAAAGGCGTCAGTGGTCAGTCGACCGATTGAAGCTATACTGACGGAAACTCACGACGGTGTGCGCCATGATGGAACTCCTTTTTGCGATGGCCCTCGCCGTGCAACCACCCGAACGAACACTGCAACTGGCGGAGGTCAAACAAGCCGATCCTCTGGTGCTGGCTCCGAAGATGTTGCCGCCTGAGACGTCGGAGCAGATCACCGGCGGCTGGGTGCGCCGCTACTGGGCGCCCGGGCAGATTTACCAGGCGCTGTTCTGGGAAAAGTCTCTGCCTGAGCGAGACGGAATCTGCGCGCGGCGGGTTCATTTGGTCTCGGCCGGCAATCCAACCGCGCCCGGAAATCCGGACGATCCTGAAACCGTGTTGACAGTAAGCGACCTGGGCTCGGGAGTGGAGTATGGACCGTCCTATCCCGAGCCGGCGACAGAGGCGCGGTGCGCCGAGCTGACCGGCTATATTGGTGGGTCTCAGGGCCAGGTGGACAACCAGTTGGCGGCGCTCGACCGGCTGACGGAGACGATGCGGCTGGCGGCTGGGACAGCTGATCTGCCGTTCGCCCTAGAGTGTGATCCGCAGGAGTCGGCCACGGCCTGCAACGATCCAAGGCGGGCCTTGGCGGAGCTGCCCTTGGATAAGCTGTTGCGAGTTCAGCCAAGCCGTCCGTTGCCGCCGCGTAACGCTTCGACGCCGCCGGGGCCGAGGCTCTTCGTGCAGACGGACGCGCCGAAGAACTGGAACGCCGCCGAGGTCGAGTTCGACACCTCGGGACCCGGCGCCAGGTCTTGGATCGTGACCCTAACTGGTGACGAGCGCGTCGAAACCGTGCGGCTTCGGTCGGCGATGATAATCCGTCACTGAGTTGGTCAATCGCCTCATTTGAGTCGGGTGCCACACCGCTGAAGCCTCCGCCATCGGATCAAATCCGAGGGTGATGATCGCCGCCTACTGATCCTCGTCGAACTTGCGCGCGACCAGGTCGGTCAGGGCTTCCATGGCCTCTTCGGCGTCCGGGCCTTCGGCGGAGACGTCGATGCTGCAGCCGATGCCGGCGCCCAGCATCAGCAGGCCCATGATCGAGCGGGCGTCCACCGTCACCCCGTCGCGGGTGACGTGGATCTCGCTTTCGAAGCTGGAGGCCAGTTTGACGAACTTGGCCGAGGCGCGGGCGTGCAGGCCGCGCGTATTGCAGATGTTCAGTGTCGCGGTGACGGTCATTTTTCGCCTGCGAGCACCCAGGACGCGACGGAGATGTATTTGCGGCCCGCGTCCTGAGCATGGGCGACGCAGGATTCCAGCGTCTCGCGCCCGCGCACGCTGGCCAGTTTGATCAGCATGGGCAGGTTCAGCCCGGCGATGACCTCGGCGCGCGTCTGTTCCATCACCGAAATCGCCAGGTTCGACGGCGTGCCGCCGAACATGTCGGTCAGCAGGATGACCCCTTCGCCGTCGTCCACGGCCGCGGCCGCGTCCACGATGTCGCGACGCCGACGCTCCATGTCGTCGTCGGGGCCGATGCAGATAGCCGCGACGCCGCGCTGCGGGCCGACCACATGCTCCATGGCGGAGAGAAACTCGGACGCCAACCCGCCGTGGGTGACGATCACCAGACCGATCATGAGGACTTCACTCGCATCCCGCCCCGAACCGTCCCAGGCATTCCCCCGCCCGGCAAGGGAGGCCGGACGCCGCCCTCTATGGACCGCAAGGGGCGTGTCATAGACCCGTCTTTCGGGGTTTCAAAGCGTCTCCAACGCCGCTGCGACCACATCGACGGCCGAAGCCGGTCGGGGATCCAGCGCCAGAAGAGGCAGATCGACCCCCGCGAAAGCCCGTGTCTGCGGCTCCGGAAGCCGTTCGACCCCTTCCGCGATACAGGCCACGGCCAGCGCCACGCGACAGACCGGGCGTGTTCTGGCGGCCACGATTCCAAGGCCGCGCACCTCGATCCGACCCGCGATGGAGGCCGGCGCCGACGCATGAACGGCCCCGTCGGAGGCCCAGACCTGGGTGTAGTCGTCGCTGACCAGTCGCCAGCCGCGCCCGATCAGCCGCAGCGCCAGATCGCTCTTGCCCGCGCCCGACGGGCCCAGGATCATCACCCCCTGCCAGGCCCCGCGTCGGCGCACCGCGACGGTGGTGGCATGGACCGGCTGGCCCTGGCTCACGACCAGCGGCCGACCGCCGGGAAGACGATCTCGAACCGCGCCCCGCCTTCGGTCTTGTTTTCGGCGTGGACGCGACCGCCATGCGCCTCGACGATCTGACGCACGATGGACAGGCCCAGGCCCGAGTTGGAGCCGAACACCGCCCCCTTAGGCCGCGAGGTGTAGAACCGCTCGAACACCGTCTCCAGGTTCTCGACCGGAATGCCCGGCCCCTGGTCCTCGACCCGGACCCGGATCGGCAGGTCGTCCCCGATGTCCTCCAGCGCCACCCGCACCACGCCGCCTGGGGGACTGAACGAGCGGGCGTTGTCGATCAGGTTGCGGAACACCTGCCCCAGCGGCCCGTCGCGCCCCATGACCCGCAGGGCCTGTTCGGGCGCCGTCAGCAAGACCGGAATGTCGCCCGGCTTGGCCGTCGTCTCATAGACGCCGACGATATCGACCAGCAGCCGGTTCAGATCGACCGGCCGCGGCCGATCGCGCGACAGCTCCGCATCCAGCCTCGAGGCGTTGGAGATGTCTGTAATCAGCCGGTCCAGCCGACGCACGTCCTGCTGCAACAGCGCCGTCAGCTTCTCGCGGTGCGCATCGGTCTTGACCAGCGGCAGGGTCTCCAGCGCCGAACGGATCGAGGTCAGGGGGTTCTTGATCTCGTGCGACACATCGGCCGCGAACCGTTCGATGGCGTCCATCCGCGTCGACAGGGTGTCGGTCATGGATTCCAGGGACCGCGCCAGATCGCCGATCTCGTCCTTGCGATCCTCCAGATCCGGCAGGGAGATGGCCCGCGCGCGTTGCAGCTTCACCTGATCCGCCGCCGCCGACAGCCGCATGATCGGCCGCGCCACGAACAGATGCAGCAGCAGCGATCCCAGGAGATTGACCCCCAGCGCCACCAGGGCGAACGGGAACAGCGCCTGTCGCTGGGCGCCCAGGATTTCGTCCACATCCCCGGATTCGACGGTCAGCACGCCCAGCACCTGACGCACATGGCGCACGGGAATGGAGACGGAGACGACGCGGTCGCCGGACTCGTTGCGACGCAGGGTCGATTGGGGCGAGCCGTCCAGCGCCGCCGCCACCTCGGCCGCCAGTTCGCTGTCGGCGCGCGCGACCCGGCGTTCGGACAGCAGATTGGCCCTGGCGGCATCCTCGGTCGCCGTTCCAGCCGGCTGCGCGTCGGGCAGTGGCCGCCCGCCGATGGCCTCCGTCACCTGATAGCTGTCGACCAGCAACAGGCCGTTCACATCATACAGTCGCACCCGCTGGCCCGCCGGGATGAACCGATCGGTCAGCCAGATCGACGCGCGGATGGGATCCAGTTCGGGCGTCGGCTCGCCCCGCGTCACGCCTTCTTCGCGCAGCACATTGGCCAGCAGTTCGGCCTGGACCGTCAGCGATTCCTGACGCGCCTCGATCAGGCCCGGACGCCATTCATTGATCGCCAGTGCTCCGCCGAACAGGATCAGCAGGCTGAGCAGATTGAGCACCAGGATGAAGCCGCCCAGCCGCGATCCGCCGAAACGGAACAACGGCCGGCGCTGGGGCTCCTCGTCGGGCTCGCGCCCGCCCGGTTCAGCTCTCGCGGTAGCGGTAGCCGACGCCATACAGGGTCTCGATCGCGTCGAACTCATTGTCCACGGCTCGGAACTTCTTGCGCATCCGCTTTACGTGGCTGTCGATGGTGCGGTCGTCGACATAGACCTGGTCGTCGTAGGCGGCGTCCATCAGGTTGTCGCGGCTCTTCACGAAGCCGGGACGCTGGGCCAGGGCCTGCAGCAGCAGGAACTCGGTGACCGTCAGCTTGACGGGCTTGCCGTCCCAGGTCGACTCGTGGCGCGCCGGGTCCATCGACAGCTTGCCGCGCTTGATCGCACGGCCCGACACCTCGGCGGCGGCTTCCGGCTCGCCGCCGTCGGCGCCCGTGCGGCGCAACAGCGCCTTGACCCGCTCGATCAGCAGACGCTGGCTGAAGGGCTTGTGGATATAGTCGTCCGCGCCCAGGTTGAAGCCCAGAATCTCGTCGATCTCCTCGTCCTTGGACGTCAGCATGATGACCGGAATCTGCGAGGTCTGGCGCAGGCGACGCAGCACCTCCATCCCGTCCATGCGCGGCATCTTCACGTCCAGGATCGCCAGATCGGGCGGCGAGGATTCCAGCGCGGCCAGACCCGAGGCCCCGTCATGATAGGCGGTGATCTTGTGGCCATGGCTTTCCAGCGCCAGCGAAACGGACGCCACGATGTTCTCGTCGTCATCGACCAGAGTGATGTTGGCCAAGGGTGTCTTCTCCTGAACTTTACGTTCCCGCGAGCAAGAACGCACAGCAAGCGTAACCGTTCGATCTCGGTCACATTAGGGCTAGAGCGTTTCGGGTCGAATGAAAATCGCTTGCAACCCGAAAACCGTTTGGTGACAGCCAGATGGTCACGGCGCCGCCTCGTTTCAACGCGCACGCGCCGTCGCTCCGGCGCGCCCAAGCACATTCCGGCGTGAAAACCTCGCCTTAAAGGCTTGGGATGCAGGATCGGGCCATGGCGGGTCCGATCCATTACGAAGTCTATGTCCGCAAGAGCGCCCCGTCGTCGTGGACGCTGTTGATCGCGACCGAAGACCGCAAACACGCCATCGAGACCGCCGAGGAGCAGCTTCGGGACCGTCTCGCCATCGCCTCGCGCGTGACCAAGGAGACGCTGGACCCCGAGACGATGGAGTTCAGCTCCCTGACCATCCTGACGCTCGGCGCGCCGGAGGAGCGTAAGAAGAAGGTCGCCGACCCGGCCACGCCGCCGGCCTGCAGCAGTCCGGCCGAACTCTATTCGCCCCATGCCCGCGCCCTGATCGGCCGGGTGCTGGAGGACTGGCTGAAACGCGAGGGCGTGACCGCCTTCGAACTGCTGCACCGGCCCGATGTCGCCGAACGGCTGGAGGCGGCCGGGGTCGAACTTCAGCACGCCATCCAGAAGGTCGCGGTCCCCGAAAGCCAGGCCACGGGCCAGGAGGTGCACGGGGTCGTGCGCCATTATCAGAAGCTGGTCGAGCAGGCGATGGCGCGGCTGCGCAAGGCCGGGCGCGACAGCGCCTTTCCATCGCTGGAGGACCGCTCCATCGCCGATCTGGCCCATCGGCTGGCTGGCGCGCCGGATCGCGCCTTCGTCATGGGCGGCGTCGTCGCCGGCGCGCTGAAGGATCTGCGCGGGGCGCGCACGCGGCTGGGCGCCCTGATGGACCTGATGGACGCGGCGCCCGCCGAGGGCCCGCCGCGCGCCCTCGTCGTGGTGGCGGTCGAGCAGATCGCCGCCGAAATGCTGGCGGTGCGAACCAATCTGACCGAAGTGCTCGGACCGTCGCTGGACCAGGGCGCCAATCTGGCGGCCATCGTCCGCATGGTCGCGCCGGCCGAGATGGATACGCTTTTACGCATGGACCCGCGTCTGGCGCTGATGATGCCGCAGGTGGAGGGTCCGGCCGCCCGCCTGGGGCTGCATCTGGCGTCCGGCGACTTCCCGCTGCTCGGCGCCTCGCTGGCGCGGCTCGTCACGCTGGAGCTGACCAGCCCGCGTCGGCTGCGACCCGCCGACCCCGCAGGCGAGATCGACATCCTGCGCCTTCTCGCCATGGCCCTGACCGCCTCGGCGGGGCGCCTGCTCACGCTGGAAGAGGTCCAGACCGCCTTCATCGAACGCTCCAAGAGCCTGGTCACGGCCGATTTCGTCGGCGCCTACGTCAATCCCTGCGAGACGGTGCTGGCCGAGGCCGAGCATCTGACGCGGCTGTGCGAAAACGTCACGGGCGGCGCCAACAAGCGCGCCGCCGCCCGCTGGCTCAGCGCCTGCATCGGCTCGCTGCGTTTCGAGACAGAAATCCGCCAGTCCGTCCCCGGCGGTCCCAGCGCCTCGCACAAGCTGGCGACGCTGGCCCGCCTGCAGCGCTCGGTCCAATCCGCCAAATTGGGCGAGCACGATGAACATCAGATCATCGAGGCCATCGGCGCCGTCGGCGGCAATCTGGAAGCCGACGCCAAACTGGTCGCCCAGATCATCCGCGCCCAGGTGACGGCGCCCCAGAAGCTGACGGCCCTTCTCAAACTGGCGACTGGCGAGGCCGGACCCTTGGGGCCTGTCGCAGACCGCGCCCGCGCCGAAGCCATCAAATTGCTGCGCTCGCCCGACGTCCGCACCGCCCTGACGGCTGCGCCGGAAGGCGTCACGGCGATCAAGGGACTGATGCAGCAGGCCGGGCTGGCGGCCTAACCGACCTCAGTCGAAGATGTCGAAGATGCTGTCGCGCTTCTTTTTCTTGTAGCGGTAGTCGTCGTCGCGATGCCGGTCGTCGCGATATTTGTCGCTCCGGTAGCCTCGATCGTCGCCGCGATACGGCTGTGACGCCCCGCCGCCCCACGGTTGGGACTGAGGTTGGGACTGGGGCTGTGCATAGGGCTGCGGAGGCGGCGCATAGGCCTGCGGGGCGGGCGCGACCGGCGTAGCGGCGCGGCCCTCCTCGACGGCGGCGGCCATCAGCTTTTCCAGCTCGCCGCGATCCAGCCAGACGCCCCGGCAGTCGGGACACATGTCGAACTGGACGCCGTTGCGCTCCAGCGTCTGCATGGCGGCGTTGTCGTTGGGGCACATCAGAAGGGGCATGTCGGGCTCCGATCGAAAAAGAATGGGCGGTCGATGCGACAGGCCAGGAGGGGAAAGCTTCGCCGCATCGACACGCCCTTGCGGTCCGACATCGCGTCGCACGATCCGGCGCAAGGAAGGGGGACGCCAGACCGCGAGAACGCCAGAGGGGCCCGTTCCGCCTCTTCAAGCTAGGCGCCGTCGCCGCCCGCCGCCATGCGTCGCGGGGCCGCAGGGGGGCGTCGGCCGTCCCTGCCATCCTATCAGCGACGACGATCGCGAGATTTTACCACGGCTTACGACCGACCAGCGACCCTTCGCCTGTCATGACCCTGGGCCGGGTTAGAATGGCGCCCCGGTCTTTGACATCTTCGCGCGCCGCCAGAACGCCGAAATAGACAGATTAGACGAATTAGACGGTGTTTTTGTCAGCGGACCCGCCGGCCAAAGTGCACAGATTGCACTCAAAAAATTCTAGCAGACCTGCCCGGCGGCCCACCCCGACGACCAGGCCCACTGGAAATTATAGCCGCCCAGCCAGCCGGTCACGTCCACCGCCTCGCCGATGAAATACAGCCCCGGAACCGTTTTGGCCTGCATCGTCTGCTGATCCAGCGCGGCCGTATCAACCCCGCCCAGCGTCACCTCGGCGGTCCTGTAACCCTCGGACCCCACCGGCTTGACAGCCCAGGCGTTGACTGCCTGATCCAGCCGCCGCAGCACCTTGTCCGACAGGTCCGCCAGATTGCCCGACGCCCCTTCGCGCTGGCACAGGCTCTCGGCCAGACGACGCGGCACGATATGGCCCAGCGCCGTATGCACGGCCTGTTTGCCGTTCGACGCCTTGGCCGCCTTCAACTCCTCGAACACGTCGCGGCCGGGCGCCATCGAGGCCACCACCGCCTCGCCCTCGCGCCAGTAGGAGCTGATTTGCAGAATGGCCGGACCCGACAGACCGCGGTGGGTGAACAGCATCGCCTCATCAAAGCTGGCCTTGCGCGCCTTGTCCGTCGGAGCCGAAGACACGCGCGCCTCCACCGCCACCCCCGCCAGCGGCGTCAGCGTCTCCAGCAGTCCCGCCTCGAACGTCAGGGGAACCAGCGCCGGCCGCGTCTCGGTGACGCGAATGTCGAACTGGCGCGCGACCTCATAGGCCCAGCCGGTCGCCCCCATCTTGGGGATCGACTTGCCGCCCGTCGCCACCACCAGCGAAGCCGCCGCGACCTGCGATCCATCCGACAGGGTCGCCGTAAAGCCGTCGCCGGATCGTTCGATCCGCGTCACGCCGGTCTTCAGGCTTAGGGTCACGCCCGCCGCCGCCATGTCATCGGTCAGCATGCGGACGATCTGCTTGGCGCTGTCGTCGCAGAACAGCTGGCCCAGAGTTTTTTCGTGCCAGGCGATTCCGGCCCTATCGATCCGCTTGACGAAGTCGTGCTGGGTGTAGCGGCGCAGGGCCGAGGTCGCGAACCTGGGGTTCTCGCCCAGGAAGTTCGCCGGCCCGCAGCCCAGATTGGTGAAGTTGCAGCGTCCGCCACCCGAGATGCGGATCTTCTCGCCCGGCCGGTCGGCATGGTCCACGACCCTGACCCGCCGCCCGCGTCGCCCTGCCTCGATGGCGGCCATCATCCCGGCCGCGCCAGCCCCGATCACCAGGACGTCGACGAGGGCGTCCGAAGACGCCCTCGTCACTTGGAACCTCGCGGTTCCAGCCTCGGGGAGAGCTTAGTAACGGTAGTGATCCGCCTTGAACGGGCCTTCGACCGGCACGTTGATGTAGTCGGCCTGGTCCTTGGTCAGGACGGTCAGCTTGGCGCCCAGCTTGGCCAGGTGCAGCATGGCGACCTTCTCGTCCAGGTGCTTGGGCAGGGTGTAGACCTTGTTCTCGTACTTGTCAGCGTTGGTCCACAGTTCGATCTGGGCCAGCGTCTGGTTGGTGAAGGATGCCGACATCACGAAGGACGGGTGGCCCGTGGCGTTGCCCAGATTCACCAGGCGGCCTTCCGACAGCAGGATGATCTTTTTGCCGTCCGGGAACTCGACGTGGTGGACCTGCGGCTTGATCTCGTCCCACTTGAAGTTCTTCAGGCCGGCGACCTGAATCTCGCTATCGAAGTGGCCGATGTTGCAGACGATGGCGTTGTTCTTCATCTGCCGCATGTGGTCGACGGTGATGACGTCCTTGTTGCCGGTCGTCGTCACATAGATGTCGGCGCGGCCGGCGGTGTCGTCCAGCGTCTGGACCTCATAGCCTTCCATCGCGGCCTGCAGGGCGCAGATCGGGTCGATCTCGGTCACGATCACGCGGGCGCCACCCTGGCGCAGTGAGGCGGCCGAGCCCTTGCCCACGTCGCCGTAGCCGCAGACCACCGCGACCTTGCCCGACAGCATGACATCGGTGCCGCGACGGATGGCGTCGACCAGCGATTCCCGGCAGCCGTACAGGTTGTCGAACTTGGACTTGGTGACGCTGTCGTTGACGTTGATGGCGGGGAAGGGCAGCTCGCCCTTTTCGGCCATCTGATACAGGCGGTGCACGCCCGTGGTCGTCTCTTCCGACACGCCGCCGATGGCGTCGCGGATGGCCGAGTAGAAGCCGGGCTTCTCGGCCAGATAGCGCTTCATGACCTTGAAGAGGGCCTCTTCCTCTTCGTTCTGGGGATTGGCCAGAACCGAGATGTCCTTCTCGGCCTTCGGACCGAGGACGCACAGCAGGGTGGCGTCGCCGCCGTCGTCCAGGATCAGGTTCGGATAGCCGCCGTCGGCCCATTCGAAGATCTTGTGGGCGTAGTCCCAGTATTCTTCCAGCGTCTCGCCCTTGGTGGCGAACACCGGCGTGCCGTTGGCGGCGATGGCGGCGGCGGCGTGGTCCTGGGTCGAGAAGATGTTGCACGAGGCCCAGCGCACTTCGGCGCCCAGGGCTTCCAGCGTCTGGATCAGGACCGCCGTCTGGATGGTCATGTGCAGGCTGCCGGCGATGCGGGCGCCCTTCAGCGGCTGGCTGGCGCCGAACTCGTCACGCAGGGACATCAGGCCCGGCATTTCGGTTTCGGCGATCTCGATTTCCTTATTGCCCCAATCGGCCAGGGTGATGTCGCGAACGATGTAGTCGGTCATGGCTTGGGCTCCTGGCCGAAGGATGGATTTGGCGCCTCATAGCCTGAGCAGCGCGTCGGAGCAATGATCGCATAAAGATATCCTTATACGATCCGCCACAAACCCAAGCTCTGCGTTAACGGCTGCAAAAGCCTTACTGCCTACAGGGGTATCGCCGTGACGGGGGCGTCCGGCCAGTTCGTGAGAGTACAAGCCGATGTCCGAAGTCCAGATTCAGCAACGCACGACCTTCGCCGGCCTGTCGCAGCCCACGCCGGCCTATGGCGCCATGCAGGACATTCTACGGGCCGCAGCCCCTGGGGCTCTGGACGCCTTCTACGACCGCATCCGCGCCACCCCCGAGACGCGGCGCTTCTTCCGCGACGAAGCCCATATCGACCGGGCGAAATCCGCTCAGGTGGGTCATTGGGACGCCATTATCGAGGGTCGGGCCGATGCCGACTATGGCCGCGCCGTCACCGCCATCGGCCGCGCCCACGCCCGGATCGGGCTGGAGCCGCGCTGGTACATCGGAGGGTACGGGGTGCTGCTGGGCGAACTGATCAAGGCGGTGGCGACGCGCCCGCGCAAGCCCCTCGCCGGCGCCGCCCACGACCGCACGACCGGCGAGGCCGTCGCCGAACTGAGCCAGCGCGCCCTGTTGGACATGGATTTGGCCATCTCCACCTATCTGGACGCCCTGCAGGCCGAGCGGGATCAGGTCGCCGCCGCCAAGGCCAAGGCGGACGCCGAGCAGGCGCAGGTGGTCGCCGCCTTGGGAAAGGCCTTAAAGACCCTGGCCGGCGGCGATCTGGCTGTGGAGGTTCAGGCCGATTTCCCGCCTGAGTATGAAACACTCAAGACCGACTTCAACGCAGCCACAGCCAGCCTGCGCCAGGCCTTTGGCGCCGTGGCGGAAAGCGCCCAGGCGGTTCGCACAGGTTCGGACGAACTGGCGACGGCCTCCAACGACCTGGCCAACCGCACCGAACGCCAGGCGGCCGGGCTAGAGCGCACCGCCGCCACGACCGAGGAGATCGCCGAGGGCGTCGAACAAGCGGCGATGGGGGCCCTGAACACCGCCCAGGCCGTCGTCGCCGTTCGTCGCGACGTCGAACATGGCGAGGCCGTCGTCGACGAGACGACCCAGGCCATGACCGCCATTCGCGACTCATCCGTCGAGATCGCGCGCTTCACCTCCCTGATCGACGAGATCGCCTTCCAGACCAATCTGCTGGCCCTGAACGCCGGCGTGGAGGCGGCCCGTGCGGGCGAGGCCGGTCGCGGCTTCGCCGTCGTGGCGACGGAGGTCCGCGCCCTGGCTCAGCGCTCGGCAGAGGCGTCCGGCGAAATCCGCACACTGATCGCCACCTCGGCCGCCCAGGTGGCGCGCGGCGTCGAACTGGTCGAACGCGCGGGCCAGTCCTTGCACAGCATCGGCCAGCGGGTCGCGGCGGTCGACGATCTGGCCGGCGGCATGGCGGCGGCGTCACGGCATCAGGCCGACCGCTTGTCGGAGGTGCGCCAGGCCCTGGGCCAACTGGACGAAATCACCCAGCAGAACGCCGCCATGACCGAACAGGCCACAGCCGCCAGCCGCCAGCTGGCCAACGAGGCTGAGACCCTCGCCCGCCAGATCGCCAGCTTCCGCTTCAACGAGACGGACGCGCCTTACCAGCCTCAGGCGCGTCACGCGGCCTAGCGACAGCTTTCCTCGAACGGTCGGCGAATGCTAGTCGTGGGATATGGCCGATGATCTGTCCCGCCCCGTTCAAGCCCGCATCGACGCGGCGCAACCCCGGCACGACTGGACGCTGGAGGAGGTGGAGGCGTTGTTCGCTCGCCCCTTCATGGAACTGGTGTTCGACGCCGCCACCGTCCACCGCCGCTGGTTCGACCCCAACCAGGTTCAGAAGTCGCAACTGCTGTCGATCAAGACCGGCGGCTGCGCCGAGAACTGCGGCTACTGCTCGCAATCGGCCAGCTTCAATACCGGGCTGAAGGCTGAGAAGCTGATGGAGCCGAGCGCGGTCATCGCCGAGGCCATGGCCGCCAAGGCCGGCGGCGCCAGCCGCTTCTGCATGGGCGCGGCCTGGCGGGAACTGAAGGATCGCGACACGCCCAAGCTGGCGGCGATGATCTCGGGCGTGAAGGCCCTGGGGCTAGAAACCTGCGCCACCCTGGGGATGCTGACCGCCGATCAGGCCAAACAGCTCAAGGACGCGGGTCTCGACTACTACAACCACAACCTCGACACCGGCCCCGACTACTATGCCGAGGTCGTCACCACCCGCAGCTATCAGGACCGACTGGACACGCTGGAGCACGTTCGCGACGCGGGGATGAGCACCTGCTGTGGCGGCATCGTCGGCATGGGCGAGGCGCGGCGGGATCGCGCCGGCCTGCTGCACGCCCTGGCGACCCTGCCGGTCCATCCCGACAGCCTGCCGGTCAACGCCCTGGTCCCCGTCACCGGAACACCGCTGGGCGAACGCCTCCTGAAAACCGGCGAGATCGACCCGATCGAGTTCGTCCGCACCGTCGCCGTCGCCCGACTGGTCTGCCCCAAGGCGATGGTGCGCCTGTCGGCCGGGCGCGAGACCATGAGCCCGGAGCTGCAGGCCCTGTGCTTCCTGGCCGGCGCCAACTCCATCTTCGTCGGCGGCAAGCTGCTGACCACCCCCAATCCCGAACAGGACGAGGACGCCCGCCTGTTCGCCCTGCTGGACCTGAATCCCATGCCCGCGGGCGCCCTGGATCAAGCAACGGCGGATTAAGGGATTTCGGCTAGGGCTGTCGGCATGGAACGCCGCGCTCTTCTCGGTCTCGCCGTCGTCGCGACGGCCGCCGCTTCGACCTCTGCACACGCTTCGAGCGGCGGCGCGGCGCCGTCGGCCGACACCTATGTCCGCCTGCCGGTCATCACCGCCTCGATCCTTCAAGCGAACGGTCGTCGGGGCGTGCTGACCATCGAAACCGGGGTCGACGTGCCCGATGCGGCCCTGCGCACCCGCGCCCAGCAGTCCGCGCCGCGCCTGCGCGCCGCCTACAACACCGCCGCCCAGCGCTTCGCCAATGGCCTGCGCCCCGGCGTCGTGCCCGACATCGACCAGCTGTCGGCCGCGCTTCAGGCGGCGACCAACGCCACCTTGAGCCGCCCCGGCGCCCGCCTGCTGCTCGGCACAGTGATGGCCGTCTGAGACTTCACAAGAACGAATAAGGGTCTACGTCCACTGTCAGGCGGACCGAGCCGGGCACCTTCACCCGCTGCAGCCAGGCCCGCAGGAAGGCCTGGAGGTTCACGTCCCGATCGGCCCGCACCAGCAGCCGCTTGCGCCGCCTCCCCCGCACCAAGGCCAGCGGCGCATCGGCGGGGCCATAGACCTCCAGCCGTTCGGCGTTGGGAATGGCCTGGGCCAGATCGTTCGCCGTCTTCTCGACGGCGGCCGCACTCTCGCTGGACAGGATGATCGCCGCCAGACGGCCATAGGGCGGCAGGGACGCGGCTTCGCGCTCGGCCATCTCGGCCTCGACGAAGGCGTCGCGATCGCCGGCCGCCAGGGCCATTAGCACCGGATGTTCGGGCGTCCAGGTCTGAAGCAGCGCCCGCCCCGGCCGATCCGCCCGACCCGCCCGGCCCGTCGCCTGGGCCAAAAGCTGATAGGTCCGCTCGGCCGCGCGCAGATCGCCGCCGCGCAGGCCCAGATCCGCATCCACCACGCCCACCAGCGTCAGGCGCGGGAAGTTATGGCCCTTGGCCGCGGCCTGCGTCGCCACCAGAATATCGATCTCCCCGTCCGTCATTGTCTGGATCAGGGCGCGGGCCGACCGGGCGTCCGGCGCGGTGTCGGAACTGAAGACCGCGGTGCGCGCCTCGGGGAACAGTTGGCGCACCTCTTCCTCGACCCGCTCGACCCCCGGCCCGACCGAGACCAGCGAATCCTCGGCCCCGCACGAGGGACACAGCTTGGGCCGAGCCATCGAAAAGCCGGTCAGGTGACAGACCAGCCGCCCCGTATAGCGATGCTCGACCAGCCAGCTGTCGGTGTCCGGCGCCGTCAGCCGATGGCCGCAGGCGCGGCAGAGGACCACGGGCGCATAGCCGCGCCGGTTCAGGAACAGCAGGGTCTGCTCGCCGCGCGCCAAGGTTTCGCCGATGGCCAGGCGCAGCGGCTGCGACAGCCAGGTCTGCGGATCGGGCGTGTTCTGCCGCAAATCCAGCAGGGCGATGTCCGGCAGGACCGCCGTCCCGTGCCGCGCGCCCAGCTTCAGCCAGTCGTAGCGCCCGCCCTGGGCGTTCCACAGCGTCTCCAGCGACGGCGTCGCCGAGGCCAGGACGACGGCCGCCCCCTCGGTCCGCGCCCGCGCCACGGCCAGGTCGCGGCCGTGATAGACCAGGCCTTCCTCCTGTTTGAACGAGCCGTCATGCTCCTCGTCCACGACGATCAGGCGCAGATTGACGAAGGGCAGAAACAGGGCCGAGCGCGCCCCAACCACGATGTTGCAGCGCCCGGCGACGACCGCCTCCCACACCTGACGACGGCGCGGCGGGGCGACGCCGGAATGCCATTCGGCCGGGGCGGCGCCGAAGCGGGCTGTGATCCGCTCGATCAGGGCCTGGGTCAGAGCGATCTCGGGCAGCAGGATGAGGATTTGCGCGGCCGGATCGGCCCGCAGCACCCGCGCGATGGCCTCCAGATAGGCCTCGGTCTTGCCCGACCCCGTCACCCCATCCAGCAGGAAGGGGCGAAAGCCGCCGCCCGCCACGCCATCCGCCATCGCCGACGCCGACGCCGCCTGGTCGCCGTTCAGCGCGGCGGGGGCGTGGTCGGGATCGGGCCGGTCGAACGCCGCCTCGGCAGCGATCTCGATGATCTCCAGCACGCCCTCGTCGATCAGGCCCTTGACCACGCCCGACGACACGCCCGCCGCCCGCGCCAGGTCGGCCGGCGGCAGGGCGCGATCGCCCAGGGCCTCCAGCACGCCCGTCCGGGCCGGGGTGGCGCGCGACGGCGACCGCTCGCCCACCCGACGCACTCGCCGTTCCGGCCGGGGCCGAGGCGCGCGCAAGCCCTTCAGCGCCGTCGCCGCCATTTCGCCGGGCGCCGACAGGGTCCAGCGTCCGGCCCATTCGACGAAATCCATGACGCCCGACGGCAGGGGCGGATCGTCCAGGCGGCTGTCGATCGCCTTCAGGCGCCGGTTCGATCCCGTCGTCTCGAACACCTCGGACACCACGCCCCGGATCAGGCGCGGCCCCAGCGGCACGGCGACCTGATCGCCCCGCGCCAGCGTCATGCCTTCGGGCGCCTCGTAGTCGAAGGCCTCCGGCACCGGCAGGGGAATGAGGACCGAGGCGACTTTCACCGAACTGCGCCCTCGGCTATGAAGCCGCCCATGAAACTCTTTCTCGATACCGCCGACGTCGCCGTCATCAAGGACATGGTCCCCACCGGAATGGTGGATGGCGTCACCACCAATCCGTCGCTGATCGCCAAGTCGGGTCGGAACATCGCCGAGGTCATCGCCGAAATCTGCGCCCTGGTCGAGGGGCCGATTTCCGCCGAGGCCGTCTCGCTCGATTTCGAGACCATGGTCAAGGAAGGCGACAAGCTGGCTGCCATCGCGCCGAACGTGGTGGTGAAACTGCCCCTGACCTGGGATGGCCTGCGCGCCTGCCGCGTCTTCACCGACAAGGGCATCAAGACCAACGTCACCCTGTGCTTCTCGGCCGCCCAGGCGCTGCTGGCCGCCAAGGCCGGCGCCACCTTCGTCTCGCCCTTCGTGGGCCGGCTGGAAGACAACGGCGCCGACGGCATCGGCCTGCTGGAAGAAATCCGCGTCCTGTATGACGTGCACGGTTTCGAGACCCAGATCCTGGCCGCGTCCCTGCGCAATGTGGGCCACGTGGCCGCCGCCGCCGTCGCAGGATCGGACGCCGCCACCTTCGGCGCCGACACATTCAAGGCCTTGGTGAACCACCCGTTAACCGACAAGGGTCTTGATGCCTTCGTGGCGGACTGGGCCAAGACGGGTCAGTCTATTCTGTAGCATCGCGGTTCCCGGAGAGGTCTGTTTGAGCGGCTCATTGGACCTTTTCGAAACGTCGGAATCGGACGTAACGCCCCATATCGGCGACGGCTTGCATTGGCCCGACGTGCGCGGCTGGCTGCAGACCCATCCCCAGACCCTGCTGGACGACCGCTCCCTGCTGGAAGAGATCGGCCTGCGTCCGCACGGCCGCAACGTGGTCGAGTTCGGCGCCGCCGCCCTGACGCGACTGGAGGCCGTGGTCGAGCGCGAGACCGGCGCACGGCGTGAGATCGAACTGGTCGCCCGCGCCAACTTCGCCGCCCAGACCCAGACGCACGTCGCGACCCTGGACCTGATGGAGGCCAAGAACCATTCCGACCTGGCGCGTCGTCTGGATGCGGCGGCGCAGGGACGGTTCGGCTTGGCCGGCGCCGCTATCGCCCTGGAAAAACCGGGCGGCGTGCCCTTCGGCTGGCGCGCCCTGGAAGAGGGCGACGTCGACAATCTGCTGGGCGAGCACGGCCTGACCTGGCTGGGCCCGATGATACAAGGACTGAATTTCTTCGGCGCGGCCGAGGAACAGGTGCGGTCCATCGCCCTGGTCCGCATGGCCCCGCACCTGACGCCGGGCGGGCCGCCACGCCCCTGCATCTGCGCCTTCGGCTCGCCGGAGCCCGAAGGCTTCACCCCCAACATGGGCTGCGAACTGGCCGCCTTCCTGGCGCGGGTGACGGAGCGGATGGCCGAGCGATGGCCGGTTCTCAACTGACCGCCTCCGACGCCCTGCGCGCCTGGCTCGATCACCTGGCGCATGAACGTCGCCTGTCGCCACGCACGCTGGAGGCCTATGGCCACATAGGCCGGCTCTATGTCGCCTTCCTCGAACGCCATCGCGGCGAGGCGCTGTCGCTCAAGGACATGGGGACGATCACCGCCGCCGAGGTCCGCGCCCACATGGCCGAGCGACGATCCGGAGATCACCCGCTGGCGGCCCGGTCACTGAGCCAGAGCCTGTCGGCCATTCGCGGCTTTCATGCCTTCCTCGACCGGCGGTTGGACACGCCCGCCCCGCAGTTGGCCCTGGTGCGCGGCCCAAAGGTCAAGCCGTCCCTGCCCCGTCCGGTGACAGAGGACCAGGCACGCGGGCTATTGGCCGAGCCGGACGCCGATCCCGATATCGAACCGTGGGAGGCCGCGCGTGACCGGGCCGTCCTGACCCTGCTCTATGGCTGCGGCCTGCGGATCTCCGAGGCCATGTCCCTGACCCGCGCCGATGCCCCGCTGGGCGAGACCCTGCGTATCGTCGGCAAGGGGTCCAAGACGCGGATCGCGCCGATCCTGCCCGCCGTACGTGACGCGGTGGACGCCTATCTGGCTCTACTGCCCTTCCCGCTCCAGCCCGCCGACGCCCTGTTCCGCGCGCGCCGCGGCGGCCCCTTAAGTCCCCGTCACGTCCAGACCTCGGTCCAGAAGCTGCGCGGGCGGCTGGGCCTGCCCGAGCGCACCACGCCTCACGCTCTCCGCCACAGTTTCGCGACCCACCTGCTGGGCGCCGGCGCCGACCTGCGGTCGATCCAGGAACTACTGGGCCACGCCAGCCTGTCGACGACCCAGAAATACACCGGCGTCGATGCCGATCGCCTCTTGAACGCCTATGCGGCCGCCCATCCCCGCGCCTAGCGACGCGGCGCGGGCGGAGCGGGTGTCACGCCGACATCGGGCTGGGCCGGCATCAGGTTTCGACCCAGCGCCCGTCGATCCGGCACGGCGTAGCTGATCGGCACGGGACAGTTATTCTGGTCGCGCCGGTCCAGCAGCAGATAGCGCCGGACCTGTCCGTCATCGAGCGATCGATCTAGCGTCATGGCGCCTGCGCCGCCCTGCCGAGCTTGCATCAGGGGATCGCCGCAACGCTGCGTGGCCTCCCTCGGTGCGGAAACAACGACAGGATTCCGGCCGGTGATCGCGCTGGGAAACGCCGCCGCGGGATCGGACAAGGCCAGCATAAACAAGGTCAGCATCGCATCCTCCTGTGTCGGCTGGAACGATACGCCGACAACCCCGGATCGGCCAGACGGCGCGAGCTTGGCGAGCTGGCGAGGCCGCTCTGAGACGCGACGGACAAGATTATGTCGCATGACTTTCGCCGAATACGCGTAGCGTGCCCTGCCCTGGCGAAGGCTCGAGGAGGACAGGCGGGTGAGCCCAGCGAGCTTCATGACGTCGCGCCGTGAGACGCTGAGTTTGCTGGCGGCTGCGCCGTTTGTGTCCGCTCAAGCCGCCGCCCCGGCAGATCCGCCCGACCAGGTCCGGCTCTTGCAAAACCTGTTGACGCGAATGGGCGTCGGCGTGCGGCTGAACGGAAGCGTCCAGCAGGTCTTCGTCATCGACACCGGCGCCGAGCGCAGCGCGGTTTCGGCCGAGCTGGCCCAGGCGTTGGCCCTGCCGCCCGGCCGCCCGGTCGTGGTGCACGGAATCACGGCGGCCGAGGTCACGCCGACCGTCGAACTGGCGCAGATCGAGATCGGACGCCGACGCTTCACCGACCTGACCCTGCCGGTCTTTCACGCAACGCCCTGGGCGCCGACGGCCTGTTGGGGCTGGACCTGCTGTCGCGGTTTCGCCTGACGCTGGACGTCAACGCCCGCCAGGTCGCCCTGTCGCCATCGGGCTCGACCAGCATCGCGTTGACGACCAGCCCCGACGCCACCCGGCCCCAGCAACAGGACGTCCTGGTCGCCGGTCGTCGCGGTGGCTTCGGTCAGTTGATCCTGACCCGGATCGAGGTCGCCGGCGTGGAGGTCGCCGCCTTCATCGACAGCGGCGCGCAATATTCGATCGGCAATCTGGCCCTGATGCAGGCGATCGACATCGGCCAGGCCGCCGTCCAGTCCGAGCCCGTCCGCATGGTCGGCATCGTCGGCGGCGCGGTGACGGCCCGCACCGGCACGACGCCTGCCCTGCACATCGCGGGACGATCGCTGGGACCGACCCCGCTGCTGTTCGCCGACCTGCATGTGTTTCAGGTCATGGATCTGATCGACAAGCCGGCCCTGCTGCTGGGCGCCGACATCCTGAGCCGGTTCAGCCGCATCACCCTGGATTACGGCCGCAGCCGCGTAGCCTTCGGCGGCGTGCTGCGCCGTCGTGCGCCCGGCTGATCAGATCGCCTTGATCGCCCCGCCGTCCAGCCGGATCAGCGAGCCGGTGACATAGGCCGCCAAGGGGCTGGCCAGGAAGGCGGCGGTGGCGCCGAACTCCTCGGTCGTGCCGATGCGGCCGACGGGGATGGATTTTACGGATTCGGCCCGCGCCTCTTGCGGCGTCGTGCCGGTGCGCTCGGCGGTCGCCTGGTCCAGCCTTTCGATCCGCGGCGTATCGATCCGCCCCGGCAGCAGGGTGTTGACCGTCACCCCGTCCGGTCCGACCTCGTTGGCCAGGGTCTTTGCCCAGGCCGCGACCGAGGCCCGCAGGGTGTTGGACACGCCCAGCGCCGCCGACGGCTCGACCACTGTGATCGAGGCGACGTTCAGGATGCGCCCCCAGCCGGCCGCCCGCATGGCCGGCAGCACCCGGTCGGTCAGGCGGAAGATCGACAGCACCATCGACTCGAAATGATCGCGCCACACCGCCGGCTCCAGCCCCGACACGCCCGACGGCGGCGGCCCCCCAGTGTTGTTCAACAGGATTTCGATGGGCCCGCCCAAAAGGGCCTCGGCCCGGTCCGTCGCCTTCAACAGCGCCTCATGGTCCGCCAGGTCCGCTGTGACCACGACCGCCCGGCCAGGCCCGGCCGCATTCAGCGCATCCGCCACGGCCTGCAGCTTGCCTTCGTCGCGCGACAGCAGGGCGACGTGCGCGCCCTCCGCGACCAGGGCCGTCGCCACGGCGCGACCCAGGCCAGATGAGCCGCCGCAGATCAGGGCGCGCTTGCCGTTCAGTTTCAGGTCCATGGTCTTCTCCGATCCTGTGTGGCCCCGATATCGGATGCGCGGGTCGCCAGCGCAACGCGGCGTTAACCGAGACGGCGCACCTTCTTTGTCGCGCGGCCGCCCACACCGCCAGGACAGGCCGGGGAGGGCTCGCCCATGTCGACCAAGATGACGTCCAGCACCCGCCGCCACAGCGACCATTTCGAGCCGCAGGACACCGATCCCCACGAACAGCGCCGCCTGCGCGGTCAGTTGGAGCAGATCGACTACGCCGCCTACGTCGCCAACAAGGAGGTGATCGGTCACGCCCTGAACGGGGTGGACGCCGGCTCGCTGCAAAAGCTGGCGGTCATGACCGCCACGGCCCGCGCCAAATGGGTGGCGGAATCGCTGCGCCTCG
>AMYY01000023.1 GCA_000335735.1 alpha proteobacterium L41A | reverse complement strand
CCGGGATCAGCCCCAGGCGCCGCCTATCTTCGGCTCTTCGCGGAAGGTGAAGTCGCCGTCGGTTGAGGCTGAAAGCTCGCGCCAGGCCTCCAGTTCGGCTCTCAGGCTGTCCGCCTTCATCTCGACCACGCCGATGGCGTCCGTGCCCGCTGACCATCGCACCGGCGGGTTTTCCGCATTCGCCAAGACGACCAGGGCCTGACCCAGCTTCGCGGGATCGCCCGCCTGATTATGGCTCCGCGCGTCATAGAAGGCGCGGATGGCGCGCGATGCTTCGGCGTAGTCGGCGATGGGATTATCGCCGTAGCGGATCGACGAGGCGTCGAGGAAGTCGGTGCGGAAGAAGCCCGGCTCGACGATGGTCAGACGCACGCCGAACGGACGCACCTCCTGCGCGACGGACTCGCTGAAGCCCTCGACCGCGAACTTGGACGCGCAATAGATCGCGCCGCTCTCGCCGCCCATCAAACCGCCGATCGACGAGATGTTGAAAACATGACCCGACCTCTGCGCGCGCATGATCGGCAGCACCGCGCGCGTCATGTCGAACAGACCGAAGACATTGGTGTCGAACTGGGTGCGCGCATCCTGGGCGCTGGTCTCCTCAAAGATGCCGAGGTGGCCATAGCCGGCATTATTCACCAGAACGTCGAGGCGGCCGAACCGCGCCATGGCCGCCTCGACGGCGGCGGCGATGGCGGCCGTGTCGGTGACGTCCAACGTCAGGCTCAGGACCGTGTCGCTATCCGGTCCGAATGCCTTGATCAACGCGTCGCGGTTTCGACCTGCGACGACGACGCGGTCGCCCGCGTCCAGCGCCGCGCGGGCGATCCCGGCGCCCAGACCACGCGCCGCACCGGTGATGAGCCAGGTCTTTTGTGGGGTTGTTGTCATGGAAAATCTCCTCTGCCTGACCGGACGGAGAAGACGCGATTTCAGGTGGACGGCGTTAGGGCGATCCGGGCGAAGGCTTGCACGATCCTGTCAAACCGCTCTCGCCCGCTTGCGAATAGCCGGTGACCGGCGCTGAATGCCGTCATGAGCCTCTTGCCCGAAATGACCGACATCGTTGCGCGCCACGCGCCGCCTGATCTATCACGATCGCCCGTGCCCGGTCTGCGCCTGTATGGCAGCGACGCGCAGACGCGGGTGGTCCCCGTCGCCTATGATCCGATGCTGTGCCTGGTCGTGTGCGGCGCCAAACAGACGATCCTGGGCGAGACCGTATATTCCTATCGCGCGGGCGATTGCCTGGTGGTGTCCGCCGAACTGCCGGTATGCGGCAGCATTATCGAGGCGCCGTATCGCGCCCTCAGCTTCGACCTCGATCCCGCCACCATCGCCGGCTTGATGCTGGAGATCGACATCCCCGCCCCCTCGGATCAGCCGCCGCCGACCGGCATCCATGTAACACCGCTGGAGGATGAACTGCTGGAGCTCATGGCGCGCCTGCTGCGCCTTCTGGACCGCCCCGAGGAGATCGCCGTTATGACGCCGATGATCGAACGCGAGCTGATCTGGCGGCTGCTCCACAGCCGGCACGCCGCGACCGTGCGCCAGATCGGCTCAGCCGAAAGCCGCCTGTCAGGGGTCAGTCGCGCCATCAACTGGCTCCGCGCCCACTACGCCGAACCGGTCCGGTTGGAGACGCTGGCGGACATGGCGGGCATGAGCCTGTCGACGTTCCACCGCCATTTCCGCACCGTGACGACCATGAGCCCGTTGCAGTTCCACAAGCAGCTGCGGCTGCGCGAAGCCCGCGCCCGGCTGCTGACGGGCGTAGAGGGTGCGGCCGAGACCGGCTTCGCCGTCGGCTATGACAGCCCGTCCCAGTTCAGTCGCGAATACGCCCGCCAGTTCGGCCTCCCGCCGGGCAAAGACGCTGCACGGATGCGCGAAAGCCTGATGATGGGCTGAGCCTCAGAGCGTATCGAGGATATCCGCCAGTTCCGCCGGCCAGATCGTCTCGGTCGAGGCGCGGATGTCCGCGACGCTCCACCAGCGGTGATCGACCAGAACCCCCTGTTCTTCCACGGTCCAGCCTGCGGAAGACAGGTCGAACGCCTCGGCGCGCAGCAGGAAGAACCTCTGATCAACATCCGCCATCCGGCCGTCGGGCAGGCGGAAACTGACGCGGACCTGGGCGACCTGCGGGCCGGGATCGGTCACGACCAGCCCCGTCTCCTCGAACAGTTCGCGGCGCGCGGCGTCCTCGAAGGTCTCGCCAGTCTCGCACCCGCCGCCGGGCGTCGCCCAGAAGGCCGTGCCGGCGAGCGGTCCTTCGGAAAAGACGAAGTGGAACAGCAGCACCCGCCCCTGCCGGTCCAGGATCAGCCAACGCGAGGTGGGCCGGGCGGGAAGCGCGCTCTCGGCCTCGCTCACGCCGTCACTTCTTGGCGCCGCCTTTTTGGCCCGTGCGGATCCGGCCCGAGCGCGACACCTGGCGGGCGCCGCCGCGCGCGCCCTTCTGGACCGCCACGGACGACCCGGCCTTCTTGGACGCGCTGGACTTCAGGCCGCCCAGAACCTTGGGCTGGGCCTTGCGGGTCTTCTTCTGCTCCAGCGCCTTGCCGGGCAGTTTGGACAGGGCCTCTTCCTTCTCGGCCTTCTTGATGCGGCGCGGCGCGGTCTTGGCGTCGCCCTTGTAGCGTTCCGGCCCGGACTTGGCGCCGCCCTCGGCATAGGGGTTCACGCCGCTGGACTTGACGTTCAGGCGGATCGGCGTGCCCGGCAGGTCGAAGCTCTCGCGGATCGAGTTGACTAGATAGCGCTTGTAATGCTCCGGCATCGACTCGGCGCGGTTGGCCATCAGCACGAAGGTCGGCGGGCGGGCCTTGGTCTGGGCGATGTATTTCGGCTTGATCCGCTTGCCGTCCACGGCGGGGGGCGGGTGCCGCTGGGTCGCCATGGACAGCCAGGTGTTCAGGTCCTTGGTCTTCACCTTGACCGACCAGGTGTCATAGGCCTGAAGCACCGCCGGCATCAGCCGCTCGACGCCGCGCCCGCTGTGCGACGACAGGGCCACGAACGGCGAACCCTTCAGTTGCGGCAGCTTGTCCTCGGCCATGCCCTTCAGCTTGGCCATGCGGGACTGGGGCTCGTCCTCCAAGTCCCACTTCGACGCGACATAGACCAGGGCGCGGCCTTCGCGCTCGACCAGATCAGCCAGCTGCAGGTCCTGGGTGTCGAAGGCGTCGTCCTTGTCCATCATCAGGATGACGACTTCGGCGAAGGTGATGGCCCGGATGGTGTCGGCGACCGACAGCTTTTCCAGCTTTTCCTGCACCCGCGCCTTGCGACGCATCCCGGCCGTGTCGACCAGGCGGATGTTCTTGCCCTCGAACTGCCAGTCGACCGAGATGGAGTCGCGGGTGATGCCCGCCTCCGGACCGGTTAGCAGTCGGTCGTCGCCGATCAGGCGATTGATGAGCGTGGACTTGCCGGCGTTGGGCCGGCCGATGACGGCGATGCGGATTGGCTTGTCCGGCTCGTCGATCTCCTCGACGAAGATGTCCTGCGAGGCCGCGACGATGGCGGCGTACAGATCGGCCATCCCCTCGCCGTGCTCGGCCGAGATAGCGACGGGTTCGCCAAAGCCCAGGGCGTGCGCCTCGCCGACGCCGCCGCCGCTTTCGCGGCTCTCGGACTTGTTGGCCAAGAGGATGATCGGCTTGTGCACCCGGCGCAGGCGCTCGGCGAAGATCCGGTCCAGCGACGTCACGCCCTCGCGGGCGTCCATCATGAACATGACCAGTTCGGCGTCGTCCAGCGCGGCCTCGGTCTGCTCGCGCATCCGGGCTTCCAGGCTGTCGTCGGTGACGTCCTCGTATCCCGCCGTGTCGATCAGCGTCAGGTCCATGTCGCCGATGTTGCCGTCGGCGTAGCGCCGGTCGCGGGTCACGCCGGGGCGATCGTCGACGAGCGCCAGGCGCTTGCCGACGAGGCGGTTGAACAGTGTCGATTTGCCCACATTGGGGCGGCCGACGATGGCGACCTTCAGAGCCATGTCGGCCTTCTAGCTTAGTTTGGGCTGAAAATCAGCGGATGCAGATCAGTTGGCCGTTGTCAGTCAGCACATAGAGCGCGCCGTTATAGGCGGCGGGCGCGATATAGGCGGGCGCGCCCAGCTTCAGCGTCGTCTGCGCCACGCCGGTCTTGGGATCGAAGGCGACGGCCTCGCCGAACGAATTGACCATCACCAGACGGTTGGAGGCCAACAGCGGCCCCGACCATTGCGGGCGGATGGTGCGACGGCCGAAGGTCAGGAAGCCGCCCTCGCGCCGCTCGCGGCCCTCGTTCAGTTCGCGCGTCCAGTAGATCTGGCCCGTGTCGCGGTTGGCCGTGATCAACTGCCCCGATTTGGACACCACGAAGACGGCGTCGCCGACCGGCAGGGGCGCGTTCACGCCCGTCACCGGCAGTTGCCACTTGGGCTGGCCCGAACGCAGATCCAGCGCCGACATCACGCCCGAGTGGCTGACGCCATAGACCGTGCCGCGGCTGATGACCGGACGGCCCGCCACGTCGCGAACCTCAGACAGGGCGCTGGTGCGGCTGGTGCGCGACAGGGTCTCTTCCCAAACCGCCTGGCCGTTCAGGGCGCTCAGCGCGACCAGCTGGCCCGAGGCGAACGGGGCCACGACGGTCGTGCCGCTGACGGCGGGGCTGGAGGCGCGCATGACGCGCGCCGACTCGGCGATGCCGCGATAGGTCCAGTCCTGGGCGCCGGTGTTGGCGTCAAAGGCGAACAGCTGGCTGTCCACGTCCACGACGAAGACCCGGTTGCCCGAAACGGTCGGGGCGCCGTGAATCGGGGCGTCCACCTGCTGGGTCCAGACCACCGCGCCGGTGTTGGCGTCCAGCGCCGTCATCGAGCGATAGCCGGACGAGACGAACACCTTGCCGCCGCCCACGGCGACGCCGCCGCCGAAGCCGCCGTTGCGGTCACGATCGGCGTTCTTGACGTTGGCCTTCCACAGGATCGCGCCGGTGTCGGCCGAAACCGCCGAAACGGTGGATTCGCCGTCCAGCACGAAGATCTTGCCGTCGGCGGCCACGATCGGGGCCATGACGTTGCCGACGTGGGCCGATCCCGAGCCGACGCCCCGCTTCCACGCGATCTGGAAGTTCGGCGCCGCAATGACGTGCTCGACCAGGTTCTCGGACGTGCCGCCGGGCTGCGTCCAGGCCGTCACGGCCTGCGGACCCGGCAGGAAGAAGTCGCGACCCGACAGGGCGGCCGACGGCGACAGGCTCTGTTCGAACTCCAGCACCGAAATGCGTTGCCCGGCCGAAGCGGTCGCGCCGGCGTCTTCCTTGCCGCCGCCCAGACCGAACGGCAGGTTGCGGCGCACGGTGCCGCAGGACGCCATCGTTGCGGCGACGCCGCAGATCAGCGCGACTTTCAGAACTCGGTTCATCGGGGGCGTCCTGTAAGGGGTCGTCACTATTGGGCGGCCGGCGCGGCGGCGGGAGCCGCCTGAGCGGGTGCGGCCTGAGCCGGGGCAGCTTGGGCCGGAGCAGCCTGGGCCGGAGCAGCCGAGGGCGTCATCGCGTTCGCAGCGCCGGCGGCCGGCGGGGTCGCCTTGGCGGCGGCGTCGATGATGGGCTTGATGGCGGCTGCGGTGCCGGCGTCGATGGATTCCACGGCGATCTGGGCGCGCTGACGGATCGAGTCCGGCACGTCCTGCCCCAGTTGCAGCAGCACGAAGGCCTCACGCGCTTCCTTGGTCTTGCCGTGTTGCAGGCGCGCCAGGGCCAGGGCTTCCTGGGCGAAGGCGTGCAGGGGGCGCTTGTCTTCGGCCAGCGGCGTCAGGCGCTTTTCGATCTCGGCCAGCGGCGCGGTGTCCATGATCAGGAAGGCGGCCTTCAGGGCGGGCGGGTCCGACAGGATCGGATCGCTGGACGCCTTGGCGGCTTCGTCGAACAGGCGGACAGCTTCGGGGAACTTGTTAGCGCTGACGGCCAGGCCGGCCTGCTGTTGCAGGGCCAAGACCTTGTAGGCGCCGTTGCCTTCCTTGATCGCTTCCTCGAAGGCGGCGCGGGCGTCCATCGGCTTGTCGGCGCGCAGGGCCTCCATGCCGCGATCATAGGCTTCGGCGGCCTTGGCGGCCTTGTTGGAGTTCAGGCTGTCCCAGCCCCACCAGCCCAGGGCGCCGATCAGGGCGACGACCAGCACCACGCCGAAAACGGGCAGCCAGGTCTTGGCCAGGCGCTTCAACTTGTCGGAGCGAAGCTCCTCCTCGACCTGCTCGAAGACATCAACCACTGAAACGTCGCCCCAAAATCGCGAAATGCAAACCGGCGCGGACCCTAGAAGGTCGGCTCCCCGCCCGCAACGTCGTCCGTTACTGCGAAGCCGGCTTTTTCGAGAAGTAGGTCTCGACTTCGGCAGGAAAACGGCGGGTTTTCACATCACTGGCGAAAGCAGAGGCGGCGCGGTCGATCTCGGTGCGCAGATCGGCGTATTTGCGCACGAACTTCGGGGTCCAGTCGAACATGCCGAGCATGTCGTTGACCACCAGCACCTGACCGTCGCAGGCGGCCGAGGCGCCGATGCCGATGGTGGGCGCGTCGATCGTCTCGGTGATCTCGCGCGCCAGCGATTCGGCGACGCCCTCGATGACGATGCAGAAGGCACCGGCCTCGGCGACGGCCTTGGCCTCGGCCAGCACCCGGTCGCGCTCGCTCTCGGTCCGGCCCTTGGCCTTGAACCCGCCCTCCGCCAGGATCGCCTGGGGGCGCAAGCCGACATGGCCCATGACCGGAATGCCGCGCTTGACCAGGAAGGCGACGATCTCGGCCATTTCGATGCTGGTCTCCAGCTTCACCGCCTGGGCGCCCGTCTCCTTCATCACCCGCACGCAGTTGGCGTAGGCGACCTCCTTGCCGCCCTCGTAGGAGCCGAACGGCATGTCCACGACCACCATGGCCCGTCTGGCGCCGCGCATGACGGCCTGCCCATGCAGGATCATCATCTCCAGCGTCACGCCCACGGTATTGGGCAGGCCGTGCACCGCCATCCCCAGGCTGTCGCCGACCAGCAGCACATCGCAGTGCGGATCCAGCAGGGCCGCCATCGGCGCGTCATAGGCCGTCAGGCAGACGATCGGCTCGCCGCCCTTGCGCCCCGCGATATCGGGCACGGTGATGCGTTTGACGCTCTCTTGGGTGTGGACGGACATCGCCGGGCCTCCTGACGTGATGGGGTCAGATAGGCCCCTGCCCCGCCGGTGTCACCCTTGCCGCCGCGCTCATACGTCCTGCGACAGCTTCGCCACGCCCGCCGCCATCAGGGCGACCAGTGCGCCGGCGACGATCCAGAAGGCCATCATGCCCGAACCGTTCATCACATCCAGCGACCCGACGCCCAGACCTTGAAGGCCCAATCCGTCCAGGCCCGACTGCGCCGCGCCCTGCGCCGTGGCGGCCGCCGCCCTCAGGCCTTGCGCCAGGGTCGTATCGCCGTCGGCGGTGAAGTTGATGTTCACCCCCTCGCGCACCGCCAGCACGCCGCCGATCAGTCCTGCCGCCGTCAGGGTCAGGGCGCGCCAGCGCGACCGCGTCTCCATGCGTGCCTGGACCGTCGCCAGAAACAGGGCCTCGTCCGGCAGGCTCGGCGCCTGGGCGAACAGCCTTTCGATCATCGGATCGAATTCGTCAGCCGACATGGACCGACCTCCCGCCTGAGCCGTGCTCCGGTTGTAGCCGCGCACGGAGTTTATCCAGACCACGTTTGACATGCGATTTCACCGTGCCAAGCGGCAAATTCATGGCTGCCGCGATTTCCGGATGCGACATCCCCGCGCCGTGGCACAGGGAGACGCAGACACGCTCGGTCTCGCTGAGCGTCTTCAACGCCTCGTCCAGGTCCATCAGACCGCCGCGGTCGACGACCACATCCGCCTGATCGGCCTCGATCTCGATCTCGGCGACGTAGCGCGCCTCCTTGGCCACTCGCTTCAGATAGAGCCGCGCCGCGATCTTCTTGATCCAGCCCGCAAACGTCCCCTGCCCGCGAAACTCCGCGCACCGCTGGAACCCTTGCAGAAAGGCGTCCTGCGCCACGTCGTCGGACAGCGACGGCGTCGCCCCCATCCGGCGCAGCAGCCCCCGCACCGCCGACCCATGCCGACGCACCAGCTCGCCATACTCCCGCCGACCGCCGGCCGCCGCCTGGGCGGCCAGCTCCACATCGTGGAAGTCGCGTAGAGACTTGCTCATCAGAGCTTCCCCCGCCCGCCGTGGTCAGTCCGCGCCCTTGTTGAAGAAGCTCAGCACGATGAAGGCCAGGCCGATCGTGACGGGAATGCAGGAGATGCCCAGCAGGCCGCTGTCCAGATTGCCGTTGAAACCGCCTCCCAGTTCGCTGACGACCGAGAAGGCCGCGATGCCGATGCCGGACGCCAGCCAGATGACGCCGCGCCGGATGTCCTTGGTGCGCGACGGCAGGCTCTTCTGCACGTCCTTGGTCAGGACGTCGATCAGTTCAGGCGGCAGTTGCTGGCCCTTGTCCACCGCATGGCGGATGGTCTCCTGCATGTCGCGCTTCTCGCGATATTTCAGAACCTGCGGCCCGAAGACGATGGCCGTGATCGTGCCGAACACGGCGAAGATGGCGAAGAGCGGAATGAAGTCTTCCATGGCGAGTGTCCCTTTAACCGTTGCAGCAGCCTGATGCGGCGGCCTTCTGATCACAAGAGGCTGGCCGACGCCTCAACGGATGCGCGGCGTTAGGTGAAATCTTCGTAAGGTCGCCGTTTCGGCCGCCGCCCGTTCGGTCTAGGGTCCGGTCTCATCAATCTCAGGAGCGCATCCCATGGCCCATGTCACCTATCGCATCGTCGAACATGACGGCGGCTGGGCCTACAAGTCCGGCGACACCTATTCCGAAACCTTCGCCAGCCACGACGACGCCAAGGCCGCCGCCGTGCGCGCCGCGCGCGAGCAGCGCGTGCCGGACCAGACCGCCGCCATCGAATACGAAACGGCCGCCGGCGAATGGGTCACCGAAAGCGCGGACGGCCACGACCGCCCCTCGACCGACGTCGAGGGCTGAGGCCGAGATGATCCCCCGTCGCACCCTGCTGGCCGCCGCCGCCCTCGCGCCGCTGGCCGGCTGCGCCACCGCCCCAAAGGCTAAGACGCCCACAGAGCTGAAGCTCGTCACCTTCAACATCTGGCACAATCTCGGCGACTGGACCGCCCGCCGTCCGCTGCTGATCGCCGCCCTGAAAGCCCAGGACGCCGACGTCATCGCCCTTCAGGAAGTGCTGGAGGACGCCAATGTCGGGCTTGAGAACCAGGCCCGGATGCTGGCGCGCGAACTGGGCGGCTATAATGTCGCCTTCGTCTCGACCGACGCAGAGGGCGCCCCGCGTCGCTATGGCAACGCCCTGCTGACCCGCCTGCCGGTTCTGGCCGAGGCCTCGACCAAGCTTGAGCCGCTTGACGATTTCCGCACCGCGCTTCGGCTTCGCGTCGCGGTCCAGGGTCGCCCTGTCGATGTCGTCGTCACCCATCTGGCGTGGCAACAGGACGCCGGCCCGGTCCGCGCCCGCCAGATCGCATCCCTGCTCGGCTGGCTGCCGCAGGACGGCACGCCCCTGATTGTCATGGGCGACTTCAATGCGACGCAAGAGGATTCGGGCCTGGCGACCCTGACCGGCCCCCGCTTCTTCAGCGCCCTGCCCCGCGGCGCGGTCACGACCACTCTGAACCCGGCCAAGGGTCACCCCGAGCGCGTCATCGACCACATCTTCGTCGAACAGGCCGCCTTCACGCCCGGCGAGGCCCGCCGCTTCGGCGATACGCCGACCAACGGCGAATATCCGTCCGACCACTTCGGCGTCGTCGCGACCGTCCAACTCAGGTAAGCGCTGAGGCGTAGGTCTCGGGCTTGAACCCCACCAGCCGCCGATCCCCCAGATCCAGCACCGGCCGTTTGATCATCGACGGTTGGGCCGTCATCAGCGCGATCGCCTTCGACCTGTCGATGCCCGCCTTGTCGGCTTCGGGCAGCTTCTTGAACGTCGTCCCGGCCCGGTTCAGCACCGTCTCCCACCCGTGCTCGTCGACCCACTGGCCCAGCCGCCCCGCATCCACTCCGGCCTTCTTGTAGTCGTGGAAGACGTAATCGACCCCCTGCTTCTCCAGCCAGACCCGCGCCTTCTTCACCGTGTCGCAGTTGGGAATGCCGTAGAGGGTGTAGGTCATTGCGGGGGGGTCTCGGAGCCGGTGTCGAACCGCAGCTATACCCGACCTCCATGTCGCTCGACATAGGGCGAAACATATAACGATATCCTTATATGTTTCTTGACTCGTCCCCCGGCTCGCCGTTGTATGGGGCGTCGAGGTTCTGCGTGTCGCCCTCGGGCGACGCGGAGCTAAGAGGGAAGCCGGTGTGATGCCGGCGCTGTCCCCGCAACTGTGAGCGGCGAGCCGAAGGTCCATTTCGTGTCACTGACGTCTTCGGACGTTGGGAAGGCCGGACCCGAAGCCGTGACCCGTGAGCCAGGAGACCTGCCCCGACAGATAACGTCCTCCGGCGGGGTGTCCGGTCAGGTCGCATGAACGCCGCGACGGGACGACTGCGCGCGAGCGGTCGCGCGTCCCTGTCCGCTGTCTCGCCACAGCATCAACGGCAGAGACCATGGCGAGCACCGACTTCACATTCAGGATCAAGCGGACCGCGCTCGACGAAGACTATCGTCCCGCCGACACGACGCGGATCACCACCAATTTCGCCAACCTGGCGCGAGGCGAGAGCCGTCGGGACAATCTGCGCAATACCCTGCGGATGATCGACAACCGCTTCAACTCGCTGGCGCACCACGACAATCCGAGGGGCGATCGCTATGCGCTGGAGCTTCAGATCGTCTCGGTCGAGATGAGCCTTTGCTCGGAGCGCGACGACGCCTTTCCGCTGATCGAAATCCTGCAGACGACGATCATCGACAAGGGGACGGGCCGGCGAATCGATGGGATCGTGGGCAACAACTTCTCCTCCTATGTCCGCGACTACGACTTCAGCGTAGTCCTGCCCGAACACCTGAAAGCGCACCCGAACGGCGGCGTGCCGGACGACTTCGGTGATCTGCACGGCAAGCTGTTCAGGCACTTTCTGGCGTCGCGCGCCTATCGCGACAACTTCGCAAAGGCGCCGGTCATCTGCCTCAGCGTCTCCAGCAACAAGACCTACCATCGCACAGGCTTCGACCATCCCGTGCTGGGGCTGGAATACGACAACGACGCCTTCTCGCCGACCGATCGGTATTTCGCGAAGATGGGGATGAAGGTCCGCTACTTCATGCCACCGGGCAGCGTCGCGCCGTTCGCCCTGTACCATGTCAGCGACCTCACCAGCGACTACACCGACCTCGAACTGGCCAGCACCATCGCCACGATGGAGACCTTCCAGAAGATCTATCGGCCCGAGATCTACAACGCCAACTCCCCGGCGACTGAGCAGTATCAGCCCAGCCTGAAGGCGCAGGACTATTCGCTGACCCGCATCGTCTACGACCGCGACGAGCGCAGTCGGCTGGCCGTCGAGCAGGGCCGCTTCGTCGAAGAGCGGTTCATCAAGCCGCACCGCGCCCGCCTCGACCAATGGTCGGCCGCCTTCGCCGCCGCCTGAACAGTTTCCAGATTTCAGAGTCTCCCCTCATGAAAACCCTTCTCCCGACCTCGACCGCCGGCAGCCTGCCCAAACCCGTCTGGCTGGCCGAGCCCGAGACGCTCTGGTCGCCTTGGAAGCTGCAGGGCGATGACCTGATCGAGGCCAAACAGGACGCCCTGCGCCTGTCGCTGGACGATCAGCGCCGGGCCGGCATCGACATCGTCAGTGACGGCGAACAGACCCGCCAGCATTTCGTCACGACCTTCATCGAACACCTCGACGGCGTCGATTTTGAGAACCGCAAGACCATGCGAATCCGCAATCGCTATGACGCCAGCGTCCCGGTGGTCGTGGGCGCCGTCAGCCGTCCGAAATCGGTCTTCGTCGAAGACGCCAAGTTCCTGCGGGCTCAGACCGACCAGCCGATCAAATGGGCGTTGCCCGGGCCGATGACGATGATCGACACCCTGTATGACGACCATTACGGCAGCCGCGAAAAACTGGCCTGGGAGTTCGCCAAAATCCTCAATGAGGAGGCCCGCGAACTGGAGGCCGCCGGCGTCGACATCGTCCAGTTCGACGAGCCCGCCTTCAACGTCTTCTTCGATGAGGTGAACGAATGGGGCGTGGCGACCCTGGAGAAGGCGGCCGAGGGGCTGAAGTGCGAAACGGCGGTCCACATCTGCTACGGCTACGGCATCAAGGCCAATACCGACTGGAAGAAGACCCTCGGCTCCGAATGGCGGCAGTATGAGGAAGCCTTCCCCAAGCTTCGGACCTCCAGCATCGACATCATTTCACTCGAAGCCCAGAACGCGCGCGTGCCGATGGATCTGATCGAACTGATCCGGGGCAAGAAGGTGATGGTCGGCGCCATCGACGTCGCGACCGACACGATCGAAACGCCCGAAGAGGTGACGGACACCTTGCGCAAGGCGCTTCAGTTCGTGGACGCCGACAAACTCTATCCGGCCACCAACTGCGGCATGGCGCCCCTGTCGCGCCGGGTCGCCAATGGCAAGCTGCGCGCCTTGAGCGCCGGCGCCGAGATCGTGCGCGAGGAACTGTCCCGCGACCTCTACTACGGCGCGGAAAGGTGCGAGCCGTGAGGGTTCGCCTGATCGACATGGTGTTCCCCGGTGACGCCAACCACCATGGCACCCTGTTCGGCGGGGTTGGTCTGGCCCACCTCGACAAGGTCGCCTTTCTGGCCGCGAGCCGCCACGCGCGACGGGCCGTGGTCACGGCCGGATGCGAGCGGATCGATTTCGCGGCTCCGGCCCGGATCGGCGAGATGGTCGAGGCGGTTGGCCGCGTCGTTCGGATCGGTCGGTCCTCTCTGGGCGTCGAAGTCGAACTGCACGCCGAAAGCCTGCTGAGCGGCGAGCGCCGCCTGTGTACGCGCGGAGCCTTCAACATGGTCGCCCTGAGGCCGGCGGGCGATGATCAACCGTTAACGCCCCTCGATGAGGCAGGCGAGGCGGACGATGGCTGGCTGAGGACCGCAGAGATGGTCTTTCCCGGCACGACCAACCACTACGGCACCCTGTTCGGCGGCGACGCGCTCAAGCTCATGGGCAAGGCCGCCTTCGTCACGGCGACCCGCCATGCGCGCGAGGTCATGGTCATGGCCGCGACCAACCGCATCGACTTCAAGGCCCCGATCGACGGCGGCGACATGGTCGAACTGGTCTCGCGCGTAAAGATGGTCGGGCGCAGCTCAGTCTCGGTCGAGGTGCAACTCTGGGCCGAACGCCTCCTGACGGGAGAACGGCGGCGTTCCGCCACGGCCGAGTTCGTCATGGTGGCCGTCGATGCCGAAGGACAGCCAAAACCGGCGGCAAGGTTATGAAGCGACTGCGGCTAAGCTCTCACGCAGGGAAAAAACGCGTCGCCATTCTGACCCATCTCCCCATACCATTTCGATAGATGATTTGACGCGAGATCAAGGACTTGAAGGGCCGGAGCGTCAATCGACCGGACATGCGTCAGAGCCGGATAATGATGTCACGGGTCTTTGAAAACAGCAGCGCTCTGAAACTGCGCGATCTTGCACTTTGCTCGCCATTTCTGGGCGTGGCGCCGTTCGCTCTGACGCTGAAATAGACGAATTAGACGGTGTTATTGTCGGGCGACCGTCTAGGCCGCGAACCCGGCGAAGACGCCGATGACCATGACGATGAAGGTCGCGATGACGCTCGACAGGCCGATGGCGATCATCACGGCGAAGGCCTTGGCCAAGCCGGGGACCACGCCCCGATACCACCGTCCACGGCCCATCCGCATGAAGGCCACTACTCCTAGGCCCAGCATCAAAAGGCTGCACGCCGCAGCCAGCGGGCCAGGGCTGAACATGAACCAGGCCAGCGGCAGCATCGGCACGGTCCAGGCGTTAAGATAGGCGAAGGCGGCCCTGAACCCGCGTCTAAGGCCCAGGTCCTCGGCGTCCCACAGGCGAAACAGCGGCATGGCCGCCAGGGCGTAGAAGGGCGCCATGATCGGGACGGCGACCAGGGACATCCATCCGTCGGCGTCCGACATGAAGGCGTCGCGCGACTTGCCCGCTTCCTGAAGCAGGGGGTTCAGAACATCGGCCGGCATGCTTTCCAGATAGAAGCTCAAACCGCCGCGCAGGAGCACCACCAGCATCAGGATCGCGTTCAGCGCCAGATACAGCTTCAGCGGCTTGGCGTAGCGCCCGCCCCCGGTCGGCCCCTCGATCATCCAGGCCTGAAGGACCAGCCGGGGCCGCACCAGCAGATCGCGCGCGGTCCGCACCTCGGCCCCGCCAAAGCCCAGCGTGTCCTCTGACAGGTCCTTGAACGCCTGTTTGCGCGTCGTCTCGCCGTCGGTCATCGGATTCTCCCCTAGGGGATGCATACACCGCCCGGTTGACCGCGCAACCGCCGATCGGAACCGCTTGGTCAGAACCGCTTGCTGAGGCCAATGCTGACGACCCGCCCGCGCGGATCGGCAACCACCGGGTCATAGCCAAAGGCGAACTGCGCCAGCGGCGGCGCCTTGTCCGCCACATTGACCACCCCGACCGACAGATCGAGGTCAGCGCCGATCGTGCGACGGTAGAACAGATCGACCGTCGTCTGGCTGGCGATGCTGGCGTCGGTGATGCCGCTGCGGTCGTTGGCGTATCCGTCTGTATAGTGGACCAGGGCCGTCACCGCGTTCGCCCCGCCGCTCCAGCCCAGGGCGAACTCGCCGCGATTGCGTGGCAGGGACCGGCCAATGTTGTTTAGGTTGGTCGAACCGACGCCCGACACCTTCGCGGCCGACGCGTCCAGCCGGATGTCGTAGGCGTCCACATAGGTCCAGGTCACCGAGGCCGTCGCCTCCCCGCCCAACAGGCCGCGCCGACAGCGGGCCGACAGGTCGATCCCCTGCGTTTCGATGGACGAGGCGTTGACGAAATACAGCTGCACGAAGGTCAGGGCGCCGCTGGGTGAACGGGTAATGCGGCTCTGCGCCTCCGTGCCGGTCCGTCCCGCCGCCGTATCGGCCGCCGCCTGGTTGATGAGCGCCTGGGCCGACTCCTTGACCACCTGATCGGCATAGTCGAACCGCCAGGCGTCGACGCCCAGTTCCAGCCCTTCTATCGGCGTCCATACCGCGCCCAGGTTCAGGCTCTCGGACTTCTCGGGCCTTAGGTCGGCCCGGCCCGAGGTCAGGGTGTTGACGAAGACGAACGCCCCCCGGTCGAACACTGACGGCTGCGACGCCTGCGCCCCCGACTGGGCATAGACCGACGGCGCGCGGAACCCCTGTCCCCACGACGCGCGCAGGGCTAGGGCGTCGGTGACATCCCAGCGGATCGCGGCCTTGGGGCTGAACCGCCCCTCGTTCCCGTCATAGGATTCGTAGCGCCCGGCGAGCTGCGCCTCGATCCGGTCGCCCAGGTGGAGGCGGGCCTCGGCGAAGGCGGCCAAGGCTTCCTGATCGCCCTCGAAGTCCGGCGACACGCCCGCCGTCAGCAGATCGCCGCGGTTGACCAAGTCGCTCCAGTCGTGACGGAAGCCGCTGCGGCGATACTGGGCGCCGACGGCGATATCGACAGACCCGCCGGCCCAGGCCAGGGCCTCGCCGCTGGTCGAGGCGTCCGCGGTCGTCAGGGTGGCCGCGCCCCGCAGGCCGGTCGAGCCGATCAGGCTGTCGATCAGGGCGGCGCTGTTGGTCGTCCCGGTTCCCAGATAGGCGCTGCCGAACGGGTTGAAATACTGACAGGCCCCGACGCCGGCCGTCCCCGTCGCAGGATTGCAGCCCGTCCCGCCCAGGCCGTTCAGCGCATTCTGCAAGGCGCTGCCGATGGTGTCGGGCTTGTCATAGGCGACATGCTGACGGCTGCTGGTCGCCGACAGGTTCCAGGTCCAGCCATTGCCGAAACGCCCATCCAGCCCGGCCGCCAGGTGCCAGGTGCGATAGTCGAACTCGGCCTGCGACGCGCCGGCCTCCGCCCCCAACAGCCGGCCCCGGAACAGCACCGCCTCGCCGAACGGATTGTCGGGATGGGTCGCCGGCACCGTCAGGGATCGCGCCAGGATCGGCAGCGACGGCGACTGGCGCGCGATGGTGTTGGTCGCCGACCACGCCCCTTGCAGCGACAGGGTCATGTCGCCCACAGGCCGTCGGTAGTCCGCGAACAGCTGCGTGCGCGTCTCCTCCGGGACCAGATCGAAGAAGTCCGAATAGTCCAGCCGGCAGAAGGTGTCCGTGGGCGAGTTCAGATAGGCGCTGCCGAACGCCGGATTGCCGCACGCCGGATCGGGCGAAAACCCATTGCGGCTAGGTCGGAAATAGGAACCCGGCTGGCCATAGCTGGTGACAGCCGTCCAGGCGGCGCGACCATAGCGTTCGGCCTGGGTGAAGTTTCGCTCGTCCGAGCCCAAGGCCGAACGGTGGAAATGCGAGGCCGCCAGCGTAAGCTCGCCGCCCAGCAGGCGAAATCCGCCGAGCGCCTCAATCACGCTCTCCTCCGACCCGTCGGCGACGGCGTATTTGGCGCTGACCTCGGGACGGTCCACGCCGCGCCGGGTGATGAAGTTGACCACGCCCGCCACTGCATCCGAGCCATAAACCGCCGAGGCGCCGTCCTTGACCACCTCGACCCGCTGAAGCGCGATCATCGGAACCAGCGAGTTGATGTCGACGAAGCCCGAGCCGTCCGTCGCCACCACGGCGCTGTTGGTCCAGCGCTGTCCGTCCACCAGGACCAAGGTCGAGCCGAGGCCGAGATTGCGCAGGTTGAACTGGGCCGTGCCCGAACTTTGCGGCTGGTTCAGCTGATCGACCTGGGCCTCCGAGCCCGAATTGGCCGTGACCAGCCGGACCAGCTGAGAGGCATCGGCGATGCCCGAGGCGGCGATTGTTTGGCGGGCCACAGTCTCTACCGGGGCGATCCGCTCGCCGCCCGCGATCCGGGAGCCGGTGACCACCACATCGTCCACGCGCGACGCCTCCTGAGCCTGTGCGGCCGCAGCCGTCGCCAGCCAGACGATCGAGGCTGTCGCCATCAAGAAGTTGCGTTGCGTCATTCGGATACTCCCCGCGATTGGCAGCGGGCTTCTATCCAGCGCTTCGATTTTGCGAAAGGACAATTTTGCAGTTTTGCAATTTCAGTTGTCAGCGAGACAACGTGCGCCATTGATCCCGCCATGTAACCGGTTACGGTGCGGCAAAACAAAAACGGGTCAGGGAAGCAGGAAGCATGGCGAACGTCCGTCTGGTCGACGTAAAGAAGGCGTTCGGCGCCGTCGAGGTGCTGAAGGGCGTCGATCTGGAGATCGCCGACGGCGAGTTCGTGGTCTTCGTCGGTCCCTCGGGATGCGGCAAGTCTACCCTGCTGCGCACCATCGCCGGTCTGGAAGAGGCGACGACAGGCCAGGTTCTGATCGACGACCGCGTGGTCAACGACCTGTCGCCCTCCGACCGGGGGATCGCCATGGTGTTCCAGTCGTATGCGCTGTATCCGCACATGACCGCCTATGAGAACATGGCCTTCGGCCTGAAGCTGGCCAAGACGGACAAGGGCGAGATCGATCGCCGCGTCCGCGCCGCCGCCGAGGCGCTCAGCATCACCGACTATCTGGATCGCAAGCCCAAGGCGATGTCGGGCGGCCAGCGCCAGCGCGTCGCCATCGGCCGCGCCATCGTGCGCGAGCCCGAGGTCTTCCTGTTCGACGAGCCCCTGTCGAACCTGGACGCCGCCCTGCGCGTGCGGATGCGCTATGAGTTCGCGCGGCTGCACGCCGAGCTGAAGACCACCATGATCTACGTCACCCATGACCAGGTCGAGGCCATGACCCTGGCCGACCGGATCGTGGTGCTGAACGCCGGGCGGATCGAACAGGTCGGCGCGCCGATGGACCTGTACGAACACCCCGCCAACCTGTTCGTCGCCGGCTTCATCGGCAGCCCCAAGATGAACCTGCTGGCCGCTGAGATCGTGGAAGCCTCGGCTGCTGGAGCTACGGTGAAGACGTCCGCCGGCGAGACGATCCGGGTGTCGGTTGACGCCGCCTCGGCCAAGCCGGGCGATGCCGTCACTTTGGGCTTCCGTCCCGAGCATCTGACCACGACCGGCGACGGCGATGCGCTGACCGCCGAGGTCATGTTCGTGGAAACCCTGGGTGCGACGACCATGGCGCACCTGAAGCATCCGGCGACGCCAGACACGCTGACGGTTCAGCTGGCGGGCGAACTGCGGGCCAAGGCGGGCGAGCGACTGACGCTGCACATGCCCGCAAAACAGGCGCACCTGTTCGACGCGGACGGGAACGCCTTCAAGCGGCTCTGACCCTTCGCCTCAAGTAAGAAGGCTCAGTTCAGAACAACCCGCCGCGCCCCCTCAGGAATGAGTAGTTCATCACCCGACCACGTCGTTGAACGGCCGTCGATCCGTGCCCGCTCCGGCCGCCCCTGCCCCGCCGGCCATTGCAGGACGAAGCCGCCCGGCGGCGCCGCGCCGTCACCCAGAGTGAGCACGTAGCCGCGTCGTTCCTTGCGATACGAATATGTCAGCGGCCCATAGGCGGTGCGCAGATCCCGCACGCCGACCCCCTCGGCGGTGTCCAGCCACGCCTCCGGCACGCCAGCCGCCAGAACCAGAGCGTGATCGCGTTCACGCTCATAGGCGAACAGATCCAGCGCCGAACGGATATAGTCCGAGCTGATCCAGGCATGCGGCATGTCGCCGATGAAGCGCGGCTCGCGCTTTTCGCGGCCCACCACCTCGGCCCAGCCGTTCCAGGCCTCGGGCCGGCGGTCGGCCATCAGGAAGTCCAGCACCTCTAGTGCCCGGTCCTTCTGACCCAGCCGCACATAGGCCCCGACCAGCCGCCATTCGTAGGGGGTGTAGTCCTTCCACGCCGTGCGGTTGGTCAGGCGGTTCTGGAAGTTTTCCCAATACTGGTCGAAGGTTCGCGCCAGAAGCTCGGGCGGCAGATGATCCTGTTCGCCCGCCGGCGACAGGGCGATGGTGGTCGAAGTGGCGTCGAAATCGCCCCGGTCCGCAGCCCCGGCGATCCAGTCGATGCCGTGGTGGGCCGCCGTCGCCGTGATCGACGCCCGGATGTCGGCGGCGAACTGATCCCGCGCCGCCGCATAGCGAGCGGCGGCGTCCGCATCGCCCAGAGTTTCGGCGATGAAGACCGCGTCCTTGTAGCCCAGCAGCCCCCAGAAATCGTCCCAATAGGAATAGGCGGCCTTGTCCGAATAGCCCTCGTGGCTGATCGTCGGCGGCAGCAGGCCATATAGGTGACGCTGGTCCGGCGCCTGGAAGGCCGCCGTCCGGGTCGAGGCGCGCAGCTCGTCCATATAGGCGATCGCCTTTTGCACCTGCGGCCAGACCTGGCGCAGCAGGGCGTCGTCCTTGGTGTAGCGATAGGTTTCGGCGGCCAGGAAGACGAACTCGCCGTGGCTGTCGTTCTCGGGCACCGGATCGGCGCCGCGCGCATCGACGCAGCACGGCACCTTGCCGTTCTCGAACACATAGGGGGCGTACCAGCGCAGATAGTCGGCGGAATGCTCGGCCATGCCCAGCCGGTTCAGCCCCTCGGCCATCATGGCCCCGTCGCGGATCCAGGAGCGGTTGTAGCTGCGGGTTCCAGGTTGGAGGATCGGCCCCTGACGCGACATCAGCATATGGGCCAGAGACGATTTCAGCGCGTCCTCGATCCGCTGGGCGGCGGGCGGCAGGGTGAGGTCCACCCGATCCAATTTCGCGCGCCATTCGGCCGCCAAGCGGGCCTCGACCGCACCCAGTACAGCCGCCGCCTGCCCCACCGGCTCGGGCGCCAGCGCGTCGCCGGATAGCTGCGACACCCATCCGACCGTGCGCGTCTCTCCGGGTTGCAGCATCACTTTATAGGTCAGGGCACCGGCGGCCAGACCCGTGGCGTCGGTCGTCGTCATGAGCTCGGCGGCCGGTCGCCGCGCGGATGGCAGGATCAGGGACTGCGGATCGCTGCCGGCGTCGAAGGTCGCCAGCGCGACCTGATCCGGTGCCGCCAGCGGCTGAACCCGCACCGTGTCGTTTAGCTTCAGTTCGGCGCCGTCCCAGCCGATCGTCTCCACCGGGCTGACGCCGCCTGGAATGGCCAGGAACTGACGCGGCGCATTCACCTGCATCGGGCGCGCGGCCAGGGCCAGGGTCAGAGTGCGCGGCCGGCTGGAGGTGTTGGTCAGGTCGTAACGGCCCCACAGCTGCGCCTGATCGGCCGGTCCGTCGGCGAAGCTGGTGATCTTCAGCGTCCAGTCGTCGGCGGTCCAGGTCACGGACGGGATCGGCAGATCGCCGTCCTTCAGCCCCTGTTTGATATTGACGTCGGCCCAGGTGATCAGCCGCCCGTTGTCGACCACGAAGGGTTCGATACTGGGTCCGGCGCGGCGCAGCTCGATGGCGCCGTCCTCGCCGATCAGGCCGCTTTCGCCGCCTCCATCGACACCGACCAGGGTCCAGTAGGACTGCTCGCCGGAGAAGCCGCGCGGGTAAAGGCCGCGCCGACTTTCCTTGGCGACGGCTTCCAGAAACACGGTGGGGTCTGCGCCGAACGTCAGCGGTTCGACCTCGATCTCGCTCAGCGCATAGGTCGTGGCTTGGGCCGCGCCCAACCGCTGGCCTGCGCCGGATGAGCCGACCACGTCCGAGACCGCTAGGGGCTTCAGCGGTTCCAGTCTGAGCCAGCGCGCCGTCGCCTCGGGCGTCCTCAGCCAGTCAATACCGCCGTTGCCGCTCGTGACCGTCGCCAGTTCGCGCCAGTCGCGCCCGTCGATCGAGGCCGAAACCCGATAATCGCTCGCCGCGCCCCGCTCGCCCCAGCGAAGGGTCAGCCCGCCGAACTCGCGTTCGTAGCCCAGATCCAGCGTCAGGGCCGAGGCCTCGCCCACCGGCGGGGTCCAGGCGGTTTTCGGGTCGAGATCGACGGCGTTGGCGGCGGTCGACGCCGTGCGCCCATCGCTGGCGATCGGCTGGGGCGGAACCGGCGGATCGACCGGCAGGGCGCGCAAGGTCAGTTGGTCGATCTCCACCGAGCCCTTGCCGCCCTCGGCCGCGACCACGACGAATTCGACCCGCTCGGCGCGACGCAGGACGGTTTCAGGACTTGGTCCCCAAGCTTTGGAGACCTGACGACGCTTGATCACGAACCGGGTCCAGCCGTCGGGAAATTCGTAGCGCGCCGTCTGCTTCCACCAGACATTGTCGGCCGAGGCGTCGGTCAGCTTGACCTCGAAGGTGTTGGTCGGCCCGGCGCCCCGCACCCAGAAGCTGATCTCGTAGTTCTCGGGCAGGTCGAACGGCAGCGGCCTGCTGAGCACCGCGTAACCCGCCTTACCGTCGAAATCGTAGTCGAGGCGCACCGCCTTCCCGTCATGGCCGGCGACGGCGGAGACGGCGGCGTGAACGTCGGTCGAGGCGCTGGCCTCCCACCGCGTCGCGTCGTCCATGCTGTCGAGAACGCGCGTCTCCTGGGCGACGGCGGGCGCGGCCAGAGCGAGGGTCAGGACCGAGGCGGCGGCCAGCAGGAGATTACGCATCGAAACTCGCAGTTCTGGTCAGCCCTTCACGCTGCCCGCGAGCATGCCGCGGATGTAGTAGCGTTGCAGGGCGAGGAAGAGGATCAGCACGGGCGCGACCGTGACGACGGCGCCGGCCATCATCAGTTCGATGTCCTGCACATGCTCGCGCGACAGGGCCGCCAAGGCGACCGGCAGGGTATAGTTCGACTGATCCGTCAGGATGATCAGGGGCCACAGGAAGTCGTTCCAACTGCCCAGGAAGACGAACAGGCCCAGGGTCACGATGATGGGCTGCAAGGTCGGCAGGACCACGCGGCGGAAGATCTGGCCCTCGCTGGCGCCGTCGATCCGCGCGGCCTCCAACATCTCGTCGGGAATGCTCAGCGCATACTGGCGCACCAGGAACAGGCCGAAGATGGACGCCAGCCAAGGCACCAGCGCCCCGGCGTAGGTGTTCACTAGGCCCATCGACTTCAGCATCAGGAACAGCGGCAGGGTGCCGATCTGGGCCGGCACCACAAGGGCGGCGACCAGGAACTGGAACAGCCGCTCGCGCCCGGCGAACTTCAGCTTGGCGAAGGCGTAGCCGGCCGGAACTGTGAACCCGAGCGCGAGGATCGTCGCCAAGGTCGCCAGGGCGAAGCTGTTCCACAGATACCGCCCCATGCCCTGGTTCAGGAACAGATCGCGATAATGCTCTAGCGTCCAGTGCGAGGGCAGCAGCGGCGGCGGGAAGACGGCCGCCTCGCCCGTCGCCATGAAGCTGACCGACACCATCCAGACAAGCGGAAACAGCACGATCAGGGCGATGAGGCCGACGGCCAGATTGAGCAGGATCGCGCGGAGTTTCATTGATACGCCCCCACCCGCTTGGCGACCGCCAGCTGGACCAGGGTGATCGCCAGGATGCACAGGAACAGGACGAAAGCGACGGCGCTGGCGGAGCCCAGGTTCCACCATTTGAAGCCCTCTTCATACATGAAGTAGAGCACCGTTACCGTGCTCTGGGCCGGTCCCCCTTGGGTCATCACATAGGGTTCGGCGAACAGCTGGAAGAAGCTGGCGACCGAGATGATCGAAACCAGCAGCATGGTCGGCGCGATGGCCGGCAGGGTCACATGGCGAAACTGCTTCCATGGGCCGGCGCCGTCGATGCGCGCGGCCTCATAAAGGTCGTCCGGCACGGTCTGCAGCACCGCCAGGAAGATCAGCATATTGTAGCCGAAAATCTTCCAGACCACGAACATCAGGATGGCGGGGATCGAGGTCGAGGGGTCGCCCAGCCAGTCCACGGCAGGCAGGCCGATGCTCTCCAGACCCCAGTTGATGACGCCGTATCGGGTGTGCAGCAAATAGCGCCAAACCACGGCCGTCGCGACCAGGGTGGTGACATAGGGGGCGAAGAACATGACCCGCCAGATCGGCCGCCACTTCACGACCCGCGCATTCAGGATCACCGCCGCCGCCAGGGACGCGGCGATGGACAGGGGCACGCCGAGGACCGCGAAGGTCAGGGTGTTCTTCATCGCCCCCCAAAACAGGGGATTTGTCAGAAGCCGCTCATAGTTCTGCAGGCCGACGAAACGCAGATTGTCCAGGTTCGCCAGGGCGTAGATGTCGAAGTCGGTCAGGCTGAGCAGCAGGGCCGCAATCACCGGAATGGCAAAGAAAAGGCCGATGGCGAGCATGGCCGGGGCGACGAAGGCCCAGGCGGCCCGTTCGCGGGCGCCGCGTCCACGCGACGGCTTAACGCTGGCCCCCGCCTTGGACAATGTCGGATCGGCGACGGTCATACGGCCCTGCCCTGTTCCATCATCCAGCGGCGTTTTTCCAGCAGGCGATCGGCGCGACGGTCGATCTCGGCGGCGGCAGTCTCAGGCGTATATTCGCCGCGCACCATCCGTTCGGCGACGATCTGCATCTCCGTGACGATCCGCTCCCATTCCGGCACCTTGGGCACGGCCTTGGCGCGCGCCAGTTGGCCCCGGAACGGCGCCAGCATCGGGTCGCGCTCCACCCTCGCGATGTCCCAGGCGCTCTGACGCGCGGGCAGGTCGCCGACGATGGTGTTGAACCGGGCCTGCACGGCCGGCTCGGACAGGTAGCGGACCAGGGCCCAGGCGGCGTCTTGATGAGGGGATGATTTGAATACCGCCAGGCTGGACCCGCCCGGCGCCGAGGCGCCCAGGCCATTCGGTCCCGGCACGCCCGCCGTGGCCCAGTTCGGTTGGAACGACGCGGGCAGCTTGCTGCGGAAATCGCCCACGCTCCACGGGCCGGAGAAGTAGAAGCTGAAATAGCCCCTGGCGAACTCGGTCCAGACGTTAGAAATCTGGGTCGATGAGGCCAGCGGCGCCAATCGCTCGTCGAACAGGCTCTTGTAGAAGGCCAGGGCCGCGACGAAGCCGGGGTTGGAAAAGTTTCCGCGCGTATCCTGATCACTCAGCAGCGGCTCGTTGATCTGAAGTCCGAAGGTCAGCAACTGCTCGAACTCGTTCAACGGCAGCAGGATGGCGTAGTTATCGCCGCCCGCCACACGCTTGATCGCGTGCATGGCCCGCTTCCATTCGGCCCAGTCCGCGGGCGGGGCGTCGAAGCCCGCCCGCGCCAGCAAATCCTTGCGATAGAACAGCAGCCGCGTGTCGACATACCAGGGCGTGGTCATGGCGCGGCCGGCGATTTCGTTGGTCTCCAGCACCGCCGGAAACTGGTCAGTCAGCAGGTTCGCGGCCTCGGCCGGGGTCGGCGACAGGGCGCCGATGGCGGTCAGCTCCGCCACCCAGGTATTGCCGATCTGGCTGACGTCCGGCAACGAGGCCCCGGCATAGGCGGTCAGCAGCTTTTCGTGCGCGGCCGTCCACGGCAGGGGCTGGACCGAGACGCGGACGCCCGGATTGCGGCGCTCGAACTCGGGCATCAACTGGCCGACCGTCCCACCCTCATTGCCCATGGCCCAGAAGCGCAGCACGGTCTCGCCGTCGCGGCGCGGGGTGCAGGCTGCAGCCGCCCCGCCCGCCATCAGGGCCAGCGCGCCACGTCTATCAAGATGGGACCTGGGCGCCGTCAAACTCATCCGTTCATCCAGCCGCCGGTGAAGCCCGCGATGTCGAGCGCGCGGCGGATATTGGGCTCGCCGCGCATATAGCGCCAGACGAACTCGGACCTGTGATTCTCGGTCATGATGACGATCGGCCCTTGGTCGATGCCCAGATAGTCGCCGTCCACCCAACCCACGCCGTCCACGATCTTGCCGTGCTGCAGCGGTCCGTCGCGCACTTTCAGTGTCGGGTTGAAGCTGTCGAGGAAGCCCCACTCGGTATAGATGCCTGAACCGTATTTCTGCTTCATCGCCTTGACGCAGGGCACGACGATCTCGGGCGCGAAGGCGATGGAGCTGGCCGCCGCCGTCGGCGCGATGGTGCCGTCGTCGCGCTCGCCCGGACCGCGAGCGGAATAGCTGAAGAACTCGCGCTCCTTGCCGTCGATGATCTGTTTGAAATCGCCCGGCCCGTCGCAGGCCGTCAGGCCCCAGACCTCAGACGAATAGCCGGCCCAGCCGCCGGGGTTGTCGTGGGCGTATTTCTGCTGCGCGTAGACGGCGCGGCGGCTGTTTTCGAAATAGTCGAGGTATTCGCCCAGTTGGGCAGACTGCCCGCGCATCCAGGCGTCCTGAATGCTGCGGAAGTCGATGAACATATGGCTGTACTGGTGCCCGAAGATGGGCGCGAAATTCAGGTGCCAGCTGCCCCAGCGATCGGTCCAGCTTTCGTCATAGCTGGCCGCCCATTCGTGCCAGACATTGACCGACACCGGATGGGTCGGGCTGCCGATGGCCAGCAGCAGCACCAGCATGCCCTCGTTATAGACGTGCCAGTCGGAGGGAATGAAGCCGCTCTCGGGGTGCCAGCCCATGGTGATGCGGTTGTCGCGGATCACGGCCCACGGCCATTCGATCCGTTCGTAGATGGCTTGCGCCTTCTGACGGATTTCCGCCTCGTCGGCATGGCGTCCGTCGAAGTAGCGGGCGGCGAAGAGCATGCCGCCGATCAGCAGGGCCGTATCGACGGTGGACAGTTCGTTGGTCCGGTAACGAAGCCCCGTCTCCATATCCAGGAAGTGGTAGAAGAAGCCCTTGTACCCCGCCGTGCCGCTGGCCTCCGGGCCCTGCGGCAGGTCATGGAAGAAGCGCAGCGTCGTCAGGGTCCGCTCACGCGCCTCGGCCCGGCTCATCCAGCCGCGCTCGACACCCACCGGCCAGCAGGTCAGGGCGAACCCGACCGCCGCCACCGAACAGAACGACGGCGTCGGCCAGCGATCCGGCGTGAGACCAGTCTTGCGATCCGTGACCTTCTCGAACCACCGGAACGTCCGCTCCTGAAGCTCCTCGATCTCCTGATCCAACCGCATCGGCCGTCTCTGCGTCCCATTGATCGCCCCCGTCGTCGCCGCCTGCTGCGCCGCCGCCATCACCGGAAATCCAACGGCCAGAGCCGCCGCGCCTGTGGTGGTCCGCATCAGGAAGTTTCGACGATTCATGGGCACGCTCACTAGGTCTCAATCGAAAAAAGAAAGGCCGCCTCGCGACAAGCACGAGGCGGCCCAGGCTCAGGATTTAGAAGGCGTAACGGGCGCCGATCTGGAAGGTCCGCGTCGGGAACAGCACTGAACTCGGGCGGCCAAAGTTCGGGTTCGGGTTCGTCGCCGAACCCGTGCCGCCGTCAAAGCCATTGTAGTTCTTGAAGTTGAACACGTTGATGGCGTCCACATAGACCGACAGCTCACCGGCGCCCGATACGTCGAAGTTCTTCGTCAAACGGAGATCGAGATTCCGATAGGCGAAGGCATTCGGCAGGAAGAACTGCTCCTTCTCCGGATAGGCGCCATAGGGGCGATAGACGAAGTTGGCGCCGCGTCCATCGAACACATCGAAGGGCGTGCCCGAACCCAAGGTCAGAATGCCGGACAGCTGGAAATCAAGCGGCAGATCGACGATGCCATTGGCGACGATGCGATGGCGTTCGTCATTGCCTGAGGAACGCATCGGCGAGCTTTCCACCGAGAAGCAATCGAAGCAGAAGTTGTCGTTGCCGCCGTTCTGTTCAGCCTTGGACAGGGTGTAGGCGATATTGACGCCCCAACCGGAGTCGCGGGTGTAGCCCTTGTCCAGCTTGACGTAGAGCGCCTTGAACGTCCGTTCCTTATTGTGATCGGACACCAGATACGACCGGTAGGGGTTGGTGCCGCCGGGGCCGCAGAATCCGCCGTTGTCGCCGAAACCGTTGCCGTCGTTGCCACGAGTTGGTTCGCGGCAGCGGTTCAGATATTGCCAGGTGAACTCGTTCTCGGTCTTGCCATAGGCCAGGGTGAACTCGGTCTGCCATTCGCCGACGCGCTGACGAACACCCAGGTTGAACTGATCCGTGCGAGGCGGCTCGAAGTCGTTCTTCAGCAGGAAGGCTTCGCCCTTGGCCGGGATGTTGGCCAGGATGGCGTCAAGTCCAGCTGTGGTCTCGTAAGACGCATTCCACAGGATCGGATCGGACGAGCTGCCATTCGCCACGCCGGCCGGGCGGCCTGTGGTCGAGAAGAAGACGTTTTGCGTAAAATCGAAAGGCTTGGCCAATTCGTCGAAGGCGAAGTTGAACTGGACGCGGTCATAGTAGCGACCGGCGCCGCCGAACAGAACTGTGCTGCGATCACCAAAGACATCGTACGAGAAACCGATCCGCGGCTGGAATGCTTTTTTGAACGGGTCACGATTGTCGCCGGTCGAGATGTAGTCATTGATGTTGAACCAGCTCGGCGCATAGCCGGCAGGCTTGCCGCCGTCGGTCGACGCGATCCATTGGTTCAGCCCTGCAACCACCGAGGCCGGCGTGACATACTTTTTGTTGTCGGCATTGGTCTCGTAGTCCCAACGCAGACCCAGGTTCAGCTCCAGCTTGTCCGTGATCTGCCAATCGTCCTGCGCATACAGTCCAATGACGGTGTTGGTGAGGTCGACTGTGGGGAACTCGTTGCCCAGTTGAACGCGGTAAGGGACTGAGGCGCTGCCGCTGGCCGTGCCGTTCAAATCATAGAAGAATTCGGGATTGCGACCGAACTCCTTCACGACGTTGTAGTCCTGGCGGCTGACCTTGGCGCCCAGCTTGATCGTGTGATTGCCGTTGAACTCGATGTCATTGAACGTCAGATCGTTACGGATCGTCAGCGCGTTGTCGCTGATGTCCTGACGGCTGCCGGATCCGCCGATGTTCAGGATCGATACGCCGCCGAACGGATTGTAGCCGTTCTCGAAAATGCGATAGCTGCGACCGATCTGGTCGAAGTTCACAGCGGTCGGGTTGTAGTTGTAATTGCGGTAATCGACAGCCAATTCATTCAGGAAGCCGTCGCCCTGCCATTGATAACGCAGGTTGGCGCTCTTGGTCGTCTGCTGCAGACCGCTTGCGCGTTCGATGGAGTTGGCTCCGCCGACGCCCGTCACGTCCGCTTCATCGCGGTATGTCACGCTCAGATCAATGAGATGACCCTCAGCCGGCTGGAAGCTCAGCTTCCCGAAGTAGAGGTCTTCCTCGAACGGCGTGGCGAAGGTGCCGATATATTGACCGAACTGGCTGACGTAGGCCGGATTCTGACGGCCCAGCGTCACGGCAGCAGCGCGATTTTCTTGCTTGTGCTCGTAGCTGCCGAAGAAGTGCAGCTTGTCCTGAATGATTGGGCCGCCGAGAGCGGCTCCGTATTGCTGGACTTCCAGCGCAGGTTTTTCGCGGCCGGCCGCGCGCGAAAACTCGTCTTGCTTGATGAAATCCTGGTCCCGATAGGTGCCGAAGATTTCGCCGTGGAACTCGTTGGTGCCAGAGCGCGTCACGGCCGTAATGATGGCGGACGAGGCCTGCTCGTACTCAGCCTTGAAGTTCTGGCTGACGACCCGGAATTCCTGAACGGCTGCCTGCGGGAAGGGATTCCCACGGCTATCGTCCTGACCGACGATGCCGCCGGCGATGATGTTCGATTTCAGGCTGGCGCCGTCGATGAAGGCGTTGACGGATTCCGCTCGCTGACCGCCGGCGGTGATCTGAACTTCCGCTTCATTGGTTCCGACCCGTACGCCGGGCGCCAGCGCCGCGAAGTTCAGGAAGTTGCGGCTGATCTGCGGCAGGGTCTGGATTTGCTGTGTCGTGACGTTGGTGGCGTTTTCGGGCGTGCGCACTTCGACCAGGCGACGCCCGGTCACGACAATATCTCCCAGGTTGGCCGCATTGGCGTCAGTTGCGCCGGTCGCTGCACCCGCCACCGCCAGATCCAGGTTGCCGACCTGGCCCACGCCGATGGAGACGGTGTCGGTCGCCGTCTCGTTCTCGGCCGTCGTCGCCGTGATCTCGTAGGTGCCGGGACGCAGGCCCGACAGGGTATAGCCGCCCTGCGCGTTCGCCGTGGTGCGGCTGGTGAAGCCGGAAGCGACATTGCGGGCGACGATGGTGGCGCCGGCCTCGACCGTTGCGCCGTCCGTCACATTGCCTCGGATCGTCGAGGTCGCGACCTGCGCCTGCGCCCCGCCGACGACCGCCATGCTGATGGCAAGCGCCGATGCGGCGGCCAAGGCGGCCTTACGCGTGTTGAACTGGGTCATCCTGAGCTCTCCCCTCCTGATGGGATCGGTTGTCAGCGACATGGCTGGCCTACCCTTTGTTGAACCTGGCGGACGAGGCCGCCGCGGTGGACTGGCGTTCGACCAGGATCGGTCGAACGATTTCGCAAGCGGTGTCCGTGGCGTCGGCGTTCGCGCCGGCCTGGACCAGGCCGATCAGGCGTTCGACGCCCCTTCGGCCGATTTCCGCAATATTGACGCGCATGGTGGTCAGCGCGGGCCGCATCAGGGCGGCGATGGGCACGTCGTCGAAGCCGACGACGGCGATGTCTTCAGGACAGCGCACGCCCGCCTCCTGGAAGGCCAACAGCGCGCCGACGGCCATCATATCGTTGGCGGCGAAAACGGCGTCGGGCCGTTCCGTCATGGCCAGAAGCTGGGTCGCGGCGCGATGGCCAGAGGCTTGGGAGAAGTCGCCCTCGACGATGATCGGATCATGACCGTCCAGCGCCGCCACATATCCGGCCGCGCGCGTGTCCGCCTCGATGTTGCCGGCGGCGCCGCGAATGTGGGCGATCCGTCTGCGGCCGGTGGACAGCAGATGCTCGACCGCGCCGACGGCGCCGCCGTGGTTGTCGATCATGATGGACGCCCGGCCCGGCTCGGCCGCGCCGCCGTTCATCAGCAGGACCGGCATCCGACCGGCGAACTCTGACGACAGGTTCGCCGCGCCCAGATGCGGCGACAGCACGATCATGCCGTCCACCCGCCCGCGCATCGAACGGACGGCCGCCAGGGTATCCTCGGCGCCGTCATGCGAACTGGACACGATCAGATGCTTGCCGTGGGCGCGGGCGGCGAGGTCCATGCCCCGGATCAGCTCGGAGAAGAACTCGCCAAACAAGTCGGGCAGGATGACGCCGATGGTGTCGTTCTTGCTGGTCGACAGGCTGCGGGCGCCGAAGTGCGGGACATAGCGAAGGTCCTCGACCGCATCGAGCACGCGCTGGCGCGTCGCGTCCGAGGTCACGCCCAAGCCGTTCAACACACGAGAGACAGAAGCCACCGACACATTGGCGCGTTCAGCCACGTCGCGCATAGTGGCGGCCTTGGCGAAGGGCTGGCCCTCCTGCCGTGCAGACGCAGCGCTAGGCGCGGCCATGTCCAATCGAATTCTCCCTGCTCCCTATCGTACCGGCCCCTTTTCGAAGATCCGTCGATAAGCGATGTAAGCGGTTACATGACACAGGAGCAATGTGCGCCGCAAGCACCGTTCAGCCGCATTTCAGGCGATTTTCGATCTTTGCTAGAGCCGCCTCAACGGTCAGCGAGAGCTAAGTTACTGCTTTGACTTCACTCTTCGCAGGCTCGTTCCGGCGAACGGAATAAGGCGAACACGGCAGGCGCGCGCCTTGGTCGCACCAGCCGTAGCGATCAGAGTCGCGGCCGCGGCCGCATACGAAAAGGCCCGCGCCGCCGAAGCTGCACGGGCCGCAATCACAATGCGAAAGACGAATCTATGCCGGGTTAAGCTCATCCAGCTTGCCGCGCAGCATCTGCAGCATGGCGGAGAAATCGCGGCCGCCGTGCCCGATACCGTCGAACAGGGCGTAAAGCGCCTCGGCCTGTGCGCCCAGCGGGGTCGAGGCGCCGGATTTCGCCGCTGCGTCCTGGGCCAGCTTCAGGTCCTTCAACATCATGGCCGTGGCGAAACCGCCCTGATAGTCGCGGTTGGACGGCGCGGTCGACACCGGACCCGGCCAGGGATAGTAGCTGGTCACGCTCCAGCACTGACCCGACGACTTGGACGCGATCTCGAAGAACCGTTCGGGATCCAGGCCCAGCTTTTCGGCCAGGGCGATGGCCTCGCACGTGCCCAGCATGGAAATGCCCAGCAGCATGTTGTTGCAGATCTTGGCCGCCTGCCCCGCCCCATGGTCGCCGGCGCGGATGGTGATGCGGCTCATGGGTTCCAGCGCCGCCTCGACGCGGGCGAAGTCGCCCTCGTCGCAGCCGACCATGAAGGCCAGCGTGCCCGCATCGGCCGCTGCGGTGCCGCCTGACACCGGCGCGTCGGCAAAGGCGTAGCCGGCCGACTTGGCAAGACCGGCGACCTTGCGCGCGGTTTCGACATCGATGGTCGAACAGTCGAGCAGCAGGGCGGTCGACGGCGCCGCGCCGATGATCTGTTCGGAATAGACCTTCAGCACGTGCGGCCCGGCCGGCAGCATGGTGATGACCACCTCGGCGTTCTTGACCGCCTCGGCGACCGATCCGGCCGCGACACAACCCGCCGCCCCTGCCCGTTCCAACGCCTGCGCCGACAGATCGAAGGCGGCGACCGCATGGCCCGCCTTGGCCTGGTTCGCGGCCATGCCGCCGCCCATATTGCCCAGGCCGATGAAGGCGATCTTGGTCATGGTGTCTCTCCCTTTGTCGGCGCCGTGGTCAGGCCAGCGGCGTCCATTTTTCATTGTCCGGCAACGGCGCGAACAGCGCATCCAGCGTCTCGTCGGTAACGCCCGACAGGTCCGCCGGAGACCATTTCGGCGCATTGTCCTTGTCCACGATCACGGCCCGCACGCCTTCCTGGAAGTCGTGGGTGCGCACCACGCGGCCGCCCAGGGCGTATTCCATCGCCATATTGTCGGCGAAGCTGTTCAGCGTCGCGCCCGTCCGGATCTGGCGCAGCGAGACCTTCAGCGACTGCGGCGACTTGGTCTTCAGGGTTTGCAGCTGCTGCAGCGCCCAGTGCGAGCCGTCCGCTTCAAGCGCCTGGAAAATTTCCTCAACCGTGTCGAAGGCGAACAGCCGGTCGATGGCCTCGCGGTGGGCCGACAGCGGCGCAGGCCCCGCATCCCCGGCGTGGCGCGCCACGACCGACGACGGATCGGCGGGCTCGCGCATCAGATCGGCCTTCAACGCATCGATGCGATCTGAGGACACGAAGTGCGTGTGGATGCCCAGGGCCACCGTATCCGCCGCCTTCAACCGCGCGCCTGTCAGCGCCAGCCAGACGCCGGTCTGGCCCGGCAGGCGCGGCAGGAACCAGCCGCCGCCCACATCGGGGAACAGGCCGATCCCGGTCTCGGGCATGGCGTAGGTGGTGCGCTCGGTCGCCACACGAATGTCGGCCGGCTCGGAAATGCCGACCCCGCCGCCCATGACGATGCCGTCCACGATGGCGACGATCGGCTTGGGATAGTCGAACATCAGGTGGTTCAACCGATACTCGGCCAAGAAGAAGGCCTTGGCCTCCGACGCATCGCCCGCACCGCTTTCGGCGATCATGCGAATGTCGCCGCCCGCGCAAAAACCCCGCTCGCCGGCGTGGTCGATCAGCACCGACTGGACAGCCGCGTCGCCGCGCCAGGCCAGCAGCGCCTCCGTCATCGCCTCGCACATCGTCCGGTTCAACGCGTGGATCGCCTTGGGCCGGTTCAGGGTGATGCGACCGACGCCGTTTTCGATCCGGGTGATGACTTCGGCGTCGCTCACTTGGTCATCTCCCGCGCGATGATCACCCGCATGATCTCGTTCGTGCCTTCCAGGATGCGGTGGACCCGCAGGTCGCGCACGATCCGCTCCAGCGGATAGTCCTTCAGATAGCCATAGCCGCCGTGCAGTTGCAGGGCCTCGTCGGCGATCTGGAAACAGGCGTCGGTGGCCAGACGCTTGGCCATTGCGCACCACTTCGTCTTTTCCGGATGGTCGGTGTCGATGGCCCAGGCGCCGCGCAGCACCATCAGCCGCGCCGCCTCCAGGTCCGTAGCCATGTCGGCCAGCCGGAACTGCAGCGCCTGGAACTCGCCGATCGGACGGCCGAACTGTTTGCGGGTGGCGACGTAGTCCTGCGCCGTCTCCAGCGCCAGCCGCGCCCCGCCCAGCGAACAGGCGGCTATGTTCAGGCGCCCGCCGTCCAGACCCGCCATGGCGTAGCGGAACCCCGCCCCCTCTTCGCCCAGCAGATTGGCGACCGGCACGCGACAGTCGTCGAACTGGACGATGGCGGTCGGCTGGGCGTTCCAGCCCATCTTCTTTTCCTGCGCGCCGAACGACAGGCCGGGCGTTCCGGCCTCGACCACGATCGCGCTGACGCCCCTCGGACCCTCGCCGCCCGTGCGGACCATGACGACATAGACGTCGGACGTGCCTGCGCCGGAGATGAAGGCTTTGGAGCCGTTCAGCACATAATGGTCGCCGTCGCGCACGGCCGTGGTCCGCAGCGCCGCCGCATCCGACCCCGAACCCGGCTCGGTCAGGCAGTAGGAAGCGATCTTCTCCATCGCCACCAGCGACGGCACGAACCGGCCGCGCAGATCGTCCGACCCGAAGCGGTCGATCATCCACGTCGCCATATTGTGGATCGAGATGAAGGCCGCCGTCGCCACGTCGCCGCGCGAAAGCTCTTCGAAAATCACCGCCGCCTCGACCCGGCCCAGGGCCATGCCGCCGTGCTCCTCAGCCGTATAGATGCCGCAGAAGCCCATCTCGGCCGCCTGTTTCATCACCTCGACGGGGAAATGCTTGTCCTCGTCCCAGCGCGCCGAATGCGGCGCCAGCTCGGCCTCGGCGAAGGCGCGGGCGGCGTCCTGAATGGCGCGCTGATCGTCGTTGAGAGCGAAGTCCATGACGGCCTCAGCGCATCGTCGGAATGACGAACGAGCTGTCCGAATGCTCCAGCGCCGAGTCCGGCCAGCGGGCCGTCACGGTCTTGGTCTTGGTCCAGAAGCGGACGCCCTCCATGCCGTGCTGGTTGATGTCGCCAAAGGCCGAACGCTTCCAACCGCCGAAGGTATGGTAGGCGACCGGCACCGGGATCGGCACATTGATCCCGACCATGCCGACGTTGACCCGGGCGGCGAAGTCGCGCGCTGCGCGGCCGTTCTGGGTGAAGATGGCGACGCCGTTGCCGTATTGGTGGTTCGACGGCAGGGCCAGCGCCTCCTCGAAGGTCTCGGCGCGCACGATCTGCAGCACCGGACCGAAGATTTCCTCCTGATAGGACGACATCTCGGGCTTCACATGGTCGAACAGCGACGGGCCGATGAAATAGCCCTTCTCGTGCCCTTGCAGGCTGAAGTCGCGGCCGTCGACGACCAGTTCGGCGCCTTCCTGCACGCCCTTTTCGATCCAGCCCGCGACACGCTCGCGATGCTGGGCCGTGACGACGGGGCCATAGTGGGCGCCCGCATCGGTCGAGACGCCGACCCGCATCGAGGGGATCTCGGCGACCATCCGCTCGCGCAGTTCGTCGGCCGTCTTCTTGCCGACCGGCACCACGACCGGCAGCGCCATGCAGCGTTCGCCCGCCGAGCCATAGGCCGCGCCGGACAGATCCTTGATCACCTGATCCATGTCGGCGTCGGGCAGGACGATGCCGTGGTTCTTGGCGCCGCCCATCGCCTGGACGCGCTTATGGTTGGCGGCGCCCGTCTGATAGACATAGTGGGCGATGTCGGACGAACCGACGAAGCTGACGGCATGGACCAGCGGATGGGTCAAAATGGCGTCGACCGCCGTCTTGTCGCCATGCACCACGTTCAGCACGCCGTTCGGCGCTCCGGCTTCCAGCATCAGTTCGGCCAGACGCACCGGCACCGACGGATCGCGCTCAGACGGCTTCAGCACGAAAGTATTGCCCACCGCGATGGCCACGCCGAACATCCACATCGGGATCATGGCCGGGAAGTTGAACGGGGTGATGCCCGCCACCACGCCCAGCGGCTGACGCATCGAATAGACGTCGATGCCGGGGCCGGCGCCTTGGGTGTATTCGCCCTTCAGCGCGTGCGGGATGCCGCAGGCGAACTCGATCACTTCCAGGCCGCGCTGGATGTCGCCCTTGGAGTCGGCGATCACCTTGCCGTGTTCGGACGACAGCAACTCGGCCAGCTCGTCCATGTTCGCCTCGACCAGGCGTTTGAAGTCGAACATGACGCGGGCGCGGCGTTGAGGATTGGTCGAGGCCCAGCCGTCGAAGGCGTTCTGCGCCGCCTGGACCGCGCGATCGACCTCGCCGGTGGTGGCCAGCTGCACGCGGGCCTGAACCTCGCCGGTATTGGGATTGAACACGTCGCTGAAGCGTCCGAATGCGCCGTCGAAAGCCGCACCGTCGATGAAGTGGCGAATGTCGCGCATGGCCTGGGTGTCCCTGTTGGTTCTTTTGTTGCGGCTATGGCTATCACCCCTGCGCGCCGGTCGATAATGCAAAGTTGCACGCAACATTCTGCGTTTTTGCAAGATGGCTAGACGGCCATGTACGACTGGGACGATCTGCGCATCTTCATCGCCGCCGCGCGCGCAGGCTCGCTGGGCGGCGCCGCGCAGCGGTTGGGCGTCGACGCCGCCACGGTCGGGCGTCGGGTCGCCCGACTGGAAAGCGCGCTGAAATCCACCCTCGTCGTCCGCTCGACCACGGGGCTTCAGCTGACCGCGGCCGGCGCCCAGCTGCTCGATATCGGTCTGGAGGCCGAAAGCGCGATGGAGGCCGCCGGCCGCGTGACCCAGCCGGACGCGCCCGCCGGCGTCGTGCGCGTCAGTGCGTCAGAGGGGTTTGGCGTCACCCTGATGGCCCCCGCCCTGCCCGCGCTGCGTCTGGCCCATCAGGGTCTAAGGATCGAGCTGGCGGCCACGTCCGGCTTCCTTTCGCCAACGCGCCGAGAGGTTGACATGGCGATCACCCTGGCCGCGCCGCATGCCGCACGCCTGATCGTCGAGCCGCTGACGCCATATCAGCTGGCCCTCTACGCCTCGCCCGATCACGTGCGCCGCAACGGCATTCCGAAGACCGTCGAGGACCTGAGCCGCTTCGACATCGTCGGCTATATCGACGATCTGATCTATGCGCCCGAGTTGCGCTATCTGGACGAGGTCCAGCCGGGCCTCGCGCCCCACGTCGCCTCGTCTTCGATCCGGGCGCAGCGGGAGATCATCGCCGCCGGGGGCGGGGTCGGCGTGCTGCCGTGCTTCCTGGCCGAGGGTCTGGTGCGCGTCCTGCCGTCGATCCTGATCGAGCGCCGCTTCTGGCTGGCCACCCACCGCGACGTCCACGACACCGCGCGTCTGCGCACCGTGCGGTCATGGCTGAAGACCCTGTGCCAGGCACAACAGTCCAGCTTGAGGCCGTATTAATCTGGCTCAGAACAGCCTGTGTGTTTTTCGGCCCACACCAACGCGTTTTTGAAAGTTCGGGGAACGGAGGTCTCGTTCAAATCTTGATAGATGACGAACGAGGCCTGCCATGACACTGACTTTCAGCCTGACATTGATGACGGCCCTGCTGGGCGCCCCGACTGGACCCCTGCTCAAGGACGCGGCCCTGTATAGCGCGCCTCAACCCGCCATCGAACGCGCCGTCGCCACAAAGGCCGAAGGTAGCAACCGCTTCAGCGTGCGCCTGCGCTGCACCGCGCTGGCGTCTGGTCATGTCACGGACTGCGTGGTGCTGGAAGAGACCCGCCCCGGCATGGGGTTCGGTGAAGCCGCCCTGGCCCTGATGAATGGCGCACAGGTCGCCCCGATCATGGACCGCGGCCGCCCCGTCGATGCGCCGTTCGAGCGCACCATCGACTTCACGCCGTAAGGCCTAGCTCAGCCCCACATGAAAGGTCCCCGGTTGCTCGCAGCCGGGGACTTTTCGTATTTGGCTATGTCTCGACGACAATAGCCATTTCCCTCGCCCTTGGAGGGCGAAGGACGACTACCTTATCGCGTAGGCGCAATACGCCACACCGTGTTCGACAGATCGTCGGCGACGAACAGCACACGCTTGTTCCCATCGAAGGCGACGCCGACGGGACGGCCGCGCGCCTTGCCGTCCTTCAGGAAGCCGGTGGCGAAATCGACGGGCTGACCCGCCGGACGGCCGGCGTTGAACGGCACCCAGACGACCTTATAGCCGGACGGATCCTGACGGTTCCAACTGCCGTGCATGCCGATGAAGGCGCCGTTGGCGAACGACCCGCCGAAGCCGCCATTGCGGGCGAAGTCCAGGCCCAGGGCGGCGACGTGCGATCCCAGGGCGTAGTCCGGCCGGATGGCCTTGGCGACCATCTCGGGGTTCTGCGGCATCACGCGCGGATCCCGGTTCTGGCCCCAATAGCTGTAGGGCCAGCCGTAGAAGGCCCCGTCGCGCACCTGGGTCAGATAGTCTGGGACAAGTTGTGGCCCCAGTTCGTCGCGCTCATTGACTACGGACCATAGCAGATTGGTGGTCGGTTCGATGGCCAGGGCCGTCGGATTGCGAATGCCGGTCGCGATGGTGCGACGTGCGCCGGTCGCCCGGTCGATTTCCCACACTGTGGCGCGCTCTTCCTCGACCGCCATGCCGCGCTCGCCGATATTCGAGTTCGAGCCTGTGCCGACATACAGCTTCGACCCGTCCGCGCTGGCCGTCAGGGACTTGGTCCAGTGGTGGTTGATGCGCGACGGCAGCTCCGTCACCCGCTCGGCGGGCGTCGCAATGCCGGTCTGGCCGGGCTGGAAGGCGAAGCGAACAAGCGCCCCCTGTTCGGCGACATAGAGATAGCCGTCGACATAGGCCAAGCCGTAGGGCGCATCGAGGTTATCGACCAGAACGGTTCGCAGTTCGGGCGTGCCGTCATTGTTCGCGTCGCGCACCAAGGTGATACGGTTGCCGCCTTTGATCTTGGTGTTGCCCTGCTTCTTGATGACGCCGGCGATCACATCCTTGGGCCGCATGGCGGGTGCATGGCCGCCGCGCCCCTCGGCGATCAGGACGTCGCCGTTGGGCAGGACCAGCATCTGACGCGGGATTTTGAGATCCGTGGCGAAGGCGCTGATCGTAAAGCCCTGCGGCACCGTCGGCATCTCGCCGTTCCATCCTGCCGGCGGGCTGATCTTCATCGGCGGCACCAGCGTCTCGTTGATCTTCGGCAAGTCGGGCGTCGCGCCGGTCTGGTTCAGTTTCGGATCGCTGGCGTTGCCGCACGATGCGACCGTCAGGGCCATGGCCAGGGTGGCGGCGCTGGCGGCGAGCAGGTTCTTGTTCATCGGACGCTCTCCCGCGCGGCATAGGCGGTCCAGCCGGCGACCAGGACCAGGATTGTGCAGAGGATCGACAGGATCAGACCGAAGGCTCCGACAGAGCTCCAAGCGTCCTGGCTGTGTTTGAAGGCGTTCACCAGACCCAGCACCCAGGCCAGCGCGAGCGCGACCAGATGCACCGTCGCCCGCCGAGACCGTCCGCGGCGCAGACCGATGACGAAATCGAAGATCGAAAACAGGCCCGCGACACCGCCGAACACCAGCGCTCCGGTGATCAGCCAGGCCGAGAAGTTCGTCCACTGGACCTCTGCCGTCTTCAGATAGGCGATGTCGGTGAACAGGGCGAAGGTGAACAGCGCGATCGGAAACGCCAGTAAAAGCCCATGCAGCGGTCGAACGACCGCGCCTGATAGTCCGTAGGTGTTCATGCCGGCCCTCTCCGTAAAGTCTGGCTTGGCTAACCGTCTGAACGGAAAATGGTTCACCGGCTTCGCTTATCGGCGCCGCGTCATTTGCGCCCGAAGGGTCGATCAGACCGGCGTGAGAAGGACCAAGGTCTGAAACACGACGCCAATTCCGCCGAGCAGACCACCGGCGACCGCAAGCCGAAGACCAAAGGCGCGAGTCTCGTCCCTGGGCTTCTCTCTCAGCCAAACGATGCAGCACCAACACAAGACGGCGATCACCATCAGACAGATCAGGCTGAAGAACAGTCCCGCTCCGTTCCATGCGCCGGCATAACCGCGGGCCACGTCGCTGGCGCTCGACAGCAGATACAGGCCCAGGAAATGGGCGGCCCAGATCAGGAGGCCGCCCAGCATCAGCAGCCAGAACCTCATGCGCCGACGCCCGGGAACAGGCGGATCAGAAGGGTCGTCGCCGCGCCCTGAACCGCCGTGAAGGTCACGAACAGGGCGACCACTTCGAACGTCGCCGGGTAACGCGGCGACACCAGGCCGCAAAGCCAGCGCAGCAGGACGAACGGTCCCATCAACAACGAGATGCCGACGAATGTCCCCTGCCAGGCCAATAGCGCATAGACGGTCGCGCCCTGACTCGAGACGTCAGGGCGAAGGCCCGAGTTCCACCAGGCCGAGGCCTCGGCCGCAAAGGCGCCGCCCGCCGACAGGGTGGCGACCAGCATCAGGACAGATGCGATGCCGGCGCTGCGCGGCCGGTCGAGCTTTAGCGCGCCTTGCGAGGCCCAGGCGCCGAGTCCGGCGGCCACCAGCAGGCCCAGGGCCAAGGGCAGGGAGCCGATCTCGGGCGGCGCCTGCCACAGGTCCGGCCGCCGGCTCCACAGGAAGACGTACGAGAAGCAGGCCATGATCGCGACCATGCCCGATACGATCAGGGTGATGACCATCGCCCACCAGCCGTGACTGCTGGGGCCGGACACATAGGTCGGCAGTCGCACGCCTCCGCCGACGTCCACCGTCGCGGGACCGCCGGGCCGATCCAGTCCCCAGCACCATTTGAGGATGCAGTAGACAGCCAGCACGCCGCTGACCAAAGAGGCGACATAGGCCTGGATCGTCAGGATCAAGAAAAAGCCGGCTGTGAAGATCGCGCCCCAGACATACCAGCTGGAGGGCCGGGGCATCCGCTGGAGATATTGAGGTTCGGCGTTGATCGGACTGGTGATCATGGTCTCGCGCTCGCCGCGCGGGGCGCCGGGAAGGAAGTAGCGGCCGGCCTCGACATCGCGCGCTAGGTTCGGCTGGTCCCACACAGGATATAGGCTCTTGATCACCGGGACGGACCGCAGCGAGTATCGACCGGCGGGCAGCCACTCCAGCCCCGGCCCGCCAAAGACATTGCCCGCGTCCTTCTCGCCGAAGGGCCGGAAGTTGCGGATCATGTCGATCATCCACAGCACCACCGCCAGGCCGAACATGAAGGAGCCGACGGTCGAGATCATATTGGGCAGGTCCCAGCCCCGATCCGGCAGATAGGTATAGACCCGGCGCGGCATGCCCATCAGCCCGGTCAGGTGCATGGGCATGAAGGTGACGTTGTGACCGACGAACATCAGCCAGAAGATCCACTTGCCCCAACGCTCGCTGAGCGGCCGACTGCTGGACATCGGCGTCCAGTAGTAGATGGCGGCGAATAACGGGAAGACCATCCCGCCGATCAGGACGTAATGCAGGTGGGCGACGATGAAATAGCTGTCGTGGGCCTGCCAGTCGAACGGCACCATGGCGACCATCACCCCGGTCAGCCCGCCCATGACGAAGATCACCAGCCCCCCTACGGCGAACAGGCCGGGCGTGTTGAACCGCATCTTGCCCGCCGCCAGGGTGGCGATCCAGGCGAAGACCTGCACCCCCGCCGGCACGCTGACGGCCATGGAGGCGGCGCTGAAATAGTTGATCGAGATCTGCGGCATGCCCGTGGTGAACATGTGGTGCGCCCAGACGCCGAAACTGATGAAGCCAGTCGCCAGCATGGCCAGGACCACCAGCCGATAACCGACCAGCTTGGTCTGGGCGACGGCCGGGATCAGGGTCGACATCGCCCCCGCCGCCGGCAGGAAGATGATGTAGACCTCGGGGTGGCCGAAGAACCAGAACAGGTGTTGCCACAGCATGGGGTCGCCGCCCTTGGCCGCATCGAAGAAGGGCCAACCCAGCGCGCGTTCCAGCTCCAGCAGCAGGGTCGACAGAATGATCGACGGGAAGGCGATGATGATCATGCAGGCGAAGATCAGCATGGCCCAGGCGAAGATCGGCAGCTTGTCCAACGTCATGCCCGGCGCACGCGTCTTCAGCACTCCGACGATGATCTCGATGGCGCCGGCGATGGCCGAAATCTCGATGAAGCCGATGCCCAGGAGCCAGAAGTCGGCGTTGATCCCCGGCGAATAGGTCATCGACGTCAGCGGCGGATACATGAACCAGCCGCCATTCGGCGCCAGACCGAAGAACAGCGAGGCGAAGAAGCACAGCCCGCCGACCAGATAGGCCCAGAAGGCGTAGGCGCTCAGCCTCGGGAACGGCAGATCGCGCGCCCCCAGCATCTGCGGCAGCAACAGCACGCCCAGCGCCTCGACCGCGGGCACCGCGAACAGGAACATCATCACCGTGCCGTGCATGGTGAAGATCTGGTTGTAGGTTTCCTGCGCCAGGAAACCCGTCATCGGCAGGGCCAGCTGGGTGCGCATCAACAGCGCCAGCACGCCCGCCAGCACGAAGAACAGCATGGCCGCGCCGACGTAATAGACGCCGATGTAGTTGTTGTTGATCGCCGTGATCCACTCCCACGGCCGCCGCGGGCCGCACCAGACCTCGTCGAGCTGCTTCAGCTCACCCTTTGGCCGGGCTTCGGTGGTGGGGAAGCGTCTGTAGAGTTCGGGATCGAACCCGGTTTCCGAACTCATTTCAGGCTTTCCAGATAGGCGGCGACGGCGCGCACGTCCTGGCCCGACAGGACGGCATAGGACGGCATCCGATTGCCGGGCTTCAGGCTCTGGCTGTCCGAAATCCAGCCGGCCATCGTCCCCTGATTGTTCGGAAGGATGCCGGCGCCCAGCGTCTGGCGCGAGCCGACGTGGGTCAGGTCCGGTCCCGCCAGACCGTTCGCCTCAGTGCCGCGAATGGTGTGACAGGCGGCACAGCCCGAGGCGGCGAAGACGTTACGCCCTTGGTCGATCAAGGCGAGCGGCCCCTGGGCCGAGGGCACGACGGCGGCCGGCCGCGACTGACGCGCCAACCAGGCGGCATAGTCGTCCGGCGCATGGGCCACGACCACCAGCCCCATCAGGGCGTGAGGACCGCCGCAGTATTCGGCGCATTGGCCGCCGTAGGTGCCGGGCGCATCGGCTTGCAGTCGCATGAAGTTGCGGCGGCCGGGGATCATGTCGGTCTTTCCGCCAAGGCGCGGCACCCAGAAGCTGTGGATCACGTCCGCGCTTTCCAGCTGGAACACGACAGGCTGGCCTGCCGGGATGTGGACCTCGTTCGCGTCCTGGACGATTTCTCGCCCCTGACCGTCCAGATAGGCGACGCGCCACCACCACATTTCGCCAGTGACGCGCACCCGCATTTCGCCGGGCTTGGGCGCATCGGCCACCCGCGCCGTGGTGGTCAGCCCATAGACCAGCAGCCCGGTCAGAACGACCACCGGGAAGACCAGTCCCGCAATCCAGATCAGTCGCTCGCCGCCGACCCGCCGCTTCCACTTGCGCGGCCCGAACAGGGCGATGCCGAGCGCCACGGCCACCACAACCATGACCACCGCCGCCATGATGAACAGCACCCAGGCGACGGTCTGGATCGGTCCGGCGAACGGCCCGGCTGGATCCAGCACGGGCGGCGGCCAGCCGGCGATTCCGGGAGGGGCGTCAGTCTTCATCGAGCGTGTACAGATATGCCGCGACGTCGCGGGCTTGGTCTTGCGTCAGGGGCATGGGCGGCATGGCGGTTCCGGGGTCCATCGACGGCGCGTCGATCAGCCAGCGGATCAGGGTATCGGGCTGGTTCGGCAAGCGTCCGGCGATCAGGGGACGCGCGCCGAACCCGGCAAGGTTCGAGCCGGACCGGCCCTCGGGCCAGGCGACGCCGGGGATCCGGTGACAGGCGGCGCAACCGACCTCCTTGATCACGGCCAGTCCGGCAGCTGCATCGGCCTGAACAACCGGCCGAGGCAGGTCGGACTTGTCCACGCAGGCGCACAGGGCGAGCGCCAGCGCGCAGGCCGCCGCCCGTCGTCCCATCACCTCGCCCGTTGTCCGAAAACCCATCCGCCCCCCAAAGCTTCGCCAGAGCAATCCTCTTGTCGGAAGGAGGTTCCCGACTGCGACATGGAGCCTCGACGCATCGCCACAAGGAACCTTCGCCATAAGCAGGTGTTGCACCGCCGTGCGCGCCTCCCTTTCCGTCCTTGTTCTGCTAACCGGCCTGGCCGCCTGCGACTCCACGCCGGGCCAGACGGATCGCACCTTCACGGCGAATGGTCAGGTCATCGCCATGAGCGGCGGCGCGGGCGGGGCGGCAAACGCCTGCTTTACCTGTCACGGCCTGGACGGCGGCGGGGACGGGGTCGCCGCCCCGCGCCTGGCAGGCCTAGACGCCGGCTATCTGCAAAAGCAGTTGGAAGACTATGCATCGGGCCCGCGTCCCGACGACGCCATGACCCGCATCGCCAAGGCGTTGGACCAGCAGGGCCGTCGCGAGGTCGCCGCCTACTACGCCGGGCTGCCCGCGCCGATACAAACGCCCGTGTCGATGGCGCGCGCGCCCGCCCTCTATCTGAACGGCGACCCCTCGCGCGGCATCGTCGCCTGCGCTTCATGTCACGGCGACCGGGGTCAAGGCTCAGGCCAGGGCGGCAACCCGCAGATCGCCGGCCAACCCGCCGCCTACACGCTGGAACAGATCGACCGCTGGAAAGCGGGTAAACGCCGCAACGACCCGCGCGGCGTCATGGCCGCCGCCGTCAAATCGCTTTCGGACCCAGAAGCCCGCGCCATAGCGTCCTGGCTGTCGACGCAACCCGCTTCTCCAGCGCGCGCCAGCGCCGCTGCCACCGGGTCCGCTTCGGTCGAAGCTGCGGCACGACCGGCAGCATCGCGTGAAACACGTCGTCCCTATCGATCAGATGGTGCTTGAGCGCGGCGCCGGCGTGGATCGGGATCATCAGCAACAGGGTGATGACCAGTCCCCAGTGCATCCATTCCGCTGCCGCCTCGATCGCCCATAGCTGCGTGTTGGATAGATCCTGCAGCGGCAGCAGCGGCCATTTGATGAAGCCCAACGTCTCCAGCTGACGTGTCCGATCCGTCGCCGAAATCATGGCCCAGCCCGACAGCGGCAGGCCGAACAGGCAGATGTAGAAGACATAGTGGGTCACATGGGCGGCCATGCTTTCCCAACCCGGCTTGTCCGCATCATTGATCAGGTCGGGCGCCAGCAAACGCCACGACAGCCGGCCGATCACCAGGATCAGCATCAGCACGCCGATTGCGAAATGCAGGTCGTAGGCGGCCATCATGGCGCCGCCCACCGGCTGGCGCCCCATCCACCAGCCCCAACCGAGCTGGAAGATCACCAGCCCCGCCATCACCCAGTGAAAGCCGATGCCGACGGGCGAGTAGCGACCCTCGTCATGGTGACCCGCCGCCCATTCCAGCAGCTGCCTGAACAGTTTTTCGATCATGCCGGATGCGCCTCGGCGTCGGGACCGATCATCCGCCCCAGCCGCCACAGGGCGGCGAACAGATACAGCGCCGCCGCCGGCGCCCACATGATCAGCCCGGCCGCCTGCTGATCCTCCAGCGGCGTCAGGCCCCAGGCCAGGGTCGAATAGGCGTGGGGCGCATAGACCGCCTGACCTGCAAACGTCAGCACCGCCCCGAGCAGCCCCATCGCCAGCATGGCCGCCAACAGGGCGATGACCGCCGCCGGCGCAGGCGCCGACCGCGCCGCGCACCAGAACCAGACGGCGCTCGCCAGCAGACTGATCTGCATCACCCAATAGACCGCATCGCTCGACAGGGCGGCGCCATAGGCGTCGGGCGCGTGCCAAGCCCAGAACACCACCGCCTGCACCGCCGTCGCCAGGATCAGCGACCCATATCGTCTTATCGGCAACGCCGCCGCCAGCAGGGGCGCGGCGAGGCCGACCAACAGCACATGATGAACCGTCCGCGCGGAGAAAAGCGCCGAGCTAAGGGCGCACAGCGGGGAGACAAATCCAACGGCCAATACCGCGACGGCCGCCAGGCCATAGCCGCGCCGCCGCCCTTCCAACCGCCAAAGAACCAACCCCGTCGCAGCGGCCAGCAAAAGCAGCAGCACCGGATCAAGGTTCCAGCGCCACTCGCCAAAGTCCGGCGCAGATCCGCAGTAGGGCCGCCACGCCTCACCTGACGTCGTCGTCGGATATTGCACCGCTAGCTGCCCCCTCTCACGCTCAGCTTCCAAAGCGGATGACGGTCCGTGCGGTTCCGAGCTTAACGTTTGACGGCGCGCTTCCTGGCTCGGTTGCTCTCCAGCCACGACGACGCGTCGTCGCCGCGCAATGACCCTCAGGCGCCATAGCCGTCAAGTCGACGACACTGCGCCGATCATAACGGTGAGCGACAGGGTTCGGCCGGGCTCCAGGCGGACCAGACCATGATCCTCGCCACGCGGAGCGTTGTGAGCGTCCGGGCGGTGAGTGACGGGTTCGACGCAACAGAAGTCAGCGTCGACAGGCATATACACCTGGCTCCAGCGCGCGGCCGCGTCGGCGGTCAAGGTAACGCGGCGACCGCCGCCGTTCAGGAACGCCTCTCCGCTCCAGCCAGCGTAGGCGTGATCGACGAAGGGGGCGTCGGCGAGATCTACGCCGTTCGACCAGTCCACAACCTCGGCGGCCGGTGCCAGCCGTTCCGGAATCTGACGGGCGTCGGTGATCCATACCCCCTCGGCAGGAAGCGTGAGCCGGCTGTCTGGATATCGGTGGAAATAGGGGTGCAGCCCCAGACCTGCCGGCATGGCGTCCTCGCCCGTGTTCGTGACGGACACGCCGATCTGCAGTCCCTCGCTGGACAGGGATACGCTTTGCCGCGCGAACCAGGGCCATGGCCAGCCGTCGGGATCGCCGGCCCAATTCAACGTCATTGCAACTGTATCGGCGGATTGTCTTTCGACCGTCCAGGACTGCAGCCAGCCCTCGCCATGGATCGCATGGGGCGCGAACCGATCAAGCACTGGCAGGTGAACCGAGCTTCCCTCGAAAACGAAGCGACCGTCGGCGATCCTATTGGCGTAGGGGACCAGCGGGAAACAGGCCGTCTCCAAAATGTCGCTGGCCCCTTCTGGCGTGGGTCGGAACACCGGCTGACCGCGCCAGTCGAGGCTTAGGACGGACCCACCCAACTCTGGCGCCAAGGTCGCGCGCCAGTCGCCGGCCTTCAGAGCGATCACAGCTTGATCCGGTTTTGCGGCAGACCCGGCGTCTCGACGCGCACGCGATAAAGCCCGCCCAGGGTCGGCTGCTCGGCCCGCTTGTCGGCGTTCCCCAGCCAGGCCGTGGTCATATAGAGATCGCGGAGGTCCGGGCCGCCGAAGGCCGCCTTGGTCACCGTCTGGACCGGCATGTCGATCTTGCCGATCCGCGTCCCGTCCGGGGCGAAGCGGGCGACGCCCCAGCCGTTGAACAGGCCGACGTGCAGCACGCCCGCCGCATCCATGCTGGGGCCGTCGGCATAGCCGTCCTCGGTCACGGCGAAGACACGCTTGTTCGACAGCAGGCCGTCCGTATGGTCGAAGGCCAGGACCGTCTTCTTCAGCGTGTCGTGGTGATAGAGTGTGCGGCCGTCGGGGCTGAGGCAGGGGCCGTTGGTGACCCCGTAACCGTCATCGTGCCGTGTCAGCTCGCCCCGGAACCAGCGATAGAGCGCGCCGGTTTCGACCTGTTCGCTGTCGTCCATCGAACCGAACCACAGCGACCCGTCAGGCGCGACGAAGCCGTCGTTCAGACGGTTCTGCGGCCGGTCCTCCTCGACCGGATGCAAGCGCGAGAAATCGCCCTCCTCCGGGTCGAAGCGATACAGACCGCCCCGCACGCCGCAGACCAGCGAACCGTCCTCGGCGGGCAGAGCAAAGCCGGTCTGGTCGGGCGTGTCCCACGAACGCTTATCGCGGGTCGCGGGCGTGTAGCGGTGCAGCTTTCGTCCTTTGATATCGACGAACCACAGCGCCCCACGCGCGGCGTCCCAGACCGGGCCCTCGCCCAGCTCCGCCTGAATATCCCAGATCAGTTCCGGCTCGCTCATGGATCAGCCCGCCGAGTAGGAGGTCTTGATCTGGGTGTAGAACTCCACGGCCGCGAAACCCTGTTCGCGTGAGCCGTAGGACGACTTCTTCGTCCCGCCGAAGGGGACGTGATAATCGACGCCGGCAGTCGCCAGATTGACCATAGTCATGCCGGCCCTGGCGTTCTTCTGGAAGTCGCGGGCGTGTTTCAGCGATTGAGTGACGATGCCGGCCGAAAGGCCGAACTCGACACCGTTGGCGACGGCGAGCGCTTCTTCATAGCTGGCGACGCGGATGGTTGAGGCGACCGGGCCGAAGACCTCTTCGTTGTTGATGCGGGCGTCGGCGGCAGTGTCCGCAATCAGGGTCGGCTGGACGTACCAGCCGGGCGCGTCGAAGGTCAGACGCTCGCCGCCGGTCACGATGCGGCCGCCGGCTTCGCGGGCGATGTCGATGTATTTGTAGGAGACCTCGCGCTGGGCCTCGGTCACGGCCGGGCCCATCTGGGTGTTGGCGTCCAGGGCGTTGCCCACGCGCAGGGCCGCGACCTTCTCGGCCAGGGCGGCGACGAAGCGGTCGTGGATGCCGTCCTGAACGATCAGGCGGCTGGAGGCGGTGCAGCGCTGGCCCGTGGCGAAGAAGCTGCCGTCCAGGGCGATGTTCACCGCCCGATCCAGATCGGCGTCGTCCAGAACGATCAGCGGATTCTTGCCGCCCATCTCCAGCTGGACCCGCGCCTGACGCTTGACCGCGCCCTCGGCGACGCCCGCGCCCACGGCCTGCGAGCCGGTGAAGCTGATGCCGTCGATGCCCGGATGGGCGACGATGGCGCGGCCGACGTCGCCGTCGCCGATGACCATATTCACCACGCCCTTGGGCAAGCCGGCCTCATGCAGGATAGCGATCAGGGCCTCGGCCGTGGCCGGCGTCGGGCCGGCGGGCTTGATCACGACGGTGTTGCCGAAGGCGATGGCCGGGGCGATCTTCCAGGCCGGAATGGCGATGGGGAAGTTCCAGGGGGTGATCAGGCCGAAGACGCCGACCGCCTGGCGGTAGGTCTGGATCTCGACGCCCGGACGGGTCGAGGCCAGGTTCTGGCCGTGGACGCGCAGCGCCTCGCCGGCGAAATACTTCAGGATGCGGGCGGCGCGCATCGTCTCGCCGATGCCCTCGGGCAGGGTCTTGCCCTCTTCGCGGGCCAGCAGGCGACCGATCTGTGCGGCGCGCTCCATGATCAGAGACCCGGCCTTGTCCAGCACGTCGAAGCGCACTTCCGGCGAGGCGTCGGACCAGCCGGGGAAGGCGGCGCGTGCCGCCTGAACGGCCTGATCCACCTCGGCGGCGCCGCCCTTGGGCGTGCGGGCCACGACGTCGCGGGTGTCGGACGGATTCAGGCTTTCACCGGCGATGGCGCCGGAGACTTTTTCGCCGCCGATCCAGTGCGAGAGTTCAAGCGTGTCGGTCATGAAGTGTCCTTTCCATAAGGCGGACGGGCGGCGGGGGAGCGCCGCCCGTCTCGGGGAGATGGGTATTTCGGAGCCGGAAATCAGCCCGTCATGTCTTCCAGTTCGCGACCGCGCGTCTCTTTCACCCAGGCCTGCACCAAGAAGAAGGAGATCAGGGCGCTGACCGCATAGAAGCCGTAGGTGACGACCAGACCGAGCGTCGCGGCCATCCAGGGGAAGCTGACCGAGATGGCGAAGTTGGCGATCCACTGGGCGAAGCCGGCGACGGCCAGGGCCGAACCGCGCATCTGGTTGGGGAACATCTCGCCCAGCATGACCCACATCACCGGGCCCCAGCTGAAGTTGAAGAAGACGACATAGGCGTTGGCCGCGATCAGGGCGATCAGGCCGGTGTTGTCGTCCAGATGCAGCGACCCGTCGATCAGGGCGGCCTTGGAGAAGCACCAGGCGACGACAGCCAGGGTCACGAACATGCCGGCCGAACCGATGAGCAACAGGGGCTTTCTGCCGATCTTGTCGATGACGGCGATGGCGGCCAGACAGGCGGCGATCGACAGGACGCCGGACAGGATGTTGATCTGCAGGGCGTCGTTCTCGGAAAAGCCGACCGACTGCCACAGCACCGCGCCGTAGTAGAAGACGATGTTGATGCCGACCAGTTGCTGGAACACCGCCAGGATCAGGCCGGCCCAGACGATGGGGCGCACCTTCTTGGTCGCGGGGTCAAGCAAGTCCGCGAATTTGGGCTTGTGATCGGCGGCCAGGGAGGCGCGGATTTCCTGGACCTTGCGCGCGCCGACGCCGGCGCCGAACAATTTCGACAGCACCGCTTCGGCCTGGGCGTCCTTCTTCTTGACCACCAGGAAGCGCGGGCTTTCTGGGATGACCAGCAGGGCCAGCAGATACACGGCGGCGGGGATCACCTGCAGCCAGAACATCCAGCGCCAGGCGGGGAAGCCCAGCCAGAACTCGGCGGTTGATCCGCCGGCCGTCGCCGCCAGCGCATAGTTGGCCACGAAGGCGCCGGTCAGGCCGGTGATGATCATGATCTGCTGCACCGAAGACAGCCGGCCGCGGATCGAGGCCGGGGTCACTTCGGAGATATAGGCCGGCGACAGGACCGAGGCTGCGCCCACGCCCAGACCGCCGATGAACCTGGCGATGATGAAGTGGGCCGAACTGTCGGCCGCGCCCGCCCAGATGGCCGAGACGATGAAAAGGACGGCGGCGATCTGCATCACCGTGCGACGGCCGATGGCGTCGGCCAAACGTCCCGCGATGAAGGCGCCGACGGCGCAGCCCAAGAGGATGGCGCCGACGTTGAATCCGGTGCCCAGGGCCGACAGTTTGAAGGCCGCCTCCAGCCCGTCCTGGGTGCCGTTGATGACGCCGGAATCATAGCCGAACATGAAACCGCCGATGGTGGCGACCGCCACGATCAGGGCGATGAACGCCATGTTGACGCGGTCATCGCCCGCAATGTCGGGGGCCGAGCCCCCAGTCGGTCCTGCCATCTCGATATTCCCTCCGAAAGCCCGTCTGACGCGGGCGTGAAATCAGAAAACCCTAACGCCAGCCGGCGTCCACGAAATACTCGTGGCCTGTAATCAATCGTGCATCGTCAGAGGCCAGGAACAGGCCCAGCGCGGCGACGTCTCGCGGCTGCAACCGACCGGGCAGGCACTGCGCCGCCACGATCTCGGCCTCGCCTTCCGGCGTGTACCATTTCATCTGGCGCGGGGTCTGGACGTTGCCGGGCACGATGCAGACGACGCGCACGCCATCGCCGCCCAGCTCACGCGCCAGGGCCCGCGTCATCCCTTCGATGCCCGCCTTTGCAGTCTCGTAAAGCGACAGGTCGGGCAGGCCCAGATGCCAGCTGATCGAGCCGAGGTTGATGATGACGCCCCGCCCCTGTTCGCGCATGCCCGTCGCCACGGACTGCGCCGCGAAATAGAGGTGACGCAGGTTCACATTGATCCGGTTGTCCCAGTAGTCGGGCGTCACCTCCGCCAGCGTATGACGATCGTCATTGGCGGCATTGTTGATCAGAACGTCGATGGGACCGTGTTCGGCGACGATGTCAGCCAGACAGCGCTGCAGCGCCGCAATATCGGTCAGGTCGCAGGGGTGGAAAACCGGCGCCGGCGACAACTCGGCCAGCGACGCCTCCAGCGCCTTGGAATCCGCCTCGGCGATGTCGAAGAAGACGACGCGGGCGCCCTGGCGCGCAAAGGCCTCGGTGAAGCCCGCGCCGATCCCGGAGCCGCCGCCGGTGACGACGACCAGACGATCCCTCAACGACGGATAGATTGCGCCGCTCATGCGGTGGCTCCCAGCAGGCCGCGACCGGCCAGATTGCGCATCAGTTCCATGACCCCGAACTTCCAGGACGGGGCCTGGTCGCAGGTCGCGACGATGTTCTCCAGCACGCCTAGCTTTTCGGACGAGACACGCACCCGGTCCCCGATCCTGTGCGTGAAGCCCTTGCCTGGTGCGTCGCGATCCTCGATCGGGGCGAACATGGTGCCCAGGTAAAGGGCGAAGCCGTCGGGATACTGGTGGGCGCTCAGGGTCTGGCGCACCAGTTCCTCGGGATCGCGGCTGATCAGCTTCATCGAGCTTTCGCCCGTCATAACGAAGCCGTCCGTCCCCTTGACCTCAAGCCGCACGGTCGCCGCGCGCACGTCGTCCATAGAGAAACCGTCGTCGAACAGGCGGATGAAGGGCCCGATGGAGGCCGAGGCGTTGTTGTCCTTGGCCTTGCCGAGGAGCAATGCCGAGCGGCCCTCGATGTCGCGCAGATTGACGTCATTGCCCAGGCTGCCGCCGACGGGACGGCCGGACGGGTCGCAGACGACGACGACCTCGGGCTCCGGGTTGTTCCAGGCCGAATCCGCCCGCACCCCGACCTCCGCGCCCCAGCCGACCGAGGCCATCACGGGCGCCTTGGTGAAGATTTCGGCGTAGGGACCGATGGCGACTTCGAGATACTGCGACCACAGGCCTTCGGCGATCAGCTGCGCCTTGACGGCTTCAGCCTGTTCCGAGCCGGGACGTAGATCCTTCAGATCGCCGCCGATCCGGTCGAGGATGGACTGGCGTACGGCGTTCGCTGCATCGGCATCGCCGCGCGCTCGCTCCTCGATCAGCCGTTCCAGGGCCGACACGGCGAAGGTTACGCCTGACGCCTTGATGCATTGAAGATCCAGCGGCGACAGCAGGCGGATCTCTGCCGCACCAGACGACCAGGCTGAGGCGACCGTCAGTTCGTCCAGCGGGCCAAGGTCCACGCCTGCGCTGTCCAGACCGTCTAGCGCGACCGCCTGGGCCGTCGTGGCGACCTGGTTCGAAAGATCATAAAGCCGGCCGCCTCGCGCCAGCACAGGCGAGGGACCAGCCTCGGTCAGCACGCGTCCCAGCAGGCGCGCATCGCGCCAGTCCGCCGGCAGGCAATCGGCAAGCAACAAATCTCATCCTCCCCACGCTCTCGGACGTGTTAGCGCTAACATCTTTTAGCGGAGGGTGGATGTCAATCGTTCGGAGGGGCTGTGCTTTCGCGCGCGATGAAGTCGTGGGAAACCGGGCCGTCCCCCTCTCCTCCCCGCCCCAGCATAACCGCAGCGGAACGCGCCATTTCTGCGACGGGTTGACGGATCGTCGTCAGGGTCGGCCAGACGCTGGCGGCCAAATAGGTATCGTCGAACCCAGCCACCGAAATATCCCCAGGCGTCGACAGGCCGGCCGCATGAACGGCGGCCAGAACCCCGGCGGCCATGTCGTCGTTGCTGGCGAAGATGGCGGTCGGTCGCGGCGAGCGCGCCAGAAGCCGCTGTCCCGCCTCGAAACCCGAACGATAGGTGAAGTCGCCCGCCTCGGCCCACATCGTCGCGCCGGCCACCGAATCGACGGCGGCCTGGGCGCCGTGGCGGCGATCGGCGCTGGCGCTCTGGTCGGGATGGCCTTCTACGAAGCCGATGGCGCGGTGACCCAAGTCCAGCAGATGCCGCGCCATCTCATGCGCCGCTCCCTGATCATCCACCCGTAGGGAGATCAGGCCGTCCCGCAGCGCGGGCGCCGCCAGAACCACGGCCTTCATCCCGCTGATGGCGATTGCGTCCAGAGTCGCCGCCGATTCGCCCAGCGGCGGCGGCACGATCACGCCTTGCGCCCCGCCGGCCGCCAGCCTCTGCACGGCCTCACGCTCCTCGTCCGGCGCGCCCGGCCGCGATGGCTCGATCAGCAGCAACAGCCCCACCGACCGCGCCCCGTCCAAGGCGCCTGACAGCAGCTCGGCCAGATAGGCGCTGGACGGGTTGGCGTAGAGAAGGCCGATCCGCCCACCCCCGGCCCGCGCCAGAATTCGTGCCGCCGGATCGGGAACATAGCCGGTTTCCCGTATGATCGCCTCGACCCGCTCACGCGTCGCCTCGCGCACCCGTGCATCGCCATTGACGACCCGCGACACCGTCATCGGCGACACGCCGGCGAGACGCGCGATGTCGCCCATGGTGTGGTTGCGGCGGGGATTCTGGTGATCAGTCACAGAAGGGACAGCAGCACGCTCATCAAGGCACGTCCACCAGTTGCGATGGCTTTGGCTTACATTGGTCGCTCGGGCGTCAGCGCCCCGGCGACGCATCCATCTCGACCATGACCACATCGTGGACGCGCATGGGAATCTCCACCTGGGCCGTTCCGTCCGCACGCGCCGTGACCATGAAGGTTTCGGCTTGGTCCAGGGTGAGGGCTTGCAGGGTTTTGAGCTGCTCTTCGCTCAGCGTCGTCGGCGCGCCCATTTCCAGATAGGCGGTGTAGGCGTCGTTGGCCTTGAATCCGACGCGGCGGAGGCTGGCGGCGTGGACGCCGGGACGCAACCCTCGCATCTCGATCCGCAAAGGGGCCGCCGCCGCCGGCTCTCGCACCTGGCGGAAGAAGGGTCGGTTGCTGATCGGCTGGTCCGGCAGTTCGTAGCGCCAGGCCAGAACCTGAACCTTATCAACCTGCATGGCCGCGATGCTCTGATCGTCGCCGGTCGACAGTTCGCGGTCGCCCAGACTGTTTAGATATTTGTAGGCAAACCACGTCGGTTTGCGCACGCCCTGCGGAGTCATGAGACCGAAGCCGCCGTCGAACGGCTTGGTCTGCGGGCCCGGCTCTTCGAACAGGTCGCTGTAGGCCCAATAGCTCATGCCCTGCGCCAGACCCTCGCTCTGACGCAGCTTGGTCAGGATGTAGGACGCGCCGAGATAGTCGTCGTGGATCGGATCGCGCGGATTGTAGCTGGTGCTCCACTCGGTGAAGAACAGCGGCAGGCCCGGCTGGGCCGAAGCCTCGATCTCGGCCCGGACCTTGCGCACATCGGCGATCACGGCGTCAGGATTGCGCGAGAGCTTGTTGTCCCCCTCGCCCTTCTCGTCCAGGAACCCGCCTTCGACGCCGTAGGTATGGGTGGTGACGAAATCGACGGCCGCGTCATGCTGCTGCGCATAGGCCAGGAACTCGGGAACCCACGCGGCTCCGGCCGTGGACGGCCCGCCGACGCGCAGGGCCGGATCGATCGCCTTGATCGTCCGGGCGGTGCGGACATAATAGTCGAAATAAGCCGCCTGATCCGCACGCTCCCAGAAGCCATCCAGGTTCGGCTCGTTCCAGAACTCGAAATACCACGACCGCACCTCATCGATTCCGTATCGGTCGATCAGATGCCGCACGAAGGCGTCGATCAGGCCCGTCCATTTTTCGGGCTGGGGATGCGAGGTGTTGCCCTCCCAGTAGAAGAGCGTCTGCTCCGATGTCTTCATCGCATCGGGGGTGAAGCCCAGTTCGATGAAGGGCTTGATGCCCATGGCCAGGAAACTGTCGTAGAGATGGTCGATCTTGGTCCAGTCATAGATGGGACTGCCGTCCACCTCGCGATAGACTCCCATGTCGTCATGGAAGATGTCGTGAAAGCGAATGTAGCGAAAACCCAGCTCATCACGCGCCGTCTTCAGCTGCGCCAGCGCCTCGGGCCGGATCGTCGTGCCGGGATAGTCGGCCCCAACCGACAGTTCCGCCATCCGGTCGCGAGACGTGAAGGCCCCCGCAACGTCCACAGTGATCGTTCTGGGGTCCGACGCCTGCGCGCCGGATGCGATAAGGACGCCAAGAGCCCCGGCCGCGCCCAGGACACGACGAAGCACTTTCGCTCGTTTCGTCCACATTCGAGCCCCCGATTTCAATGTTTAGAATGATGCGGCGGGCGTGC
>AMYY01000022.1 GCA_000335735.1 alpha proteobacterium L41A | reverse complement strand
ACGACATCCTTTCGGCCTAACGCGCTCACGCGCTGCTTGAGGCCGGTTGGATACAAAGTCGCGTAACAGAACGGCCCCTGGAGCCATCCGGGGGCCGTTTTGCTGTTTGGGCGACTGCCGGGCCCGCAACGGGCCGGACGCTCAGGCGTTGAGATCGTCTGCTCAACAGCCAAGGTTAACGATGCGTCTGATTTCGTTGCTTGCGTGCCTTGCCGCCCTGTCGGCCTGCGCCACGCATCCCGGCAAGGTCGATCAGGTCCGGTTCGCCAAGGACGCCGAGCCGGTGTTGGCGACGACTGAAGCTGGGATGGTGCGCGGCGTCGAGGGGGCGGGGACGCGAGCGTTCCTCGGCGTGCCGTTCGCGGCGCCGCCCGTCGGCGAACGGCGCTGGCGCGCGCCGCAGCCGGTTCAGGCCTGGCAGGGCGTTCGGGATGCGACGCGGATTGGTTCGGACTGCACCCAGTCGATCGGGCGTCGTTCGATCCTGGGCGGCGGCGGCGGGATCGTCGTCGGGTCAGAGGACTGTCTGTATCTGAACATCTATGCGCCGGGCGGAGACGCGGCCGAGGCGCGGCCCGTGATGGTCTATATTCCCGGCGGCGCCTTCACCGTGGGGGCGGGCGCCAACTACGATCCGTCGAAACTGGCGCGCGAGCAGGGGCGGGTGGTCGTGACGATGAACTATCGACTCGGCGCGCTGGGCTGGCTGGCGCATCCCGGATTTGAGGCGACCGGCGAAGGCTTCGGCGGCAACTTCGGACTGATGGATCAGCAGGCGGCGCTGAAGTGGGTGCATCGGAACATCGCGGCCTTCGGCGGCGACCCGGGCGACGTCACCCTGTTCGCCGAGAGCGCCGGGGCCTGGACGGCCTGTTACCTGATGGCGTCGCCGCAGGCGGAAGGGCTGTATCAGCGGGTCATCATGCAGAGCGGCGGGTGCCTGGAGCCGTCGTCCCTGGTCAGGGCGCAGGACGCGGCCCAGTCGGGGCCGATGTTCGCCGAAAGGCTGGGCTGCACGGGCGAGGATCAGATCGCGTGCCTGAAGGCGCTGCCGGCCTGGCGGCTATCGCGCGCGGCGTCATTGAGAGCGGGCATCAATGGGCCGGGATCGTGGGGGCCGGTGCACACCGACGCCACTGTGCCGCAAAATCCGGCGGTCGCGATCCGCGAAGGGCGGTTCACGCGCGTGCCCGTCCTCGTCGGGACGAACCTGGATGAGGGGCGGCTGTTCGCCAACGAGGTGCAGGACATGGATCGCTATCAAAAGGAGACGATCTGGATGTACGGCGACCAGGGCGAGCGGGTGCTGGAGCGTTATCCGGTGGGTGAGGATGGGCCCGCCTATGCCATCGCCACCAACTTCACCGACCAGAGGTTCGCCTGTCCGTCACAGGCCTTGCGACGTCTTCTGGCCCAGCATGTGCCGGTGTGGGGCTATGAGTTCGCCGATCGCGAGGCGCCGTTCGTTTTGCCGGACTGGATCGTCGGTCTGGATCTAGGCGCCTATCACGCCAGTGAACTCGCCTATGTGTTCGGAACGCGCTGGGTGTTTGCTGATCCCAAAAGGTTCACGCCTGAGCAGAAGGCGCTGTCCGAGCGGATGCAAAGGCTGTGGGCGACGTTCGGGCGTTCGGCCTTCGCCGCCGAATGGCCCCGCGTCGGGGGTGCGGGGCCGGTGCGGGTGTTCAAGCCGGAAGGCGATGTGATGGACGACGGCTTTTTCGAACGCCACCACTGCGACTTCTGGGACGGGACGCCGTTCGGCGCCGTCCACTAGATAAAGCGGACGGTAACGCCCGGCTTGACCTTGTCAGCCAGCATCCAGGCGTCCCAGTTGGTAAGGCGCACGCAGCCGTGCGACGCCGTCTTGCCGACCAGATGCGGGTCCGGCGTGCCGTGGATGCCGTAGCTAGGCTTATTCAGATCGATCCACACGACGCCGACCGGATTGTTGGGGCCCGGTTTGACGACGACCTTCTTCTTGCCGTCGCCATAGCTGAGTTTCGACGGATCGTAGGTGTAGTCCGGGTTCCGCGCCACGCCGTTGACCTTGACCGTGCCGGTCGGGGTCGGGTTGTCGCCGCTGCCGATAGTGGCGGGGAAGTAGGCGATCAGCTTGCCGTCGGCGTCGAACGCCTTCACCGAGCCTTCGCTCTTATCGACGTCGATGTGGTCCACGTCGGCGGGCAGGGGGGCGGTGTTGACGGCGGGGACAAGTAGGCCCTGACCCACGCGGTTGAAGTCGGCACCGGGGTTCATGGCGCGCAGCAAGGCCTCGGTGACGTGGAACCGCTCGGCCAACGCCTCGACGATGTTGGCGTAGCCCATGTGGGCCACCTGACCCTGAGCCTCCAGCTCCGTGGGGACGACGCCGAGGTAGGGCCCGGCGATGTCCTGCTGGGTGATCGTGTAGGTGGTGGTCACCGCGCCCGGTCCGGCGGCGGCGCGCAGTCGGCCCATCACGTCGGCGTTCAGCTCGCCGTTCACCGTCATGCCGTTGGCTTCCTGAAACGCGGAGATCGCCTGACGCATGTTCGACCCCGCCAGGCCGTCGATCGCGCCGGGCGAGAAGCGGGCCCGCTCCAGAAGGACCTGTGCGCGGATCAGGGCAGGTTGCGGCTGCTGCTGAGCGGCATTCGGGGGGGCGGGCTGGCCCTCTTGCGCGGCGGGCGGCGGCGCATAGGCAGTGTTTTCAATGGCGTCACGTGACAGCGGCCCCGTCTGGCCCACTTGCGCCGTCTGGGCAGTCTCGGCCGTCTGCGCTGGGGGTGCGGCCTTATTCTCCTCCTTTGGCGAGCAGGCGCCCAAAGACAGAACAGCGAGTGCGGCGAGGTAGGCGGGACGGTTCATAAGAGACTTTCGAGGCGGTGAGTGCAGGCGGTCGGTTGTTCAGTTGGGTTCGCCGGTCGCGGGGTCGGTTTTGGTCTCGCCGGAGTTGGACGAGTCCTTTGAACCCTTGGGTTCGGTCGCGGGGCGCGGCGGCTGGCCTTCGCCGTCCGGCCGCAGGTTTTCGTTCTCGACGGCTTTGCTGTCAGGGCGTTGATCGGTCATGGTCTTCTCCTTGGGTCACTCAAACGCGCCAGGGCGACCGCGGCTCCGTCAACGCGCGTTCACCATGCCGGTGAACCCTGATGAAACGCGCATAGGGCAGGGTGCGACGTGGAATGGACCTTGCTGCGCAAGGCCCCGAGAGGATGCTTATGGCCGGAATGCTGCAGGTCGAGATCATGGACGCGGCGGCGATGGACGCCGCCGCCATAGCCCTTTGGCGTGCGTGGACGGCTGACAATCCTGATCTGGCCAGCCCCTATTTCCGCTGGGACTATGCCGAGATCGCCTCACGGGTCTGCCCCGGCGCGGCGATCGCCGTGTTCCGGCGAGATGGCGAGATCGTAGGCTTCTTCCCGCATCAGCGACGCGGCGGAGCGGTGCAGCCGCTTGGCGCGCCCATGAACGACTATCATGGCGTCATCGCCCCGGCGGACGAGACGATCACGCTGGAAGAAGTGGCGCGGCTGTTGAACGCCAAGCGGCTGAACGTACCCGGCTGGATCGGTGCGGGCGAAACCGGCCAGGCGCGCGAGACCGTGCAGGTGATCATGCCCGAGGCGGGCTATGACGACTGGTACGCCGAGCGTCGCAAGACCTTCGGCAAATACTTCAAGGACAAGGAGCGGGCGCGCCGAAGCCTGGAGGCCGAACTGGGGCCGATCCGGGTGGAGCGGGGTCTCAGAGATCCGGTGCTGCTGGATCATTTGATCGCGCTGAAGGCGGCGCAGTATCGGCGCTCGGGGCTGCATGACATCTTCGCCTGCGGCTGGACGCGGGATCTGCTCCACGCGCTGATGAGCGAGCCGCGAGAAGGCTTCGGCGCCTCGATGGCGGCGATGCATGCCGGCGACAAGCTGGTGGCGATCGAGTTCTCGCTGCACGCCGGACGGCATTACCATTTCTGGTTCCCGGCCTATGAGCCGACGCTGGCGCGGTGCTCGCCGGGCATCCTGCTGAGCATGGACACAATGCGGCTGGCGGCGGCCGAGGGTTTCCGGGTGTTCGACTTCGGCTTCGAGGGCGAGACCTACAAGAAGTATTTCGTCAACGCGCGCCAGACGGTGCGCGAAGCCGTGGTGATGCAGCCGGGCGTGACCCAGGCGCTGGGCGACATCACGGTCGCGGCGCTGAACAGGGCGGGCGGAGGCGGCGAGGCGGTGCGGGCGTCCCTGCGTCGGCGCTGGGCCACGATCGAAGCTTGCGAGGCGACGCCGGTCGGGCGGCTGAGGGGCGCGGCGGTCGCCGCACGGTCGGCTGTCCAGAAGGCGGCTGCGAAGAAGAAGACGCCGGCGCGCGTCGCCCACGTTTGAGGACATCGGCATGACCCAACGTCGCACACGCTATCCGGGCCCGATCGCCGAGGCCAAAACCCACGCCCACACCCTGATCGAGCAAGGGTTCGCCGAGGACGCGGCGCTGGCCGCCGTGCTGGATCGCTATCCGGCCGACCTTTTCGACATCAACCTGTATGACTACGACGACGAGGGGCAGGTGTCCTTGCGCACCGGCGCGCGCGGGCGGCTGTCGGGCGAGGAGCTGCTGGAGGCGATCAAACAGGGTCGGCTTTGGGTCAATCTGCGCGGGGTCGAGACGGGCTGGCCTGAACTGTGGGCGGCGGCGATGAAGGATTTCGCCGCGATCCAGGCGACCTATCCGGGGATGCGGGCGGTGCGAAACGCGGGGCAGCTGATCCTGTCGTCGCCCAAGGCGCGCGTGCCCTATCATTTCGACGCGGCGGGCGTGGTGCTGTTCCACCTGCGGGGGCGCAAGCGGCTGTTCGTCTATCCCGGCGACGAGGGGCATCTGCCCGAGCGGAATATGGAACAGGTTGTCGCGCGTCAGACGACCGAGGAACTGCCATACACGCTGGCGTTCGAACAGGACGCGCAGGTCATGGACCTGGAGCCAGGCCGCGCCCTGACCTGGCCGCTGTACGCGCCGCACCGGGTAGAGAACCTGGACCGCTTCTGCGTCAGCCTGTCGATGGATTTCCAGACCTGGCCGTCGCGGTTCCGCAACGGGGCGCTGTTCACCAATGCGGTGATCCGCAGTCGGGGCGGGCGGCCCCGCTTCACCGACGGCATGACGACGCCGGAGCTGGCGGCGCGCTGGGCCGCGTCGCTGGCGCTGAAGAAGGCGGGCGCGATGAAGAGCAAGATCGCGGATTTCGAGCGCGACTTCGAGCCGGAGATCGGCGCGGCTGACGGCGCGGGCGCGCTGAACGCGACGTCATGAGATCGGGGCGTTAATTCGAGTTCATGACCTCGAGTTAAAATGACTTGGGCGAGGGCGGCGCGCACCTTCTCTTCACATTCGGGAAGGGAACACCGCTCATGAAAACCGCACTGATCGCCGCCGCCGCTGTCGCTACCTTGACCGGGTTCGTCGCCGCGCCCGCTTCGGCCGCCGAGGTCGAGATCCGCAACGCCGTGGCCCGCGTGGTGGTCATCGTCGAGGATCGTCAGGATATCGGCGTCGAGGTCACGCAAGGCCAGACGCGCTTGCCGGCCATCCAGGTTCGCCGCGACGGAAATGACGTCAAGATCGACGGCGGCCTGCGCCGCAACGGCATGTGGGGCGGCAACAGCGCCATTCGCGGCTGCAACTCCGGCCGCAGCGATGCGGGCCAGCCGGGGCAGGGCGCGACCGTCGAGGTGCGCGACCTGGGCCGCATCCGCCTGGAAGACGCGCCCTTGATCGTCGTGCGCACGCCGCGCGCGGTGGATGTCAGCGCCAGCGGCGCGGTCTTCGGCTCGGTCGGACGCGGCGCGCGATCAATCGAGTTGGACAATGGCGGCTGCGGCAACTGGAACGTGGCCAATGTGGATGGCGATCTGGAACTGGGCCTCGGGGGCTCGGGCGCGATCCGCGCGGGCACGTCTCGATCGCTGAAGGCCAGCGTCGGCGGATCGGGCTCCATCTCGGCCGGAGCGACCGGAGCCCTGAAGGCGGCCGTCGGCGGATCGGGCAATGTCGAGGTGGCCAGCGCCGGCGGACGCAGCGAACTGTCCATCGGCGGCTCGGGCGGTGTGAATGTGCGGCAGGGCCGAATGGACAAGCTGTCGGTCGCCATCGGCGGCTCGGGCGATGTTCGCTACGGCGGCGCAACGCGCGACCTGGACGTGGCGATCGCCGGATCGGGCAGCGTCCGCGTCGCCTCGGCCACGGGATCGGTCTCTCGCTCCGTCGTCGGATCGGGAACCTTGCAGATCGGGCAATAAGACCCGAGCGACGAGAAGGCCCCCGGTCGTGGAACCCCGGGGGTCTTTTCCGGCCAAACAAAAAGCCCCGGCGGATCGCTCCGCCGGGGCTTTTCGCATGGCTCAGGTCCGAGACGCTTAGAAGACGCTCAGGACGCTGGAGATGGCCGAGACGCCCAGGTTGGCGCCGGCGCGGTCACGCGCTTGCAGACCGCCGCCGAACGAATAGCGCAGGCCGACCGACCAGGTGTCGACGTCCAGCGAATCGATATCAGCGCGGGTGTAAGCGGCGCCCAGCGAGAACGGGGTGTTCTCGAACTCGTATTCGGCGCCCACGCCGTAGGTCCAGGCGTCGGTGTCGCCGCCCGAGAAGTCGACGTTGTTGTAGGCGACGCCGGCATTTAGGCGCAGGTTCGGCATGACGTAGAAGGCGGCGTCGGCGCCGACGGTCCAGATGTCGGCGTTCACGTTGTCGGCGGTCGTGTAGGCGACTTGGCCGGTCAGGGTGGCGTTCGACAGATACTTCTGCGCTTCAGCGCCCACGGTCCAGATCGGCTCATTGCCGCTGCCGATGCCGTTGGCGGCGACGAAGGCGCCGGCGCGGACGTCGGAAGACCACATCTTGGTCAGGTGAGCGGCGGCGGCGCCGGTGACGTCTTCTTCGCCGAAGGCTTTGGTGTAGTCGATCGCGCCGTTCAGGGTCACGGTCCAGTCTTGGGCCGGCAAGGCGACCGAGCCGTCAACGGTCCAGACGTCGGCGTCGACGTCGTCGCCGACGACTTCGATCGACGGGTTGGAATAGGTCACGCCGACCGAACCGATGGCGTCTTGGGCGAAGGCCGGGGCGGCGACCAGGGCGGCGGCGGCCGTGGCGAGGAGGATCGTCTTCATTTTTCTTTTGTCCTTAGCAGTCTGCACCCGGATGGGGGTCCGGGGAGGGGCGCTGCTATCAGCCCAAAACGAAGCGGAGCAATAAACCGACGTTCGATTGACCTGGTATGGCAAGGTTGTTGCGCAGCAGCCACGCGTTGCGGCCAGAATGTGTCACGACTTGGCGATCTGTGGGGCAAGTCGTTAACCGCGCGCCGCAGTCGCGCTCATCCGCTATAAAGAGTGCGTCCAACGCCGCCGACGTCGGCGCCGAATGTGTCATCGCGCCGTGGAGTGCCCCCGACGGAGACCGCGTCGAAATCCTGTGCCAGCCCGGGTTTGCGCGCTTGACGAAATCAGAATCGATAGGCATAAGCCACCACTCTTGTTGGACCGGCTGTGCAGTTCGCTGCAAACGCGGTTCGCAAGAACGACCTAAGTCACTGTTCTTTGCAGCTTCTTGGGATATCAACGGCCTTCGCGGGCAACTGCGTGGGCCGATCGTTTTTGCGGATTTGCGTTCCCTGAGGGCTTTTTGCCCGAAGGCCTTCGGTCTTTGAAATGGTTCACAGGGACGCGGTCCTCCGACCGCATTGGAAGTAAGCACCGATATGGATCAAAGCATCCGCATCAGGCTCAAGGCCTTTGATCACCGCGTCCTCGATTTTTCGACGCGCGAGATCGTTAATACCGCCAAGCGCACCGGCGCGACCGTTCGCGGTCCGATTCCGCTGCCGACCCTGATCGAGAAGTTCACCGTGAACCGCTCGCCGCACGTCGATAAGAAGTCGCGTGAGCAGTTTGAAATCCGCACGCACAAACGCGTGCTCGACATCGTCGACCCCACCCCGCAGACCGTGGACGCGCTCATGAAGCTCGACCTGTCCGCCGGCGTGGACGTCGAGATCAAGATTTAAAGTAGAAAGAGGCGGGATCCGATGCGCACGGGCGTGATCGCCAAGAAGCTGGGCATGACCCGCGTGTTCGCCGATGACGGCGCGCACGTACCGGTCACTGTGCTGCAGCTCGACGGCTGCCAAGTCGTCGGCCAACGTACCCAGGAGCGTGACGGCTACGTCGCTCTCCAGCTGGGCGCTGGCACGAAGAAGGCTAAGAACACCAACAAGGCTCAACGCGAGACCTTCGCCAAGGCGGAAGTCGAACCGAAAGCCTATGTGACCGAGTTCCGCGTCGATGCGGACGGTCTGCTGGACGTGGGCGCCGAACTGTCGGCCGAACACTTCCTGGTGGGCCAGAAGGTCGACATCCAGGGCGAGACCATCGGTAAGGGTTTCGCCGGCGCCATGAAGCGCTGGAACTTCGGCGGCCTTCGCGCCACCCACGGCGTTTCGGTCTCGCACCGTTCGCACGGTTCGACGGGTAACCGTCAGGACCCGGGTCGCACGTTCCCCGGCAAGAAGATGGCCGGCCACTACGGCGCCGAAACCGTCACCACCCAGAACCTGACCGTCGTCCGCGTGGACGCCGAGCGTGGCCTGATCCTGATCAAGGGCGCTGTCCCCGGTCACGACGGCAGCTACGTCAAGGTTCGCGACGCCATCAAGAAGGCTCGCCCGGCCGACGCTCAGTTCCCCGGCGCGCTGAAGTCGAGCAAGTCTGCTGCTCAACCCGCCTCGACCCCGGCTGAAGAAGCCCCCGTCGAAGCGACCGAAGGCGGTGAAGCGTAATGAAACTCTCTGTCATCCAACTCGACGGCAAGGCTGCTGGCGACGTGGAACTGTCGGACGCCGTCTTCGGCATCTCCGACATCCGCGGCGACATCCTGGCCCGCACCGTCAACTGGCAACTGGCCAAGCGCCGCGCCGGTACGCACAAGGTTCAAACCCGCAACGAGAACTCTCGTACGGGTAAGAAAATGTACAAGCAAAAGGGCACCGGCGGCGCTCGTCACGGTTCGCGCCGTGCACCGCAGTTCGTCGGCGGTTCGCGCGCCTTCGGCCCGATCGTTCGCGATCACGGCTTCTCGCTGCCGAAGAAGATCCGCGCCCTAGCTCTGCGTCATGCCCTGTCCTCCAAGGCCAAGTCGGGCGACCTGATCGTGGTCGACACCGTCTCGGTCAAGGAAGCCAAGACCGCTTCGCTGCGTGAAACGCTCGGCAAGCTGGGCTGGACCAAGGCGCTCATCATCGCGGGTCCCGAAGTCGATACGAACTTCGGCCTGGCCGCACGCAACATCCCGCACATCGACGTGCTGCCGAACGCCGGCCTGAACGTCTATGACATCCTGCGGGCTGACAAGCTGGTGCTGACGAAGGCCGCCATCGAGGCCATCGAAGCCCGCTTCAGCGATAAGGAAGCCGCGTAATGGCCGCTCAACCTACCGCCAAGCACTACGACACCATCCTGGCCCCGGTGATCACCGAAAAGGCCACGATCCTGTCCGAGCAGAACAAGGTCGTCTTCCGCGTCGCCGACACGGCGTCCAAGGACGAGATCGCCGCTGCGGTCGAAAGCCTGTTCAAAGTCAACGTCGTCAAGGTCAACACCCTGGTTCAAAAGGGCAAGACCAAGCGCTTCCGGGGCATCCTGGGTCGTCGCGTCGACATCAAAAAAGCGATCGTGACGCTGGCCGACGGCCAGTCGATCGACGTCACCACGGGGCTCTGATCAGATGGCCTTGAAAACCTACAATCCGACTTCGCCGGGCCGTCGCGCCCTTGTGCTGGTCGACCGTTCGGAACTCCACAAGGGCCGTCCGGAAAAGTCGCTGACCGAAGGCCTGACCAAGTCGGGCGGACGCGGGCAGGGCGGTCGCATCGCGGTCCGCTTCCGTGGCGGCGGCGCCAAGACCCTGTACCGCAAGATCGACTTCAAGCGTCGTAAGTGGGACATGGTCGGCACGGTCGAGCGTCTGGAATACGATCCGAACCGCACGGCCTTCATCGCCTTGGTCACCTATGCCGACGGCGAGAAAACCTACATCATCGCGCCGCAACGCCTTAAGGCGGGCGACACGATCGTCGCAGGCGAAAAGACCGACGTGAAGCCGGGCAACGCCATGCCGCTTCGTTCGATGCCGGTGGGTACGATCATCCACAACATCGAAATGAAGCCGGGCAAAGGCGCCCAGCTGGCCCGTTCGGCCGGCGCCTACGCCCAGCTGGTCGGTCGCGATCAAGGCTACGCCCAGATCCGTCTCGGCTCGGGCGAACTGCGCATGGTCCTGGACGGCTGCATCGCCACGGTGGGCGCGGTTTCGAACCCCGACCACATGAACCAGAACCTGGGCAAGGCCGGTCGCAAGCGTCACATGGGCTGGCGTCCGCACGTTCGCGGCGTCGCCATGAACCCGATCGACCACCCGCATGGTGGTGGTGAAGGCCGGACCTCTGGTGGTCGTACCCCCGTCACGCCGTGGGGTAAGGACACCAAGGGCACTCGTACCCGCAAGAACAAGGCTACGGACAAGTACATCATCCGTACCCGCCACGTTAAGAAGGCTCGCTAAGAATGGCCCGCTCCTCCTGGAAAGGCCCGTTTGTCGACGGGTATCTGCTCAAGAAGGCCGACGCCGTTCAATCGTCGGGCCGCAAGGACGTGATCAAGACCTGGTCGCGCCGTTCCACCATCCTGCCGCAGTTCGTCGGTCTGACGTTCGGCGTCCATAACGGTCAGAAGCACGTGCCCGTGTCGGTCTCGGAAGAGATGGTCGGCATGAAGCTCGGCGAGTTCGCCCCGACCCGGAACTTCCCGGGTCACGCGGCGGACAAGAAGGCCAAAAGGAAGTAACCGATGGCCCAGACAAAAAACGAGCGTCGGGTCGCCCCGACCGAGGCCCGCGCCAAGCTGGTCAACGTGCGCATCAGCCCGCAAAAGCTGAACCTGGTCGCCGCTTCGATCCGCGGCATGCCGGTCCAGAAGGCGCTGAACGAGCTGGAGTTCAGCCGTAAGCGCATCGCCGGCGACGTCCGCAAGGTCCTGTATTCGGCGATCTCGAACGCCGAGAACAACCACAACCTCGACATCGACAATCTGGTCGTCGCCGAGGCCTTCGTGGGCAAGAACCTGGTGATGAAGCGTTTCGCGAGCCGTGCTCGCGGTCGTTCGTCGCGCATCCTGAAACCGTTCAGCGAGATCACCATCGTGGTCCGTGAAGCCGGCGAGGCCGCCTGATGGGACAGAAAATCAATCCGGTCGGTCTGCGCCTCGGCGTGAACCGCACGTGGGACAGCCGCTGGTTCGCCGCCGGCGCAGACTATTCCCGCCTGCTGCACCAGGACCTGAAGCTGCGCGAGTGGCTGCGGGAACGCCTGGCCGCCGCCGGTGTGTCGCGCATCATCATCGAGCGCCCGCACAAGAAGTGCCGCATCACCATCTACGCCGCCCGTCCGGGCGTCGTGATCGGCAAGAAGGGCGCTGACATCGAGAAGCTCCGCAAGGACATCTCGGCGCGCACCGAGGGTGAAGTCCACCTGAACATCATCGAAGTCCGCAAGCCGGAAACCGATGCGCAGCTGATCGCCGAAAACATCGCGCAGCAGCTGGAGCGCCGCGTGGCCTTCCGTCGCGCCATGAAGCGTTCGATGCAGTCGGCCATGCGTCTGGGCGCCAAGGGCATTCGTATGAATGTCTCCGGTCGTCTGGGCGGCGCGGAAATCGCACGTATGGAATGGTACCGCGAAGGTCGCGTGCCCCTTCACACGCTGCGCGCCGACATCGACTATGGCTTCTACGAAGCCAAGACGACCTACGGCATCATCGGCGTGAAGGTCTGGGTCTTTAAGGGTGAAGTGCTGGAGCACGATCCCATGGCGCAGGACAAGCGTTGGGCCCAGGAAGCGTCGGGTCCGTCCTCGAACGAAGGCCGCGAACGCGGCGGCCCCCGTGGCGACCGCGGTCCGCGTCGCGACCGGGGACGTGAGAACTAAGTCATGTTGCAACCGAAGAAGACCAAATACCGCAAGGCCTTCAAGGGCCGGATCCATGGCTCGGCCAAGGGCGGTTTCTCGCTGAACTTCGGGTCGTATGGCCTGAAGACGCTGGAGCCGGAACGCATCACCGCGCGTCAGATCGAAGCGGCTCGCCGCGCGATCACTCGCCAGATGAAGCGTCAGGGTCGGGTCTGGATCCGCGTCTTCCCCGACCTGCCCGTCACGGGCAAGCCGGCCGAAGTCCGGATGGGTAAGGGCAAGGGCGCCGTGGACCACTGGGCCGCGCGTTGCCACCCAGGCCGTATCCTGTTTGAAATCGACGGCGTGCCGGACGATGTCGCCCGCGAAGCACTCCGTCTCGGCGCCGCCAAGCTGCCGGTCCGCACCAAGGTCGTGACCCGTATCGACGCCGGCGTCGCGCATGTGGAGGCTGCCGCCTAATGACCAAGATCGCCGATCTGCGGTCGCAAACGACCGACCAACTGTCCGACGAGCTGCTGAAGCTCAAGAAGGAACAGTTCAACCTGCGCTTCCAGGCGGCCACCGGCCAAATGGAAAAGACTCACCGCGTTGGTGAAGTCCGCAAAGACATCGCTCGCATCTCGACGCTTCTGCGCGAGAAGCGTGCGGCCTCGTAAGGAAACGAATATGCCCAAGCGAATTCTTGAAGGCGTGGTCGTGTCCGACAAGGGCGAGAAGACTGTCGTTGTGAAGGTGGAGCGCACCCTGCTTCACCCGCTTCTGAAGAAGACCGTCCGGTCGTCCAAGAAGTACCACGCGCACGACGAAGCCAACGCGCTCAAGGTCGGCGACATCGCTCGCATCGTCGAGTGCGCCCCCAAGTCCAAACTGAAGCGCTGGGAAGTTCTTTCCAACGCCTCCGCCTCGTAATCAGAAGGATCTGATCTTATGATCCAGATGCAAACTAACCTGGAAGTGGCCGATAATTCGGGCGCCCGCCGGGTCATGTGCATCAAGGTGTTGGGCGGCTCCAAGCGCCGCTACGCCTCGATCGGCGACACAATCGTCGCCTCCGTAAAGGAAGCCATTCCGCGCGGTCGTGTGAAGAAGGGCGACGTCGTTCGCGCCATCGTCGTGCGCACCGCCAAGGACATCCAACGCAAGGACGGCTCGGTCATCCGCTTTGACAAGTCGGCCGCCGTCATCGTCAACAAGCAGAACGAGCCTGTCGGCACGCGGATCTTCGGCCCGGTTCCTCGCGAACTGCGCGCCAAGAACCACATGAAGATCATCTCGCTGGCTCCGGAGGTCCTGTAACATGGCCGCCAAGATCAAGAAGGGCGACCGCGTCGTCGTCCTCACCGGCAAGGACAAGGGCCGCACGGGCGCCGTGCTGAAGGTCCTGCCCACCGAAAACCGCGTCCTCGTCGAAGGCGTCAACATGGTTCAGCGCCACACGCGCCCGAGCCAGGCTGACCCGCAGGGCGGCATCAAGAACAAGGAAGCCTCGCTTCACCTGTCGAACGTCGCGATCGCCGACGCCAACGGCAAGGCGACCCGCGTCGGCTTCAAGATCGATGGGGACAAGAAGGTCCGCATCGCCAAGACGACGGGAGACGTCATCTGATGGCTACCGAAAAGTACACCCCGCGCCTCAAGGACGAGTATCACGCTCGCATCCGCCAGGTGATGAAGGAAAAGTTCGGCTACACGAACGAAATGCAGGTGCCCAAGCTGGACAAGATCGTCCTGAACATGGGCATCGGCGAAGCCGTCGCAGACTCCAAGAAGGCGAACACCGCCCTCAAGGATCTGACCGCCATCGCCGGTCAGAAGGCCGTCGCCACCAAGGCCCGTAACTCCATCGCCGGCTTCAAGCTGCGCGAAGGCATGGTCATCGGCGGCAAGGTCACCCTGCGTGGCGACCAGATGTACGAGTTCCTGGACCGGTTCATCACGATCGCGCTGCCGCGCGTGAAGGATTTCCGTGGTCTGAAGGGCACGTCCTTCGATGGTCGCGGCAACTACGCCACGGGTCTGAAGGAGCACATCGTGTTCCCGGAGATCAACTACGACCAGATCGATCAGATGTGGGGCATGGACATTGTCGTCTGCACCACGGCCAAGACCGATGAGGAAGCCAAGGCTCTCCTCACCGAGTTCAAGTTCCCGTTCGTGAAGAACTGAGCGGGAAGGGAAGAGCACAATGGCTAAGAAAAGCGCCGTAAACCGCAACGAAGCCGTCAAGGCCCTGGTTGCGAAGTATGCCGCGAAGCGGGCTGCCCTGAAGGCGACCGCCAACGACGAAAACCTGCCGCTGGAGGAGCGCTTCGAGGCGCGCCTGCAACTGGCCGCCCTGCCGCGCAACTCCGCGCCGAGCCGCATTCGCAACCGCTGCGAAGTGACGGGTCGTCCGCGGGCGTTTTACCGCAAGCTCAAGATGAGCCGGATTGCGCTGCGTGAACTGGGCAACCTGGGCCAGATTCCCGGCCTGACGAAGTCCAGCTGGTAAGGGGAGCGAACAGACATGATGATCAACGATCCCCTGAGCGACATGATCGCTCGCATCAAGAACGCGGCGACCCGCAAGCGTTCCAAGGTGCTGACCCCGGCCTCCCGTCTGCGCCAGCGCGTCCTCGACGTGCTGCAGGACGAAGGCTACATCCGCGGCTACAACCTGGTTCAGAACCCGGGTGAGTTTCCGCAGTTCGAGATCGAGCTGAAGTACTTCGACGGTCAGCCCGTCATCGCCGAGATCGCGCGCGTGTCCAAGCCGGGCCGCCGCGTCTATTCGGCGATCGGCGATCTGAAGCCCGTCAAGAACGGCCTCGGCATCTCGATCCTCTCGACTTCGAAGGGCGTCATGTCCGACGCTTCCGCCCGCGACGCTAACGTCGGCGGCGAAGTCCTCTGCAGGGTCTACTGATATGTCCCGTATTGGCAAGAAAACCATCGCCGTGCCGAAGGGCGTGACTGTCACGCTCGACGGCCAGGACATCACCGTCAAGGGACCCAAGGGCGAACGCGCCTGGACCGTCGCTGACGAGATCGAAGTCAAGCAGGAAGGCGACGAAGTGTCGCTGACCCCGCGTTCGGACACGCCTCGCGCTCGCGCGATGTGGGGTCTGTCGCGCACCCTGGTCGACAATATGGTGACTGGCGTCACCTCGGGCTTCGAGAAGTCGCTGGAGCTGGTCGGCGTGGGTTACCGCGCCGCGATGAAGGGCGACGCCCTGTCGCTGCAACTCGGCTTCTCGCACGAAGTCGACATCGCTCCGCCGTCGGGCGTCAGCTTCGCCGTGCCGAAGCAGACCGAGATCAAGATCTCGGGCGCTGACAAGCAAGCCGTCGGTCAGATCGCCGCGGTCATCCGCAAGCTGCGTCCGCCGGAGCCCTACAAGGGCAAGGGCGTCCGTTATGCGGGCGAGACCGTCCGTCGCAAGGAAGGCAAGAAGAAGTAAGTCATGGCTCTTTCTCTTCGACAACAAGCCAAGCGTCGCTCGGAGCGCACGCGTCGCCGCCTGAAGGCTGTCGCCAACGGTCGTCTGCGCCTGTCGGTCTACCGTTCGGACAAGAACATCTCGGCCCAGATCATCGACGACGCCCAGGGCGTGACCGTCGTGGCTGCCTCGTCGCTGGAAGGCGGCAAGGGCAAGCGCGGTTCGGACACGGCTGCGGCCGCCGCGATCGGCAAGCTGATCGCCGAACGCGCCATCGAGAAGGGCGTCAAGGACGTCGTCTTCGACCGTGGCGAGTACATCTATCATGGACGGGTGAAGGCGCTGGCGGAAGCCGCGCGTGAAGCCGGCCTGAACTTCTAAGGGACGCGACAGATGGCGCAACAACCCCAACGCGGCGGCGGCGGCAACGATCGCAACCGTCGTGACAATCGCAACGGTCCCGCTGTCGATGGTCCGGATTCCGACATCGTCGAGAAGCTGGTTCACATCAACCGCGTCGCCGCCACCGTCAAAGGCGGCCGTCGCTTCAGCTTCGCAGCCCTGATGGTCGTCGGCGACGGCAAGGGTCGCGTCGGCTTCGGTCACGGCAAGGCGCGCGAAGTGCCGGAAGCCATCCGCAAGGCGACCGAAGAAGCCAAGAAGACGATGATCCGCGTTCCGCTGCGCGAGAACCGCACCCTGCACCACGACGGCAACGGCCGTTGGGGCGCCGGCAAGATCATGATGCGCGCCGCCCCTCCCGGGACCGGCGTCATCGCGGGCGGTCCGATGCGCGCCGTGCTCGAAACCCTCGGCGTCCAGGACGTCGTGGGCAAGTCGACCGGCTCGTCGAACCCCTACAACATGATCCGCGCGACGTTCGAAGCGCTGAAGGTCCAGTCCTCGCCCCGCCAGGTCGCGTCCAAGCGCGGCAAGAAGGTCGCGGATCTGATGGGCCGCCGCAACGACGGCGCCTCGGCGCCCGAAGCCGTGGAGTCCTAAGTCATGGCTGAGAAGAAAACCCTCACCGTCAAGCAGACCGGTTCGCCGATCCGCCGCAAGAGCGACCAGCGCGCTACTCTGGTGGGCCTGGGTCTGAACCGCCTGGGTCGTGAATCGACCCTGGAAGACACGCCTTCGGTTCGCGGGATGATCGCCAAGGTCGCCCACCTGACCGAGATCGTCGAGAAGTAAGCCGTTTCGCCCTCTCCCGAACCCGGGGGAGGGCGTTTCTGCACTTGCGAATACCCAAGGGGTCGCTTATCAGCGGCCCTTCATTTTTTCCAAGCCGAGTCCGGACGATGTCCGGGCGCTAGCACCCGAAAGGATCAGGCATATGAAACTGAACGAAATCCGTGACAACGAAGGTGCCCACAAGAAGCGCATGCGCGTCGGCCGTGGCCCCGGTTCGGGCAAGGGCAAGACCGCTGGCCGTGGCGTCAAGGGTCAGAAGTCCCGTTCGGGCGTCGCCATCGGCGGCTTCGAAGGCGGCCAGATGCCGCTGTACATGCGCATGCCCAAGCGCGGCTTCAACAACGCCAATGCTCTGAAGCTGGCGGAAGTGAACCTGTGGCGCCTGCAAGACGCCGTCGACGCCGGCAAGCTGGACGCCAAGTCGGAACTGAAGGGCGACGCCCTGGTCGCCGCCGGCGTGATCCGTCGCGTCAAGGACGGCGTGCGTCTGCTGGGCACCGGCGAACTGAAGCAAGCGCTGAACCTGGTCGTCTGGTCGGCCACCGCCGGCGCGAAGAAGGCTATCGAAGCCGCTGGCGGCTCGGTCGTCGAGCAACGCATCGAAGCCGAAGCCAAGGCCGCCGCGCGCGTCGAGAAGCGCAACGCCGCCAAGGGCAAGGCTCCGGCCGCCAAGGCGCCGCGCGGCGACGAGAACAAGATCTCGGCCCGCACCAAGCGTACCGCCGCCAAAGCCTAAGTCACGCGTCGTCGCGGCGATTAGGTCGTGACCTGATTACATCTGCGACGACGAAAGAACGGAAGCGGCCCTCGCATGAGGGCCGCTTTCCGCCTATCTGACGACTCAATCAGTCGTGGGGACGCATAATGGCTTCGGCCGCAGAACAACTCGCCGCCAATATGAACATGGGCTCGTTCGCGAAAGCGACCGAGCTGCATAAACGCCTGCTGTTCACGCTGGGCGCGCTTCTGGTCTATCGCATCGGCACCTATGTGCCGATCCCGGGCATCAATTCGCAGGCCTTCCTGCAGTTCTTCCAGAACCCGGACGGTCAGCGCGGCATCCTGGACATGTTCAACATGTTCTCGGGCGGCGCGGTCGAGCGTATGGCCATCTTCGCCCTGAACGTGATGCCCTACATCTCGGCCTCGATCATCGTGCAGCTGATGGGCACGGTGTATCCGCCCTGGGAGAAGCTGAAGAAGGAAGGCGGCGAAAGCGGCCGCAAGCAGCTGAACCAGTACACCCGCTATCTGACGGTGTTCCTGGCGCTGGCGCAGTCCTTCGGCATCGCGGCGGGCCTGAACAGCACGGCCGGCCTGGTCGACAACCCCGGCATCTTCTTCATCATCTCGACGGTCGTGACCCTGACCGGCGGCACCATGTTCCTGATGTGGCTGGGTGAGCAGGTGACGGCGCGCGGCGTCGGCAACGGCATCTCGCTGATTATTTTCGCCGGTATCGTGGCCGTTCTTCCGTCCACCATCGCCCGCCTGCTGGGCCTGGCCCAGCAGGGCCAGATGTCGGCCTTCGCCCTGCTGTTCATCGCCATCCTGGCTGTGGCCACCGTGGTCTTCATCGTCTTCATGGAGCGCGCCCAGCGCCGTCTTCTGATCCAGTATCCGAAGCGCCAGGAAGGCAACCGCATGGCTGGCGGCGAGCGTTCGTTCCTGCCGCTGAAGGTCAACACCGCCGGCGTGATCCCGCCGATCTTCGCCTCATCGCTGCTGATGCTGCCGACGACGGTTGCGACCATGACGGCTAACGCCGACCTGCCCAGCTGGATGAGCTGGCTGCCGCTGGTGACGGCGCAGCTGACGCACGGCCAGCCGCTGTTCATGGCGCTGTATGCCGCCCTGATCGTCTTCTTCTGCTTCTTTTACACCTCGATCACCTTCAATCCTGAGGACACGGCAGAGAACCTGCGCAAATACGGCGGCTTCCTGCCGGGCATCCGTCCGGGCAAGCGCACGGCGGAATATCTGGATTATGTCCTGACCCGCCTGACCGTGATCGGCGCCGCCTACATCACCGCAGTCTGCCTGCTGCCCGAGTTTATCGTCAGCCAGTTCGGCAACAGCCTGTACTTTGGCGGAACGTCTATCTTGATCGTGGTCTCGGTCACCATGGACACTGTGGCCCAGATCCAGTCCCAACTGCTGGCGCACCAGTACGAAGGCCTGATCAAGAAGGCCAAGCTGCGTGGTCGTGGCGGTCGCGGCGCTCCCACGCCCGTTCGCCGCTAAGTCTTAGGTTGTCAGACGCCCAGGGGAGGGCTGAAGCATGAACTTGATCCTTTTCGGACCGCCGGCGGCGGGCAAGGGCACCCAGGCCAAGCGGTTGGTGGAAGAGAAGGGCATGGTCCAGCTCTCCACCGGCGACATGCTGCGCGCGGCGATCGCTTCGGGCTCGGAGCTGGGGCTGAAGGTCAAGGACGTGCTGGCGCGCGGCGATCTGGTCACCGACGAGATCGTCATCGCCCTGATCGAAGATCGCCTGACGGAGGCCGAGGCCGCTGGCGGCGCCATCTTCGACGGCTTCCCCCGCACCGTGGCCCAGGCCGAGGCGCTGGACGAGATGCTGGCCAAGCGCGGTGTTCAGATCGATGCCGTCGTTCGCCTGAAGGTGGACGACGCCGCCCTGACCGAACGGATCGCCAAGCGCTTCGCCGAACAGGGCCGTCCCGACGACAATCCGGAATCCTTCAAGGTCCGGCTCGAGGCCTACAACCGCAACACCGCGCCTCTGCTTCCCTACTACGAAGCCCAGGGCAAATTGACCGAGGCCGACGGCATGGGCTCGATCGAGTCCGTCGCCAAGGCGATCGACGAGGCCTTGGCCTGATTTGCGTTTTCGGGCGTTGATCGCCTGATGACTGAGTTGGACGATCCTAAACCCGAAAAGACCCTTCTGCGTCGATGGCGCATGGCGGGCATATTCGTCGCCGTTGCGGTCGCCGAGATCGGCTTGTTTCTGTTGCTGGGGCAGGTGAAGGCGCCGGCCCCGGCGCCTGTGGCGGAGCCGCCGCCATTCGAGGTCGTGCTCTACGATCCGCCGCCGCCGATTTCCAACGAACCCCCGGCGCCCGAGACGGGCGGCGGCGCCCCCGCTGCGCCATCCGTAATTCACACACCGCCGCCTCCGCCCAAGGAACGCCCCCGCGAAGTTCCCGCCCCGCCTGTCAAGGCGCCGGAACCCGCGCCCGTCGTCGGGGTCGCGCCGGCGCCGTCGCCGCAACCCGGCTTTGGCCAGGGCGGGCAGGGGACAGGCAGCGAATCCGGCGTCGGGTCTGGGTCCGGCCCAGGCAGCGGCTCGACCGGACCGCGTCTGGTCACGGGCCCCACCATCGGCCAGATTCGCGCCAATCATCCGCCGGGCGCCCGCAGCCGTTACGGCCGGGTCGAACTGTCCTGCGTTATTCGCCTGGACAGCCGGCTGGACAGTTGCCGCGTCGTTCAAGAGACGCCCCCCGGTCTGGGCTTCGGCGCGGCCGGCTTGCAGGTGTCCGGCTATTTCCGCTTCCAGCCGCCGACCGAAGACGGTCGACCGGTCGAGGGGCAGCGGGTCACGGTCGGCGTCGATTTCGGCCGCCCGCCACGCTGAAGCGGCGCGGCGCTGGAGCGGATGTTGACGCCCGGTGAATCATCTGTATAAGGGCGCCTTCCCGCGAAGGGCGCCACGCTCCTGGTTTGTTAACCGGAGCGTTTGTTGCGTCTGACTAACGCGTATCTGGAGAATTTCGTGGCCCGTATTGCTGGCGTCAACATCCCGACCAACAAGCGCGTAGAGATTGCGCTTCAGTATATCCATGGCATCGGCCCTGCCGCCGCCAAGGACATCACCGAGAAGGTGGGCATCGAGCCTGCCCGCCGGGTGAACCAGCTGACGGACGCCGAAGTCCTGTCGATCCGCGAAACGATCGACAAGGATCACACCGTCGAGGGCGACCTGCGCCGCGAGACGTCGATGAACATCAAGCGTCTGATGGATCTGGCCTGCTACCGCGGCCTGCGTCACCGTAAGGGCCTGCCGGTCCGCGGTCAGCGCACCCATACGAACGCCCGCACCCGCAAGGGTCCCGCCAAGCCGATCGCCGGCAAGAAGAAGTAAGACAGACACATGGCCAAGGAACCGGGTCGCGTAAAGAAGCGCGAGCGCAAGAACATCACCTCGGGCGTCGCCCACGTGAATGCTTCGTTCAACAACACCATGATCACGATCACCGATGCCCAGGGCAACGCGATCTCGTGGTCTTCGGCGGGTCACATGGGCTTCAAGGGTTCGCGTAAGTCGACCCCTTACGCCGCTCAGATGGCTGCGGAAGACGCTGGCAAGAAGGCCCAGGAACACGGCGTGAAAACGCTGGAAGTGAACGTTTCGGGTCCGGGCTCCGGCCGTGAATCGGCCCTGCGCGCGCTGCAGTCGGTCGGTCTGACGATCACCACGATCCGCGACGTCACGCCGATGCCGCACAATGGTTGCCGTCCGCCCAAGCGTCGTCGCGTCTAAGCGATAGCGTTCTAAGGCACCCCCAATCTCCGTCCGCTCCACCATGGCCTCGTCGACAAGGCCGGAGCAGGCGAAACCCGTTCGAGGGACAAAATGATCGAAAGAAACTGGCAAGAGCTGATCCGTCCCGAGAAGCCGCAGATCGAGATCGGTTCCGACGCCCAGCGCAAGGCGCGCCTGGTGGCCGAACCCCTCGAGCGTGGCTTCGGCGTGACGCTCGGCAACGCGCTCCGTCGCGTTCTGCTGTCCTCGCTGCAAGGCGCGGCCGTCACGGCCATCCAGATCGACGGCGTCGTTCATGAATTCTCGTCGCTGGAAGGCGTGCGCGAAGACGTGGTCGACATCGTTCTCAACATCAAGCAACTGGCGCTGCGGATGCACGCCGAAGGCCCCAAGCGCATGACCCTGCGCGCCACGGGCCCCGGTCCGGTGACGGCCGGTCAGATCGACGTGCCGGCGGACATCGAGGTTCTGAACCCCGACCACGTCATCTGCACGCTGGATGACGGCGCATCGGTGCGCATGGAACTGACCGTCCAGAACGGCAAGGGCTATGTCGCCGCTGAACTGAACCGTCCGGAAGATGCGCCGATCGGCCTGATCGCCGTCGACGCCCTGTATTCGCCGGTCAAGAAGGTGGCTTACCGCGTTGAGCCGACCCGTCAGGGTCAGTCGCTGGACTACGACAAGCTGCTGCTGGAAGTCGAAACCAACGGTGCGGTCACGCCGGTTGACGCCGTGGCCTATGCCGCGCGCATCTTGCAGGACCAGCTCCAGATCTTCATCACCTTCGAAGAGCCCAAGAAGGCTGTCGAGCAGTCGGACGGCAAGCCCGACCTGCCCTTCAACCCTGCGCTGCTGAAGAAGGTGGACGAGCTGGAACTGTCGGTTCGTTCGGCCAACTGCCTGAAGAACGACAACATCGTCTACATCGGCGACCTGATCCAGAAGACCGAGGGCGAAATGCTTCGCACCCCGAACTTCGGCCGCAAGTCGTTGAACGAGATCAAGGAAGTTCTCACGACGATGGGCCTCAGCCTCGGCATGGACGTGCCGAACTGGCCGCCCGAAAACATCGAAGATCTGGCCAAGAAGTTCGACGACCAGATCTAAGTTCAACCCTCCGCCCGTTTCCCTTCGGGGCAATGCCGGGGCGGTTAGAAGATTACGGTTCCAGGTCCCTGTCGGGATACCGGTTCCGGAGTAGGAGAGACCCAGATGCGCCACGGCGCCGCCCATCGTAAACTCGGTCGCACGACCAGCCACCGCACCGCCATGTTCGCCAACATGGCCGCCTCGCTGATCAAGCACGAGCAGATCACCACGACCCTGCCCAAGGCGAAGGAACTGCGTCCCTTCGTCGAGAAGCTGGTCACCCTCGCCAAGAAGGGCGACCTGCACGCGCGTCGTCAGGCCATCAGCCAGGTTCGCGACGTGCCGCAAGTCGGCAAGCTGTTCGAAACGCTGGGCCCGCGCTACAGCGAGCGTAACGGCGGCTATATCCGCATCATGAAGGCCGGCTTCCGCCACGGCGACAACGCCCCGATGGCCGTCATCGAGTTCGTTGACCGCGACGTCGAAGCCAAGGGCAAGGACTCCGGTCCGGTCCTGGCCTTCGAAGGCAACGACGAAGACTAAGATTGGTCGTTTGACCAAACGCCGGAAGGGCGGTCGGAGCGATCCGACCGCCCTTTTGCTTTGCGTGGAAACCGGACATGAGGGGTCAATGACCGTCGCCATCGTCAATTTCCGTCCCGAGCACGCCGCCGCCTGGGCGCAGTTGAACACCGCCTGGCTGGTCGAGGGCGGCTTCGCCATCGAGGCCAAGGATCGGGTCGCGATCAATGATCCGCAGGGCGTCTTCCTGGACAAGGGCGGGCGCATCTTTATCGCGCAGAGCAATGGGCAGGCCGTGGGCTGCTGCGCCATGGTCCCGACCGATGACGGGGTGGAGGTCTGCAAGATGACGGTCACGCCCGCCGCGCGCGGCCTGGGCCTGGCACGACGCCTGCTCGAGGTGTGCGAAGCGGCAGCGCGGGAAGCAGGCGCTGCCCGGCTCTATTTGGAAACCAACAGCGCCCTGAAGCCCGCGATCGCCTTGTATGAAAGCGCCGGCTTCCTGCATCTGCCGCCACGGCCCACGCCCTATGCGCGCGCTGATGTCTTCATGGAGAAGTGGCTTTAGCCCTCCCAGAACGCAGCGATCGCCATGCCCCATATGAGGAAAATGCACAGGCCGTAGGCGATCTGATCCTGAAGCGAGCGGCGGGGCGGCTTGGGCGGCGGGTTCGGAAGCGGCATCGCCAAGCTTGAAGCCGATAGGCGATGACGGCGAAATCGATTAAGCGGGTGACGGTCTGTGAGGAGAGGTCACATGTCGGGTCGCGCGCCGCCGCCGCTGAATGCGCTGCGAACCTTCGAAGTGTTCGCTCGGCACGGCAGCATGACCCGCGCAGCAACCGAGTTGTGCGTCACCCACGGTGCGGTCAGCCGTCAGATCGCGGCGCTGCAGGCCTCACTGGGCGTGGCTCTGGTGACCGGGCCGCGCCATGCGCTTGCGTTGACGGAGGCTGGGGCAAAGCTGGCCGAGGGCCTGACGCCAGCGTTTAGCGCGATCACGGATGCGGTCGAGGCCGCGCGGCAGGGCGTGTCGCGGGAGATCGAGATTTCTTGTTTGGGCACCTTCGCCCTGAAATGGCTGATCCCGCGCTTGCCGTCCTTTCTGGAGGCCCATCCAGAGGTGCGCGTCCGGCTGTCGGAATCCTATGCGCCTGTCGATTATCGGCGCGACCGCTTCGACGGCGCCATCCGCATCGTGGAGCCGGATCAGGTCCATGCGCGAACCGAAGCGACACCCTTCCTGGCTCAACATCAGGGACCTGTCGGATCGCCATCCATGATGACCCAGCTGCCAACGATGGAAGCCTTAACTGGCGCGCCGCGGCTGCATTCTGCGACCTTCCGTCGGGCGTGGTCGGTCTGGGCTGAACTGGCTGGCGTGACCTTGCCGGCGGCGGCGATGGAGCGAGAATTCGCGCACAATCATTCGCTGGTGGAAGCGGCGATCGCTGGGTTGGGCGTGGGGATTGCGCCCTGGGCTTTCGTGGCGCCGGACGTAATGGCCGGTCGGTTGGCCGCGCCATTCGGCTTTGTCGAACGACCATCCCGCTTCGTCTTTCTGCGGCCGGAAGGCCGCAAGGACGCGGCGGTGGACGCCTTCCGCGACTGGCTGGTTGCGGAAGGCGCACAAAGTCCGTCGCCGCCTATTCCTTCGACAGGTCCTGGCGGTTGAACCAGACGACGGCGGCGGCGAAGGGGACGCCGATCCAGAGAGCGAGGCTGAGGACACTTTTGAGAACGGCATGATCGGGCAGTCGCGCCGCCGATGCGCCGCCTTCGATGGCGGCCTTCAGCAGGTCGGTGGCCATGCCGGGCGACAGCAGGGGCAGAAGCCAGCCGTCCGGCGTCACGCCCATCGGCAGCAGCAGTTGGGGCAGGAAGAACTGGGCCACGCCGATCACCAGCGGGGCGAACAGGGCCGCCAGCAGCGACCGGGTCACCACGGCGGCCAGAAGGCCCAGCATGGTGAACTGAAGGATGCGCGCCCATGAGGTCAGGGTCAGCAGGCCGAAATCGGCGGCCGCCGCGCCGGTCATCGAGAAGGTGAGGGGCCGGCCGAACACCGCCGCCTGGATCACACTGGCGATCACGTCGGAGATCAGGGCGGCGATGGTCGCCAGCACGATCACCAGACCCACGACCGCGACCTTGCCGGTCAGCAGGTTCGGCCGGGTGTTGCGCGCGCTGATCAGCCGCCAGGTCTCCCAGCGATAGTCGCCGGCGTAGATGGTCGCCGCGCCGATCAGGACGAACATCAGGATCGCGGGATTGGCGAAGTCGCCCGCGCTCTTGACCAGAGCCATCCCCAGATCGAGCGGGCCGCCCTTCATCATGTCCGGCGGCAGCTTGCCCGCCAGCTTGGCCTCATTCGCCTTGGCGACCACAAAGCCCAGGGTGGCCAGGATCACGCCCATGATCGGGATGAACAGCACGCTCCAGAACAGGGCGGTGCGGTTCTTGGACAGGCGGTAGGTTTCTGATCGGATCGCGTCAGCCAGCACGGTTTTGCTCCTGCACGCCGGTCCAGCCGGTTTCGCTCATGAAGACGTCTTCCAGGTCCGCGCCGATCCAGCGGGCCTCTTCGATATCGACGCCGCCCTCGACCAGCGCCTTGATGGCGGCGGCGGCCTCGGCGCGCGGCACGGCGGCCACGATCGCGTCGCCCTCAAGCGTCGCGCGGTCGCCCAGCACGGACATGGCCTTGGCCAGAGGCGTGACGGACAGGCGCAGACGCTCGCCCGAGGCGATCAGGTCGGAGACGCGGCCCTCGGTGATCACCTTGCCCTTGTTGAAGATGGCGACGCGGTCGCAGACGCGCTGGACCTCCTGAAGCTGGTGGCTGGCCAGGATGACCGTCACGCCGTCGTGGTCGGCCAGGCTGCGGATCAGGGCGCGCATTTCCTGGATGCCGGGTGGATCCATGCCGCTGGTCGGTTCATCCAGAATGACCAGATCCGGCTTGGTCATCAGGGCGGCGGCGACGCCCAGGCGTTGCAGCATGCCGACCGAAAAGCCCTTCACGCGGCGGTTGGCGGCCTCGGTCAGGCCGACGCGTTGCAGCCAGTCAGCGATCTCTGCCGAGGACACGCCGCCATGGGCGCGGGCCAGCCATTCCAGCACCTGGCGGGCGGTCATGAAGGGCGGAAAGCGCGGCGTCTCGATCATCGAGCCCATGCGACGCATCGAGGCCGGATCGCCGATCCGACCGCCCATCACCACAGCCTCGCCCTCGGTCGGCCGAATCAGGCCCAGCAAAGTGCGAAACAGCGTCGATTTGCCCGCACCATTGGGCCCCAGAATGCCGTAGACCCCGCCGCGCGGGATCGACAAGGTCAGGCCGTCCAAGGCCTTTACCGTCCCGTAGGTCTTGGTCAGGCCGCGAATGTCGATGACGGTTTCCATGGGCCAAGCTTGGCGAGTGAACGCCGGTCGCACAAGCCGTCGCGTGGTCGTCGTCCATTAAGTTTAGGCAATGGTTGGGATCGCCGCCCCCTGCGCGAGCTGCATTTGGCGCTAGGCGTTTTTGAGCGCACACTGGTCGCCAGAGGGAGAGGGGCGAAGATGCGCAAGAGTCTGTGGGTCGCGACGGTTGCGGTCGCCTGTCTGATTGCACCCGTGGCGGTCGCAGACGCCACAGCGACGGCGGCGACCCTTTCCCTGATCACCAATCCGCAGGTCTGCGGCCGGGTCGGGGCCGTCGGCGATGTCCAGCCGACACGCGGCATGGTCATGGCCCCAGGCTTTGGCGACGAGGGTTTCGCGGTCGATACGAAGAACCCGGAAGCCCAGGCCTGGTTCGACCACGGGGTGCGACTGCGCTGGGCGTTCGAGCACTCGGAATCGGTGCGGGCGTTCAGGAAGGCGAGGCAGTTGGACCCGTCGTGCGGCATGTGCGCCTGGGGCGAGGCCTGGGCGATCGGGCCAAACCTGAATGGCGGCGGCGGCGATCCCGAATCCATCGCCACCGGCCTGAGCGTCGCCCGTGACGCGCGGCGTCTGGCCCGCGACGCCACGCCGATGCAGCGCCAGATGATCGACGCCCTGATCCAGCGCTATTCCGGCAAGGAGAAGATCCGCGCCCTGCGTTACGCCCGCGCCATGGACCGGATCGCAAAGCGCCATGCCGACGACGTATCGGTCGCCTCGATCACCGCCGACGCCTGGATGCTCCAGCCCGAGGGCGAATGGTGGGACAAGGACGGCAAGGCGACCGATCCGGCCGTCACCCGCGCCATGGCGATCCTGGAGCACGCCCTGACGGTCAAGCCGAACGATCCGGGCGCCATTCACCTGTACATCCATCTGACCGAATGGTCGGACGATCCGCACAGGGCGCTGGCCTATGGCGAGCGGTTGGCCCTGCTGGCGCCGGGCGCCAGCCATCTGGTGCATATGCCGTCGCACACCTTCTATCGGGTCGGGCGCTACAAGGACGCGATGATGTCCAACGTCAACGCCGTGGCGCTGGACAAGAGCTACGATCAACTGGTCGGTCCGCCCGGCGGCATTCGCGGCATGCGGCTGCATGCCCACAACATCCATTTCGGCATGGGCGGCGCCCTGATGGCGGGCGGGGCCGAGCGAGGGCTGGAGCTGGCCGACTGGTATATGGCGACGTATCCGCAGCTGGCGGGACCGCCCGAGGCGGGCGAGGACGGTTATGTCGTCTATCGTCAGGTGATGGCGGCGGACGCCTATGCGCTTTACGGCCGGTTCGGATCGGACGCCCAGGTCGCGGCGCTGGCCGAGCCGGACGTGGGCCGTCCACTGATGCGGGTCGGCTGGCGCTATGCGCGGGGCGAGGCGGCGGCGCGGCGCGGCGATGCGGCGGCGGTTCGGATCGAGGCCCAGGCGATCGCCGCCCTGCTGGCGGACAAAGCGTCCAAGGGCCCGATGGCGGATCGTCAGACCGGTTTCGCCGAACTGTTCCAGAAGGTGCTGGAAGGCCGCGCGGCCATGATCGATCAGAACTATCCCGCCGCCATCGCCGCCTATGGGCGGGCGGCGGCGATCCAGGCCATGGCGCCCGAGGGCGGCGATCCGCCCATGATCTGGTATCCGACGCGCCGAAGCCTGGCCGCCGCCATGCTGGCGTCCGGCGATGCGGCGGGGGCCAAGGCCAAGATCGGCGAACTGCTGAAGGATTGGCCGAACGACCCCTACAGCTACTATGTCCTCTACCGCGCCGAACAGGCGCTGGGCGACGAGACGGCGGCCAATGACGCCCTGCGCCATGCCGGCGTCGAATGGATCGGCGGACAGATGAGCTTGGCCGAGGCCTGAAGCCTCGGCCGCAGGTTGGTCAGCGCTTCGCCGCTTCGATCAGTTTGCCGATTTCGGCCGGGTCGATGCCGGGGCTGGCCTTGCCGTTGACGAAGAAGGTCGGCGTGCCGCGCAGACGCAAGGCGGCGGCCGTGGTGTGGATGTCGGCGATGTGGCGGGTGGTGTCGGGCGCGGCGATCGCGGCCTTGGCGCGGGCCATGTCCACGCCATGCGTCGCCAGGATGGCGTCGATCGCTTCGATCGACAGCGCCCGCTCGGTCATCAGGGCGTCATAGACCTCCAGATACTTGCCCTGCTGGTGCGCGGCCAGGGCGGCGCGGGCGGCGTATTGCGAGGTGATGTCGTCGCCGCGGTCCAGGATGGGCCAGTCCTTGAAGACGAAGCGGACTTCCGGATGGGCGGCCATCAGGGCGCGATAGTCGTGGGCCACGGCCTTGCAGCCGGGGCAGCGGAAGTCGAAGAATTCGATCACCGTGACCTTGGCGTTCGCCGGACCAAAGGCCGGGTCGCGGGCGTCGGGCGCCAGGAGGCCGGCGTTGGCGGCGGCGGCCTGGTTCGTCTCCTCAACGGCGGCCTCGGCGTCCTTGGTCTGGAGCGCCATCTGCGCCTCCTGCAGCACCTCGGGATGCTCCAGCAGATACGCGCGCACGTTCGATCCGCCGGTCAGATAGAGCGCAGCTGAAAAGCCCAGCGCGATGACCGACAGGCCCAGGGCCAGATAGCCGGCGCGCCCTCCGCTGAGCCAGGCAGGCTTGGCGGTCTTGGGTTCGGGCGCAGGCGTGGGGGCGTCGTCGGTCATTCAGGCTCGCAGTCGGCGGTAATGGTCAGTTGAGGGTGGCGGGCCGGCGCGCGGCGTCGCGGCGGTCCAGGTCGTTGAGATCGTCGGGCGTGGCGCCCGAGGCCAGGACGATATCGACGGCGCGGCGCCACTCGATCGAGCCGGGATCCAGCATGGAGCGGGCGCGCAGGGCGAATTGGGTCGCCTGTTTCTCGTCTCCGCCGGCGAAATAGTATTCGGCCGAGGCCAGGCGCGCTTCGCCCTCCTTACCCTGCGAGGCATAGGCCTGGGCCAGCAGGCGCCAGGCCATGGTGTTGTCCTTCTCGGCGACGACGGCGTGTTTCAGCTGGTCGATGGCCTCTTCCAGCTTGGCCTTGTCGTTGGTCTCGATCAGGGCGTGGGCCAGGTTGACGCGCAGCAGGGGGGCGTCGGGCTTCAGGCGGACCGCCTCGCGGTGGGCGGCGACGGCCTCGGCCGGGCGGCCTTCCTCGAACAGGATCTGGCCCTTCAGTTCCTGGAAATAGGGGTTGTTCATGTCGCCGGCGATCAGCGCGTCCACCGCCGTCAGCGCCTTGTCCGTCTGGCCGTCGCGATACCAGGCGATAGCCCGCGCATAGCGGCCTGGCAGGGAGGTGTCGGTCGACGGATAGTCGCGCAGGGTGGCGTTCGGCGCATCCATGAAGGCGTGGATCTTGGCCAGGATCAGGGCGTGCTGGGCCATACGCTCGGGGCTGTCGCGATGGTCGTAGTGCGGCTGTTCCTGCACATAGCGTCGCAGGCTTTCGATCCGGTTCGACGACAGGGGGTGGCTGCGGAAATAGGGATAGCGGCGAGCGTCGGAGAAGACCTCCTGCGAGCGGAAGTTCTCGAAGAAGGACACCAGCCCGGCGCCGGATTCACCGGCCGCCTCCAGCGCCCGCGCGCCTGAGATGTCGGCCTCGCCTTCCTGGCTCTGCATGTAATGCAGCGCGCCGAGAGCGCCGAAATACTGGCTGGAGCCCAGCAGGGCCACGCCTGCGTCCGGCGCGCCGGCGGCGATGGCCAGGGCGCCCAGCGCCATGGTCATGAACATCGGCTGTTTGCCGGCGTTCTCGGCCCCGTCGCGCAGGGTGTGGCGGTTCTTGATGTGGCCCGCTTCGTGCGCCATCACGCCCAGCAGTTCGCCGGGGGTCTTTGTACGCAGGATCAGGCCGGTGTTGACGCCCATGATCCGCCCGCGTGTCGCAAAGGCGTTCAGGTCGTTGTCGTTGACCAGCAGAACTTCGATGTCGTTCGGGTTCAGCCCCATGGCCACAAAGACCGGGTCGGCCCATTCGCGCACGATGCCCTCGACCTCGGTGTCGCGGATCAGGCTTTGCGCGGAGGCCTGGCCGGCGACGGAAACAGCCATCAAGGCCGTCGCCGCCGCCGTCAGAACGCGGGATGCAGATCGGGGAAGCCACCTCATGGCTCTACTCCAACAACGACCGGCCCCCGCCTGTATCCAGACAGTCTAATCGTGACCGATCAGCGGCGCCACCACCCGCGCTTGGGCTTTTCGGGCGGTGCGACGATCTGGTTCGGATCTTCGGCGATGATGGCCTGGACGTCGATCTCCGGCGTGGGGGCGACGAAGGGCTCGGCCAGCACGGCTTCGGTCACCGGCGCCTCCGTCGGGGCGACGACCGGGGCGACCTCGGCCGATTCGGCGGCCAGCGCCTCGTGCGGGGTCACGTCCAGCTCCACCGCCGCGCCTTGGACCGTCGCCTCGTTCGGCTCGATGGCGGTGTCGGGATGCGGTTCGGTCGCGATCTCGACATTGGCGCTGGCCGACTTGCGGCGCACGCGACGACGCTGAGGCTCGGGCGCGATGGCCGGGGCGGCCGTCTCGACGGCCTCGGTCGGCTCGACCATGACGGCCATGGGCGTCTCGGGCGAGCCGTCGGGCGGCATGCCTTCGTTGGTGGCGCGGTTCTCGACCTTGATCTCGTGGCTGACGGCGCCGTCGCCACGGCCGCGACCGCGACGACGACGGCGGCGCGAACGGCCGCCTTCCTCGCCGGAGCCTTCGCCGGCCCCGTTATTGACGACGACATCCAGGCCTTCGCCCTCGGACTGAGCGACAGCGGGGCGTTCAGACCGCTCATGGCGCTCGCCGCGTTCCGGGCGACTTTCCGAGCGGCCGGGGTTCAGCGGATCGAACCAGACATAGGGATCGTCCAGCGACGGCGTGCGGCCGCGGACCCAGGTGTAGACGTCGCGCTCGCCATCCTCACGGACGCGGCGACCGCCACGACGGCCACGGCGACGGCGACGGCCGTTTTCGTCTTCCTCATCATCCGAGGCGTCGTCGACGCTGACCGTATCGACGGCCTCGACGTCCGAGGTTTCCTCGTCGCGACGACCGCCGCGACGGCGACGGTTGCGCCCACGGCCGCGATCGCGACCGCCTTCGTGACGCTCTGAGCGTTCGCGCGGTTCGTCGTCGTCGCTGTCTTCGCGATCCAGGGATTCGACGGTGTCGTCATCGTCGTCGGCGATGATCTCCTCGTCGTCGTCCTCATCCTCGTCTTCGTACAGCGAGGCGTCGAAGTCGTCGTCGAGGTTGGGCATCTCGATCTCGGGCGCGACGAAGTCCTCGTTGGTCTCGGTGCGCTCGATATTGTGTTCGCCCTGACCCAGGCTGTCGTCGATCTGGACGATGACGTTCAGGCCGCGACGTTCCAAGAGCGACTGCAGATAGGCGCGCTTGTGGTTCAGGATATACAGGCCAACGGCGGTGCAGACCTTCAGCACCACGACGCCCGCGCCGTTCTTGCCGGCTTCAATGTCGACCGCGCGCAGGGTCATCAGGGCCGCGGATTCGGCCGAGCGGATGCGACCCGTGCCCTGGCAGTGCGGGCAGGCCTCGGTCGCGCCCTCGATCACCCCCAGGCGGCGACGCTGGCGGCTGATCTCCATCAGGCCGAAGGGCGAGATGCGGCCCATCTGGATGCGGGCGCGGTCGGAGGACAGGGCCTCCTTCAGCACGCGCTCGACGGCGCGGTTGTTCTTGCCCTCATCCATGTCGATGAAGTCGATGACGACCAGGCCGGCGAGGTCGCGCAGGCGCAGCTGGCGGGCGGCTTCCTCGGCCGCTTCCATATTGGTCTTGAACGCTGTCTGCTCGACGTTGCGTTCCTTGGTGGCGCGACCCGAGTTGACGTCGATGGCCACCAGGGCCTCGGTCTGGTTGATGACCAGATAGCCGCCGGACTTCAGCGGCACGACCGGTTGGTGGATCTGCGTCAGCAGTTCCTCGATGCCGTTGGCCGCGAACAGGGGGCGCGAGCCGCGATACAGGTGAACTTTCCTGGCCTGCGCCGGCATTAGCACGCGCATGAAGTCGCGCGCTTCCTTGAAGCCTTCGACCCCCTCGACCTGGATGCCGTCGAAGTCCTTGTCGAACATGTCGCGCACGGCGCGGCGGACCAGGTTCTCTTCCTCGTAGATCACCGAGGGGGCGTGAGAGGCGAGGGTGGTCTCGCGGATCGTCTCCCACAGGCGCAGCAGATATTGATAGTCGCGCTTGATCTCGGCCTTGGTGCGCTTGGCGCCCGCTGTGCGGATGATCAGGCCCATGCCCTTGGGCACTTCCAGGGCCGAGACGGCGCTCTTCAGGCGACGACGGTCCGAGGTGTTGGTGATCTTGCGGCTGATGCCGCCGCCCTTGCCGGTGTTAGGCATCAGCACGCAATAGCGGCCGGCCAGCGACAGCCAGGTGGTCAGGGCCGCGCCCTTGGCGCCGCGCTCGTCCTTGACGACCTGGACCAGCAGGATCTGGCGGCGCTTGATCACGTCCTGGATCTTGTAGCGACGCATCAGGCGGCGCTTCAGCCGCTCTTCGTCGGCCAGCGCCGATTCGGGATCGACGTCGTCGCCGGTCGATTCGCGGTCGAGATCGTCCTCGTCCTCGTCGTCGTGCGCCTCGGCCATAATGGCTTCACGGTCGGCGACGGGGATCTGGTAGTAGTCGGGGTGGATTTCGTTGAAGGCGAGGAAGCCGTGACGATTGCCGCCGTATTCGATGAAGGCGGCCTGCAGGCTGGGCTCTACCCGGGTGACCTTGGCGAGGTAGATGTTGCCGCGAAGCTGGCGCTTCGCACGGGATTCGAAATCGAATTCCTCAATCTTGCGCCCGTCCACGATGGCGACCCGGGTCTCCTCGGGATGCGCCGCATCGATCAGCATTGTCTTTGACATGGAAAGTCTCTCTCTGGCGCGCGCAGGCCGACCGTCCCGGATCTCCGGACAGGGTCATGGCGGCTCGCCGAATGAAGGTGAGGGCCGACGCGCGCGACATCCCCTCGCCGAGAACGGCGAAGAAGGCTTGATCAAGCCGTTGGGGAACGCAGGCGGAAAGGCCCATTAAGTCGTCGGTCCTGAACCGGGCGCGCCAATCCCTTGGGAAGGCCGCGTCCCTGGTCCGCTCTTCGAACCATCGGCCAGGCCGGGGCGGTTCTAGGATTGGTGAAAGTCAACGCCGCGAGGAGGGCGCGCCAAGATCCGCAAAGGCGAAATCGGCGCGATCGGTTCGCGAGCGGTCACAGCATAGTCATGCAACGGGAGAATTAAAAGGCGCTCGCCTTAACCCCCTGAATACGAGCCTCTGTCATGATGAGGTTCAAGTAGGCTTAAACCGGGTTCGCCGACGCAGATGAGCGGTCGCGTTTTGACAGGTCTGATGCGCTGGGGCGCCAAGGAGTGGGCGATGACCGCCCTGGCCTTCGTGGTCATCTGCATGGTTGGTCTGTCCGCAACGCGCGGTTTCGCCTGGGGCGCGCAGGGCGATGTGCTGGCGGTGCGCTTCGGCGCCGACGGCGATCGGACCCGCGTCGTCATCGATCTGGACAAGACGGCGCAGGGGCGCGTCATCGAAGCGGGCGGAGAGGGCCGGGTGGTGCTGGCCCTCAGCGGTGTTGCGCCAGGACGCGGTCTGAACGGCGGCGGTTCGGGTTTGGTGCGCTCCTATGAGGTTTCGTCGTCCGGTGGTTCGTCGCGGGTCCAGCTGGAACTGGCGCGGGGCAGCGAGATCGAACGGCGCTTTCTGCTGCCGCCCGGCGACGGCGTCAGCCATTATCGTTATGTCGTGGACCTAAAGGCGACGGGAGGCACCGCGCGCGCCTCGACCACGCCGACGCCGCGCGCCAGCGCCCCGCCACGTCGCGCCGAACGCCCCCTGATCGTCATCGACGCCGGCCATGGCGGCAATGATCCCGGCGCCAGCGGTGCGAGCGCCCAGGAAAAGCAGGTCACTTTGGCCGCCGCCCTGGCGTTGAAGGCCGAGCTTGAGAAGAACGGTCGTTATCGCGTCAGGCTGACCCGGACCGACGACCGATACGTCGACCTCTATCGCCGCGTTTCCATCGCGCGTCAGGCCGACGCCGATCTGTTCATTTCCTTGCACGCCGACGCCGGCGCCGATCCGGCGCTGCGCGGGGCCAGCGTCTATACCTTGTCGGAGCAGGGCGCGGGCCGGGCCGTGCGGGAGTTCACACGCGGCGACAACTGGCACCGCGAGCTGCATCTGCCGGGCCGCGACCCGTCGGTGGATCGCATCCTGCTCGACATGACCCAGCGCGCGACCCAGAACCGCTCGGCCCAGTTCGCACGCGTCCTGCTGACCCATCTGGAGGGCTCGGATCATCCTCTGCTTCGCCGCAGCCATCGCGATGCGGGCCTGGCTGTCCTTTTGGCGCCCGACGTGCCGGCCGTGCTGCTGGAAATGGGCTTCATCACCAATCCCGAGGACGAGCGGCTTCTGACTGACGAGCGCGCGCGCCGTCGCCTGATGAAGTCCGTGGCGGACGGGATCGATCGCTATTTCCGCGAGCCGTCGAGCCCGATGATGGCCGCCGCGAACAGCCAGGCGGCAGGTCAGCCCTGATCCGGCGCAACCAAGCCGGCCGTCGCCGGTTTCCGGACCATGAAAAAAGCGATTGTCACGGGCGGATCGGGCCTGATCGGAACGGGCGTCTGTAAGGCCCTGCTGGCCAACGGCTGGGAGGTCGCCTCCTTCGACCTGAAGCCGGGTGGGGGCGAGGCCCGTCATATCGACTGCGATCTGGGCGATGAGGACTCAGTCAAAGAGGCGTTCGAGACATTGGGCTGGTCGTCGCTGGACCTGCTGGTCAACAACGGGGGCATCGCCGATCCGGTGAACGGCCCGCTGGCTGAGTTGTCGCTGGCGGACTGGCGCAAGACCATCGACAGCCATCTGACCGGCGCCTTTTTGATGAGCCGAGCCGCCATTCCGCTGCTGAACGAGGGCGGCGCCGTCGTGAACATGATCTCGACGCGCGCCTTCATGTCCGAGCCGCACACTGAGGCCTATGCGGCGTCCAAGGGCGCGCTGTTCGCCCTGACCCACGCCCTGGCGATCAGCGAAGGTCCTCGGATCCGGGTCAACGCCATCGCGCCCGGCTGGATTTCGGACGGCGAGAATTTGCGTCCTGTCGATCACGAACAGCATCCGGTCGGCCGCGTCGGCCGCGCAGAGGATATCGCCGGGGCCGTGCTCTATCTCGCCGAAGCGGGCTTCGTCACGGGGCAGGTGCTAACCGTGGACGGCGGCATGACGCGCAAGATGATCTACGCCGACTAGACCGTCAGGCCAGGCCGGCCTTCTTCAGCGTTTTCCAGGCCTTGATCACGCGTTGCAGCTTGGCCTCGGCGCTGCGGTCGCCGCTGTTGGTGTCGGGGTGAAACCGCTTCAGCAACTCGTGATACTGAGCCTTGATCTTCGCCTTGTCCGCGCCCGGGTCCAAGTCGAGGTCGGCGAGGGCGGCGCGTTCCAGCTTGCCGATGCGACGGTCCTCGGTCGCGGACTGCGGCGCCTGATCGCCCTTGCGCCCGAACAGGCCGAAGCTGTCGCGCCATGAGCCGGCGCCGGTGGTGTTCGAGGTGCCCATCTTGGCGGCGAAGGCGGCGGCTTCGCGCGTGAACTTGCCGGCCTGCATCTCCCATGTCGGGCGCCCGCCGGTCATGGCCTCGTTTTCCTGGGCGGCGCGAATCTGGCCTTCGCTCATGCCGGCGTAGAAGTTCCAGCCCTTGTTGTATTCGCCGGCGTGCGGCTGGCAGAATTCGTAGAAGTCGTTCAGCCGCTCGCGCGACTTGGGCGCCTTGGCGGCGGCGGCCCGACGGCAGTCGGGCCACTGGCACGGCTTTTCGCCCGGCTTCAGGTGAAGGACGTCGGCTTTCGCCGCCTCTTCCTCGGGCTTGGGCGGCTTCACCCGAATGTCGGTGAAGCGCGGCTTGTATTGAAAGGAGGCGGACATCAGCCGAAGTGTAAGCCCGATTGGGACAGCATCAAGGAATCGATCATGTCTGAAGGCCCGGTGGCGACGATTATTCGTGCAAAACTGACGGCGGGGCTGTCGCCCTTGCGTCTGGAGGTCGAAGACGACAGCTGGCGTCACGCCGGACATCATCATGAAGGCGGAATGGACGCCAAGCCCGGCGGCGAAAGCCATTTCAATCTGGTGATCGTGTCCGCCGCTTTCCAGGGGGAATCGCGGCTGGCGCGACAGCGCGCGGTCAACGCCCTGTTGAAGGACGAGATGGCCGGACCGGTCCACGCTCTTTCGATCAAGGCGCTGACGCCGGAGGAGGCGTCGTGACCGAAAGAACCACGTTCACACCGTCTTAGAACCTTCGTCTTAGCGTCATGCGACCAAACAGAACGTGGGGATCTGGGCTTATGGTGGAATCAGATGGCGTCGCGAAGGCGCTCCCGGGCGAAGAACGCGCCGGCGACGCGGCTCAGGCGCTGACCGCCATCCTGCAGACGCAGTATCTCCGCTACATGATCATCGCGTCCTGGGCCGTGGGCCTGCTGGGTACGGTCGGATTCTGGCCGGCGCTGCTGTGGTTTGGCGGCACGCTTGCCGCCGGTTCGCTGCGCGGTCTGGTCGAGCGTCGGGTCAGTCAGCGGGTCGACAAGAACTGGGGGCTGATCTTCCCGATCGTGGCCACCGTGACGACAGGCGCCTGGGCGATCGCGCCTCTGTTGGCCTGGTTCTCGCCCTCCGAATTTGGACGCCCTCTCGCGCTCGCCCTGATCATTTCCGGCTATGTGCTGGTTTTCGCACAGCTGCGCAGTTCGCCGCGTCAGGCCGTGATCATCTCCTCGCCCTATGGCGCGGCTGCGACGATCATCCTGTTCAGCCTGTGGGGCACGTCCGAGTTCTGGTCGATGCTGGCGGTTCTGCCCTTCACCGCGGCCGGTCTGTTCGTTCTTGTGACCATGACTCTGCTGCGCGAAGACCGCATCCGGGCGTTTCAGTCCCACCAGGCCCATCTGATCGAAGAGCTGGAAGCCGCCCGCGACAAGGCCAATGCCGCCAACGAAGCCAAGTCGAACTTCCTGGGTGTGATCTCGCACGAACTGCGCACGCCGATGAACGGCGTGCTGGGCGCCGCCCAGTTGCTTAGCGCGACCCGTCTGGAGGCGACGCAGCGGGAGTATCTGTCGATCATCCGCAACTCTGGCGATAACCTGCTGTCCCTGCTGAACGACATCCTCGACATGACTAAGATCGAGGCGGGCAAGATGAACTTCGAGGTAGTCGACATTGTCATCGAAGACCTCAACAAGCGCATCACCGGCCCGTTCGAGGCGCAGGCCGAAGCCAAGGGGCTAGCGTTCGTCTCGACCGTGGAAGGCGAGATTCCGACGGTGGTGCGCGGCGATCCGCTGCGGGTCTGTCAGGTGGTGCAGAACCTTTTATCCAACGCGGTCAAGTTCACAGAGGTTGGCCAGATCCACTATCTCGTGCGCGGTCACCGCGTGTCAGACCAGCGCGCGCGCTTCGAATTTGTTGTTCAGGACAGCGGGGCGGGTATTGCCGCAGCCGATCTGGAACGGCTGTTCATGCCCTTCACCCAGGTCGACACCTCCTCGACCCGGCGGTTTGGCGGCACGGGTCTGGGGCTTACCATCGCGCGTCGCATGGCCAATATCATGGGCGGCGACATCACCGTGACGTCCAAGCTCGGCGAGGGTTCCTGCTTCACCCTGGAAATCGAGGCCGAGGTTGTCGAATGGGCCAAGCCGGTCGCGGCCGCCGAGGTTCATGCCGAAATCGAAGGCGGCGAGTCGCTGCGCGTCCTCGTGGTCGAGGATCACCCGGTGAACCGCATGATCCTGGAAGCCTGGATGAGCTCGGCCAGCCACGTCACCTCGACAGCGGAGAACGGCCATGTCGCCGTCGATATCGCCAAGGAGCAGCCGTTCGACCTCATCATCATGGATGTGAACATGCCGGTGATGGACGGACTGACGGCGACCCGCATGATCCGCGAAGGCGGTCTCAACACCGGCACACCTATTGTTGTCCTCTCGGCCTCGGCACGTCACGAGGATCACGAGGCCGGTCTTGAAGCGGGTGCGGACGCCTATCTCAACAAGCCGATCGATTTCGGCGCCTTGGCCGCCCTGATGGGGCGCGTCAGCGGCGGGCGCGAGGCGGTGGCGCAGATGGTCGCGCCGCAGCCTGAAACCTCGGTCGCCGCCTGATTGCGGCGAGCCTGTGTTCGGGACATGAACCGCAGCCGATAACGCCGGTTCAGGTCCGCCTCAGTCGCCGGGCTCCATAACTGCACCCAAGCCGACGTTCTTCGGCGCAGATGGAGACACGATCATGAGAAAGATCCTGACCGCCACGATGGCCGCCCTGATGGCCACGACCGCTCTGGGCGCCGCCGGCGCGGCTTCCGCGCAATCGCGCCATGACCATCGCTACGAGCACCGCTACGAGCACCGGGATGATCGTCGCGACTATCGTCACGACCGCCGTGAATACCGTCGAGAACTGCGCGAGTACCGCCAGCAACAGCGCGCCTATGAGCGTTGGCAGCGTGCGGAACGTCGCTACTACGCCCCGCGCTATGTCCCGCCGCGCGGCTATGCGGTTCGGACGTGGAGCTATGGTCAGCGGATGCCGTCCTACTATCGCACCAACGCCTATGTGGTGAACGACTACGACCGCTATGGCCTGCGTGCGCCGCCCCGTGGCTATCAATATGTCCGCAGCGGCAATGACGTGGTTCTTTCCGCCGTCGCCGGTGGTTTGATCACCGCCGTGATCGCCGGCCTGTTCAACTGATCCGCTAGGGATTTGAGATGCGCCCCGGAGGGAAACCTCCGGGGCGTTTTTCGTTCTGAGGGGGACGGCGACGCTTCCGGCGCCCAAGATGGATGACGATGCGCGCCTTCGCCGAGCTTCTTGATCGCCTGTCCCTGACGGCTTCGCGCAATGCGAAGCTGGTGCTGGTGCGTGACTATCTGAGGGCGACGCCCGATCCGGATCGGGGTTGGGCGCTGGCGGCCCTGACCGGCGACCTGACGTTCGACGCGGCCAAGCCGGCCATGATCCGAAAGGCGGTCGAAGGCCGGGTCGACAGCGTGCTGTTCGGCTGGTCCTACGACTATGTGGGCGATCTGGCGGAGACGGTGGCCCTGATCTGGCCGGTGACGCCGGACCATCGGCCGAACCGCGAGCCCGAACTGGCCGAGGTTGTCGAGGCGCTGAGGACCGCCACGCGGACGGAGGTGCTTGGTCTTCTGGAAGGCTGGCTGGATGCGCTGGAGCCGAAAGGACGATGGGCGCTGCTGAAGCTGATGACCGGGGCCTTGCGCGTGGGCCTGTCGGCGCGGCTGGCCAAGACGGCGGCGGCGATGATGCGCCCGGATGCGGTGATGGCGCCGCCTTCGCCGGACGGCGACGAGGCGCAGATGACGCTGGAGGCGTTGGATGCCTCGGCTATCGAGGAGGTCTGGCACGCGGTCGAGCCGCCCTACACCGATCTGTTCGCCTGGCTGGAGGGCAGGGCGGAGCGGCCCAGCCCGGATGCGCCCGGCCGGTTCCGACCCGTCATGCTGGCCGTCGCCATCGATGAAGCGGTCGATCTGCCCAAACTGTCGCCAGCCGACTATGCGGCCGAATGGAAGTGGGACGGCATCCGGGTTCAGGCGGTGCTGGAGGGCGAGGTCCGCAAACTTTATTCCCGTACCGGCGACGAGATTTCGGGCTCCTTTCCCGATGTGATGGACGCCCTGGCGTTTGAAGGCGCGATCGATGGCGAGCTGATCGTGTGGCGCGACGGGGCGGTCGCGCCGTTCGGGGACCTTCAGCAGCGGCTGAACCGCAAGTCGGTCGACGCCAAGGCGATGCAGGCCTTTCCGGCGGCGGTCGTCGCCTATGACCTGCTGGCCCAGGACGGCGAGGACCTGCGCGGTCTGCCGCTGCGAGAGCGTCGGGCGCGCCTGGAGGCCCTGGTCAATGGTCATACCGGCGAGCGACTGCACCTGTCGCCGGTGGTCGATTACGCCGATTGGGACCAGTTGGCGCGGTTGCGGGCCGATCCACCGGTCGGGGCGGCGGCTGAGGGACTGATGCTGAAACGCTGGGACAGCCCGTATCTGGCGGGGCGACCCAAGGGGCCGTGGTTCAAATGGAAGCGCGACCCGCACGTCATCGACGCCGTCCTGATGTACGCCCAGCGGGGCCACGGCAAACGCTCCAGCTTCTATTCCGACTACACCTTCGGCGTCTGGACGCCGGAAGGGGCGCTGACGCCAGTCGGCAAGGCCTATTTCGGCTTTACTGACGAGGAGTTGAAGCAACTCGACAAGTTCGTGCGCGATCACACCATCGACCGGTTCGGGCCGGTGCGGTCGGTGCGGGCCGAGCGGGATTTCGGCCTGGTGCTGGAGATCGCTTTCGAGGGGCTGAATCGCTCGACGCGGCACAAGTCCGGCGTGGCCATGCGCTTCCCGCGCGTCAGCCGCATTCGCTGGGACAAGCCGGCGCGAGAGGCCAACACCATCGACGACGTGATGGACCTGCTGGACGCCATCGAAAGCGGCGGCGGGCGCATCGCAAAGGCCTGAAATCGGGCTTTCGGGGGTTCCAATCGTCGCGTCAGGCGTTAGACCCGACCTCATGTCTCTGCCCCTTTCCAACGAAGTCGCCGACGCGGTGGCCGCAGGCCGTAAGGCCGTTTCGATCGACGCCGCCATGATCGCCAAGCTGACCGACATGGCGGGCGATTTCGCGATCAACCTGACCATCGCCATCCTGATCTTCGTCGCCACTCTGTTTGTGGCGAAGTGGGCGGCCGGCGCAGCGCGCAGAACCCTGTCGAGGGTGCGCGGCTTCCGACATGACCCGACCGTCCTGAGTTTTGCGGTGCAGGTGGTGCGGGTTGTGGTGATCATCATCGGCATGATCGCCGTGCTGCAGCGGCTGGGCGTTCAGACGACCTCTATCATCGCGGTGCTAGGCGCGGCCTCCCTGGCGGTGGGCTTGGCGTTGCAGGGCACGTTGTCGAACGTGGCGTCGGGGATCATGCTGCTGGTGCTGCGGCCCTATCGCGTCGGCGACGTGGTCGATGTCGGCGGGATGAGCGGCACGGTGCAGCGACTGGACCTGTTCACGACCCAGTTGTCCAACGCCAACAACCACAAGATCGTCATTCCGAACTCCAAGGTCCTGAGCGATCCGCTGACCAACTTGACCGGCCAGCAGACGCGCCGGATCGAAATCAACTTCACGGTCGGCTATGGCGACGATCTGAACCAAGCGCGCTGCGTGCTGGCGGATATGGCCGCCGCGCACGAAAAGGTCCTTCACGATCCCCATCCCTGGACCGGCGTGACGGGCCTGCTGGACAGCTCGGTGCAGGTGACGCTGCACGCCTGGGTCAAGGTCGGCGACTGGTGGCAGACCCAGGCCGATCTGATGCAGGGCGGCAAGGAGGCGCTGGACGCCGCCGGGATCGAGATTCCGTTCCCGCATCAGGTCGCCGTGCCCTATGGCGATGAGGATGTGGTGCCGGTCGTGCGCGTCCGCACGGTCGAAGACGATACGGCCGATCTGAAGGCGACGAACCGTTGATGCGTTACGATTTTGGCTCCGACAACACCGCCGGCATGGCGCTGAGCGCCATCGAAGGCCTGGTGCGCGCCAACAAGGGATTCGCCCGCGCCTATGGCGCAGACGAAGTCACCGCCCGCGCCGCCGACCAGATTCGCCAGCGTCTGGATGCCGACGCCGACGTGCGGTTTGTTTTCAGCGGGACGGCGGCCAACGCCATCTCCCTGTCGATGCTGGCCCAACCCTATGAGGCGGTGCTGGCGCACCATGCGGCGCACATCTGCACCGACGAGACGGGCGCGCCGGGCTTCTTCGGTCACGGCGTCGGCCTGATCGGGCTGCCGGGGTTCTCGGGCAAGATCGATCCATTGGCGCTGCAGGCGCAGTTGGGCGAACCCGAAGTCGGGCATCGTCAGCCGCCCGCCGCCCTGTCGCTGACCCAGGCCACCGAATATGGCTCGGTCTATACCGAGGAAGAGCTGCGCCACCTAATCGAACCAGCCAAGGGGCTGGGCTACGGCGTTCACATGGACGGCGCGCGCCTGACCAATGCGGTCGCCGCCGGTTTCGACCTGAAGGACATTCCCCGTCTGGGCGTGGATGTGCTGGTGTTCGGCGGGGCCAAGGCGGGCGCCAACTGCGCCGAGGCGATCGTGCTGTTCGACAAGAGCCTGGCGCGGCGACTGGACAACCGTCTGAAACAGGCGGGCCAGACGTCATCCAAGACGCGTCTGCTGTCGGGTCCGATGCTGGGCTTGCTGGAAAGCGGCGATTGGGAATCGGGCGGCGCCCACGCCAATCTGATGGCGCAGCGTTTGGCGGCCGGCATCGCGGGGCGGTCGCCCTTCGTCCTGGCCCATCCGGTGGAGGCGAACGCCGTCTTCGTGCGGATGCCGCCAGAGGCGCACGCGCGCCTGAACGACATGGGTTGGGCCTGCTACGCCTTCGATGACGGTTCGGTGCGCTTCGTCTGTTCATGGGCGACGCAGGAAGCGGCCGTGGACGAGTTGATCGAGGCGGTCGCCGGTCTGGGCTGAGCGACGAATCCCCGCTTGCGCGCCAGCGTGGCCTTTCCCCGGTCGCATTGGCTTTCCATATGCGGATCATGGCGATGCGAGGCGAACGCTCCGGCGGCAGGCGTGACCCGATGGTCAAGGCGCAGCAGGCAGGGAGCCCACAGGACAAGACGGACGGACCTCCGACGCTGACGGCGCTGGCGGACCTTGCGCGGCTGGTGGCCCGATCGGGCGCGCCGCACCTGAGACTGCGGCTAATCTCGGCCATCCTGCTGACGCTGGCGGGCAAGGGACTGGGCGTCATGGCGCCGCTGGTGCTGGGCGCGGCGGTCAACCGTCTGGCGGCAGGGCAGGGTGCGGCGACCGCCGTCGGCCTGGGCTTTACGGCCTTCGCCATCGGCTGGGCCCTCGTGCGGTTCCTGTCGGCTGCGTCGCCCTTGATGTCCGACGTGGTGTTCGCGCCGGTGCGCGCCGCCGCCCAACGCGCGACGGCGGCCGAGGCCTTCGCCCATGCGCTGAGCCTGTCGCTGGACTTCCACCAGACCAAACGCTCGGGCGCCCTGTCGCGGACGATGGACCGGGGATCGCGCGCGGTCGATTTCCTGCTGCGCATCCTGGCCTTCAACCTGGTCCCGACCGGGGTTGAGTTGGTGCTGGCGGCGGGGGTGCTGGGCGCGAAATACGACTGGCGTTTCGCCGCCGTCGCGGTGGTCGTGGTCGTCATCTACACCGCCGCCACCTTCGCCATGTCCAACTGGCGGCTGGAGCATCGCCGGATCATGAATGCGGCCGATTCCGAGGCCGCCGGCGTCTCGGTCGACGCCCTGCTGAACTATGAGACGGTCAAGTCCTTCGGGGCTGAGACGCGCGCGGCCCAGACCTATGATCGTGCGCTGGGCGACTATGCCGAGGCGTCGCTGAAGGCCAACAGTTCGCTGAACATGCTGAACGGGATGCAGGCCCTGGTGATGAACCTGGGACTGGGCGTCATGGGGGTGATGGCCGGATTCGAGGCGGCGGCCGGTCGGATGGGGCCGGGCGACGTGACAGCGGCGGTGCTGATCATGATCTCGCTGTATGCGCCGCTGAACATCCTGGGCTTCGCCTATCGGGAAATCCGTCAGTCGTTCATCGATATGGAGGAGATGCTGAAGGTGACGCGACAGACGCCGCAGGTCGCCGATGCGCCGAACGCCGTCGCCCTGCCGCGGCCGGTCGATGCGCGCGGGGCGTCGGTGGCGTTCGAGGGCGTCGGCTTCCGCCACGACGCGCGGGCCAATGGGCTGGAGGACGTCAGCTTCTACGCCGCGCCGGGCACGACGACGGCGCTGGTCGGGCCCTCCGGCGCGGGCAAGTCCACCATCGTCAAACTGGCGCTGCGTCTGCTTGATCCACAGGAGGGGCGCGTGCTGATCGACGGCCACAATGCGCGCGAGGTGACCCAGGCCTCGCTGCGCTCGGCGGTGGCGCTGGTGCCTCAGGACGTGGCGCTGTTCAACGATACCCTCGCCGCCAACATCGCCTTCGCCCGCCCCGAGGCGGACGAGGGGCAGGTGTGGGCGGCGGCGGAGGCGGCGGAACTGGCCGACTTCATTCGCGGCTTGCCGGACGGGATGCAGACCAAGGTCGGCGAACGGGGGCTGAAGCTGTCGGGCGGCGAACGTCAGCGGGTGGGCATCGCCCGCGCCCTGCTGGCCGATCCGTGCATTCTGATCCTGGACGAGGCGACCAGCGCCCTGGACAGCCGCACCGAGGCCGCGATCCAGAAGACCCTGCGCAAGGCCAGGAACGGCCGCACGACCCTGGTGGTCGCGCACCGCCTATCGACCGTGGCGGATGCGGACCAGATTCTGGTGCTGAAGGCCGGGCGGATCGTCGAACGCGGCGGGCATCACGAACTGGTGGCGCGACAGGGCGGGGAGTATGCGGCCCTGTGGCGCAAACAGACGCGCGGCGGCAAGACGCCTCAGATGGCGGACTGACTGGCGGCCGGCAGCTTCTTTCTGACCACCTCTTGCAGGTTCGTCAGGATGGCGGTCCGCGCGGCCTGCTCCTCGGGCGGCAGGGCCAGCAGCAGTTTCATCGCCTGGGCGTGGACCGTGGCGATGCGCCAGTCGAAACCGCCCTGGCGCGGCGCGGCGTCCAGCAGGTCGCACAGGCCCTTGGCCGCGGTGCACAGGTCGTCCATCGAAAAGGGGCTGGCGGCGTCGATGATCTGGCTGGAAGCGGAATAGGCCATGTCAAGGCGCATCGGCTCGATCCCGTTCGGATCGGGCTTGGCCAGCAGGGCGGCGATATTGTCGCCGATGATGGCGCGGGCCTGATCCTGAAGTCCGTCCAGATTGGCGCGGGCCTGGGCCAGGGCGACACCGACGCTGACGCCGCCGGGGCGATCCAGCATTTCGGACAGACGGGACTTGCGCTGGGTATGGGTGATGACGGTCATAGGGCCAAGGTCTCCATCCCGTTCGCCTTGCGGATCATGTCGGCGCGACGCTCGACGCCTTCATAGCCGGTATGCCGGAACCGGCGATCGGGCCCCATATAGTCGCCGACTTCCAGGAACGGCCGGCTGTCGCGCGCGACCCACAGGATTCGTTCCAGCAGAAGAGCAGGGCTGAACGGCTTGGTGATGACGAAGTTGGCGCCGCAGTCGCGCGCCTCGGCGACGCGACCGCGACGAATATGGCTCGCGGTCATGATCACGGGGGTGAAGGTGTTGGGATTGGCGCCCGAGCGACGCAGCCAGCGCACCAGTTCGAAGCCGTCGATGTCGGGCATGTCTGTATCGACGACCAGCAGATCGACGGGCTTGTCGGTCAGCAGCTTCTGGGCCTCGGTCCCCGTGCCGCAGGCATAGGTCGGGCGGATGCCGAAGCCGGTCAAAGCGTTAGAAGTCAGCGTCAGCGAAAACGGCGAATCGTCGACGATCATCGTGATCGCGCCGCCCAGGTTGAAGACGGCGCTTTCGCGCAGAGACTCGCCGCCGCTCATGACCTCAAGGCCTCCGTCTGGCCCGCCGATAGACTCATGGCCGGTCGCAAACCCCGATGCCTCCTAACGAAGGGCGGAGCTTGGCAGACGAGGGTGGATGCTGCGTTAACGCTGACTCGGGCGATCAAGCGTCAGAGGGCGCCGATGGCGTAGAAGCGATCCGCGCGGCGCTTCTTGATCTGCTGGGGCGTCAGGCCGTCAAAGCCCTTCAGCTCTTCGGCCAGAACGTCGCCGACATTGGCCATGGCCGCGTCGCGATCGGTATGGGCGCCGCCGACAGGCTCTTGGATCAGGCGGTCGACGATCTTCAGCTGCATCAGGTCCGGGCCGGTGATCTTCATCGCCATGGCCGCGTCCTTGGCCCGCGCGCCGTCGCGCCACAAAATGCCGGCGGCGCCCTCGGGCGAGATGACCGAATAGATCGAGTGTTCCAGCATCAGCACGCGGCTTGCCGCCGCGATGGCGATGGCCCCGCCCGAACCGCCTTCGCCCGTGATGGTGGCGATGGATGGGACGCCCAGGGTCAGGCAGCGCTCGGTCGAGCGGGCGATGGCCTCGGCCTGGCCGCGCTCCTCGGCGCCCAGGCCCGGATAGGCGCCGGCGGTGTCGATGAAGCTGAGGACCGGCAGGCCGAACTGTTCGGCCATATCCATCAGGCGCACCGCCTTGCGATAGCCCTCTGGCCGGGCCATGCCGAAGTTGTGGGTGATGCGGGTCGCGGTGTCGTGGCCCTTTTCATGGCCCATGATGACGACCGGGCGACCGCGGAACCGGGCCAGGCCGCCCAGGATGGCCTGGTCGTCGCCGAACTGGCGATCGCCGTGCAACTCGTTCCAGTCGGTGAACAGGCTCTGGACGTAGTCGATGAAGTGCGGACGCTGCGGATGACGCGCGACCTGGGTCTTCATCCAGGGGTCGAGGCCGGCGTAGGTCTTCTTGCGCAGCTGGTCGGCCTTTTTGCGAAGGCCCTCGATCTCATGGTCGATGTCGCCCGAGGTGTCGGCGAGCAGCGACAGCTCCTCGATCTTGGCTTCCAGATCGGCGATCGGCTTTTCGAAGTCGAGATAGTGCGTGGCCATCAAGGCGTCCGGGAACTGCAAACGGGCGAAAGCGCCCTTGGGGAAGGCGCGCGAACCTAGAGAGGTCAACGCCGCCGAGCAAGCGGGGGTTCAGAAGGCCTTGGGCAAACCAGCCTGTTTAAGGACCGAGTTGGCGGTGTGGCGGCTCTTCGAGCGCGGCACGATGACGGCATGCGGTCGGTCGGGATGCCGCCATTTCTCATGGCTGCCCTTGGCGTTCACGACACGACGCCAGCCAGCGGCGAAGAGAAGGGCGGTCAGTTCGGGTAGAAGTCGTTCGGCATGGCGGCTTCCGATCAGGGCAGATCGCGCATCATCGCCGCCGACATTTCCGGCTCAACGCACGGTCACGCAGCGATCACGTCAAATCCACCAGCCGCTTCGAACCGCACTGGAACAGCGCCGTGAATGCCCAGATTCTCCGCCAGAAGCTCCGGCGCGAAATGACGAGCGAGGTTCTCGAACTCTCCGAGCGTCGCCGTTTCCAGCGCCAGCCCAACAATGTTCGACTCGCTGCACCAGACCCCAGCCTCGGGATCCCAGATCGCCTTGACGTAGAACTCTTCAGCCATGGTCTGAATATGTGCTGTCAGTCGTCGCGCGCCAAGGGGTGGTTTTGCTGGACGACCTGGGCCAGGCGGTCGGTGGCGACGTGGGTGTAGATCTGGGTCGTGGCGATATCGACGTGGCCCAGAAGGGTCTGCACGACGCGCAGGTCGGCGCCGCCTTCCAGCAGATGGGTGGCGAAGGCGTGGCGCAGGACGTGGGGGCTGACGCGGGCGGGGTCGATGCCGGCCGTGATCGCCGCCTCGTCCAGCAGCTGGGCGAAACGGCGCGGGGTCAGGTGGCCGGTGCGGCCGGAGGAGGGGAACAGCCAGGGACTGTCGGGCGCCTCAGGCTTGCGCTTCGCGTCGCGCGCGACGAGCCAGGCCTTGATCGCTTCGCGCGCGGCGGTGTTGAGGGGCGCGAGCCGTTCCTTGCCGCCCTTACCCCGCACGATCAGGTAGGCGGGGTCGCGCCGGACGGCCTCGACTTTTAGCCCCAGCAGTTCGGACACCCGCAGGCCCGAGGCGTAGGCCATCTCGACCAGGGCGACCAGGCGCAGGCCTGCGGCCGCATCGCGGGCGGCCGAGGCGGCCAGCAGGGCGTCGATCTCGGCGCGGCTCAACACCTTGGGCAGGGACCGGCCCTGTTTGGGCGCGTCGAGGCGGCGCGAGGGGTCGTCGGTGCGCCACCCCTCAGCCAGGGCGAAGCGATAGAACTGCCGCGCGGACGAGCGGCGACGGGCGGCGGTGGCGGCGGACAGCCCTCGCCGCGACAGGTTCGCGAACCAGGCCTCGACCGCCTCGGCGTCGGCCTTCATCAGCCCGCCGGCGTCAGATAGCGCCGTCTCCGCGTCCGCCAGATCGCGGCCATAGGCGGACAGCGTATGGGGCGAGGCGTCGCGTTCGACCGCCATCATCTCCAGAAAGGCCTCGATCTGGGGCGTCATGCGGCGATCCACAGCCTGAACGACTGGCGCAAGGTCAGGCTTGGTGTAGAGGTTTTCTGGATCATGCCTGCCCGCGCCGCCGCCTTCGCCTTCCTCTCGACCGACCGTTCCGCCGGAGCCGCCGGATGAGGCGGCGCGCGAATCCGGGTCCGACCCGCACCATAGCCCTGGTCGGCCTGATGGGGGTGGGCAAATCGTCGGTCGGGCGTCGGCTGGCCAATCGGCTGCGACTGCCGTTTGCGGACGGAGATGTGGAGATCGAGGCGGCGGCCGGGATGACGGTGTCCGAAATTTTCGCCGCCCTGGGCGAGGCCGAGTTCCGCGCGGGCGAGGCGCGGGTGATCCGCCGCCTGCTGGAGGGGCCGCCCATCGTGCTGGCGACCGGCGGCGGGGCGATGATGAACCCGGAGACGCGGGCGATGCTGAAGGCCAGGGCCGACACGGTCTGGCTGAGGGCCGATCTGGCGGTCATCGCGGAGCGGGTGGCGCGGCGCGACACGCGGCCGCTGCTGCGGGGCAAGGATCCGCTGGAGGTGCTGACGACCCTGGCGGAGGCGCGCTATCCCATCTACGGCGAGGCCGATGTGACCGTGGACGTCGGGCAGGGCTCGCACGGCCAGGCGGTGGACGCCATTCACAAGAACCTGCGCCGACACTGGCGCCAGAGACGACGCACGGAGACCCCGCAATGACGATCATTCCGGTCAGCGGCGGGGCCTTTGCCGCCTATGACGTCGTGGTGGGGCGCGGGCTGCTGGCGCAGGCCGGCGCACACATCGCGCCGTTGGCCAAGGGGCGGACGGTCATCATCACCGACGAGACGGTTGCGGGCATCCACGCCGAGACCCTGACCACGTCGCTGACGGCGGCGGGCGTGACCAGCGAGATCGTGGCGGTGCCGGCGGGCGAGGGCTCCAAGTCCTTCGCCGAGCTGGAGCGGGTGCTGGACCGGCTGCTGGAGATCGGGCTGGATCGCAAGGACGTGGTCATCGCCCTGGGCGGCGGGGTCGTGGGCGATCTGGCCGGACTGGCGGCGGCCCTGTTCATGCGCGGCATCGACTTCGTGCAAATTCCGACGACTTTGCTGGCCCAGGTCGACTCGTCCGTCGGCGGCAAGACAGCCATCGATACGCCGCGCGGAAAGAATCTGGTCGGCGCGTTTCATCAGCCGCGTCTGGTGCTGGCGGACATCGACGTGCTGGCGACGCTGCCGGAACGCCAGGTGAGGTCCGGCTGGGCCGAGGTGCTGAAACACGGACTGATCTGCGACGCGCCCTTCTTCGACTGGCTGGCGGGCGAGGGGGCTGTGGGCGCCAAGGGCGATCCGGCGGCGCTGGAACGGGCGGTGATCCGCTCGGTCGAGATCAAGAGCGCGGTGGTCGGCGAGGACGAGAAGGAGGCGGGGCGACGCGCCCTGCTGAACCTGGGCCACACCTTCGGCCATGCGATCGAGACCGAGGTCGGCTTCGATGAAGGTGCGCTGGCGCACGGCGAGGCGGTGGCGCTCGGCTGTTGCATGGCCTTTCGCTATTCGGCGGGTGAAGCCCTGTGTTCGGAGGATGACGTGGCGCGGGTCGAGGCGGTGGTCGCGGCGGCGGGTCTGCCGACGCGGCTGGATCAGGCGGGATCGTTCGCAGCCGACCGTCTGCTGGCCCTGATGGCGGGCGACAAGAAGGCCGAGGGCGGGGCGCTGACCCTGATCCTGGCGCGCGGCATAGGCCAGGCCTTCGTCGCCAAGGGCATGGATGCGACCAAGGTGCGGGGCTTCCTGATCGAGGAAGGCGCGACCGGCTGAGTGGGCGAGGCGCTGGACCCGCGACTGGCGGTGTTCGTCTAGACCCGCATCTCCGCGACCAACACTGAGATCAGGTCGGCGGCGGGCATGGCGCGCGCCAGCGGGGCGCCCTGACCCGCCCATTGGGCGCCGAAACCGGTCTCGCCGGCGGCCTTTGCTGCGGCGTTCAGGGCCTTGCCCGCATCATAGGCGACTGGATAGTCCGGGATGACCCCTGCGCTTTGCCCGCCCCATTCGGTGAAGCGGTTGCGCAGGCAACGGGCAGGGCGACCGGAGATGGCGCGGGTCATGGTCGTGTGGTGCGCCGCGTCGCTGGCCAGAGCGTCGCGATAGGCGGCGTCGGCCGCGCTTTCGGGGCAGGCGATGAAGGCGGTGCCGAGTTGGGCCGCGACGGCGCCCAGGTCCAGGGCGGCGCGCACGCCTCGCCCATCCATAATCCCGCCTGCCGCAATGACCGGCAGGCCGGTGCGCAACACCAGAAGACGGGTCAGCGCCAGCGTCCCTAGGCGGCTGTCCTTGGCGTCAGGATCGAACATCCCGCGATGACCGCCGGCCTCCCAGCCTTGGGCTACAACCGCGTCCATGCCGGCCGCCTTGCAGGCCAGGGCTTCATCGAGATTGGTGGCGGTCGCCAGCAGCAGGCAACCGGCTTGTTTCAAGGCGCGAATCCGCTCGGCGTCGGGCAGGCCGAAATGGAAGCTGACGACGCGGGGCGCATCGGCGAGCAGCGCCGACAGCATGGCGTCGTCGTCGGCGAAGCTCTGGTAGATGGTGTTCAGCCCGGCGGGCGGGGTCGCGCCGAACGCCTGGAACTGCGGCGTCAAGGCTTGAAGCCAGGCGGATTCGACAGCGACATCACGGCGCGGCGCGGCGTGGACGAACAGATTGACGTTGAAGGGCCGGTCGGTCAGCACCCGCGTCTCGGCGATCATCCGGCTCGCACCGTTCGCATTCGTGGCCCCGACGGCGATGGAGCCGAGCGCGCCGGCGTCGCAAACGGCGGCGGCCATCTGGGGCGTCGAGACGCCGGCCATCGGCGCCTGGATGATCGGGACGGTCAGGCCCAGCTGTTCGATCAGGGACATGAGGCGGAGCTAGGCAGACGCGAAGGGGATCGCAACGCGATCAGTCGACCGCGCGGCATTCCGTCGGCTGACGGCCTTCGACGGACCAGGTGGCGAGGACGCCCTTGCCGCGTAGTTCGACGTTGGAGGCGCGGTACCAGATGCCGTCGGCGGCGCGTTCCTGATACAGGTCGATGGCCTCGCCGGACGAATTGCGGACGGTGGCCATCTGGCGCGGGTTGTCGAAGTCGACCGACAGGCGCTCGCCGTTGTCGCAAAGATAGACGGTGTGGACGACGCGGTTCAGGGTGCGGTCCTGGATTTCGGCGCCGGTGCGCTGGCGGGCGGTCTGGGCCTGGATGGCGCGTTCCTTGACCTCGTCGCCGGTGCGCGGAGCCTTGTCGGGATCGGCGCCGCAGGCGGTGAGGAGGGCCAAGGCGGCTAAGCCGCTGAACACGATCGACTGCGGCAGATCCGGCTTGAACAAGGTCTTTCCCTCCACGGCGTCGCCCAACGGCGCCGCTTTCGCGGCGGTCTAACGTGCGCCGCCTGTCGCCGTTCCCCGTCTTTGACGGAAGAACGACTTGAGCAGGGCGGACGCCTCGTTCGCCAGAAGGCCTGAGGCCGTCGTCGGGCGCCAGTGGCAGGTGGGTTGTTCGAACAGGCGCGGGCCGTGGATGACGGCGCCGCCCTTGGGATCGTCGGCGGCCCAGACGACGCGGCCGATGCGGGCATGGCTGATGGCGCCGGCGCACATGGCGCAGGGCTCCAGCGTCACATAAAGGGTCAGCCCGGTCAGGCGGTAGTTGTCCAGCGCCGTCGCCGCGCGCCGCATGGCGACGATCTCGGCATGGGCGGTGGGATCGCGAGCCGCAATGGGACCATTGGCGCCGGTCGAAATTACCTCACCTGAGGCAGGATCGACAAGAATTGCGCCCACGGGCACCTCTCCTGCGTCCGCCGCCGCTTGCGCTTGGTCCAGCGCCATGCGCATGAACCGCTCATCATGGTCCGCCATACAGACGACAACGACAAGAAGCCCCGCGCCCGTCAAGACGAACGGTCGCCCCGGCCCTTTAAATCCTCCGGTCCCCGCAAGAGCGGCGACGGGACGAGATCATTCGGCGACAAGCCGCGCGGCCCTCGCGAAGACGGCGCCAAGCGGTTCGGCGACAAGGCCGACCGCCCCCGCAGCGACAAGCCGCGTAGCGACCGGCCCCGCACCGATAAGGGCGGCAAGGACGGCAAGTCCAAGACGCCTGAGACGCCTCTGCGCGCAGAGCGAATCGCCAAGACCATGGCCCGCGCCGGCATCGCCTCGCGCCGCGAGGTCGAACGGCTGATCGGTCTGGGCAAGGTGGCGGTCAACGGGCGCATCCTGGATACGCCTGCGACGCTGGTGACGCGCGACGACGTGATCACCGTGGACGGCAAGCCCATCGGCTCGACCCAGGCGGCGCGCGTCTGGCGCTATCACAAGCCGGCGGGCCTGTTGACCAGCCACAGCGATCCGACGGGACGGCCGACGGTGTTCGACGCCCTGCCGGCCGGCCTGCCGCGCGTGATCTCGGTCGGACGGCTGGACCTTGCGACCGAAGGCCTGCTGCTGCTGACCAACGACGGCGAGCTGAGCCGGGCGCTGGAACTGCCTTCGACCTCGCTGGTGCGTCAGTACCGGGCGCGGGCGCGGGGCAAGATCACCCAGGAACAGCTGGACGCGCTGAAAGACGGCGTGGTCGTGGACGGCGTCTCCTATGGTCCTATCGAGGCCAAGTTGGACAAGGCCAAGGAGTCCAAGTCCGAAGACGGCAAGGCGCCGGCGAACCTGTGGATTTCTGTGTCGATCACCGAGGGCAAGAACCGCGAAGTCAGGAAGGTGCTGGAGTCCGTCGGCCTGACGGTCAACCGGCTGATCCGCCTGGCCTATGGGCCGTTCCGCCTGGACGTGCTGCCGGTCGGATCGGTGGAAGAGGTCGGGCCGCGCGTGATCCGCGAACTGCTGGGCGACTACATCCGGCCCGAGAACCTGCCGACCGGCAATACGGTCGAGACGCCCGCGCCCATCCCCGGCCGTCGGGTCTCGACCCCCATCGTCAAGGGTCGGTCGGGCTCGGCGATGTCGGATCCGTCGCGCAAGCCCAGCCGCGTTCGCGCCGCCGAGACGGCCCAATCCACGTTCAAGGCCGATGCGGTCGAGCGCCGCGAGCGTCCGGCCAAGAAGGCCGGCTGGGCCAAGGCCGCGCCCAAGTTCGAGCATTCCAAGACCTTCAAGCCGCGCGAGCGCACCGCCCCGGCCGGCGATCGGCCGGCGCGTGAGGACCGAGACCGGCCCAAGCGCGCCTTCAAGCCGCGCGACGACCAGTTCATCGACGATCGGCGCGGCAAGCCCGGCGCCAAGCCCGCGGGACGCGCCGGTTCCGGCCCTCGCGCAGGCGGTCCCGGCGGAAAGCCGACCGGCGGCCGCGACTTTAAGCCTCGCACGGGCGGCGGGGGCAAGCCGGCCGGTCCGTCTGGAACGAGCGGACGCGGGCCAGGCGGCAAACCGCGCACGCCCCGCTGAGGATCGCTGCCGAGGACTGAGCGATGACGATCTCGACCGGGCGGTGCTTGTGCGGCGCCGTCACCTTCACCGCGACGCCGAACGGCGGGATGCACGCCTGCCACTGCCCGACCTGTCGGCGGCAGTCGGGCGGCATCCTGTTCAGCGTGGACTGCGGCGACAGCGTCACGGTCACGGGCGAGGTGGCGACCTATGTGTCGTCCGAGTGGGCGACGCGACAGTTCTGTCCCGCCTGCGGGACCGGCCTGTTCTGGCGCTCGAACGACGGAGCGATCACCATGGTCTCGGCCCAGGCGTTCGACGATCCGTCGGTCTTCGCCCTGGAGGACGAGTTCTGCATCGAGAGCAAGCCGGCGACCTATGCGCTGGCGGGCGAGCGGCCGCGCCTGACGACGCACGAGCTATGGGCGCAGTTCGCGCCGCCTGAGGCCTGAAACCATGCGGATCGTCGCCGGAAGCCTGAAGGGCCGGGCCATCGTCGCGCCGGAGGGGCAGGGCACGCGCCCGACCTCGGACCGCGCGCGCCAAGCCGTGTTCAACGTGCTGGAACACGCCGCCTGGGGCGAGAGTTTGCAAGGCTTGCGGGTCATCGACCTGTACGCCGGATCGGGCGCCCTGGGGTTCGAGGCGGTCAGCCGGGGCGCGGGCTTCTGCCTGTTCGTCGAGACGGACGACGGGGCGCGCGGTGCGATCCGCGAGAACGCCGACGCCTATGGGCTGATGGGACGCACGCGGGTGCATCGCCGGAGCGCGACGGACCTGGGCGTGCGGCCCGGCCCGATCGCCGAGGCGTTCGACCTGGCCTTTCTGGACCCGCCCTATGGCAAGGGGCTGGGTGAGCAGACGCTGGCGCGGCTGATCGAGGGAAGCTGGCTCAAGCCCGGCGCCCTGGTGGTGTTCGAGCGCGGGTCGGACGAGCCGGAGATCGACACCCCCGGCTATCAGCGGCTGGACGCGCGCGACTATGGCGCAGCCAGGGTGCTGTTCCTGAAGGTGGCGGACCCCGCCGTCTGAGCGGAAAATGTGCACTGTGAGTTTTTACAGTGCACTTTCGTGCAGATTTTTGCGAGCGGGTCGCAACGGCCTCAGTCCTCGGGCGGCGGTCCCAGCAGGGCCTCGTCCTCCGCCTCGATCTCGAGGCGCATCTCTTCCAGCGAGGCGGCCACCTCCTCGCGGCTCATGCCCCTGAAGAAGTCCCGATCGAAGGCGCGGGCCTCGCGGGTCAGTTCGTCGGCCAGGGCGCGCCAGCGGCGGGCGTCCGACGCGCGCCCGCCCTCGACCGCCTCGGCGAAGCGCAGGCGCGCGGTGCGGGCCAGATCGTCCATGTCCAGGTCGGAATAGAGGTTCAGGTCCAGCTCGCCGGGCGGCGGTTCGACCTGATCGCTGCGCCGCCAGCCGTATTTGCGGGCGCGGCGGCGAAAGGCGGACAGGCCCAGGTCGTGGCGACGACACACGGCCTCGGCGCTGAGACCCGACAGATAGTCGGTGCGGGCCTGGGCCCAGACGGCGGCTTCACGGATGCGATAGGGCTCGGTCATGATCCCAGCCATAGACCGGCGCTACGTCAGTTGCGGACGTGCGACTTCCGGTCCTTCTCCCGTTGGGAGAAGGTGGCGCGAGCGCCGGATGAGGGTCGGGTCCGTCAGTCGGCGTGAGCCGTCGCAGTGACCTAGGCCGACATCCGACCCTCACCCTTTCGCGCAAGGGCCGATCGCTCACGCTCTCGGGCGCTCAAGCCCTCTCCCAACGGGAGAGGGTGTCAGAGTTTGGCGATCAGGCCCTTCGCCGCCGCCGTCACCTCGGCCCAGGTGATCTCGAACCCGTCGTCGTCGCCGAAATAGGGGTCGGCGACGGCCTGACCCTCGCGGCCGGGGACGTGGTCGAGCAGCAGGCTGAGTTCGGCGGTCGCGTCATCGGGACGCAGGCGGCGCAGGTTTTTCAGGTTCTCGTGGTCCAAGGCGATCACATGGGTGAAGCGGCGAAAGTCCGCCTGCGTCACATGCCGCGCCCTCAACCCCGAAATCTCGACCCCATGCCGCCGCGCCGTCGCCTGCGCCCTCGGGTCTGGCGGCTCGCCCGCATGCCAGTCCCCGGTCCCGGCGGAATCGACGACCAAGTCGAGATGCAGCCGCTCCGCCTCGGCGCGCAGGGCGGCCTCGGCGAGGGGCGAGCGACAGATGTTGCCGAGGCAGACAAAGAGGATGGAGGGCATGGGGCCACTTCTAGTCAAAGCACCAAGCGCTAAACTCACTTGGGATCGCATATAACGTAACTCAGGATTGAAATTGATTGCTCTGCTTCATTGCCATGCTATGTGCAACTTAACGCTGCCG
>AMYY01000021.1 GCA_000335735.1 alpha proteobacterium L41A | reverse complement strand
TCTTGCCTGATCGCCAGCGGCCGGTGGGGCGCCAAGAACCCCTCCACCGCTTCGCGGTCCCCCTCCCCACATGTGGGGAGGAGACGGTCATCGGCCTATCGCGCCCCTGCCCTATCCAAGGCGGATGATCCGTTTCATCCTGTGCGGCCTCGTCCTTCTGACCGGAACGCCAGCCTTGGCCCAGCCCCTGATCATCGCCCATCGCGGCGCGTCCGGCGAACGGCCCGAGCACACGCGTGCGGCCTATGAGCTGGCGATCGAACAGGGCGCGGACGTGATCGAGCCGGATCTGGTGCTGACCAGGGACGGCGTCTTCGTCGATCGGCATGAGAACGAGATCGGCGGCACGACCGACGTGCGCGGCCGGCCCGAGTTCGCAGGCCGTCGGACGACCAAGACCATCGACGGGGTCGAGACCACCGGCTGGTTCACCGAAGACTTCACCCTGGCCGAGTTGAAGACCCTGAGGGCCAGGGAACGGTTGCCCGCGTTTCGACCGGTCAGCGCCGCCTATGACAGTCAAGAGTCGATCCTGACCTTCGACGAGGTCGTCGCCATCGCGCGCCAGGCCTCGGCGCGGACCGGGCGGACGATCGGCGTGGCGCCGGAACTGAAGCACCCGACCTATTTCGCCGGGATCGGTTTGCCGATGGAGGACGGCTTCGTCGCGGAACTGGAGCGGCTGGGTCTGACGGGCGCCGAGGCCCCGATCATCATCCAGTGTTTCGAGGTCGGGCCGCTGGAGCGGTTGGCGACGCGGATCGATGCGCCGCTGGCTCAACTCGTGGCGGCCAAGGGCGGACCGGCGGACCGGGCGGACGTGACCTATGCGCAGATGATTGCGCCCGAGGGGCTGAAGGCCATCGCCACCTACGCCGCCTGGGTCGCGCCGGAGATGACATTGGTCCTGCCGCGAGACGCCGAAGGCCGCACCACCGCGCCGACAGCTTTGGTCGAGGACGCCCACGCGGCGGGCCTGAAGGTCTTGGTCTGGACGCTGCGGGCCGAGAACGCCTTTCTGCCGGTCGAGCGACGCAGAGGCGATGACCCGGCCGGGCACGGCGACATGCCCGGCTATGCCGCAGCCTTCGCCGAGGCCGGGGTCGATGCGCTGTTCAGCGACTTCCCGGCCCTGGCGCGGCCCACAGCGCGCTAGCTGCGGAACTGAAGCTCGGCGAGGCGGGCGTAGAGGCCGCCCTGGGCGACGAGTTGCTCGTGGGTGCCCTCTTCGACCACGCGGCCGTCGTCCATGACGACGATGCGGTCGGCGCGCAGGACGGTGGCGAGACGGTGGGCGATGACCAGGGTGGTGCGCTCCTCCATCGCCTGATCGAGGGCGACCTGGACCAGGCGTTCGCTTTCGGCGTCCAGCGCGCTGGTGGCCTCGTCCAGCAGCAGGATGGGGGCGTCGCGGACCAGGGCGCGGGCGATGGCCAGGCGCTGGCGCTGGCCGCCCGACAGGCTCTTGCCGCGCTCGCCGAGCGGGGTGTCGAAGCCTTCGGGCAGGGCGTCGATAAAGCCAAGCGCCTGGGCCTTTTCGGCGACGGCGCGGGCTTCTTCCAGGGTGGTGTTTTCGCGGCCGAAGCGGATGTTTTCCAAGGCCGAGCCCGAGAACAGCGGCGTCTCCTGCGACACCCAGGCGAAGCGGTCGCGCACGGCGACGGGATCGGCCTGGCGCACATCGACGCCGTCGACCGAGACCATGCCGGTCTGTGGATCATAGAAGCGCAGCAGCAGGCGGAAGACCGTGGACTTGCCGGCGCCGGACGGACCGACCAGGGCGACCGTCTCACCGGGGCGCACGGTCAGGCTGAAACCTTTCAGGGCCGGCAGATCCGGGCGGCCCGGATAGGCGAAGCCGACGGCCGACATCGACACCTCGCCGCGCGGGGGCGTCGGCAGGGCCGTGGCCTGAGGCGGCGGGGCGATGCCGGCGACGGCGCGCATCAGCTCCTCGATCCGCTCCATGGCGCCGGCGGCCTTTTGCACGTCGCCCCAGCTTTCGCCGAGCGCGCCCACGGCGCCTGCGGCGAAAACGGACAGCAGAACGAACTGAAGCAGGGCGCCGGGCGTCATGGCGCCCTTCACCACGTCCTGGGCGCCCAGCCACAGCACCAGGGTCACGCCGCCGAACATGACGACGATGATCAGGGCGGTCATCCAGGCGCGGGCCTGCATCCGGGTCAGGGAGGCGTTGAAGGCGTCCTCGACCGCCGCGCCGAAGCGGGTGATGGCGCTCTGTTCGCGACCGAAGGCCTGGACCGTCTCGATGGCGTCCACGCTTTCGCCAGCAAAGCCGACAGCGTTGGCGAAGCGGTCCTGGGACGCGACGGTCAGTTTGCGCACCTTGCGGCCGAAGATGAAGATCGGCCCCAGGAGGAAGGGCACGATCAGCAGGACGAAGCCGGTCAGTTTGGGGCTGACGAAGAACAGCAGGGCCACGCCGCCGATCAGGGTCAGGAAGTTGCGTAGCGCGTAAGAGATCGACGTCGTCATCAGCGTCTCGACCAGGGCGATGTCCGTGGTCAGGCGCGACAGCACCTCGCCGGTGCGCATATGGGCGTAGAAGGACGGGTCCAGCGTCAGGATGCGGCCGAACAGGCCCTTTCGCACATCGGCGATGACGCGCTCGCCCGTGCGGGTGACGAAATAGTAGCGGGCGGCGGTCGCCAGCCCCAGGAACAGGGCGTTGGCGCCCAGCAGCAGGAACCAGATGTTCAGATTGGCGCCGCCGGCCTCGAACCCATGGTCGATGGCCCCGCGCGCCAGGGCGGTCAGGCCCAGCGAAGCGGCGGTAGACAGCAGCAGCCAGAAGACCGCCATCAGGGCATGACCCTTGTGGCGCATGGCGAAGGGAATCAGTCGCGCCAGCGGGCGGATGTCGCGGCGCTTGGCGCGTTTGGCGCCCGCTTCGGACATCTGGTCGGCCAGAAGGGCGCCGGCGCTGGGCCTCCCCTCCAGCGACGCCATGCCCGAGGCGCGGTTGGCGGAAGGGGCGGAGGCGGCGGCTTGATCGGTCATTTCGCCCGCCTCTTGCCCCGGAACGCCCCCCGGTGTAAACGCCGCCCCTCATTCCCGCCGGATTTCTGGCGGGTTTCTCATTTCACGCGCACGGACGGTCGGCATCGTCACCGCGCAGAGACCGGACGACGACCATGAAGGCGGATACCCACCCCGACTACCACTTCATCACCGTGGTGATGACCGACGGCAGCACCTACCAGACCCGTTCGACCTACGGGAAGGAAGGCGACAAGCTGGCCCTCGACATCGATCCGTCGACGCACCCGGCCTGGACGGGCGGCAACGCCCAGCTGATGGACCGCGGCGGTCGCGTCTCGCGCTTCAACAACAAGTTCGCCGGCTTCATCAAGAAGTAAGCGCGTCTTGGCTGCGACATCTCGCAGCAATCGGAACACCAAGAGCGTCGGTCGCAAGGCCGGCGCTTTTTGTTTGGTCGGAACACCGATAATGTGGGGGCGTTCGGGTACCAGGGGCGTCGGCCACGCTGGCCGAAGCGATCGAAGAAGCGGAAGACTATGAATAGACGGCAACTGGGTCTGGGCGTCGCGACGGCGGCCATGACCCTTGGCTCGGCGGCGCGCGCGCAGCAGGTCTTCGTGCAGCGCGGACCGGAGGCGACCGCCTTCTACAACAGCTTCAACGACCAGATTTCTCGTCTGCCCGAGACTCAGCAGGCGGATGTACGCGCCTTCTATGAAATGAACGGCTGGCGGCCGGTGTGGAACGCCGACCGGGTGCGGGCCTTGAACACCGTCGCGGCCGGCGCCAATCGCCATGGTCTGGCGGGCTCTGACTATTTCGACTTCGTGGGACTGGCGGCCGATCCGGCGAGCGCGGACCTGCGGACCACGGCGGCGGCGCTGGCCTATGCCCGCGTCCTGGCCGAGGGCAAGGTGCGGCCCGAGACGGTCGAAGACCTTTGGGAAATGCAGAAGAACCGCGTGGACCTGCCGCGCGGTCTCAGCGACGCCCTGACCCGCAATGTGCTGGGCCAATGGTACGACGGCCTGGCGCCCACCGACATCGGCTATCAGAACCTGTCGGCCGGCTATGTCCGCTATCGCCGATTAGCGGCGCAGGGCGGCTGGCCGCGCTTCACCCAGGGCGCGACCATCGAGCCGGGCAATAGCGATCGCCGCATCCCCGCCCTGATCGACCGCCTGACGGCCGAGGGCGACCTGTCGGCCGCCGACGGCGCGCGGCTGAAGTCGCAGGGCCTGGTTTACAACGCCGAACTGCAACGTGCGGTGCAAAGCTTCCAGAACCGCCATGGCCTCGGCGCCGACGGGCGGATCGGCGCGGGCACCCAGCGCTCGCTGGGCGCCTCGGCCGAGGACCGTGCGCGTCAGATCGCACTGAACCTGGAGCGCCGTCGCTGGCTGAAGCGCGAGGTCGCGCCGGAGCGGATCGAGGTCAACACCGCCGCCGCCATCATGGTCTATTGGAAGGACGGCAAGCCGGTTCACTCCAACCGCGTCGTGGTCGGCTCGGCCGAGAACCAGACGCCAAGCCTGGAGAAGCCGTTCGCTTCGGTCGTGGCCAATCCGCCTTGGTATGTGCCGGCCGGCATCGCGCGCCGCGAAATCCTACCTAAGGGGCCGGGCTATCTGGCCGCCAACGACATGTATGTGAAGGACGGCACGGTCATCCAGCGCGCCGGTCCGCGCTCGGCGTTGGGCTATGTGAAGTTCGAGCTGCGCGACAGCTACGCCATCTTCCTGCACGACACGCCGTCGAAGGCCGCCTTCAACCTGTCCACGCGTCAGCGCAGCCACGGCTGCGTGCGGGTGCAGAATGCGGTGGAGTTCGCGCGCCTGCTGCTGTCGCCCGATCCGACCAAGCTGGCCCAGTTCGACACGGCCCAGGACACGCGTGAGACGACGCGCGTGACCACCGGCCGGGAAATCTCGGTGCGCTTGCTGTACTGGACCGCCTTCGTGGACGGTCAGGGCCGGGTGGCGTTCCGCGAGGACGTCTACGGCCGCGACGACAAGCTGGCGCAGGCGCTGGGCATCGGCGTCAACCTGCCCAAGCCCATCGACGACGGCCGGGCTGACGCCAACGACGTCGGACCGTAAAGGGGGCGATCAGCCCCTGAAGGCCGCCTCAAGCATGCCCATCTGGCTGAGCACCGGGTTTTCCGGGGCCTGATCCTGATCGTCGGCGTACATGCGGCGATCCAGATAAAGGGTGCGGTCGAACAGCTTTTCCGAACGAACCAGATATTCGATCAGGGCGATCGGCAGTTCGGCGTGGCTGGGCTCGGCGTCGATGCGACGGTCGTTGAGCCGGTAGCGCGGTTCGCAGGCGGCCTCGGGCGTCATGTCTTCCTCGCGCACGGCGCGCTGGACCAGGAGCCAGGAGGCGATCTGCATCAGGCGCGTGGTCAACTTCATGCTCTCGGCGGCATAGGCCAGGGCGGCGGCGCGCGAGAGCATCTTGGAGTCGCGACGGCCCTCGCCGTCCAGATAGGCGGCGGTCTCCTCGACCAGCTCCATGCCTTCGCGGAAGGTGCGATCGAACAGTTCCGACCGGGCGAAATCGCGAACGGTGCGGCTGCGGTCAGCGGGAGAGAGAGCGGAGGTCATCTGAGCTTTAAACATCGGAAAAGTGCGGGTCCGTCCTGCAATCGGCCGCTGGCGGCGGCATTTTGCAGAATGGGTGCAACGCTCATGCCATGCGGACGTGCCATTCGCGATCACGAACCGAAGTTGAACAGGGCGTCGGCGGCGTTTTTCTTGGAGCGTTTCGTCTCGATTGCGGCGCGCGAGCGCGCGATCTCGGCTTCCAGGGCGGCGATCCGCTCCTGCAAATCCTCAACGGCGTAAACATCCAGGTCTTCGCGTGACAGGGCCCGCAGCGGTTCGCCGCGTTGCGGGCGGGGTTCAAGATCTTGGAACATCGTCGCCTTCCTTTCGCGCTGTCATGGCCAAGGCGGTCCACGGTCCCTATCTGAACGCCCGGATACGGACGAATGCAAGGCGGGTGCGATGCGCGTGATCGAAATCGAAGGCGGTTCCGGACCGGCCGAGGCCCTGAAGATCGCCGAACGGCCCGATCCCGTGGCGAGGCCGGGTCAGGTGCTGATCCGGGTGCGGGCGGCGGGCGTGAACCGGCCGGACCTGCTGCAACGCACCGGCGCCTACCCCCCTCCCCCCGGCGCGTCGGACGTGCTGGGGCTTGAGGTCGCCGGCGAGATCGAGGCCGTCGGAGAGGGCGTCACGCGCTGGACGGTCGGCGACCGGGTCTGCGCCCTGTTGGGCGGCGGCGGCTATGCGGAGTTGGCCGTGGTGGATGCGCGTCATGTCCTGCCGATCCCCCAGGGTCTGGATTTCGTTCAGGCGGCTGTGCTGCCGGAAACCGTCTTCACCGTCTTCGCCAATGTGTTCGAGGGCGGCGCTTTGAAGGCCGGCGAGACGTTGCTGATCCACGGGGCGACCAGCGGCATCGGCGTGACGGCCATCCAGATGGCCAAGGCGGCAGGCGCCCGAGTGATCGCCACCTCACGCGGGGCGGACAAGGCCGCAGCCGCCAAGGCGCTGGGCGCGGACATCAGCCTAGACGCCAAGAGCGATGATCTGGAGGCGCAGATCCGCGAGGCGGGCGGCGCGCATGTGGTTCTGGACATGGTGGGGCGCGATTACGCCGCCCTGAACCTGAACAGTCTGAATGCGGGCGGGCGTTGGGTGGTCATCGCCTCCCTGACCAGCCCCAAGGTCGAGATGGATCTACAGCGGATCATGCTGAAGCGGTTGACGCTCACCGGATCGACGCTGCGCAGCCGCCCGGCGGACGAAAAAGCGCGTCTGACCGTCGCTGTCGAGGCGACCGCCTGGCCGTGGGTCGCGTCCGGCAGGGTGAAGCCGCCGGTTCAGGCGGTGTTCGCGTTGGAACAGGCGGCCGATGCGCACGCCGAACTGGAAGCCGGCGGGCACATCGGCAAGATCGTGCTTAGCGTTTAGTAGTGCCCGCCGCGCACGGGGCGCAGCGACGAGATGTTGTCGTTGAAGCCGCCGCTCAGGAAGCGGACGTCGCCTTCGACGATGCGGCAGCGGCCCCGGAACTCGGCGTCGGTGCAGACTTCCCAGCGGCCTTGGACGCGCATCGAGCTGGTGCGGTCGTTGAACGGGGTGCGGCCCAGGTTGCGGTCCTCGCTGGTGAACTCACGCGAGGCGCCGCGGAAGTTGGCGTCGTCATAGACGGTGATCGAAGACCGACCCCAGCCGCCGCCATTGCCGCCGCTCCACCCGCCTTCGCCTTCCCACTGGCCTCGCACCGGGCCACAGACCAACAGACCATTTTCGTTCGCGATGTCGAAACGGCCGCAGCGGCTGTAGTCCAAGGAACTGGCGCGACGATCCCGACCGCTGCCCTCGCAACGGGCGAACAGGCGACCGCCGCGCACCGAGGCGTCCGTGCAGCTTTGGCGATAACTGCCTTGGGGCGCGCGGCCGGCGCCGCCGCTCCAGTCTGGACCGCCGTTGCCGGGGCCCCAGCCGCCGCCGGGACGGCCGGGCTGGCTGTCCTCGTAGTCGCCACGGAAGCGCCCGCAGACCAGCAATCCGTTGTCGTTGTTGATCTCCTCGCCGCCGCAGCGGTTCAGCTCGATCGATGTACCGCGCATCCGGCCGCGCATGTCGCGGCAATCGGCATAGAGACGGCCGCGGTTCACATAGGCTTCCGAGCACGACTGGGCGTAGCCGCCGCGCGGGGCGACGCGTTGGGGGCCGTAGTCCTGGCCCGAGGCCATCGCTGCGGCCAGAGCCGCGCCAAGCAGAATGGACATGGTGGTTCTCCTCTCCCGAAGCTGAAAAGCTTCATTACCGCGAAGGTTGCGAGACGGCGGATGAACCGTTGCTGTATGGGATTGTCGGTCAGCGTTTTCTTTTGCGTCGAATAGGCCTATATCGACATCATAAGCGCCCGGTCGAAAGGCCGGGCGCCGTCGTATCCAACGCCAGCCGAAGCCTCATTCGGCGGCTCAACAACACCGGGACGAACGCCCCATGAGCGACATTCTGATGCCCAAGGCCACTGCGGTCTGGCTGGTCGACAACACCTCTCTCAGCTTCGAGCAGATCGCCGACTTCTGCGGCCTGCACCCGCTGGAAGTTCGCGGCATCGCCGACGGCGACGTTGCGCGCGACATCCGTGGCGTGGATCCCGTAACCGGCGGCCAGCTGACGCGCGAAGAACTGGACAAGGCCCAGGGCGACGAAAACTATCGCATGAAGGCGATCGTCAGCCGCCACGCCGAACTGCTGAAGTCGGCCAAGCCGGCCCCGAAATATACGCCCGTGTCGCGTCGCCAGGACCGCCCCGACGCGATCGCCTGGTTCGTGCGCAACCACCCCGAGGTAGCCGACGCCCAGATCGCCAAGATGCTGGGCACGACCAAGTCCACGATCGAAAGCGTGCGCAACCGCACCCACTGGAACAGCGCCAACATCAAGCCGGTCGATCCGGTGACCCTAGGCCTGGTCGGCCAGCTGGCGCTGGACGAGATCGTCAAAAAGGCCGCCGACAAGAAGGCCAAGGACGACCTGAAGAACGGCGGCGGCACGATCCAGCCCGTCGAACAGGTCGAGGCCGAGCCCGAGTTCGTGCCGGAAGCCCGCCAACGTCCCGGCGCCGAGCCGACGGCGGAATCGGTGTTCGGCACCAAGGACTGATCCACCTTCGCGTAACGAAAACGGCCCCGGAGAGCGATCTCCGGGGCCGTCGTCGTTTTCAAGGAGGCGGACGCTAGGTCGCGCGCGCCTCCAGACTGGTGATTTCTTCCTTCAGCCGAAGCTTCTTCTGCTTCAGCGCCCTGACCTGCAACGGATCCGTGGACGGGCGGGTAAGCTCCTTCTGGATGGTCTCATCCAGGGTGCGATGACGATTACCCAGTTCGCGAATACGAGCCTCGATGGTCATGGCTTGCGCCTCCTTTGGTTAGGGACCAGTAGAGTGAGCGCCCGGTTTGGCGCGCTGTGTAATCACTTTCCAGTGACAGCCCGTCGCCCCGGACCCGAAGGAGGCTGACCCTCAAAATGGACGATGATGTGAACGGAGCCATACGGAACCCGCCTGCCAGACTGGTGGTCGGAATTTCAGGGGCTTCCGGCGCCGTCTATGGCGCCCGGGTGCTGGATGCGTTGAACGATCTGGGCGTCGAAAGTCATCTGGTCGTGACCAAGGCCGCCCTGCTCACATTGTCGCAAGAGACCGATCTGTCGCCCGACGAACTGACGGCCAAGGCGTCGGTGGTTCACAAGCTGGGCGACGTGGGGGCGACGATCGCCTCCGGCTCCTTCCGCACCCTGGGCATGATCGTGGCGCCCTGCTCGATCAAGACGATGAGCGAGATCGCGACGGGTGTGACCTCGACTCTGCTGACGCGGGCGGCGGACGTGACGCTGAAGGAGCGGCGACCGCTGGTGCTGATGGTGCGCGAAACGCCGTTCCACCTGGGCCACCTGCGCACCATGACCGCCCTGGCCGAAATGGGCGCGATCATCGCCCCGCCCCTGCCCGCGCTTTACGCCCGGCCGAGCTCGATCATGGAAATGGTCGACCAGTCGGTGGGGCGGACGCTGGACCTGTTCGGCCTGGATTGGGGCGCGGTGCGGCGCTGGGAAGGCCTGAAGTCATGAGGCTGTGGGACTGGGCGGTCGCTGCCTATGGCGCGCCGGGGGTCGGTGAGGCGTGTCTGGCGCTGCAGGACAGCCACGACCAGAACGTGCCGTTGCTGCTGTGGTCCGCCTGGGCCGCGGCGACGGGCCGAAAGCCCGACGAAGAGATGATCGAGGCCGCCTGCGACACCGCCCGGGCCTGGGACAGCGTCGTGGTCGCCCCGCTGCGTTCGGTGCGGCGGACCCTGAAGGCGCCGGTCCCCGATATCGACGACGGCCCGCGCGAGAGCGTGCGCAACCGCGTCAAGGCGCTGGAGCTGGAGGCGGAGCGGCATTTGCTGGAGGCGCTGGAGGCGCTGGCGCCCGAACCAAGCGGCCCGGCCCGCCCGATCATCGACGGCTTGGCGGCCACGGCGCGGATGTGGGCGGACGTCACCCCCCGTCCGGCCCTGATCCGGCTCGCAGACGCCCTTCCGGGCTGAAGCCGGCTTGGCTATAAGCGGCTTGAGAGTGACACGATGAACGACGACACGCCTGCGATCACCGAGGAAATGGCCGAGCTTCAGGCGCGGGTGAACCATCTGCGCCAGGAGCACGCCGACCTGGACGCTTCCATCGAGGCCCTCGGTCAGGCCGCCATTCCCGACCAGCTGATGATCGCCCGGCTGAAGCGCAAGAAGCTGGCGCTTAAGGATGAGATCGTGAAGCTGGAAGACCGCATCCTGCCGGACATCATCGCCTGATCGCCCTCGTGGCGCTTGGTTCCGACATGCGACAATCCGCCGCACCGCACGGCCCCAAAGTCGCCTAGGCCGTCACGCATAAGGCCGCCCTCCCACGGAACGCCGTGCGCTGTCGGGCGCCGCTTCCTTCATTCCAGAGCGTAGAGACGCTGGAGAGGCCGCCGAATGCGACGCCTGCTGTCCAACGCGCCGATGGCGCGGTGCAAGACCCTGTTGATCCACTCCGGCCAGACGGCCGCCTTCGCCGCCGTGGCCGTTTTCGCCGCCGCCGCCGCGCCAAATGCTGCGCGCGAAGCCGCCTTGCCGCCGCCGACCCAGATCGCCGCGCCGGTTTCGCCGCCCTTGAAGGCCGAGGTCGAAAAAGCCGGGCCGATCACGCGCCAGATCGCCTTCACCGCCCCGGTGCGCGGCTATGCGATCAACTCGCCGTTCGGCCTGCGAAAACTGGCCATCGAAGCCAAGGCGCGCGCGCACAAGGGCGTCGATATCGCTGCGCCGAAGGGCACGACCGTCTTCACCGCCGCCGAGGGCGAGGTCATCCGCACGGGGTACGACCCCGAGGGCTATGGCAACTTCATCGAGGTGCGCCACCCCAACGGCATGAGTTCCCTGTACGGCCACCTCAGCCGGATCGATGTGGCCAACGGCGATGCGGTCGCACCCGGTCAGCGCATCGGGCTGGTCGGCTCCACCGGCTATTCCACAGGCCCGCACCTGCATTTCGAGGTCCGTCGCGGCGGCGCGCAGGTCAATCCGACCAAGGTGGTCGATCGCCATTTTGAAGTGACGGTGAAGGCCAAGGCTTGACGCGCATTACGTTGCGACGCGCGCGGCAAACATCCTAGTGTCCCCTCTCGTTCTGGGAGGGATGGACATGAACAAGATCGTCGCCGCCGTCGTCGCGGGCCTGTTGGCCGCCACGCCCATCGCCGCCTCGGCTCAGGACTATGGGCGCTACAGCGACGCCGCCGCACAGACCGAGCTGTCGCGCCTGGCGGATGTGCAGATGGCGGTCATGGTGCCGATGCGCGACGGCGTTGGACTGGCCACCAATGTCTATCGCCCCAAGAACGCGTCCGGCCCCTTGCCGACCGTGCTCGACCGCACGCCCTATAACGAGCTGGCCTACAACGCCCGCACCACGCGCTCGGCACTGAGCTGGGTCAGCAAGGGCTACGCCTTCGTCATCCAGAACGAGCGGGGACGGTATTTCTCGGGTGGCGACTATCAGATCCTGGGCTATCCCCAGACCGACGGCTATGACGCCCTGACGTGGATCGCGGCCCAGCCCTGGTCGAACGGCAAGGTCGGCACCTTGGGCTGTTCGTCCTCCGCAGAGTGGCAGCTGGCCCTGGCGGCCCAGAACCATCCCGCCCATGCCGCCATGGTGCCTCAGGCTTCGGGCGCCGGCATCGGCAAGGTCGGACGGTTCCAAGAACAGGGCAACTGGTACACAGGGGGCGTGCCGCGCAACCTGTTCTTTGTGTGGTTGTACGGCGTGGACAATCCGCAGCGCGCCCAGATTCCGATGGACATCGATCAGGAAACCCGCGCCCGCATCGTCCGCTACAACGACCTGGACGCCAAGAAGCCGGATGTGAACTGGCCCAGCCAGATTCGGCATCTGCCGGTCAACGAGATGCTGAAGGACCTGGGCGAGCCGGCCGGCACCTTCGAGGAGTTGATCGCGCGCACCCCATCCGATCCGGCCTGGCGTCAGGGCGGCCTGTATCACGACGACATGGGCTGGGGCGTGCCGTCGCTGTGGTTCAACAGCTGGTATGACGTCTCCATCGGGCCGAACATGGAGCTGTTCAACCACGCCCGGTCCACCACCCAGGATCGCGAGGCGGCCGAGAACCAGTATGTCGTGGTCGGCCCCAACAACCACTGCGCCTTTGGCGGCCTGGGGCCGAACTACAAGTCGGGCGACCGCCCGCTGGGCGACGCCACCTTCGACAGCGACGCCCTGGTGCACGCCTGGTTCGATCGCTGGCTGAAGGGCGAGCGCCACGCCTTCCCCGAGAGCACGCCGCATGTGCAGTATTTCAACATGGGTGAAAACGCCTGGCGCACGGCCGCGCAGTGGCCGCCGGCCGGGGTCAAGACGGTGCGGATGTATCTGCGCTCGGGCGGCGGAGCCAATAGCTTGAATGGCGACGGCCTGCTGAGCCTTCAGGCGCCGCCCGCCGGCGAACCGGCGGACCGCTATCGCTATGATCCGATGAACCCGGTCCAGACCATCGGCGGTGGCGATTGCTGCAACGGCGGCCTGGTCACGGCCGGGGCCTTCGATCAGCGACCGATCGAAGCGCGCAACGACGTGCTGGTCTATACGTCGGAAGCGCTGACCGAGCCGATGCAGGTCACCGGCTTCATCGATGCGGTGCTGAAGGTGTCGTCCTCTGCGCCAGACACCGATTTCGCGGTCAAGCTGGTGGATGTGGCGCCGGACGGCACGGCCTATATCCTGGGCGACACCATCATGCGGGCGCGCTATCGCAACGGCTATGATCGCCCCGCACCCCTGACGCCGGGCCAGGTAGCGACCGTGCAGCCCACGCCGCTGACCATCAGCAACACCTTCCAGCCCGGTCACCGCATCCGGGTCGAAGTCACCAGCTCCAACTTCCCCAAGTTCGTGCGCAACCTGAACACGGGCGGACCGAACGAGACCGAGAGCCAGGGCGTGGTCGCCGACAACGCCATCCATCACGCGGGCGACGACGCCTCCTATATCGACCTGCCTGTGGTGAAATAGGCGCCCCGCGCCGAAGTCGCTGGCGTCCCCTGTCGTCGGATTCTAGTCTGACGTCAGGGATTTGGGAGGCGACATGGCGGCGTTGACGCTGGATGGGGTGAACAAGCGATACGGCGATTTCCACGCCGTGCGCGATCTGAGTTTTCAGGTCGAGAAGGGGTCGATCTGCGGCTTTCTGGGACCGAACGGGGCGGGCAAGACCTCGACCCTGCGGATGATCCTGGGGTTGCAGCCGGCGACGTCGGGGCGGATCGAAATCCTGGGCGCCGACGACGGGCGCAAGGTGCGCGATCGGATCGGTTTCCTGCCCGAGGAACGCGGTCTCTATAAAAAGATGACGCCGGTCGAGGCCATCGCCTTCTTCGGCGCGCTGAAAGGCCTGCCGGTCGCCGAGGGCCGCAAGCGCGCCAAGACCCTGCTGGAGCAGCAGGGGCTGGGCGAGGCGCAGAAAAAGAAGATGAAGGAGCTGTCCAAGGGGATGGCGCAGAAGGTGCAGCTGATCGCCTCGGTCGTGCACCAGCCCGAGTTCGTCATCCTGGACGAGCCCTTCTCCGGTCTGGACCCGATGAACCAGCAGGGCCTGGAGGCGATGATTCGCGGCCTGGCCGCGAACGGCGCCACGGTGCTGTTCTCCACCCACGTGATGCAGCATGCCGAGCGGCTGTGCGACAAGGTGGTGCTGCTGGCGCGCGGCAAGAAGGCGTTCGAGGGAACGGTGGATCAGGCCAAGGCCACCTCGCCGCGCTTCCTGGATCTGGATGGGGCGATCAGCGCGGACGCCGCCGCCGCCCTGCCCGGCGTGGCGGGCGTCGAGACCCTGTCCGACGTCGATGGCGTGCGTCGCCTGAAGATCGCCCTGGCGCCCGGCGCCGGGGGTCAGGACACGTTGAAGACGGCCTTCCTGAACGGCCTGGACGTGCGGGGCTTCGCGCTGAAGGAGCCGACGCTGCACGACGCCTTCATCGGCCTGACCGGCGACCATCCCGACCAACCCGTCGCATCCGTGGAGGCTGTCCGATGAACCGCACCCTGCTGATCGCGCGACGCGAATATGTCGCCTACGCCAAGACCGTCGGCTTCTGGCTGTCGCTTTTGGCCTTCCCGCTGTTCGCCGTGCTGGGCGGCGGCATTCCGGCGCTGATTAAGGCCTCCGAGCCGATCAAGTCGGTGGCGGTGATCGAGGAAGGTCCCAATGCGACAGGTCTGGCCGCCGCCGTGCGCGCCTCCCTGCAAGCCGACGTAGATCGTCAGAACGAGCGCCTGCGCCAAGCCGCCGAAAAGGGACAGGCAGGCGCAGGGCGCGCCGTCGCCTCCATCACCGGCCCCAAGATCCGTCTCGTCGACGCGCCGCCCGCCATCGCCGACGCCGTCGGCCCGGCCCGTGACGAGGCGATCCGCAAGGCGCTGGACAAGCAGACCTCGAAGGCCAGGCGCCTCGACGCCGTGGTCTTCCTGAGCCGCATGGATGGAAAGCCCGCCGCCCAGGTCTGGACCGCGCGCGCCACCGACAACGACGTCTCCGGCTTCGTCCGCAATGCGCTTCGTGATGCGCGGCGCACCGAGCTTTTGACCGCCGCCGGGGTCGCCCCCGCCGTGGCGCAGGAGGTTCAGACTTTCCGGCCCGAGGTGAAGTCCTTCTCGCCCAGCGCCGCCAGCGGGGGCGAGGTGTCGATGCGTGACCGGATCCCGTCCTTCATCGGCCTGGGCGTCGGCTTCCTCTTATGGTCGCTGGTCATCACCGGCGCCTCCATCCTGCTGAACAGCGTGATGGAGGAGAAGTCGAACAAGATCCTGGAGGTGCTGCTGTCCTCGGCCTCGGCGACCGAAATCCTGACGGGCAAGGTGCTGGGCGTGGCGCTGCTGACCCTGACGGTCATGGGGGTTTGGGGCGGGATCGGGGCCTTCACCCTGATTTCGGCTTCGCCCGAGACGGCGGCGACCGTCGGACAGGTGCTGCTGCACGACGGCCTGATCTTCTATTTCATCGCCTATATGGTTGGCGGCTACCTGATGTATGCGGTGCTGTTCGCCGCCATCGGCGCCTTCTGCGAGACGCCGCGCGACGCCCAGACCCTGATGGGGCCGATCATGATGATCCTGGTCGTGCCGATCCTGGTGATGCAGATGGCCCTGACCAGCCCGGATGCGCCAGTGGTGAAGGTGCTGTCCTGGATCCCTTTCTTCACTCCCTTCCTGATGAGCGCCCGCGCGCCCAGCGATCCGCCGCTGGTGGAGGTGATTCTGACGCTGATCGGCATGTTCGCGACCGCCGCCTTTATGGTGTGGATCGCCGGGCGGGCCTTCCGCGCTGGCGCGCTTTCGGACGTGAAGCTGAGTTGGAAGAGCTTCGGCCGGGCGATCACCGGACGGGCGTAGACGGAAATCTGTCTTTCGTCATTCCCCGGCAAGCCGCGTCTTCGCGGCGCAGACCGGGGAACCCAGCGGCGCCAAAGGCGATGTCTGCGATGGCATCCGCGACAGGTTCGCGCTCACGCGCGCCGCTGGGTTCCGGATCTTCGCTACGCTTCGCCCGGAATGACGAAAGAGGAATGAGGCTTCGCGGCAAGAAGACTCAAAGAAAAAGGCCGCTTCCCGAAGGAAGCGGCCTTAAATCTTTCGGCTTTCGCCGGGGTCTTAACGACCGCCGGGAACGCGCGGCTTCGGCGCGGGCAGCAGGCCCTCGCGCTGCATGCGCTTGCGCGCCAGCTTGCGGGCGCGACGGATGGCTTCGGCCTTTTGACGGGCGCGCTTTTCCGAGGGCTTCTCGAAGTGCACGTGGCGCTTCATTTCACGGAAGCTGCCCTCGCGCTGCATCTTCTTCTTCAGGGCTTTGAGCGCTTGGTCGACGTTGTTGTCGCGAACGAAAATCTGAACCAGGTTAAACTCTCCTTTGGCCGCCCGCCGCGTCCTGTGAGGGAGACGGGCGAACAAAATAAAATCGTCTTCCGACAGCCGGGCTCTCGGATGAAGGCGCGCTGATACACGAGCCGCCTCCTTCTGTCCAGATCGTCGCGACCATTCTTCAAGGCTCGAAACGCCATGACGACCGGCGTATGATCGCCCTTATGACCGAGACGACAGACTGGGCCGACCGGACCGAACAGACCGTGCTGGACGCCGCCATCGCCCGCGCGCCCGCGCTCGGCTGGAATGCGCGTCTGGTGCGTGAGGCCTGCGAGGCGTGCGGCCTGTCACAGGGCGATGAGGAACTGCTGCTGCCCAACGCCGCGCGCGATCTGGCGGCCCTGCTGTCGCGCCGCCATGATGCGAGGGCGCTGGCGGCTCTGGGTGAAACCGACGCCAAGTCGCTGAAGATTCGCGAGCGAATCGCCCGCGCCGTGTCCGAGCGGATGGAGGCCGGCGCCGCCGATCTGGAGGCCACGCGTCGCTGCGCCGCCTTCCTGGCCCTGCCCGTCAACGCCGACCTGGGGCTGAAACTGGCCTGGGAGAGCGCGGATCATCTGTGGCGCTGGGCCGGGGACGAGGCGACCGACTGGAATCACTATTCGAAGCGGACGATCCTGTCGGGCATCCTGATTCCCGCCCTCACCATGCGCTGGTTCGACAGACGCGAAGCGGCGGAGGCCTTCGTCGCCCGCCGGATCGAAAACGTCATGGCCTTCGAGAAGTGGAAGGCGGGCAAGGACTTTGAGGCGCCTTTCCGAAAGGTGACGGATGTGCTGAGTCGCGTGCGATACGGTAGGGCGGTTTGAACGAGGCCACAATTCTTGACGCCACCAAATCCAAGCCTCTCGTCACCAGGCTGCTGGTCATAGCGGTCACAGTGTTGGCGTGCGGCCTAATGGGATGGACCGCAGGCAAAAGTATCGCCGCGTTGAATTCGGACGACTGCGTTACTGTAACAACGCAGATTCAAGGCGGAACGCAGAGCAGCAGGACCTGCTCTTAAGGCTCAGTCCGCCCCCAACACCCGGTTCACATGCGCCATCTTGCGGCCGGGGCGGGCTTCGGCCTTGCCGTAGAGGTGCAGGCGTTCGTCGGACTTGGCCGACAGTTTGCGCCAGTCATCGACCTCGTCGCCCAGCAGATTGGTCATTTCGATGCGGGCGTGGGCCGTCGTGGGGCCGAGCGGCCAGCCGGCGACGGCGCGGATATGCTGTTCGAACTGGTCGCAGACACAGCCGTCCTGGGTCCAGTGGCCGGTGTTGTGAACGCGCGGAGCGATCTCGTTGACCAGAAGCACGTCATCTCCGAGATCAAACAGTTCGACGCCCAGAACGCCGACGTAGTCCAGCCCGTCCAGGATCGCCTCGGCGATGGCGCGGGCGCGAACTTGCGTTTTCTCGTCCACGGCGGCGGGCGCCAGGGTGGTGCGCAGGACGCCGCCTTCGTGCCGGTTTTCGCCCAGCGGATAGACCGCCATATGGCCGTCCCAGTCGCGGGCGGCGATGACCGACAGTTCTCGCACGAAGGTCGCCTTGGCCTCCAGGATGGCTGGACGACCGCCCAGGCTTTCCAAGGCGGCGGGCGCGTCCTCGATGGCGTGGATCCAGACCTGGCCCTTGCCGTCATAGCCCTCGCGACGGGTCTTCAAGAGGGCGGGCAGGCCCAGTTCGGTCAGGCCGACGACCAGGTCGTCCAGCGTGTCGACGACGGCGAAGGCGACCGTCGGGGCGCCGACGGCGTTCAGGAAGGTCTTTTCGTCCACCCGGTCCTGCGACACGCGAAGCGCCGTTGGTCCCGGCGCGACGAGCGCGCCGGCCTCGGCCAAACGCTCGATCGATTGGGCGGGGACATTCTCGAACTCGAAGGTGACGACATCGGCGGCGCGGCCCAGCGCCGACAGGGCCTTGGGATCGTCATAGGCGGCGACGATCTGGCGCGCCGAGACCCGGCCGGCCGGGCTGTCGGCCTCGGGGTCCAGGATCACGACGTCGAAGCCCAGGCGCGAGGCGGCCTGGCTCAGCATCCGGCCCAGCTGGCCTCCGCCGATGATGCCGAGGGTCGAACCGGGGGGAAGCGGAAGATCAGGCACTCAGTCCTCGACGGTTTCTGCGACGGATTCGGTCTGGGCGGCGCGGAATGCGGCCAGGCGTCCGGCCAATGCCTCGTCCGACAGGGCCAGGATCTGGGCGGCCAGGATGCCGGCGTTGGCGGCGCCCGCCTCGCCGATGGCCAGGGTGGCGACCGGAACGCCAGCCGGCATCTGAACGATCGACAGAAGGCTATCCATGCCCTTCAGCGCCTTGGACTGGACCGGCACGCCCAGCACCGGCAGTTCGGTCATAGAGGCGGCCATGCCAGGCAGGTGGGCGGCGCCCCCTGCCCCGGCGATGATGACCTTGTATCCGGCGGCCTTGGCGCCCGTGGCGAAATCGACCAGGCGTTGGGGCGTGCGGTGGGCGCTGACAACCTTGGCGTCCCAGGCGACGCCCAGTTGATCCAGGCGATCGGCGGCCAGCTTCATGGTCGGCCAGTCGGACCGGCTGCCCATGATGATCGCCACCGGGGTTTCGGAAGTCGCCATGTCTGCAAGGCCCCTCGCGGAAAGGCGCCGGTTACAGCACGCGGGTGACGCCCGCAACCGCAACACCGTGATTTCAGCCGCGTCGGCCCGTAATGTCGGCCTTCAATGTCGACGGATCACGCTCTACCATCGTTCGACCGCGCGACGCAGACTGAGTCGCGCCTTCGGAGCCATTCCTGCGCCGTGACCGACGTGGCCGAACACGACCTGACCGCCGAGATCGCGCGCCTGCGCGTCGAGCTGGAAGCGTGGAAGACGCGCGCCGCCGCCGCCGAGGCCGCCGCCGACCACGATGTGCTGACTCCCGCCCTGAACCGGCGCGGCTTCATCACGGCGATGCAGCGGACCATGGCCTATTGTCAGCGGCACGGGGTGCCGGCGGTCCTGCTGTATCTGGACATGGACGGGTTCAAGAGCGTCAACGACAGCCTGGGCCATGCCGCCGGCGACGCGGCCCTGGTCGCGGTGGCCGAGCTGTTCCTGGCCAATCTGCGCGAGTCGGATGCGGTGGGCCGGCTGGGCGGGGACGAGTTCGCCCTGCTGATGTTGCACGCAGGCTATGAAGAGGGCCGGGCCAAGGCGCGTCAGCTGGCCGAGGCGCTGAAGACCGAGGGCTTCGTCTGGGACGGCCAGAAGACCGAACTGGGCGGCTCGTTCGGCGTTCGCGCCTGGGACGGCCATACCGATCCGGAGGTCTGGCTGACCGAAGCCGACGCCGCCATGTGGGTGAGGAAGAAGGGGCGCTGAGGCCCCTTCCCGCCCCTACCGCTTAGAGCGGCAATTTCAGCTGAATGCCGCCCATGTGGCTGTCGGCGTGGTCGCCGAAGCGGCCGCGATAGCCGACCGTCACCTTGACCGGGCCGACCGACCCCTCGACGCCGGCCGAGGCCAGGAACTGGCCGCCGAACGGATCGTCGATCTCGCGCGACAGCACCTGCGCCGGGTTGTTGTAGAGACCGACGCGCACCGGATCGGAGCTGTCGTCCAGGGCGTCGCGGTAGCCGCCTTCGGCGAACAGGCCGAACCCGCCCATTTCCGCCTCGGCGCGCAGGGCGACCTCGCCGGTCAGAGCCTTCACGGTGCGATCGCCGTACTGATACTGGGCGCCGACGCCCTGTTCGTAATAGCCGTCCACGTCGCTGGACACATAGGCCAGGGCCGCACGGGGCGACAGGGCGACGCCGCCCATGTCGAACCACACGCCGCCTTGCAGACGCGCGCCGCTGCTGAGCGCGCGGGTTTCGGCGGTGTGGACGATCGGCGCCAAGCTGGTGGTGCGTTCGATGTCGTCGATGTTGTCGCGCGCCACGCCGACGGCGGCGTTGACGAAGACGTCGCCCGAGCGCCAGCCGCCATAGACGTCCAGGCCGAAGCTTTCGACGTTGAACTGCAGCGCCTGGCTTTCGACGTCGGTGTTGCGCGCCGTGCCGGCCAGACCGAAGCGCCAGTTGGCCGAAGGTCCGGCCTCAAGCGCGATACGGGCGCCCCAGCCGTCGCTGGACGAGCTGGTGACCGAGCCGCGCGCGTCGGTGTCGACGCTGTCGATCAGGGCCGAGGTGGTGACGGACACGCCGGCCTCCCACGGTTGACGGCCCGACAGGGCCTCGCCGGCGGCGTCCAGGGCGTCCTCGCGGTGACGATAGGTCGTCTCGCCCTGCAGGGTCGATTGGGCGCCGATGTCGCCGTAGTAGATGTAGTCGGTCGCCAGTTGGGCGATGATCCGGTGACCCGCCGCCGTCGGATGGACGCCGTCGAAGTAGAAGTAGCTGTCCGGGTTCGAGCAGACCGTCACCCCGTTGAAGCAGGGCTGGGTGATGTTGGTGATGCCGAACAGGCCCGGATCGCCGGCCAGGGTGTCGCCCACCTTGTACAGGTCCATCATGATGATGTTGCTGCCTGGGCGGGCGGCGGCCGTGGCGGTCAGATTGGTCTGAAGCGCGGTATTGAAGGTGGTGACGGCGAAGTCGGCCAGAGGCGCGGCGGTCGTGCCGCGGAACTGAGGCGTCAGGCTGAGCTTGGGCAGGTTGGTGACCAGGATGGTCCCGGCCCCCGCGCCCGCCACGGTGTTGACCAGGCTGTTGATGTTGGCGGCGGCGGTCGTGGCGACCGGGGTGATGGCGGCGACCGGGCTGGCGGAAGCGCCGGCGGCGGGCAGGCCCTGGAAGATGTCGTTGGCGCCGCCCAGGACGCTGACCAGATCAGTCGAGCTGAACCGGCCGCCCGCGGCGGTGTAGCGCGACAGCTGGTTCAGCATGCCGAACGGCACGCCGGCCGACGCGTCGGTCCGCGAGCCGCCAAAGGCGTAGTTGATGCTGCCCGTGACCGAACCATTGAAGTTGGCGGCGTTGAAGCCCAGCAGTTCAACGAAGGTCGGACCGTTCGAGAAGCGCCGCGCATAGGGCGGCGACGGCGGCTGGGTCCCGCCCGAGATCAGAAACAGGTTGCCGTTGTCGCTGAGGCTGTCGCCGAAGACGACGAGACGGTTGTAGGTCTGGGCCGAGGTCGAGCCGGCAAAGGCGCAGGCGGCGAGCGCCAGAGCGGCGACGGCGCCGCCGGTGATGAAGCGTGACATGAAATTCCTCCCGCAGCCGTCGTTGCGCGGCCGTTCGACGTGAGGATGCGCCAGTTCGCGCAGAGCGCAAGATGCCGCGAGGTCAGCTTTGAGAAGATATTTGCGAGCGACGTATCACTGCAACGTGCGGAACTTCAGCGTGCCCGGCACCGTCTTGAGTTCGCGCAGCGCCTCTGGATCGTAGTCGCGGTCCACGTCTGTGATGACATAGCCCGTGCGCTCGTCCGTCTTCAGGTGCTGGCCCAGGATGTTCAGGCCCGCCGACGCCAGGGCGCGGTTCAGTTCGGCCAGCACGCCCGGCTGGTTCCTGTGGATGTGCAGAATGCGGTGGGCGCCCGACACTTCGGAAAGTTGAACGTTGGGCAGGTTGACGCTGAACGTCGTATCGCCCCGGTTCAGATAGCCCAGCAGGCGTTCGGCCGCGAACTCGGCGATGGCCTCCTGCGCCTCTTCGGTCGAGCCGCCGATGTGCGGCGTCAGGATCATGTTGGGCAGGCCCTGAAGCGGGCTCTCGAAGGGGTCAGCGTTGGTGCGCGGTTCTTCGGGGAAGACATCGACGGCGGCGCCGGCGACCCGGCCCGAGCCGATCGCCTGGGACAGGGCGCCGACATCGACCACATGGCCCCGCGCCAGGTTCAGGAACAAGGCGCCTTCCTTCATTCGGGCGAACTGGGCCGCGCCGAAGATGTTGGCGTTCTCCTTGCGGCCATCCACATGCAGGGTGACCACGTCGCTTTCGGCCAGCAGCGCGTCCAGCGAGCGCATGCGGCGCGCATTGCCAAGGGCCAGGCGCTCGGACAGGTCGTAGAACAGCACCCGCATGCCCAGGTTTTCGGCCAGGACCGACAGCTGGCTGCCGATTGCGCCATAGCCGACGATGCCCAGGGTCTTGCCACGCAGCTCCTTGGAGCCGGCGGCGGACTTGTTCCACTTGCCGAGATGCATGGCCGAGGATTTGTCCGCCACGTCGCGCATCAGGACGATCATCAGGCCGATGGCCAGCTCGACCACCGAACGGGTGTTCGAATAGGGGGCGTTGAACACCGCCACGCCGTGATCCGAGGCCGCGTCCAGATCGATCTGGTTGGTGCCGATGCAGAAGGCCGCGACGGCCATCAGGCGATCGGCCTGTTCCAGCACGCGGCGGCTGACCGTGGTCTTGGAGCGGATGCCCAGGACATGGACGCCCTTGATGGCCGCGATCAGATCATCCTCGTCCAGCGCGCCCTTCTGGGTTTCAACCGAATAGCCCGCCTCCTCCAGCCGCTCGACGGCGGCGGGGTGGATGTTTTCCAGGAGCAGCATCTTCATGCGGCTGCGCGGGAAGGACCAGCGACCGACCAGGCCTTCGGCATGCAGAACCTCGTCGAGCGACGCGGCCTCGGCGTCGGCGACCTGGACCACCGGCGCGCGACGCACGACCTCGGTGAAGGCGTAGAAGGCGTCGGCGGCGCCCGCGATCTTGACCTCGGCGTCGTTCCAGCCATCGCCCACCATGACGACGCGGCCCGACAGGTTCAGGCCGTGAATGGCGGTCGGCTTGCCGTTGGCGTGCGACAGCGGGTTGGCGTCGTCCACGCCGACCACGCGGTCGTCGGCGTCATAGATCAGATCGTTGCACAGTACGCCATCGGCAGAGACGCCCAATTCTTCGGCGACAGGCGCAATCACCTCGCGGAAGCCGCCGGAGAGGATGACAACCTTGCCCTTGTTTTGCTGGAAGAAGTTCAGGTTGCGCCGCACCGACGCGGTCAGGTGGTCCGACGCGCTCTGGGCAAGGGCGCCGACATGGGCGCGGGTCAGCGGCAACAGCGCCAGACGGCGGCGCAAAGCCTCGCCGAATTCGATCTCTCCAGCCATGGCCTGATCTGTCAGGGCGGCGATCTGGTCGCGCGTGTCGGATGCGCCCGGCGCGTCTGCCAGGGCGATGTCGGCCAAGGCCTCAAGGGTCTCGAAATCGACCAGGGTCGAATCGAAGTCGAAGATCAGGGTGGGGCGCGCGCTCATGGGCGGCGTCTTAGCGGCCTTCGCGCCTGCGGCAAAGCCGAGCGATGCTGCTCACTGTGGGCAGATGCGCTAAAAGTTTGCCGCCCGCCGCGATTTTCACCGAGCGGGCGGCACGAAAATGTCAGAAGCGCGCGATGCGACGCACGTGGCTGTCCGGGCGACGGCTTTCGAGAACCGCTGCGCCGACGGCGGCGGCGATGGTCGCCACCGCCAGCAGCGCGCCGCCTTCGCGGGCATGGTCGCGCGCATACTGACCGGCGTCGTCGGCATAGCGGCGCGCCGTCTTGCCATGCTTCTTCAACGCCTTCTTGCCGTCCTTGCGGGCCGAACGGAACCAGTCGTCGGCGCGGTCGCGGAAATCGTAGGCGGTGTCTGCGGCGCGGTGGCGGGCGTCGCGCGAAAGGGCGCCGGCGCGTTCACCGACATCCTCGGCGCGGTGGCGGAAGGCGTCGACGGCGTCGTGGAAACGGTCGCGCAGTTCGGACGTATCGACCCAGCCGCGCGGGTCGATGCGCGACTTGATGCGCTGGTAACGGGTCGGGCCGCTGCGTTGCGTCAGATAGACGACGGCGACAGCGCCGAGGGCGACCGCGAGGAGGCTGCCGGCGGTGATGCCGGGGTGTTTGCGAATCTCTTCGATCGGATCGATGTCGCGGATCATCGGCGGAACCTCTTCAGTTATTGGCGTCGTGAACGGAGCGACGGCTCCGCTTGAGCCAAAAGAGCGATCCGCGCCGAAATCGGTTCCGTCGCCGGCCCCAGCCCCAGCGGATTAGCCCCCTTATCAAGTCGCTTACGGACGCCTACATAGCCGCGATCCCCAAATGACGCCCCAAAGGACCTCGCCGTGACCGATCACGCGCCCAACATTCCCGTTTCCGACGATCTGGCCGCCGCCTTCCAGATCGAAGGCTGGCCCGTGCGCGGTCGCCTGGTTCGCCTGGGCGCGACCATCGACAAGATCCTGGCCGCCCACGCCTATCCCGAGCCGGTCGCCGCCTTGTTGGGCGAGGCCTGCGCGCTGGCTGCCCTGATCGGCTCCAGCCTGAAGTTCGAGGGCCGCCTGCTGGTCCAGGCCCAGGGCGACGGCCCCGTGCGCTATGTCGTCGCCGACTACGGCACCGACGGCTCGCTGCGCGGATACTGCCGCTACGACGAGGCTGAGGTGGCCGAAGCGTCGCAGGGCTTCGCCCGTCCCGGCGCCCGATCGCTGCTGGGCCAGGGCGTCTTCATCATGACGCTGGATCGCGGCCCGGACTTCGAGCGCACCCAGGGGATCACGCCGATCGAGGGCGAGAGCCTGTCGCTGGCGGCCGAACACTATTTCCAGCAGTCCGAACAGGTGCCGACCAAGGTGCGCCTGGCCGTCGGTCAGGTTCAGACCGAGGCCGGATCGCAATGGCGCGCCGGCGGGGCGATGATCCAGATCATCGCCGGCGACGAGGCGCGCGGTTCGACCGAAGAGGTCTGGGACCGCACGCGGGCCCTGTTCGGCACGCTGGGCGATGACGAGCTTGTCGATCCGACGATCTCGCCCGAGACGCTGCTGTTCCGCCTGTTCCACGAGGACGGCGTGCGGCTGGAGGGCGCCCGTGAACTGACGGCCGTCTGCCGTTGCTCGCGCGAACGGATCACCTCGGTCCTGGCCTCGTTCGATCCCGCCGAGCACGCCGAGATGCTGGAGGACGACGGCAAGATCCGCGTCACCTGCGAATACTGCGCCACTGTCTATGCACTGGACCCCGACGAAGTGGTCGCAGAGCAGATCTGAACGAGAAAGGGCGGCTCTCAAAGCCGCCCTTTTTTTGATTTCAGCCTTCCAGATCCAGCGAATAGCCCGCCGAGCGGACCGTGCGGATGGGATTGGCGCTTTCGTCGGCGATGGCAAGGGCCTTGCGCAGGCGCCCGACGTGGACGTCGACGGTGCGGGCCTCGACATAGACGTCCGAGCCCCAGACCGCGTCCAGCAGCTGCTCGCGGCTGAACACCCGCCCGGGGTGCTGCATGAAGTGGTCCAGCAAGCGAAACTCGGTCGGGCCCAGATGAACCTCTTTGCCGTTGCGCTTCACCCGGTGCGAGACGCGGTCCACGACGATGTCGCCGTGGTTCAAACGGTCGTCAGCCAGACCGGGACGAATGCGGCGCAGGACGGCGCGGATGCGCGCGATCAGCTCGACCATCGAAAAGGGCTTGGTCAGATAGTCGTCGGCGCCGGTGTCCAGACCGCGAACCCGGTCGCTCTCCTCGCCGCGCGCCGTCAGCATGATGATCGGCAGGTTGCGGGTCTCGGCCTTGCCGCGAATGCGACGGCAGACCTCGATGCCCGACAGCTTGGGCAGCATCCAGTCCAGCAGCACCAGATCGGGCAGACGCTCATCGATCTGGAGCATGCCCTCCTCGCCGTCGGCGGCGACGGCGACGTCGTAGCCTTCCTTTTCGAGATTGTACTGAAGAAGGGTCGCCAGCGCGTCCTCGTCTTCCATCACAAGGATATAGGGCTGCACGTCGGGTCTCCGGTCTCGGGTCAGTGCGTCGAAAGGTTCGGCGTCGGATCGGAATCCTCAGCCGTGGGTTGGGCGCGCGGGCGTTCGCCCACGATGTCTTCGCCCGTGATCTCGTAGTGGACGGTCTCGGCGATGTTGGTCGCGTGGTCGCCGATCCGCTCCAGGTTCTTGGCCATGAAGAGCAGATGGGTGCAGGCGCCGATCGTGCGCGGATCGCCCATCATGTAGGTCAGCAGTTCGCGGAACAGGGCGTTGTAGTGCTCGTCGACCTCGTCGTCGGTCTGCCAGACGGCGACGGCGCGATCGAGTTCGGATGCGGTGTAGGCGTCCAGCACATCGCGCAGGCGGGTCGAGACCAGCCGGCCCATCCGCTCGATCGAACGGGTCAGGGGCTGCATCGGCTGGGCTTCGGCCAGGATCAGTGCGCGCTTGGCGATGTTCTTGGCGAGGTCGCCGGTGCGCTCCAGATCGGTGGCGATCTTCATGGCGCCCAGGGTGCGGCGCAGGTCGCTGGCGACCGGCTGGCGCAGGGCGATCAGGCGGATCGCCTTCTTCTCGATATCGCGGTGCAGGGCGTCCAGCTTCAGATCGCGTTCGACCACGGCGCGGGCCAGGGCGATGTCGCGCCGGGCGACGGAATCGATGGCGTCCGCGACCTGGGCCTCGGCAAGGCCGCCCATGCGGGCGATCTCGGCCGTGATCTGGTTCAGTTCGTCGCCATAGGCTTTGACGGTGTGCTGGTTCATCGGATTAGCCGAAGCGTCCCGTGATGTAGTCGAGCGTGCGCCGTTCGCGCGGATTCTGGAAGATGTCTTCCGTATCCCCGGTCTCGACCAGGCGGCCCATGTGGAAGAAGGCGGTGCGTTGCGACACGCGCGCGGCCTGGGCCATCGAGTGGGTGACGATGACGATGCAGAACCGCTCGCGCAGTTCGTCAATGAGTTCCTCGATCCGCGCTGTGGCGATGGGGTCCAGCGCCGAGCAGGGCTCGTCCATCAGGATGACTTCGGGGTTCACGGCGATGGCGCGGGCGATGACCAGACGCTGCTGCTGGCCGCCCGACAGACCCATGGCCGACGACTGCAGGCGGTCGGCGACCTCGTCCCACAGGCCCGCGCGCTTCAGCGCCTTTTCCACGACCTCGTCCATCTCGGCCTTGGACGACACCAGGCCGTGAATCTTGGGTCCGTAGGCGACGTTTTCGTAGATCGATTTCGGGAAGGGATTCGGACGCTGGAACACCATGCCGACGCGGGCGCGCAGAAGCACCGGATCAATGGAGCGGTCGTTGATGTCCTCGCCGTCCATGGCGATGCGGCCCGAGACCTTGGCCCCGGCGATGGTGTCGTTCATGCGGTTCATAGTCCGCAGGAAGGTGGACTTGCCGCAGCCCGACGGGCCGATCAGGGCCGTGACGGTCTTGTCCGGAATATCCAGCGAGACGTCGTAGAGCGCCTGTTTGCCCTCATAGAAGACCGAGACGTCGCGCGCGGCGATCTTGATCGGACCGACGGGCGGGCTGTCGACCACGGCGAGGCCCGACCGGGGCGTGGCGTCCTCGACACGCGGTTCGGCGGCTGCGCCCTTGGACGGGGCGATTTCGGGCAAGACCTGGCCGCCCATGCGCGGCGCTTCGGTCGGATCGACCGAGCCGGCGCCGGTCTGGTCCTCGGCGGAGCGGAAAATACGGAATTTCATTCTCTTACCACCGACGCTCGAAGCGCCGCCTCAGGATAATGGCCGCCGCGTTCATGATGATCATGAAGACCAGCAGGACGATGATCGCCGCAGCGGTGCGTTCGTGGAAGGCCCGCTCCGAGGCGTTCTCCCAGATGTAGATCAGCGAGGGCAGCGCGCCGACCGGCTGGTCGATGGCGTGCGGCACGCCCGGCACGAAGCTGACCATTCCGATCAGCAGCAGCGGCGCGGTCTCGCCCAAAGCGTGGGCCATCGAGATGATGGCGCCGGTCATGACGCCGGGCATGGCCAGCGGCAGGACATGGCTGAACACCGTCTGGGTCTTGGATGCGCCCATGGCCAGGGCGGCCTCGCGGATCGACGGGGGCACCGCCTTCAACGCCGAACGGGTGGCGATGACCAGGGTCGGCAGGGCCATCAAGGCCAGAACCAGACCGCCGACGATGGGGCTGGCCCGCGGCAGATGCATCCAGTTGATGAACAGGGCCAGACCCAAGAGGCCGTAGACGATCGACGGCACGGCCGCGAGGTTGTTGATGTTGACCTCGATGATGTCGGTCAGCTTGTTCTTGGGCGCGAACTCTTCCAACCAGATGGCCGCGCCGACGCCCAGCGGAATGGCGATCAGGGCCGTGACCATCAGCATCAGGGCCGAACCGACCACGGCGCCCAGGACGCCGGCCAGTTCGGGCTGGGTCGAATCGCCGTTGGTGAACAGGGCCGTATTGAAGTGGGCGCCGATGACGCCATTGGCCTTCATCCGATCCAGCCAGGCGATCTGCTGATCGGTGAGACGGCGTTGATCCTCGGGCGTGGCCTTGGAGATTTCGCCCTTCAGATACAGATCGGCGTCATCGGACAGGGGCACGGCCAGGGGCACGGTCTCGCCGATGACTTCGCTGCGCTTGGCGACCAGGTCGGCGGCGACGAACTTCAGCTCAGACGAGAACAGCCGCTTCATCTGCGCGGCCTTCGTCCCGGCCGCGTCGTCCTGAATACCCATGCGGGCCAGCTGCTGCTCGGCGGCCAGTTGCTCGAAGTTGGAGCCCTGCGGATAGGCGCGGTCCACGCGCGCCGGATCCATGAAGACCGGCACGGTGACGGTGTGGGTGTAGAAGGCGGTGTGGCCCTGCTCGACGATGCGCACCAGCAGCACGGCCAGGAACAGCATGGCGGCCGCGATGGCCAGGCGGCCATACCATTTGAAGCGCGTTTCCTTGGCGTGGCGACGCTTCAGACCGGCCCGCAGGCGGTCGAGCCGACCCTTGGCGGCCGCGCCGTCGATCTGATCGGGGGTCGCGTCAGTCATATTGTTCCCGATAGGTCTGCACGATCCGGTGGGCGATGATGTTCAGCATCAGGGTCACCAGGAACAGGGTCAGGCCCAGGCCGAAGGCGGACAGTGTCTTGGCGCTGTTGAACTCCTGGTCGCCGGTCAGCAGGGTCACAATCTGCACGGTGACGGTGGTGACGGTGTCCAGCGGATTGAAGGTCAGGTTGGCGGCCAGGCCCGCGGCCATGGTCACGATCATGGTCTCGCCAATGGCGCGCGACACGGCCAGCAGCAGGGCGCCGGCGATGCCCGGCAGCGCGGCGGGCAGAAGAACCCGCTTCACCGTCTCGGACTTGGTCGCACCCATGGCGAACGAGCCGTCACGCAGCGACTGGGGCACGGCGTTCAGAATGTCGTCTGACAGGGACGACACGAACGGGATCAGCATGATGCCCATCACCGCGCCGGCCGTCAGGGCCATCTGGTTCTGAACCAGAGCCAGGTATTGACCCAGCCCGTCCAGCGGTCCGCCGATCAGGAAAAGGCCGATCTCGTTGAACAGGACCCGCAGCAACGGCCCGACGGTCAGGGCGGCGAAGAAGCCGTAAACGACGGTCGGCACGCCGGCGAGAACCTCCAGCAGCGGCTTGATCACCGCGCGGGTCGTGCGGCTGGCGTATTCCGACAGATAGATGGCCGACAGCAGGCCGATCGGCGCGGCGACGCACATGGCGATGACCATGATCAGCAGGGTGCCGGCGAAGAGCGGCACGGCCCCGAAGGCGCCCGACGACCCGACCTGATCGGCGCGGATGGCGATCTGCGGGCTCCATTGCGTGCCGAACAGGAAGTCGAGAACCGGCACCTTCTGGAAGAATCGGAAGCTGTCGAAGGCCAGGGAGGCAATGATGCCCAGGGTCGTCAGGACGGCGATGGCCGAGCACACGAACAGCGCGCCATAGATCCAGCCCTCGACCCGGTTGCGGGCGCGGGTCTGAGGCTTGATCTGGGTCAGGGCGAACAGGCCGCCCAGGATGGCGGCCAGGATGGCGGCGACGCCGCCGCCCCACGACAGGGTGCGTTCGATGCGAACCATGCGGCGCGCCTCGACGGGCAGTTCTTCGGCCAGCGGACGTTCCCAGATCTGGAGCGCTGCCTCTCCGCGACCCACGCGGTGGGCGTCGGCGAAGAAGGCGTCGCGACGGAAGGGCTCCAGCGCCGCGACGGCATCAGGCGTGCCGGCGGCCGTCAGCTGACGCTGAAGTGGGGCGGCGAAGACCGAGGCCAGGATCAGGACCAGCAGAGCCGGCGCGGCGACCCAGATAAGCGCATAGGCGCCGTGCTGGCCGGGGCGCGAGTGGGGCTTTGCGCCGATCGCGCGACGACGCGCCAACGCGCGTCCGCCGAAGAAGGCGGCCGCACTCAAGGCGACGAGGATCAGCAGATAAATCCAGATCATTCAGAAGTCCGAAGCGCCGTGCGCGAATCGACGACGGTCCTGAACATCGGGACCAACGCGGCGCGACTACTGCCTGCGAATGGTCAGCGGATTACGACGGGTCGATGACAGTTGGGTGACAGCGACCGTCCGTCGCGGCCTTAGCGTCGCTCGACCGGCTGGGGAAACCAGGCGGTGAAGGCCGCGCCCATGCCCGGCGCGCTTTCGACCACCAGACCGCCCTGGTGACGGTTGATGATATGTTTGACGATGGCCAGGCCCAGCCCCGTCCCTTGGCGCTCGCCGCTCTTTTGACCCTCTACCCGATAGAAGCGCTCGGTCAGGCGGGGCAGGTGTTCGCGCGCCATGCCGGGCCCATGGTCGCGCACCGTCACGGCGGCGTAGGAGACGCTCTCCGTGCGGTCCGGCGTGACCAGCGGCAGTCGGGTCGCGCCGGGCATGCGCGAGGCCCAGGCCTCGTCGAACGACAGGTCTGAACGGACGGAGATTTCGACCTTGCCGTTGCGTGACGAATATTTGACGGCGTTGTCGAGCAGGTTCTGCACCACCTGCAATATCTCGTCGCGGTCGCCGCTGATCGACGCCCTCGCCTCGCCCTGATCCAAAGCAATGGCGATCTCCTTTTCGCGCGTCAGAACGCTGATGGCGTCCACCACGTCGGAGGCGGCGCGGTCCAGATCGACGCGACCGGACGGCGGAATATGCTCGTTCAGTTCGATGCGGCTCAGCGACAGCAGATCCGCGACCAGCCGTCCCATCCGGTCCGCCTGGGCCGACATGATATCCAAGAAGCGGTCGCGCGCGACAACATCCTCACGTGCATGGCCCTTCAGGGTCTCGATAAAGCCGCTGAGCGACGCCAGAGGCGTGCGAAGTTCGTGGCTGGCGTTGGCCAGGAAGTCCACACGCATCATTTCGATGCGGCGAGAGTCGGTTTCGTCGCGCAGGATCAGCAGGGCCAACTCCGACCCGGCCTTCGCTGATGACTCGAGTGAGAGCGGCCTGGTCCAGGCGCGCCAGCGTCGGTCGCGCTGACCGCCCGTCGCATAATCCGTGGTGCGCGCCGTCCCGCCGAACAGGGCCTCGTCCACCGCCTCCAGCACGCCCGGTTCGCGGATCACCTGAACCAGCAAGGCGCCTTGACGCTGGATGCGCAGAAGCTCACGCGCTGCCGCGTTCGCCACCACGATGCGTCGCCCGGCGATGTCGTCCGGCTCGCCGCCGCTGACCACCAGCACCGGATCGTCCAACGCCTCGAATACCCGGTCGAGAAGATCGCCTGTCACCATGTCGATGGCGGGCTCGGTCGCAGCGCCCTGGTTAGCCGCCGGCTCAGCCCTGGCCGCCTCGTTCATGTTCAACAGCCAGGCCGAGGCCGCCACGATCACCGCCCCGCCGACCAGCCAGTTCGCAAGTTCGGGATGCAGAATCGCCAGCACCAACAGGGTCACGATGGCGATGCCGATGCTGGCGCCGACCGTCCATAACCGTGAAGTGGAGATCGGTGCGACGGGCGAAGGCGAGACTTCATAAGGCATGGCGTCGGGCCGACCTCGATCTAAAAGTGATTTCCGATCCTTGCACGGATTTCATGACGGCGCGTCGACAGCCAGGGCGTTCTTTAGCTTTGCCGCACGGTTTCTTTAGGATTTTCAGCCACGATGTCGCCAAGGGAGGCCTCGTGGACCGCATCATCCATTGCATTGCGCACGATCACGATTGGCGGATCACTCTGTTCGCCGCTCTGATCTGCATGGGGGGCCTCCTCGTCGCGACTCGCGTCATGCAGCGTATGAGAACACGCGATCCCGCGCGACGCCGCCGCTCCGTCATTTTAGCGGTCATTATCGGCGCCTTGTCGATCTGGGCGACCCACTTCATCGCCATGCAGGGTTTCGTCGCCGGCGTTCCAGTGCGCTACGATACGGGTCTGACATTGGCCTCGCTTGGGGTGGCTCTCGCCATGATCGCCCTGACGATCGGCTCCACCATGCTGGGCAGGGGCCCGCAGTGGCGCATGCTGGCGGCCGTCGTCGCCGTCGTTGGCGTGGGCGCCATGCACTACCTCGGCATGGCGGCGATCCGGGCGCCGGCGCACATCAGTTGGGACCCAGGCCTCGTCGCAACATCGATCATCGCCGCCCTTGCGATCGGCTGTCCGACCGCCTTCTTCTATCGTCGGGGAGGCCCCGTCAGATTGATCGTCACTGCCGCATGTCTTTCGGCGACAGTGATCGTTCTTCATTTCGTCGGCATGGCCGCGATCAATGTCTCGCCCGATTTCTCGATCGCCAATGATCAGGGCCTGTCGAGCGGAGCCATAAAAATCCTCCTGGGCTCGATCCTGCTGTTGATCTGCGGAGTCGGCGTCGCCTTGGGCGTTATGGACCTGAGGTCGGCCACCACCTCGCTTCGACGCATTCGCGAAGCCGTGGACGCCATGCCGGACGGTCTGGGCTTCTATGATTCCAGGGATCGGCTGGTGCTATGGAATGCGCGCTATGCTGAGGTGAACCCCGAGTTGGCCCCCCACCTGATCGTCGGCCTTACCTTCCGTGAAGCGCTGCGGATCGGCATAGACGAAGGCCGCTACCCAGAGGCGGCGGGTCGTGAAGAGGAATGGCTGGACGAACGCATAAAGGCGCGTCGTCAGCTGTCCTCCAGCATCGAGCAGCAGGTCACCGGAGGACGCTGGCTGCGGATTCAGGACCGGCGCACCTCCGAAGGCGGCACGGTCACCGTCTGCAGCGACATCACAGACCTGAAACGCGACGCCCAGGCTCTGGCGGAGGCGCGCGACGCCGCCGAATCGGCCAATGTCGCCAAGAGCCAGTTCCTGGCCAATATGAGCCACGAGATTCGTACGCCCCTGAACGGCGTGATCGGCCTGTCTCAGGCGCTGTCCAAGACCGACCTGACGCACGAGCAGCGCGAAATGCTGGATTTGATGCAGGCGTCGGGAAAGACGTTGCAGACCCTTCTCAGCGACATTCTGGATCTGGCCCGCGTCGAATCGGGCAAGCTGGAGCTGACCGAAGACGCCTTCGAACTGGCGACGGCCGTGCGCGAAGCGGCACAACTGTATGCCGAGAATGCGCGTGAGAAGCACCTCGACTTTCACGTCGACATCGATCTGGAAGACGACATCTGGATCCTGGGCGATGCGGTGCGCCTGAAGCAGGTGCTGACCAACCTGATCTCGAACGCCGTCAAGTTCACCAGCAAGGGTTTCGTCGGCCTGATCGTGCAGAGCGGCGTAGATCGAGACGGATCGCCGGTTCTGCGCTTCACCGTCGAGGACAGCGGCATCGGATTCGACGCCGCGACCCGAGCTCGTCTGTTCAGCCGCTTCGAACAGGCGGATGGCGGAATCACACGCAGGTTCGGCGGGTCGGGCCTGGGTCTGTCCATCTGTCGCCAGCTCGCGGAAATGATGGGCGGCGATCTCGACTGCGAAAGCGAGCCCGGCTCGGGTGCGGCCTTCATCCTGACCCTGCCGTTGAGGCCGGCCCGGCCGCCCATGGCGAGGGAACAATCGGCGCGGCAACCCGCCGTTGCCGCTCAGGAACGGCCGGTGCGGGTTTTGGTGGCGGACGACCATCCGACCAATCGTCGCGTCATCGAGCTCATCCTCGCCCAGACCCCGGCGCAGATCGTCATCGCAGAAGATGGCGCGCAGGCGCTCGAGGCCTTCCGAAGCGCGGCGTTCGACCTGGTGCTGATGGACATGCAGATGCCGATCATGGACGGCCTGACGGCGACGCAGGAGATTCGCCTGCACGAGACGACCATGGGTCTGGATCGCACGCCGATCGTCATGCTGACCGCCAACGCCATGCCAGAGCACGTCGCCGCCGGGCGGGCGGCGGGAGCCGACCACCACCTTGCAAAACCCTTCAACGCCGCCGAACTGCTGAGCCTCGTGGCTTCGCCGGCCTCCCTGCTGACGGATTGCGCCAAGGCGGCCTGAGCCGGGTCTCAAAGCGGAACCTTTGACGGTTGCGCCTCGGACCTGATGCGTGTAATAGCCCGCGCTCTTGAATTCGAGGGTTCATCACCCCCGCCGCGAGAGCCCCGGGTTGGCGCGGCGTTTCCGTTGTTGTTGAGGCGAGCCACATGGCCGAGATCATTCTGAACGTGGACGTCCGCGATGGCGTCGGCACCGGCGGCGCTCGCGCTGCGCGTCGCGCCGGTTTCGTGCCGGGCGTCCTTTACGGCGGCGACAAGGCTCCCGTCGCCATTTCGGTGAACGAGAAGGACTTCCGCAAGTCGCTCTACACCGGCAAGCTGCTGGGCCACCTGGTGACCCTGAAGTACGGCGACGAGACCCAGCCGGTCATCGCCAAGGACGTGCAGTTCGACCCCGTTTCGGACCGCCCCCTGCACTTCGACCTGATGCGCGTCGATGAGAAGGCCCCGGTCAAGATCGAAGTGCCGGTGCACTTCCTGAACGCCGACGAAGCGCCTTTCGCCCGCCAGGGCGGTTCGCTGGAAGTCGTCCGCCACGCCGTCGAAATCCTGGTTCGCGCCGACCAGATCCCGGAAGAACTGGTCGTCGACCTGGCTAAGTCGCAGATGGGCGACACCATCCGCATCTCGGACATCACCCTGCCCAAGGGCGCGGAAGCCACCATCACCGACCGCGACTTCGTGATCGCCACCATCAAAGTCTCCTCGGCTGCTCTGTCGGCCGCTGCCGACGAAGCCGCCGACGCCGAAGCGGCTCCGGTCGAGAAGACCGAAGACTGATCCTTCGTCGCTTCGACAAGATCACGCCCCGCCCGGTTCGCCGTGCGGGGCTTTTCTTTGCCTGACGCAAACGGCAAGAGGACGCCATGATCATCATCGCGGGGCTCGGCAATCCGGGCGGGAAATACGAAAAGAACCGGCACAACATCGGCTTCATGGCCGCCGACGAGATCGCGCGCCGGTGGCGGTTCGGGCCTGAGCGCGCCAAGTTCCAGTCGATCGTCAGCGAGGGTCTGGTCGAGGGGACCAAGGTCCTGCTGATGAAGCCCCAGACCTATATGAACGAAAGCGGCCGGGCCGTCGGCGAGGCGTCGCGCTTCTACAAGATCAAGCCCTCTGAGATCATCGTCTTCCACGACGAGATCGACCTGGCGCCCGGACGATTCCGCATGAAGACTGGCGGCGGCGCGGCGGGACAGAATGGCGTCCGCTCCCTGATCAGCCACTTGGGCGCCGACTTCCGACGCGCGCGCATGGGCATCGGCCATCCGGGCGAGAAGGAACTGGTCATGCCCCACGTCCTGGGCGACTTCCACAAGGCGGAACAGCCTTGGCTGGACGCCATGCTTCAAGCCTGCGCCGACGCCCTGCCCTTCGCGATCGCGGGCGACGACGAACGCTATCAGGGCGAGGTCATGCGCCTTGCCCCCGCGCCCAAGTTCAGCCCCCGCCAGGCCGCGCGCGGCGAGCTTTAGGACAAACCGCGGCCTATCGCGCCGTCGCAAAACGCCGTAGAGGCCAGACGTGACCTGCGCCCAGGCCGACAATTGGTCGATCTCGCAATCGCTGGCCTTCCTGGCGGCGGTGTTCGCGCTCGTGCTCGGAACCCTGCTGCCGTTCGCGGCTCTGGCGGCGGTCCAGCCGGGCCACCCGCTGGTCATCTGTTCGGCGGAAGGCCCCCAGACGATCCAGTCCGGCGGTATGGACGGCCCGGTCAACAAGCACGTGGGGGCCAAATGCGCCGCCTGCGTCATGCCGTTGGCCGCCGCCCTGCCCTGCCCGCCTGCACCCGAGCCGGCGCCGGTGGTCCGCATCGTCGAGCGCGTCGTCTATGTCGCCGCCAGCGTCAGTCCGCCGCCGCCCGCGCGCGCGCCGCCGCGTCCGCCGTCCACCGCCCCGCCCCGCGCCTGAAACCAGACTGCCAGCCCGCGCCGGTTTGAAGCCTGCGCGACGTGTTTGTTCTGAACTTCAGGATTCCCATGTCTTCCAACACGACCGCAGCGCCACCGCCGCTGCGTTCTGTCCAGCCGGACGACCTGTCCGGCGCCTATCGCGCGGTGTGGCGATGGCATTTTTACGCCGGCGTCTTCGTCATGCCGGTCCTAATGCTGCTGGCCCTGACGGGCGGCCTCTATCTGTTCAAGGACGAGATCGACGGCCTGGTCTATCGCGACATGATCCGCGTGCCGGTGGCCCAGAGCCAAGTTGGGCCAGAGACCTGGGCGGCCCGTGCCGCGACGGCCGCTGGCGGCGGGCGGGTGGCTAATCTGGTTCTGCCGGCTCGGGCAGACGAAGCCATCCGGCTGCGTGTGGACCAACCGGATGGGGTCCAGAAGACGGTCTTCGTCGATCCCCATAGCGGGCGCGCGACGGGCGTGATCCCGGCAGGCGGGGTCATGGAGATGGTCAAGAAGCTGCACAGCCTCACCCTGTTCGGTCGGCCGTTCAACATTCTGGTCGAGATCGTCGCCGGCTGGACCATCATCCTGTTCGCCACAGGTCTTTATCTATGGTGGCCGCGCCGCCGCGCCGTGGCGGTCCTGAAGCCACATACAACTGACAGCCGGCGTCGTCCCTTCTGGCGTGACCTGCACGCCCTGACGGGGTTCTATGTCGGCGGGGTCGTGCTGTTTCTGGCGGTGACCGGCATGCCGTGGTCGGCGGTCTGGGGCGAGCAAGTCATGGGCTGGGTCAAGGAGACCGGCTGGGGCCGTCCTCCCGCCCCGGTCGCGGGGGCTTGGCAGCGCGCCCAGCACCATGACGCGCCAATCGGCGCCGGCTGGACCATGGAGGGCATGGTCATGACGCACGATCACGCCGGTCACGGCGCCCTGGCGCAGGTGATGCACGCCGCAGACGCGCAGGGCCTGGCGCGCCCCTATGCGATCAGCATACCTGCAAGCGAAGGTACGGCCTATACGGTCACGACCCAGGCGCGTCGTGTCGAGGACAGCCGCTCGCTCTATATCGATGGGGCCTCCGGGCGGCTGCTGGGCGACATCGGCTATGACCAGTTCGGCGCCGGCGCCAAGGCCATCGAGTTCGGCATCTATACGCACCAGGGCACGCAGTTCGGCCAGGCGAACCGCATCGTCATGCTGCTGGGCTGCATCGGCGTTTGGCTATTGGCGATCAGCGGCCTGGTCATGTGGTGGAAGCGCCGACCGCCCAATCTGTCGCGCCGGCGCCTGGGCGCGCCGCCCGCCCCGCCGGGACCGCGAGCGCGCGCCGCTGTCCTCGCCATCGTCCTGCCCCTCGCCATCCTCTATCCCCTGACGGGACTGAGCCTGATCGCGGCCGTATTGCTCGACCGAGCCCTACGTCCGATGATTCGGCGCCGTTCCGCCGCCTTGTGAAAGACTTGACGCCATGAAGATCAAACTCGCCCTTGCCGCCGCCGCCCTGTCGCTGGCGGCCTGCAATCCGTCCGAGCCCGCCAAGGCGCCCGCGGCTGAGACGCCGACGGCGGCCGCCGCCGTGACCGCAACCGACGCCTGGTGCCGCCCGTCGCCGAACGGGGCCAAGGCCGGCGGCTGCTACGTCACCCTGACCGCCGCGACCGACGACCGGCTGACGGGCGGATCGACGCCGCGCGCCGGATCGCTACAGGTTCACGAGATGAAGACCGAGAACGGCATGATGAAGATGGCCGAGCTGACGGCGGGCCTGCCCCTGCCCGCCGGTCAGGCCGTGGCCCTGGCGCCGGGCGGCAACCACCTGATGCTGATCGGCCTGACCGCGCCTCTCGTCGCCGGCGAAACCGTGCCCCTGACCTTCCAGTTCGCCTCGGCGCCGACGATCACAGTTCAGGCGCAGGTTCGCCAACCGGCCATGGAAGGCATGGATCACGGCGCCCACTGACCTCAGTTGAAGCGCGAGCCTGACAAACCGGTTCGAACCGGGTAAAGGCTCGCGCCTCACGAGGAATACCATGGCTCTTAAAGTCGCGATCGTCGGCCTGCCCAACGTCGGCAAGTCCACCCTGTTCAACGCCCTGACCAAGACGGCGGCGGCCCAGGCGGCCAACTATCCGTTCTGCACCATCGAGCCGAACACCGGCGATGTGGCGGTGCCCGAGGCGCGTCTGAACGCCCTGGCCGAGATCGCTGGATCGAAAGAGATCATTCCGGCCCGCATCACCTTCGTCGACGTCGCCGGTCTGGTGCGCGGCGCGTCCAAGGGCGAAGGCCTGGGCAACCAGTTCCTGGCCAACATCCGCGACTGCGACGCCGTGGCCTTTGTCGCGCGCTGCTTCGTGGATGACGACATCACCCACGTCGAGGACCGCATCGACCCGATCGCCGATCTGGAGATCATCGAAACCGAGCTGATGTTGGCCGACATGGAAAGCCTGGAGCGCCGCCGGCCGCAGCTGGAGAAGCGCGCCAAGGGCGGCGACAAGGAATCGGCCCTGACGCTGAAGCTCGTCGATCTGGCCCTGGCCCAGCTGAACGCCGGCAAGCCCGCCCGCACCGCCGAGGTGTCCAAGGAGGACATCAAGGCCTGGCACATGCTGCAACTGCTGACGGCGCTGCCTGCCCTCTATGTGGCCAACGTCGAGGAAGGCTCGGCCGACAAGGGCAACGACCTGTCCGACAAGGTCGCGGCCCGCGCCGCCGCCGACAACGCCAACTCGGTGGTCATCTCCGCCCAGATCGAGTCCGAGATCGCCGTGCTGGACGACGAAGAACAGAAGGAGTTCCTGGAGACCCTGGGTCTGGAAGAGCCCGGCCTGAACCGACTGATCCGAGAGGCCTATAAGCTGCTCGGTCTGCAGACCTATTTCACGGTCGGGCCCAAGGAAGCCCGCGCCTGGACCATCAATGTCGGCGACACCGCGCCCCAGGCGGCCGGCGTAATCCACACCGACTTCGAAAAAGGCTTCATTCGCGCCGAGACCATCGCCTTCGACGACTTTGTCGCTCTGCGTGGAGAAGCCAAGGCGCGCGAGGCCGGCAAGTTGCGCGCCGAAGGCAAGTCCTATGTCGTCAGGGACGGCGACGTGATGAACTTCCTGTTCAACTAGGCGGCGCGGCAGGCGGGGTTTCGGCCCCGTCCTTCTTCATCATCTTCGCCAGCGGATTGTCGGGTTCGGGCGCGCGCGGCGACGCCGGGCAACGCGCCAGCTTGGCCGTCAGCATATCTCGATCCACATAGGTCAGGGTCAGCACATCTCCGGCTGCGCCCATATGCACACGCTCGCTCACTGCCTGGCCCTGCGCCATGCACGACAGGGCGGCGACGTAGCCTGAGCCGCGTTCGTCAATTCGCGCGATGTCGCACTTGCGATCATAGGCGTCGAACCGCATCGGCGTGATGGTGATGGGACTGTTCTGGCCCTGAGACTGAGCGCACCAGGCGGGATTGGCCGCCCACACGCCCACGAAACTGCGCGGCCCGCGAGACGCCAGCGACGAAGGTCCCGGCGCCTCGACCGGCTGCATGGCTTCGGGCGTGCGAAGCGGCGCGGCCGGTTCATTCGGCGGATTGACCCGATCGTCTCCACAGGCCGCAAGGAGGGCGAAGGCGCCAAGCGCCGGAAGCAGAGCCGTTTTCATCTCGCCACAACGCAACGGCCAAGGTTCAGGTTCAACGCACCTAATTATTGCGGTTGATTCTGATAATCGTTCGCATTAACACCCTGCCAATCACTAAGCGGGGCTATTGATGCGTACTCTCTTCCTCCTTTCCACCGCCGCGACCGCCATTGGGTCGGCCCTGATCGCCCAGCCCGTTCGCGCCGAAACGCCCGTCACCGTCTCGCCCGCCACTGAGGTCGATCCGGTCGTCGTCCTGGGAACCCGTTCGCGGCGCCTGGCGTCGAATGTCCCCGGCACGGTGAGCGTCATCGACGCCGAGCAGATCGAGAGCCTGCTGGCGGCGGACATCAAGGACCTGATCCGGTTCGAGCCGGGCGTCAGCGTCCCCACCTCCCCTGCGCGGTTCAGCCTGGCCCTGTCCGGCGCGGGCCGCGACGCCAACTCCGGCTTCACCATTCGCGGCATGGGCGGCGACCGGGTGCTGATCATCAACGATGGCGTGCGTCTTCCGGCGGGCTTCTCCTTCGGGGCGCAGGCGGTCGGTCGTGGCGGTTACAACGATCTGGATCTGGTCAAGTCGGTCGAGATCCTGCGCGGCCCGGCCTCTGCGCTTTACGGCTCTGACGGCATCGCTGGCGCCGTGGCCTTCACGACCAAGGATCCGTCCGACTTCCTGACCGGCGACCAGACCTTCGGCGCACGCGGTCGCGTGGCCTACAACTCTGCGGACGAAGGCTGGACCGAGGGCGTGGCCTTCGCCGGTCGGTCAGGATCGCTGTCGGGCCTATTGGCCTATACGCGTCGCGATGCACAGGAGACGGAGAACAAGGGATCGGTCGCCGGCGTCGGCGCGACCCGTACCGAACCCAACCCTCAGGATTTCAGCTCCAACGCCTATCTCGGCAAGCTGGTGTGGGAGGTGAACCCGAACCACACGCTGCGCCTGACCTATGACCATCTGGACTCGGAGATGGACGGCGACGCGCTGAGTAGCCGCTCGGCGACCGTTTTGGCCGTCACCGCCCACGACGAGACCCAGCGCGACCGCGTCAGCGGGGACTGGCGCTTCCAGGACTTCGCTGGCCTCAGCGACGGCTCGGTCTCGGTCTATTGGCAGGACGCTACGACGCGTCAGTACACCTTCGAGGATCGCGCAAACCTAGCCGACCGCGTGCGCGACACCACCTTCGACAACACCGTCTATGGCTTCGCCGCCCAAGGCGCCCGCGTCTTTGGCGAGGGAAGCGCGGTTCAGCACCGCGTCACCTTCGGCGGCGACTGGTCGATGACGAAACAGGAAGGACTCCGCGATGGCGTGACCCCGCCGATGGGCGAGACCTTCCCCATCCGTGCCTTCCCCAAGACCGAGTTCCAGCTGGCCGGCCTGTTCTTGCAGGACGAGATCGAACTGCTGGATGGGGCGCTCAGCATCATTCCGGCCGTCCGCTATGACTGGTATGATCTGTCACCCAAGGTCGACGCCCGGTTCCCTGCGGCGGCTTCGGGCCAGAGCGACGATCACATCTCGCCCAAGCTGGGCGTGGTCTATTGGACCGGGGCACACCTGGGCGTCTTCGCCAACTACAGCCTGGGCTTCCGCGCGCCGTCGCCGATGCAGGTGAACAACTATTTCGAGAATCCGGTTTTCGGCTATCGCTCGATCCCGAACCCGAACCTGTCGCCCGAGACCAGCGAGAGCGTCGAGGCCGGCTTCCGTCTGCGCGACATCGATGTGGAGGGCGGCAAGATGCGGCTGAACACCACCGCCTTCGCCACCCATTACGACGACTTCATCGACCAGGTGGTGGTCAGCGGCACGGGCGTCCCCGGCGTCGATCCGCTGATCTATCAGTACGTCAACCTGACTGAGGTGAACATCAGGGGGCTGGAAGCGCGCGCCGACCTGTATTGGGAAAACGGCTTCAGCCTGATCGGCTCTGCCGCCTACGCCGAGGGCGAACAGACCACCGATGGCCGTCGAACGGCGCTTGGCAGCGTCGATCCGGTGAAGGTGGTCGCGGGCCTGAACTACGCTGCGCCGTCTGGCGCCTGGGGCGGATCGGCCACCGTCACCTGGTCGGGCAAGAAGGACCAGACGACCTATAATCTGTCGTGTGCGAGCGCTTGTTATCTGGGCGACAGCTTCACCCTGCTGGACCTGACGGCCTATTGGAATGTGACGGAGCGGGCCACGCTGCGCGCCGGAGCCTTCAACGTCTTCGACGAGGCCTATGGCTGGTGGAGCGATGTGCGCGGTCTGTCCGCCACATCCGCCGTCAAGGATGCCTACACCCAGCCGGGCCGCAACTTCGGCGTCTCCCTGACCCTGCGCCTGTAAGCGACCATGAAATCTTCTCACACTTCAAGGAGCCGCCCGATGCGCGCCATTCTGATCGCCGCCGCCCTGCTGACGACGACGGCTCCGGCCGCCCTGGCCCAGCAGTCGACCGCCACGACCACGGCGACTGCGACGCCGGCCAACGCCTTCGAACGGGACCGCCAGTCGATCCTGGCCCAGGCCGGTCAGTACCGCGTCCACTTCGACATGCGCGAGAACGTGAGCTTCCGCGCCGATTACGACCCGCTGGAAGAGAAGCTGTCGGGCGGCAGCGAGATCGTGCGCGTCGTCTACGACAAGGGCGACCGCATCAGCCTTCAGCACATCCTGGTGATGGAGCATGAGGGGCAGGTGATGGTCATCAAACACTGGCGTCATGACTGGGTCTATCAGCCCCAGACGGTCCTGACCTATGCCGGGCCGAACCAGTGGACGCTGACGGCGGTGCCAGAGGCCGAACGCGCCGGCGCCTGGTCACAAACGGTGTGGCAGACCGACGATTCACCTCGCTACGGCGGCGTCGGCCGTTGGACCTATGACAACGGCCTATCGGCCTGGACCTCGAGCGCCACGTGGCGGCCGCTGGCGCGTCGCGATGCGGTTCGCAATCCCGTCTATGACCGGTATCTCGGCACCAACCGCCATATCCTGAAGCCGGACGGCTGGGTGCATATCCAGGACAATATGAAGATGTCGGGCCGGGCCGGCGGCGCACCCATCGCCATCGTGCAGGAAGACGTCATCAACACCTATGACCGGGCCACCAGCTATTCGCCCCAAGCCGGCGACGACTACTGGATCAAGACCCAAGGCTTCTGGGCCGCCGTGCGCGACGCCTGGGACGCCGCCATCGCCGCCCATAACGGCGTCCATCTGCAGGAGGCCGGAGACACGGGCTCCGTCACCGGCAGGCCGTTGATGAATTTGGCGCAACAGATCGCAGACGGCAAGACGACCGAGGTGGACGCCATCGCCAAGGCTCGCGCCCTGATCGCCGAGGCCACGACGCCGCGCTGACCATCCCCCAGTGCGGAGCGTGAGACGGCGGCCGCTTCATCCGGTCGCCGTTTTCCGTCAGCTCAGAACCACGCGGCCGTCGATCATGCGGAAGGCCACGCCTGTGCGCTGGAACAGGCGCGCGATGACGGCGGACGGATCGGGCGCGCCCTGGTCCAGCAGCCGCTCGACATCGCCGCGCAACGACGGGTCGCGCGATGTTCGGGTCAGGGCCGTCAACCATTCCTCGCGGCTGAGCACGCTGTCCGGCTGGCGCAGCAGAGGTCTGAGGAAGTCGAACCAGTCGCCGCCGGTCCTCTGGCGTTGCGCGCCTTCCGCCGCCAGGGCGAAGACGGCCCCGCAGGCGTAGTAGGCGCGGTGTTCGCCGCGAGCGCCGGCCTGGGCGACCGGCTGGCGGGCCAGATTCACGCAGTCGTCCACCTCGGACTGAAGCTCGGCCCGGTCGTCATAGTTTGCATCGAGGGCCTTCAGCGCGCGCACGGCCATCAGGTCGGCCCCGCCCTCGGTGATCCAGGCCTCGTCAGCGAAGGCGTATCGCACCGTCTGTCCCAGCCAAAAATGCGCTCCTTCATGGCCGATGAACCAGCGCGACCGCTCCATGATTTCCGGCTGGGGCGATGTCACGCCCCGCCCCTCGAACGACATGACGATCAGGCCCGGAAGGACGCTGCCGCCCATGCTGGTCATGCTTTCGGTCGGCCCGTTCCAGGCCACCATGACGATGGGCGTATCTCCGCCAGAGCCCGGCGCGCCGAGGCGATCGCGGTAATAGTGACCGACACGCGGGGCAAAGCCCCGGATTTCCTCGCCGATCCACGGCGGCAGATTGGGGTCCATGACGGTCGACAGGCCGTCGCCCGGCGTGACCGTCGCCTCGCCCAGCAGGACATAGCTGCGCTCGTCCGTCGTGGTCAGTTCATCGCGACGGCGCCCGTTGAACAGGACGGGTCCATTCTCATCCCGCCACGTCACGCGCGAGGGACTGCCATCCAGCCGGATTCGGTTCAGGTCGTCCGGCACCTGTTCAGCCGCCTGCGCCGAAGGCAAAGCGAAGACATCCAGTTGCCGGGTCGGCAGGGCCACCGCGCCGTTGGAGAACAGCAGGGTCGGATATTCGGCCTCGAGATCCACCGCCTGCGGTCGAACCCGGAAGCGGACCTCGCGCGGCACGGGGCCGCCGTCCGTGCTGCGGATGATGTCGTAATGGCCGCGTCGCTCCATGACGACGCCGGGCGTCTCGACCGTCCATTGGCGCGGTCGCCAGGGCTGACGCGAATCCTGTTCCAGCGCCGAATCCTGGAAGGCCCAGACCGGCACGTCGCGCCCAAAGCTGTAGTCGATGTTCAGGTGATCGCCGTCGCGGGTCACCGTCACCTGGGGTCCGCCTTCCTCTTGAAAGGTCGCCGGCGCCGACATGGGCCCGGCGGCGCATGCGCCGCTCATAAGGGCGAGGGCCAAAACGGCGTACGAGGCGAAGGCGTGGACGCGCAAGGGCGATCTCCTGAAGAGCGCTGGGCGCAAAGCCTAGCGGTCGTCAACGCGCCGCGTCAGCTTACGGTTTCGTCAGGCTGAGGCCCGTTCCAAGGCGCGGCCCGCCGCCGCCAGTTCGTCGGCCATCACGGCCTTGAGCCGCTCCGGCTCCAAGATCTGCACCTGCTCACCCCAGGTGAACAGATGCCAGGCCAGTTCGCGCATGCCCGAGGCGCGGAACCGCACGATCACGCCGCCGTCCGGCTGATCTTCGAACGACTGGGTCGGGTGCCAGCGCCAGCCCCTGGCCTCGGCCGCGCCCTCGGGCGCGATGCGCAGCACGACGTCCTCGATCTCGTCCTGATAGATGCCGAAGGACTGGCTGGCGAAGACGCCGAGGTCGAAATCGGCGGGCGGCACGGCCATCCCCTCCTGCGGGGCGACGTGGCTCATCCGGTCCAGGCGGAAGGTCTGGATGCGGCCGGTCTCGCGGTCGGCGGCGACCAGATAGTTGGCCCGGCCGAACATGACGCCGCACGGCGCCACGCTGCGCCGACGCGGCTCGGCGCCCGGACGAGAATAGGTGAAGCCCAAGGGCTGCTGCGCCAGCACCGCCGCGCGAATGGCGGTCAGCATGGTCTCGTCGGCAGAGGGTCGAGGGCCGGCCTGGACCGCAATGGTCTCGGCCCGGACCAAGGCTTCCAGATCCGGCGCCATCCGGTTCAGAGTGGTCGACCGCATCGCCGCCTTCAGCTTGCGCTCCAGCCCCTCCAGCGCCGTGGCGCGCGCCAGTTCGCCGGCGGCGCGCAGTGCGGTCGCGGCCTTGGACAGTTCCAGCATTTCGGTCGCCGTCGGGGCCTGTTCGAAGGCCGACAGACCGCCCCGGATACGCCAGCGTTTGGACGGCGGGTCCGAGACCTCGTCCACCTGGGGAAACAGCATCAGAACCGCATCACGCATCCGTTCAGCGGTGCGGCGGCCGACCCGCATGTCGCGCGCGATCTCGTCCAGGCTCAGCCCTTCGGCGCTGGCGGCCATGCGGCGCGCCAGGTCGATCACCATCGCCGCCTTGTCGTGTCTCAATGCTCTCGCCGATCCCTACGTCCGTTTCTGACGCAACACTGCTTCATAACAACATCATCGACAAGAGGCCCCCGCTTCAGGAGATCATCAGATGGCGCACTTCCAACCCGCCCAGACCGTCAACGCCAGCCGTTACATGATCGTGCCATGCGAGGCCGATGGGTCGTCCGACCTCGCCGTGATCTGGGATCGGCTGGAGGAACAGGTGGTGGACGTCATCTCGGCCGCCGCCAGCAGCCGCTATTCGGACGAGGACATGCTGTGGGACGAAGGCCGGGCCGGCGACATGGCGTCGGAATGGCGAATGGCCGCCTGAACTCAGGCCGCCTTCGGCTTGGTCCAGCGGTCGATCATGCGCTGGGCCGGCTGCTCGACCAGTCGGTGCGCCACGACGGCGACGGCGACGATGAAGCCGAACATGGCGACGGCGAACAGGTCGTTCAGCCAGACAGAGCCGAAGTCGATGCGACGAACCGGGACCATGTCCAGCTTTCTGGCCACGATCATCATCACGGTCAGGATGAACATGTGGACCATGTAGATGGCGAACGACCACCGCCCCAGGGTGACCAGAGCCGGATGGTCCAGCACGCGTGACAGCGCCCCCTCCTCGCCGGCGAAGACCCAGATCAGCGCCACGAAGATCAAGGTGACGGCCACGGTGATCGGCCCCTGAGCGTAGCCGATGAAAATGCAGGCGACGACGATGGCCGCGATCTCCAACACCGTTGCGGGGCTGCCCTTGAGGCGCGGAATGCGGGTCCAGAGCCCCTGCAGCAGGCAGCCCAGGAAGAAGCCGTAGACCGCGCGCGGCACGGCGAAGTCATAGGTCGTGTTCATCCAGCGCCGGGCGTAGCTGAGCACCAGTACGCCGCCGATGATCGCCAGCACCAGCCCGATCCAGCGGAACCGTTTGGGCGCAATCAGCACCAGACCCGCGAAGATCAGATAGCAGGCCCATTCGGCGCTGAGCGTCCACGACGGCCCATTCCAGGTCAGATAGGGATGTACATGCCAGGCCTGGATCAGCGCCAGATTGGTGAAGATCGCCTCGATCGAACGATCCCGCGTAAACGGCGGCGCACTGTCGAAATTGAAGACAAGCCGCGCCAGCTCCAGCGCGATGAAGGCCGCCAGCATCAGCAGATGCAGCGGCCAAATCCGCCCGAAACGCCGCACCATGAACCGTCCGGCGTCGCGTCCCGACTTCAATCGGTTCGCATAGGCATGGGCGATGACAAAGCCCGACAGGACGAAGAAATAGTCGACGAACAAATAGGAATGCTGAATGAAACCCCAGTCGCGCCAATGACTTGCGACCGGCATGTGAAACATCACGACAAGGATGGCGCACACACCCCGCAGGGAATCCAAAGCCTCAAAACGGCGATGGGCGGCAGGAAGAGGTCCAGACAGCGTGTTCACGGACGCGTGATAGCGCCGGTCAAGGTTGCGCGATAGGGGTCTGGAGAGACTTCAGCCCGAGCTGGCTTTGGCCGCGCGAACAGCGCGACCGCAAAGGTCCCGTAGAATCGCCTGATCGACATCCTCGAGGCGCGGAACATAAAGGCAGCCCACGCCGGTCTTCACCTTGCCCAAGCGGGCGATAAGCTCGGCTCGTTCGGGGAAATCCCCAGCGACATAAAGCACCAGGTTGGCTTTTCGCGGCGAGAAGCTGATCAGCGGCCAGCCGCCCTTGGGGCCGCCGTCATTGCCGAACCCGATGATGGACGATCCCCAGAGCACGGCCAGTTCACCGGTGATCTCCGACACCAGCGCGGCGACGGCATGAGCGTCAGACCGTCGGCGTGGATCGTCGATCGCAGACAAGAAGTCATCGACAGAGGCGTCTGTGGGGCCGGTCTTGGGCGTGCCGGCCATGGCTCAAAGGCCCTTCACGATCCCTTCGACCATCTTCTTGGCGTCAGCGAACAGCATCATGGTGTTGTCGCGGAAGAAGAGTTCGTTCTCGACCCCGGCATAGCCCGAGCCCATGCCGCGCTTGATGAACAGGACGGTGCCGGCCTTTTCCACGTCCAGGATCGGCATGCCGTAGATGGCGCTCGTCGGGTCGGTCTTGGCCGCCGGGTTGGTCACGTCGTTGGCGCCGATGACGAAGGCGACGTCGGCGCTGGCGAACTCGGCGTTGATGTCCTCCAGCTCAAACACCTCGTCATAGGGGACGTTGGCCTCGGCCAGCAGGACGTTCATATGGCCCGGCATCCGACCGGCGACGGGGTGGATGGCGTATTTCACCTCGACCCCCTCCTCCTTCAGCTTGTCGGCCATTTCACGCAGCGCGTGCTGGGCCTGAGCCACCGCCATGCCGTAGCCGGGCACGATGATGACCTTGGACGCATTCTTCATGATGAAGGCGGCGTCCTCGGCCGAGCCCTGTTTGACTGGGCGCGTCTCCTTGGCGCCGCCGGGCCCGGTCGCCGAATCGCCGCCGCCGAACCCGCCCAGGATGACCGAGACGAAGCTGCGGTTCATGCCCTTGCACATGATGTAGCTGAGGATCGCGCCCGACGATCCGACCAGGGCGCCGGTGATGATCAGGGCGATGTTCTCCAACGTGAAGCCCAGCGCCGCCGCCGCCCAGCCGGAATAGGAGTTCAGCATCGACACCACGACCGGCATGTCGGCGCCGCCGATGGGAATGATGAGGGTCGCGCCCAACACCAGCGCGATCAGGAAGACGCCCCAGAAGGCCCAGGTCGCCGCGCCGTTCGTTCCGATCAGGATGCCGATCAGGAAGACCAGACCCAGCGCCAGGCCGACATTGATCAGATGCCGCGCCGGCAAGATGATCGGCGCGCCGCTCATGTTTCCATTTAGCTTGGCGAAAGCGATGACCGAACCGGTGAAGGTGATGGCCCCGATGGCGACGCCGAGGCTGAGTTCGATGATCGACAGCGTCTTGATGCCGTTTCCGTCGTCGGACAGGATTCCAAAGGCCTCGGGCGCATAGATGGCGCCGATGGCGACGAGGCAGGCGGCCATGCCGACCAGACTGTGGAAGGCCGCGACCAGCTGCGGCATGTCGGTCATGGCCACGCGCTTGGCGATCAGGGCGCCCGCCCCGCCCCCGACGATGACCCCGCCCGCGATCAGGGCCAGGGTCACGGTGTCCAGCGCGCCGGTCGTCCCCAGCGTCAGCAGGGTCACGCCGATGGCCAGCGCCATGCCGATCATGCCGAAGGTGTTGCCCTGACGGCTGGTCTCGGGGCTGGACAGCCCCCGCAGCGACAGGATGAACAGGACGCCCGAAACCAAATAGGCCAGTGCGGCCAAAGACGCTGTAAGCGATGCGTTCATCACGCCCCTCCCCTTAAGACGTGCGGGCCAGCCGCCACAGGGCGGCGGCGATGAACAGCGGACCGATGAAGAACAGGGCCCATTCGAAGACGCCCAGCGGCCGGTCTTGCGTCACGACGCGAACCAGAATGGCCGAAAAGACCAGAGCGATGCCGCAGTCGTGCAGCCGCTGGCGCTTGATCGGCGTCTTGGCCCCGAACCAGCCGTACAGCCACAGGCCGAAACCGATGCCGGTGGCGACCCAGGATCCGCTAATGGCGATCTCCGCGGCGTCCGTCATGAAGACGCCTCGGGAGCGGCCTTAGCAGCGGGCCGTTCCTTCTTCTTGTACATGGCCAGCATCCGCCGCGTGACCATGAAGCCGCCGAAGATATTGACGCTGGCCAGGGTGACGGCGACCACGCCCGCCCCCTTGGCGATCCAGGCGCTGGGGCCGGTCGCGTCGCCCGACACGGCCGCCGCTGCGATCAGGCCGCCGACGATGATGACGCTGGAAATGGCGTTGGTCACGGCCATCAGGGGCGTGTGCAGCGCCGGCGTCACACTCCAGACGACGTAATAGCCGACGAAGATCGCCAGCACGAAGATGGCCAGGCGGAAGACGGTGGGATCGACGTGTTCCATCAGTGTGTTCCCTTCAGAGCTTCATGCACCACGGCGCCGGCATTGGTGACCACCGCCGCCTTCAGGATCTCGTCTTCGAGATCGACCGCCAGACCGCCGTCCTTGATCAACAGGCCGACGAAGGCGGTCAGATTCCGCGCGTAGAGGGCGCTGGCGTCGGCGGCGATGCGGCCGGGCAGGTTCGACCAGCCGACGATGGTGACGCCGTTCGCGGTGGTCACGACCTCATTCAGCTTGGAGCCCTCGACATTGCCGCCCGCCTCAACCGCCAGATCGATGATGACCGAGCCGGGCTTCATCGAGGCGACATGGGCGGCGGTCAGCAGCACCGGGGCGGCGCGGCCGGGAATCAGGGCCGTGGTGATGACCACGTCCTGCTTGACCACGTGGCTGGCGGTCAGCTCAGCCTGTTTGGCCTGGTATTCGGCCGACATGGGCTTGGCGTAGCCGCCGGCGGTCTGGGCGTTCTTGAACTCTTCGTCCTCGACGGCCAGGAATTTGGCGCCCAGGCTTTCGACCTGTTCCTTGGTCGCGGGGCGGACGTCGGTGGCGGTGACGACGGCGCCCAGGCGACGCGCGGTGGCGATGGCTTGCAAGCCCGCGACGCCCACCCCCATGATGAAGACCTTTGCGGCGGCGACCGTGCCGGCCGCCGTCATCATCATCGGGAAACCCTTGCCATAGGCATAGGCCGCCTCGATCACCGCACGGTATCCGGCCAAGTTCGCCTGGGACGACAGGACGTCCATGACCTGGGCGCGGGTGATGCGGGGCACGAACTCCATGGCGAAGGCGGTGGCGCCAGCCCCGGCCAAGGCTTCGACGGTCGCCTTATCCCGATAAGCGTCTAGCATGGCGATGACGACGGCGCCGGGCTTCAGCGCGCTGGTTTCCTGGGCCGTGGGGCCGCGCACCTTCAGCACGATGTCGGCGCCGTCCAGCACGGCGCGGGTGTCCGGCTTCACCACAGCGCCGGCGGCGGCGTAGTCGGTGTCGGGAATGGAGGAGCCCAGGCCGGTCCCGGCCTCGACCGTGACGGTCGCCCCCAGGGCGATCAGCTTCTTGACCGTTTCGGGCGTGACGGCGCAGCGCGTCTCGCCTTCGCGACGTTCACGGGTGACGGCGATAGCGACGGCCAAGCGAATCCCCTCGTTCTTTTCGTTGAACGAAGGTTAGGCCGTTCCGGCGCGCGCCGTCAAAGCACGGTTATGCCAAAGCTTGACGAGGGCGCGTGATTTCGGACCGCCCGAGGACGATACCAAGCAAGGCTCAGTGTGCGGCGCCGGGCTTGGACTTCAGCGCCACGAAGCCGACGCCGCCCAGAACGACCGCGCCGATGACGGCGGCCATGAAGCTGCCGCCCGGGTGGAACCACAGGGTCAGGAACAGCAGCAGCACGGCGATGGCCAGGCTGCCCCACTTGGCCAGGTTCAGGAACAGGCGGTAGGTCGAGACCTGTTCGCGCACTTCCATATGGCCGTGCAGATAGGCTTGCGCATCGGCGTCGGCAGGTGCGTTGGCGGTGTCGTGCAGATCGGCCATTCGTGGAATCCCCTCGTCGTTATCGCGGACTTACACCGAGGCGACCGCCCCGCTCAAGCCCGCAGTCATGCCCTGGTCAGGCCAGCGCCTCGAACTGATCGACCAGCCGTTCCAGCCTGTGACAGCCGACGCTCCAGAAGGCCGGGTCGCGCGGGTCCAGACCGAACGGCTTCAACGCCTCGACGTAGGTTCGCGATCCGCCGCCGGCCAGAAGCTCGCGATAAAGGGGCGTGAAGCCGGCCGGATCGCTGCGACGCGCCTCCATCAGCGCCGCCACCAGCAGGTCGCCGAACGCGTAGGCGTAAACATAGAAGGGCGAATGGACGAAGTGGCTGACGTAGGCCCACCAGTGTTCATAGCCGGGGTTCAGCTTGACCGACGGCCCCAGCGAGGCGCCCATTTCCTCAAGCCACAGCTGGTTGATCCGCTGTTGCGAGACCTCGCCCTGCAGGCGCTCGTCGTGGAAGCGGGTCTCGAACCGGTGGAAGGCGATCTGGCGCACGACGGTGTTCAGACCATCCTCGATCCGGCCGGCCAGCAGGCCGCGCTGCTCGGACTTGGGCGCCGTGGCCAAGAGACGATCAAACGTCAGCCCCTCGGCGAAGATCGACGCCGTCTCGGCCAGGGTCAGGGGCGTGTCGGCCAGAAGCGTGCCCTGGTCGGCCGCCAGGGTCTGGTGGACGCCGTGTCCCAGCTCATGCGCAAGGGTCAGGACGTCGCGCCGCTCGCCCATCCAGTTCAGGAAGACATAGGGGTGGCGGTCGGCGGTGACGGGGTGAGCATAGGCGCCAGACTGCTTGCCCGGCCGCGCCCGGCCGTCGATCCACGGCTTGTCGAGGAAGCCGCCGGCCCGGTCGGCGAAATCGCCGCCCAGGTCCGAGAAACTGTCCAGCACGATCTCGCGCCCCTGGGTCCAGGTGAAGGCGCGCGGGGCGGTCGTTTCGATAGGCGCGTTGCGGTCCCAGTGGTCCAGGCGCGCCTTGCCCATCGCCTTGGCTTTCAGCGCATAATAGCGGTGCGACAGGCGCGGATAGGCGGCGGCGACCGCCTCGGCCATCGCATCCACGGCCTCGCCATCCACCTCATTGCCCAGGTGACGGCTGTCGGCGGGACGTTTGAAACCGCGCCAGCGATCCTCCATCGCCTTGTCGGCGGCGACGGTGTTCAGCACCAGGGCCAGGGTCGAGGCGCGGGCGGCCAGCGCCTCAGACAGACCCTCGGCGGCGGCCTTGCGCCGCGCGGGCTTGGCGTCGGACAGACGGTTCAGCGCCTCGGCCAGCGTCAGTTCCTCGTGGCCCGCCTTTGCACGCAGGGCGGCCAGCTGCTCGTCGAACAGGCGCGGCCATTGAGCCGTGATCGGTCCGCGCTCGGCGATGAAGGTCTCCAGCTCGGCCGACAGCTCATGCGGCTTCATCGCCCGCACCCGCCGCAGCCAAGGCCGCCAGCGCGACGCGCCCGCATGGGCGTTCAGCGCCGCCTCCAGCGCCGCATCGTCGATCTGATTGATCTCCAGCGTCAGCCAGACGGTCGGGGTGGCGATGGCGGTGATCTTCTCGCGGACATCGGCTTCGAACCCTTGCGCCGTCGCATCGTCGCGCGCGGTCGAGGCCGACAGGAAGGCGTAGGCGCCCAGCGCGCCCAGGACGTCGGACGCCTGCTCGTAAAGCTGGATCGCGCGGTCCAGCGCCTCGCCCAGCGCCTGCGCGTCCTGATCCACCGCCAGCCGCCCCTTCAGCCCGTTCAGGGCCTCGACCAGACCGCGCGCCTTTTCCAGGTCGGCGGCCACCTTGGCGTCGTCGCGCGATGCATAGAGGTCGGTCAGGTCCCATAGCGGGGCTTCGGTGTTGGGCGTCTTGAAAGGAGCGTTCATGCCCCTGTTCTGGGGATGCGCGGCGACGGCCGCAACCGTCCCTTACGCTTTCTCGACGTCACGGCCCGTGCAATCCTGCCTTTCGGAGACGCGTGAATGACCGAAACCCTGCAACATGACACAGGCCGGACGGGCCTTGGCGCGCCCTCGGCCCTGTTTGCGATTCGCCTGGCGACGGGTCTGGTTCAGGGGCTGGCGCTCTATTTGCTGTATCTGGCGGCCGACAGCCGCCTCTGGCCCGAAACCCAGCCGGTGGTGTTCGGCGCCCTGGCCCTGGCGGTCGGCTACGTGCCGGTGGTGGTTCTCGCCGGCGCGGGCCGGGTCAAGCCGCTGGCCCTGATCCTTTGGGCGGCGGCCGCGGCCGGCGTGCTGGCCCTGTTGGGCGCCCACGATGTGGCCCGCCAGGTGCTGAAGCCGCATGAGGAGCCGCCTTTTCTGAGTTTCCCCGTGCTGGCCTTCGGCGCGGCGGCCCTGTTCATCGCCCACCACCTGATCGTGCCCGCGATCCGCGAACGACGCTGGATCGTCGACTATCCCGACTATTTCGACATCGCCTGGAAGGCGGGGGTGCAGCTGGCCCTGTCGCTGGGCTTCACCGGCGCCTTCTGGATCCTGCTGCATCTGGGCGCGGCGCTGTTCAAGATGATCGGCCTCGGCTTTCTGCAGCACCTGCTCAGCGAGGCGTGGTTCGCCATTCCGGTCACGGCCCTGGTCTTCGCCACCGCCGTCCAGCTGACCGACGTGCGCGACGGCCTGATCCGGGGCGTGCGGACCCTGGCCCTGATGCTGCTGTCCTGGCTGCTCCTGGTGATCACGGTCCTGGTCGGCGGCTTCCTTCTCGCCCTGCCCTTCACCGGATTGGACGGCCTGTGGGAGACGCGCAGCGCGACGGCGCTGGTGTTGTCGGCCGCCGCCGCCCTGATCGTGCTGATCAACACGGCCTATCAGGACGGGCGCGCCGACAATCTGCCGCCGGTCGTTCTGCGATACGGCGTGCGGGCGGCGTCCGTCCTGATCGCGCCGCTGATCGTTCTGGCCGCCTGGGGCCTAGCCTTGCGGATCGGCCAGCACGGCCTGACGCCTGATCGGATCATCGCCGCCGCCTGCACCCTGGTCGGCGCGGTTTATGGCGCGGGCTATCTGCTGGCGGCCGTGAAACCGGGCGGCTGGATGAAGCCGCTGGAGCGGACCAATGTCGCCGCGGCGGTTCTGTCGGTCTTGGTCATCCTGGCCCTGTTTAGCCCGTTGGCCGATCCCGCGCGCCTCTCGGTGCAGGATCAGGTCGCCCGCTTTCAGCGTGGGGCGGTGTCCGCTGACACGTTCGATTATGACTTCCTGCGGTTCGAGAGCGGCAAGGCCGGCGAGATGGCGCTGCGCCGTCTGGCCGCCTCAACCGATCCTCGCATCGCGCGAAACGCGCGCGCCGCCCAGGCTCGCCCGTGGCCGTCAGGTGATACGGCGCAGGGACGACAAGCGCGCAAGGCCGCCATCCGCCTGAAGGCCGCCGATGGCCAATCCGTGCCCGCCAGCTTCGTCGATCAGTTGGACGCGCAGGTCGATGTGCTGTTCAGTTGCAATACGGAAGCGTCCTGCGTCGTGCGATCAGTGGACCTGAACGGCGACGCACGATCCGATCTGCTGGTCGCTACGGCTCGCGAAATCGTCGCCTTCGATCAGGACGCCCAGGGCCAGTGGCGCGTGACGGGTCGATACGGCTTCACCTGCGGGCGCAGCGCTGAGCGGATGAACGAAGGCCTGTCGAAGGGCGTCGCGACGGCGCCGGCGGCCCTGCCCGACCTGGTCGTCGACGGCCAGAGATTGCGCGCCAGCCCCGAGGTGCGATGCGATGCGACAGAGCCGCGTTAACGGGACGCTCACCACGCCGTGTCACCCGATTTTCACCTCGCGACCCTAGGAATCGTCCCGAAACGATCCATCCGTGACGGGTTGGGCGACAGTGCAAGGGATTTTCATGGCCAAGACCATCCTGGTCGTTGACGACGATCCGACCCAGCGCCGGCTGATCCAGGCCGTGCTGGAGCGGGACGGCAACGCCGTGGTCCATGCCGCCAGCGGCGGCGAGGCCATCGACCGGATGACGCGCGGCGGCGGCGCCGACCTGATCCTGCTGGACATGGTGATGCCCGAGATGTCCGGGCTGGAATGCCTGGCCGAACTGCGTAGCGCCGGGATCAATGAGCCGGTGATCGTCCTGACGGCCAACGGCGGCATCGACATGGTGGTCAAGGCCATGCAGGCCGGCGCCCAGGACTTCTTCGTCAAGCCGGTGGGCCCGGAACGCCTGCTGGTCGGCGTGCGCAACGCCATGCAGATGAAGCGCCTGACCGCCGAGGTCGGGCGCCTGACCAAGCGCGTTCAGGGCCGCACCAGTTTCGACGACATCGTGGGCGACAGCCCGCCGATGCGTATGGTCAAGGCGTTTGGCGCCCGGGCCGCCAAATCCTCGATCCCCGTCCTGATCACCGGCGAAAGCGGCGTCGGCAAGGAGGTCATCGCCCGCGCCCTGCACGGCGCCAGCGACAGGGCCGGCAAACCCTTCGTCGCCGTCAATTGCGGCGCCCTGCCCGCCAATCTGATCGAGTCCATCCTGTTCGGGCATGAGAAGGGCGCCTTCACCGGCGCCGTGGACAAGACGCTTGGCAAGTTCCGCGAGGCGGACGGCGGCACCCTGTTCCTGGACGAAATCGGCGAACTGCCGCTGGACATGCAGGTCAAGCTGCTGCGCGCGCTGCAAGAAGGCGAGATTGATCCCGTCGGCGGCAAACGCCCGGTGAAGATCGACGTGCGCATCGTCTCGGCGACCAATCGCGACCCGGCCCAGCAGGTCAAGGACGGCGCCTTCCGCGAGGACTTGTTCTATCGCCTGAACGTCTTCCCGATCGAGGCCCCGTCCCTGCGTGACCGGCGCGAGGACATCGCGCCCCTGGTCGATCACTTCATAGCCCGGTTCAACGCCGAGGAGGGCAAGCGGATCGCCGGATGCGCGCCCGAAACGTTGGCCCTGCTGCAAGGGTTCGACTGGCCCGGAAACGTGCGGCAGCTGGAAAATGCGGTGTTCCGCGCCATCGTCCTGGCCGATGCGCCCTTCCTTCAGCCGCACGATTTCCCTGCAATTTCAGGCGTCGCCGCACCCATGCCCGACGCCCAGCCCCTGCAGGCCGCCACAGCCGCCGGCGCCCAGACCGACGCGGCCGCTCTGGTCGATCAGCCGATCCGCATCCTGGACGAGCGCGGCCATCTGCGCACGCTGGAAGACATCGAACGCGACCTGATCCAGCACGCTATCGAGGTTTATGCCGGCCACATGAGCGAGATCGCCCGCCGCCTCGGCATCGGCCGCTCGACCCTGTATCGCAAGGTCAGAGAACAGGGCCTGGAAGGCCAGCTCAAGGAAGCGGGTTGAGGGTTACGCTTCTGATTCCAGCCTCTTCAGAAACGCCGCCACACTTCCCTCTCCGTCATCCTCGGGCTTGACCCGAGGATCAGGCGCCCAGCCGCATAGACTTGGGTAGAGATCGACCCATTCGGGGTTCGTCCGTTCGATCAGCTCCAGCTTCCAGACGCGATTCCAGCGTTTCAGCGCCTTCTCCCGCCGGATTGCGTTCGTGACCAGTTCGAACTGCTCGTACCAGACCAACATTCCGCACCCGTAACGACTGGAGAAACCTTCGAAAGCCCCGGTCCTGTGCTGATGGCCGCGTTCATAGAGATTCGACGTCATTCCGATGTAAATGACACCGTGCGGTCGGCTGGCTTGGATATAGGTCGCGATGAAAGGGCGGCGCTCGCTCATAAACGCTGAGTTGTGGATAGGCCGATCCTCGGGTCAAGCCCGAGGATGACGAGCGGTTATGGCTCTTTTGGCTTCCTGCCCCACCGCCGTTTCGGCTCTTCGCCATTAGCCTTGGCGGTGATCTCTTTCAGCTTTCGGCCCTGCATGGCCGACAGCGCTTGCCCGGGCGCGCCCTTTTCGGGGTCGGCGAAGGCGCGGCCGTGGGTCTTCACGCGCTCGCTGACCGAATCGATGAACTCGCCTTCCCATTCGGACAGGGAAACGCCCGCCTTGTCCGCCGCGCGCCGAGCGCGTTTCAAGGCATTCAACGCAGCGCGTTTAGCCGCCTCGCGCTGCATCTCGAAGGGGCTGGGCAGCGGCTTCTTGTTGGCGCCATCGCCCTTCGGGCCGCCTGATCGCGACAGCCCGCCTCCTGGCTTGAAGGGGGTGCGCTTCAAGCCGGGTCAGCCTCAGATCTCGCCGAGCGCCGACAGATAGAGGTCCAGGATGGCGTCCTCTTCCTGACGCTTGGCCTTGTCCTGCTTTCTGATGCGGATGACCTTGCGCAGGATCTTGACGTCGTAGCCCTCGCCCTTGGCCTCGGCGAAGACCTCTTTCATGTCGGTCATGACGGCCTGCTTGTCCTCTTCGAGGCGCTCCAGGCGCTCGATGATGGTGCGAAGGCGGCCTTGCGCCGTGGCGGTGAGAACGTCGGAACCACCGTCGAACGAGGCGTCGTCAGCCATGGGGAATACTCCAGAAATCAGGCGCGGACGCTAACCCTGCGGACAGGCGCGCGACAACCGCGAACACGAAAAAGGCCGCGGACAGAAATCCGCAGCCTGTGGATCGTCATCTTTCAAGCGCGCTATCGCCCTTCGGGCTGCTTGAGCGCGACCCAGCGTGCTCACGCAGCCGAAGCAACGCGCAGCGAACGCTGCTTAGCCCTGCTTCGCCTTGAAGCGCGGGTCGGTCTTGTTGATGACGAAGACGACGCCCTTGCGACGCACGACCTTGCAGTCGCGGTGGCGGGTCTTCAGCGACTTGAGCGAGCTACGGACCTTCATGGTCGGACGTCCTGAAAGAAACCAATAAGAAAGCCGCTGACCCGGTCGGATCGCGGCGGAGGCGGTCGTATAGAGAGAGGGGTTCGGAAGGTCAAGCCGCCAAAGGCCGAAACCGCAGAAAACCCAGTCCCCGTCTGCCAGACGGACGCACCGGCCTCTCGTGCTCAAGTAGCGCAAAGCGCGATAGCACGACAAAAAACTATGGAGGCCTGACCTCCGAGTCGAACGGAGGGTTTACGGGGTTGCACGCCCGCCGCGTCGCCGCTCCGCCATCAGGCCGTCAGAGCTGGTGCGTCATTACGACACACACGCATAAGGCGTCCAATACAAAGGTGGTTAACGGCGCGCCTTACATCCGAGCAGGGAACAGCGAGGCAACGCATTCGCGCGGCACGCGCTTTAGGGCGTCGAAATGACCGTTCGCGCGGATGTCATTTCGTGTCTGACCCAGGGGGCTCTAGTTTGAATCTCATGCGCTTTTCCTACCGCCTTCTCCTGATCGGCTGCGTCTCGGCCTGCGCGCCCATGCTGCCCGAACCGCAGGTGAACCTGCCGACGCCCCAGCCTCAGCCTCAGGCGGGCGCGCTGGTCACGACGCCGGCCCCTGCCCCCCAGACGCCGCCGTTGGCCGCCTATGACCAGCAGGGTTTCGAGGGCTGGAAGCAGGGCTTCCTGGCGCGCAAGGGCGGCGCCCGCCGCGCGGACTACGCCCGGGAACTGGAGGGTCTGACGCCCGATCCGACGGTGATCCGCCTGGATCGCAACCAGCCTGAATTCTCCAAACCCGCCGGAGCCTATGTGCAGAATGCGGTGACCCCGGTGCGAATCGCCCAGGCTAAACAGCGCATCGATCGGGTGCCGTGGTCGGTGGTTCAACGATTCGGCGTGCCCAGCGAGATCCTGGTCGGCGTCTGGGCCCAAGAGAGCGCCTTCGGGCAGGTGCAAGGCGACTATGACGTGATCCGCTCGCTGGCGACGCTGGCCTATGACGGTCGCAGGCGCGATTGGGCCGAGGGGCAGCTGAAGGACGCGCTGGACATCGTCGTGGACGGTCGGCGCGAGCGCGCGGGCCTGAAGGGCAGCTGGGCCGGGGCCATGGGCCAGACCCAGTTCATGCCCGACAACTATCTGCGCCTGGGCGTGGACCAGGACGGCGACGGCAAGGTCGACATCTGGCGCGACGACGCCGACGCCCTGGCTTCGGCCGCCAACCTGCTGGCCCAGGCCGGGTGGAAGCGCGGTCAGGGCTGGGGCTATGAAGTCACCCTGCCCTCCGGCTTCGACTATGCCGAGGCGGAAGGCCCGAAACACAATTGGGCCTATTGGGCGGCCAAGGGCGTGCGCCTGGCGCAGGGCGGCACCCCGAACGGCGCCGAGGCGCTGGAAGAAGCGACCATCCTGCTGCCGCAGGGCGCGAATGGTCCGGCCTTCCTGGCCCTGCCGAACCACTATGTGATCCGCCGCTACAACAACTCGGTGTCCTACGCCCTGGCGATCGGTCTGACGGCGGACGGGATCATGGGCAAGCCGGGGCTGACAAAGGCCTGGCCCAACGATCCGTCGATGACGCGTGATCAGCGTATCGGGGCGCAGCGCGCCCTGACCCAACTGGGTTACGACACCCAGGGCGTCGATGGGGTGATCGGCGCCAACACCCGCGCGGCCCTGCGTCGCTGGCAGATCGCCAACAACAGGATCGCCGACGGCTATCTGACGCCGGCGTTGGCGGACGAACTGATCCGCCGGACGAACTGAGGACTTGGATTCGGGCATGGTTCGGCGCTCCTGCCTTTCACCGGGCGGAGGGATGGAGGGCTGGGCGGAGCGCCGGGCCTTCGCCCGGAGTGTGATTAGAGATTACCGTTTCGACGAAGGGTGTGACGCTCCGCGCGGTGGGTTGGCCTGCAAGCTCGGGGCGCCGAGCGGTGGCGGTCTTATCGCCTAACCCCATAAGCCTGCGACGGGCGGGTCGGAGCAGCGATCCCCGATTCCCGGTGCGGCCGAGTATCCCCCTCGACCCTGCGACGCGACTGCGGACGCCGGGGCGATTCCCCGACCGATCAGCCCCGGCGCCGCGATGGGATCTCACCATCGCCCCCGTTCCCTCCGCTCTCGCCGCCGCAAGGTCGCAGGCCAGGCGAGCCCTCCATGCGACGAGACGGATGTATTATGGGGCCGTTTGACCCCGTGGACGGGAGACGGGGGACATAAATCGGCAAGCGGTTGAAATCGCTG
>AMYY01000020.1 GCA_000335735.1 alpha proteobacterium L41A | reverse complement strand
ACTCAAAGCAGCGGTTCGGAACTTCTGCTTCGGGGGGCGGTGGGTCGTCGACGCGAGCCGCGTGAACGACGCAGGCGCGCGGGTCGAGGGGCGAACCAGAGCGTGATTTTCAGCGCAGGCGGTTTGCGAGCTGCTGATCTAAACAAGGGTCGGGGAGGACGCTGTTGGTCGAAGCCACCGGGGCGGAGGTCGCGTAGCCTCCCCTGCGATCCGTTCCGCCTCCAGGGGCGGTTCGGGATGAGCTTGGCCGAGCGAGGCACGGATCCCGCCAGACCAATGTCGAGGGAGGGCAAGGGTCGCCAGAAGATAGCCGACGATGGCGCTGCCGCCATAGGCGACCAAGGGTGCGGGGTAATTCCCGATGATCGCGGCGACGATTATCGCCCCCCAGAGGGTTGCGAAGGCGAGATGAATTGGTCGATGGGCTCGATCGCCAGCCCAACCTAGGAGAGCGGGAAGCAGAAGTAACGCCGCCCCGCCCCAGACCGCGAGCCCGGCGACAGGGCCGAAGGCGAATGCGGTCGAGAAGACGCGATCGACGAAAGGCGTCGCAGGGACCGCGTCGGGTCGCAGGAGGGTGGTGGCGAATGCTGCAGCGCACCCCGCGAGCGGCGCCCGGACGGATCGGTCAGGGGCGGCAAGGGCGATAGCGGCGACGCTGGCGAACAGTGCGCCCGCCATGGCCCGATCAGGCTGCCACGCCAGGGCGATGGCGGAGAGGATTACCCCGGTCGCAGCCAGGACGTCTCTCGAACGCGCGAAGCTGACGACGAGCACGGGCAGGACCATCAGGCTGGGCTGGACGACGACCTCACCGACCAGGAGCCACCGTGTCGCGCCCGCCGCCTCGGTTCCGAGCGCTGCGGTCAAGATGAGAGCGGCGCCGATCAACAGAGCCTGGTAACCCGACGCAGGGCGTTCGACAAAGGTTCGCCGGCTGAACGGCAGGACGATCAGCAAGCCTGCGACCAAGGCGGCGAGATTCATGGTCAAAAGCGTGAGAGGGGCTTCGGCAGCATCAAGATAGATGAGGCCCATAGCGGATGCGGCGATCCCGCAGGCCACAGCTGGCCAGCGACCGCGCCAGTCGGGCAAGGGCGACGGTGCGTCCGCCTTGGCCACCGAGTCCAGGTCGGGCGTCAGAGCGCGCTTTAGCGCTTCGACGCCCATCATTCTCATCGCCCACCCGATACAGCCGAGCGCGAAGATGAGCGCCGAAACGGGCTCGCGGATAAACGCCGCCTCACTGGCCATCGCCTCAGCCCATTCGCGAAGGCGTGGAGGCAAACGCGGGGCGCAGAGCCTCATGAGCCGTTCCGCAAGCGTCATGCCGGTCGCCGCGGGGCGGACATCGCCGGAGCCGTCGGGAGCGCGGTTTCGGCGGCGTAGCGATGGCCCGTGGCGGTCAGTCGATAGGCGTGGCGGGGAGGTCGGCCAGCCTCCGCAGGGAGCCATTCGGCTTGGAGCCAGCCTTGGGCCTCCAGCCGGATAAGCAGAGGGTAGAGGGTGCCGGACTTGAGCCCGGTCTTTCGACACAGGTCGTAACCATGAGACCAGTCGGGCGCCGCTTCGGACAGGGCCGCGAGCACCGACCGGGTCGCGGCAGAAGGCGCGCGGGAGCGAGTCATGACTCCTGAATTCTACCTGGATAGGTTTGGGTCAAGCGGTTTGCGCCGGAGCGGCGGCTGGCGGTTCTCTGGGGGACACGCCAGTCCGCGAGGTGGTCGAACAGGCGTCTTGACTCATAACTCTACCTAGATAGAGTTATGACTATCGGTCTGGACGTGTCGGATGGCTGGGCCATCAGGAGCGCCCCAGACCGGCGCTCCCATCCCACCAGTACCAACGCTGCAGAGCGTTGCGAGGACCCACCGATGCGCCTGCGGCCCATTAGAATACCCCGTCGTCGCTGGCTGGTGCTGGGAGGCGTCGTCCTGTTGGCCGCTCTGGTCCATCGGGGGTGGACGGAGTTGACGAGCCCCTGGGGCGACCAGGAAGTCGCGTTGCAGCCGGCGGCTGAGGAATGCGGCGCCTCGGGGGATCTGCGCTACTGCATCTATCGTGCCCCCCAAGGCGCCAACGGGGATGTCCTCTACCATCTTCACGGCAGGGGCCTGGACGAGCACATCTGGAACGACGACACATACATGACCGCGATGCTGCAGGCTGCGTGGCGGGATCAAGGCGTCACGCCGCCGACGGTCGTCACTCTCTCCTATGGCTCGACTTGGCTCCTGTCGCCCAAAGGCGAACGCGAGGACAGCGGGCTGCTCGATGACATGATGGACCGGCTGCCGGAGATTGAACGACAGACCGGAACGCCGCGTCGGCGTCTTCTCATGGGTGAGTCAATGGGGGGGCTGAACGTCCTGGTCGCCGGCCTGTCGCGGCCCGACAGCTTCCGGCGCATCGCCGCCCTCTGTCCCGGCGTCTACGCCATATCGCCCTTCGCCCCGCTGGCGGACGCTCGGGAAGCGATACGTCGTACCGGAGCAAATCCCAAGCTGGCATTAGGCATCTGGATGCTGGCCAGAAGATATGTCGCCAACGAGAAGGAATGGCGTCGGGTGTCGCCTCTGGCTCTGATCGAACAGGCTGCGCCGACATATCCGGCGCTCTACCTCTCCAACGGCCTCTATGACGGCTATGGAAACTTTGAGGGCACGAAGATGCTGGCCGAGGAAGCTGCCAAGCGAGGCGTCCGGACCGAGTGGCGACCGATCTATGGGGGACATTGCGCCACGGACATAGCCTCCCTGGCCGACTTCCTGACGGCCGAGGGGGGATCCGCGCTAGCGGCGCGGATGGCGCCCACCGGTTGGGCCGGGGATCGGCTGGTGAGGCCTTGAATGCCGAAGTTCGCCTTGTCGAGGCCTGCTCAAATCCGCCCGTGTCGTCAGTAAGTGCCTGGCTTGCTGTGCAAGACGCCTCAGCGAGCTACGTCTGCTTTCAGAGCTGGGGCCAACATCCGCTTCTGGCGCAAAGCTGACAGGCGGCCTCCGGTGGGGTCGGACGAAGTAAGGCCAGCAGGAGCTGGCCTTTGGTTCTCCTCGACATGGGTGGTCCGAAGTAACCACTCCGTCCCGCTTATTCGAGCCTAAGGAGCCCCGTCATCTCCAGGTGGGTGGCCCGCAGATGATTCTCATAAATTCTGACCCAGTTCTCATCTATTGTGGTCCGGGTCTCATCTTTAGTGACCCGGACCAGTCGGCCGACGGCCGTCAGACGTCGACGGCGGCGTCCAGGGCGTTGTCCTGGATGAACTCGCGGCGAGGTTCGACCACGTCGCCCATCAGTTTGGCGAACAGGTCGTTGGCGTCTTCCTCATGCTCGACCGACACCTGCAACAGAGTGCGGGCGTTGACGTCCAGCGTCGTCTCCCACAGTTGCTCGGGGTTCATCTCGCCCAAGCCCTTGTAGCGCTGGATCGACAGGCCCTTCTTGCCGGCGTCCAGCACGGCGGTCAGCAGGTCCAGCGGCCCGCGAATGGTCGTGGACTTGTCCTTGCGGCGGTAGACGGCCGGGGCGCTGAAAACGCCGTCGAAGGCGCCGGCGCGTTCGGCTAAACGCCGGGCGTCCAGCGAACGGATCAGGGTCTCCTCCAGCACGATGGTCTCCTGCACCGCGCGACGGGTGCGGCTGAAGACCACGGCGCCCTGTTCGCCCGGCGCGCCCGTCCACTCCCCATCGCCCTCTTCGGCATAGAGGTTCAGGCGTACGGCGGCGGCGGCCGAGGCGGCCGTCATGTCGGCGTTATCGGCGAACAGACCGGCGAGCGCCGCCTGTTCGATGGCGAAGGCCGGGGCGCGTTGGCTGAGGCGATCGACGCCGGCGCTGAAGGCCTTGGCCTCGCGCACCAGGGATTGCAGGTCCAGGCCCAGGCGACGCTCGCCCGTGGACAGGTCCAACTCGGCCTCTGACGAACCTTCCTCGATCAGATAGGCGTCCATCTCGGCCTGATCCTTAAGGTAGCGCGACTGCTTGCCCTTGGAGACCTTATAGAGGGGCGGCTGGGCGATATAGACGTGGCCCCGCGTGATCAGCTCGGGCATCTGACGATAGAAGAAGGTCAGCAGCAGGGTGCGGATGTGGGCGCCGTCGACGTCGGCGTCGGCCATCAGGATGATCTTGTGGTAGCGCAGCTTGTCGGCGTTGAAGTCGTCGCGGCCGATGCCGGTGCCGAGCGCCAGGATAAGCGTCCCGATCAGATCCGACGACAGCATCCGGTCGAAGCGCGCGCGTTCGACGTTCAGGATCTTGCCGCGCAGGGGCAGGACGGCCTGGTTCTCGCGGTTGCGCGCCTGTTTGGCCGAGCCGCCGGCGGAATCGCCCTCGACGATGAACAGTTCGGACTTGGCGGGATCGCGTTCCTGGCAGTCGGCCAGCTTGCCCGGCAGGCTCGAGATTTCCAGCGCGGACTTGCGCCGCGTCAGGTCGCGGGCCTTGCGGGCGGCCTCTCGGGCCGACGCCGCCTCGATGATCTTGGCCACGATCTGCTTGGCCTCGACCGGATGCTCCTCGAACCAGGTCGACAGGCCTTCCGAGCACAGGCTTTCGACGGCCGGACGCACTTCGGAGGAGACCAGCTTGTCCTTGGTTTGCGAGCTGAACTTGGGATCCGGCACCTTGACCGACAGGACGCAGGTCAGGCCCTCGCGGGCGTCCTCGCCGGTGACGGAAACCTTCTCTTTCTTGCCGGCGCCCGAGCTCTCGATATAGCCGCCCATGACGCGGGTCAGGCTGGCGCGGAAGGCCGACAGGTGGGTGCCTCCATCCCGCTGGGGGATGTTGTTGGTGAAGCACAGCATGGTCTCGTGGTAGCTGTCGTTCCACCACAGGGCGAGATCCAGCTCGATCCCTTCCTTCTTACCGCGAATGACGATGACGTCCTTCAGGATCGGCGTCTTGGACTTGTCGAGGTGGCGCACGAAGGCTTCGACGCCGCCCTCGTAGTGCAGGATCATCTCGATCGGCTCGGCGTGGCGCTGGTCGGCCAGCTTGATCACCACGCCCGAGTTCAGGAAGGCCAGTTCGCGCAGGCGGTGCTCCAGCGTCTTCAGGTCGAAATCGATGTGGCTGAAGGTCGTGACGGACGGGAAGAAGGTGACCTCGGTCCCGCTCAGCGACTTGCCGGTGTCCTCGCGGATCGGCGCGACGCCCGTGACTTCCAGCGACTTGACCGTGTCGCCGCGCTCGAAGCGCATCTCGTGCTGTTTGCCGTCGCGATAGATCTTGAGCTGCAGCCAGTCGGACAGGGCGTTGACCACGGACACGCCCACGCCGTGCAGACCGCCCGACACCTTGTAGGAGTTCTGGTCGAACTTACCGCCTGCGTGCAGCTGGGTCATGATGACCTCGGCGGCGGAGACGCCTTCCTCGGCGTGAATGTCGGTGGGGATGCCGCGGCCGTTGTCGGTCACGGTGACCGAGCCGTCGCTGTTCAGGATGACCTGGACCAGGTCGGCATGGCCGGCCAGGGCCTCGTCGATCGCATTGTCGACCACCTCATAGACCATGTGGTGCAGGCCCGAGCCGTCGTCGGTGTCGCCGATATACATGCCGGGGCGTTTGCGCACGGCGTCCAGGCCTTTGAGAACCTTGATGGAATCGGCGCCGTATTCGGGCAGGTCGGCAATCGGATCGGTCATGAAGTCATTGGCTCTGAAGTCCCGACCGGGACGGGGATGGAGCGCCGGACCCGGCGCTCGAATCGACGGCGGGATCGCACCGCGCCGAAGCCCGCAACATATAGGAAATTCCGGCGAAAAAGCGAGGAATTCCGCGATTGGAACCTAGTCGGTTTCCAGCGCGCCGCCGGCCACGCGGACGAACTGGGCGCGGCCTTCCAGACCGGCGAACAGGTCGCGTTCGGTGCCGGTCATGAAGGCCGGTAGATCCAGGGCCACGATCTCGTCGAACAGGGCGGCGCGGCGGGCTTCATCAAGGTGAGCGGGGGCTTCGTCCAGCAGCAGGATGGGGCGGGCGGCGTGATCTGAAAGCCGCGCGATCTGGGCCAAAATCAGGTTCAGAACCAGGGCCTTCTGCTCACCGGAAGAGCCCTCGGCCGCAGGGCGCTGTTTCTCGCGGTGAAGGGCGGTCAGGTCGGTGCGGTGCGGGCCGAACAGGGAGCGGCCGGCGGCGCCGTCGCGGGGGCGGGCGCGGGCCAGGCCGTCGCGGATGGCGGCGGCGATTTCGTCTTCTTCGGCGCCGCCCTCGGCCATCTGTTCGGCGGGGCCGTCCAGGCCCAGGTCGGCCTGGGGGAAGGGACGGTCGCTGCGGGCGTCGATGGCGGCCTGGAGCGCCTGCAGGGCGGCGACCCGGGCCAGGGCCGCGCGCGCGCCGGCCTCGCCCAGCCGGGCCTCCAGGGCGTCCAGCCAGACGGGGTCGGCCTCGCGTCCATCCTGTGCGTCGTTCAGCAGGCGCAGCCGCTCGCGAAGAGCCTTTTCGTAGGCGGAGACGCTGGCGGCGTGATCGGGGTCGGCGGCGAAGACCAGTCGGTCGAAGAATTTCAGCCGCTCGGCGCGCGCGTCCGAGAACAGCCGGTCCTGTTCCGGCGTGGCCCATACGGGACGCAGATAGTCGAGCAGCCGCCCCGGCTGGGCCGTCTCTCCGTCGATCCGCACGATGCGCCGCGCCGCGCCCGCCGCCTGAACGCCGGTGCCCAGCCGCGTCTCGTCGTCCAGTTCGACCATGACGGCCCAGGCGCGGCCCACCGCCTCGCCCGGCTCGCGCCGCCCCATCTCGGCGGCGGTCGCGCCCCGCAGCCCCTTGCCGGGGGTCAGCAGGCTTATCGCCTCCAGCAGATTGGTCTTTCCCGCCCCGTTCGGCCCATGCAGCACCACGGGGCCGGAGGTCATCTCCAGCCGCGCGCTCGCATAGGAGCGGAAATCGGTGAGGGTGAGGGATTGGATCAAAACGTAACGGAGTCTTGAGCGCCGACTGAACTGGCTAGGCGATGGTGATCTCGTAAAACACGCAGAAGGTGCTCTGGCGCCTTTCCAAATCCACTCGCCAAAACGCCATCCGATGTGCCAATCGCGCCAAAGCGATGCCAGCCATCAGTTCTGCGCAGCCGCGCCTCACGCGTCAGCTTGTAACCGATATGTTTGTTTGGGCCCTGTCGATGGATCGAGAATCCTTCGATGTCACGCCAAGCAATAGGCGATAGACACCATAAGCCGACCTTCGACAGTCCGCTCGACGTCAAGACCAATCGGGTCGGTCTTAACAACTCCGCTAAAGCGAAGATGATCATCAGGGCTGAAAATGATGCCCCGAAGGTAAGGACTGCGACCTTGTACCAGTGAGAAAGCCGGGGTGTCGCCTCGGCGCCATCCAACAGGACCAATACACACGCTGACAAAAAAACCGCCGCGGCGACTAGCGCGATAAGCAGATGCCGCAGCGAAATGAGCCTGATGCTTATGGGGTAGAGGCTCACACCCGCAGCGGCATCAACACATACTGAACGCCCGGATCGCCCGGATCGAGCACCAGGGTTGGGGAGGCCGGGTCGGCGAAGCGGAAGGCGGCGTTTTCGCCGGTGATCTGGCCGGCGACGTCCAGCAGGTAGCGGGCGTTGAAGCCGATCTCGAAGGGTTCGTCGGAATAGCCGATCTCGACCTCTTCCTCGGCCTGGCCGGCTTCCATGTTGCGCACGGTCAGCTTCACCCGGTCGTTGTCGAAGGCCAGCTTCACCGAACGGCTCTTCTCGGCCGAGATGGTGGCGACGCGATCGACGGCCTTGGCGAACAGGGCGTTGTCGATGTCGGCCTGTTTGTCGTTGCCGCGCGGGATGACGCGCAGATAGTCGGGGAAGGCGCCGTCGATGACCTTGGAGGTCAGGGACGCCTCGCCCATCTGGAAGCGGATCTTCTGGGCCGAGACGGTGACCTCTACGGGTGCGCCGGCGTCGTCCAGCAGGCGACGGACCTGATCCACGGTCTTGCGCGGCACGATCACGCCGGGGCCGCCGGCCGCGCCCTCCGGCGCCGGGGTTTCGGCCAAAGCCAGGCGGTGGCCGTCGGTGGCGACGGCGCGCAACAGCGGAATGCCGGCCTCGGCGACCGTGTGCAGATACAGGCCGTTCAGATAGTAGCGCGTTTCCTCGGTCGAGACCGCGAACCGGGTCTTGTCGATCAGGCGCGCCAGATCCTCCTTGGGCAGGACATAGGAGGCGCCGGCGCTGTCTGTGGACATGACGGGGAAGTCGCCCGCCGGCAGGACCGGCAGGTTGAAGCGCGACCGGCCGGCCGAGACGACCAGGCGGGGATCGTCGCCCGAATAGAGCAGCGAGACCTCGGCGCCTTCCGGCAGCTTGCGCACGATCTCGTACAGGGTGTGGGCGGGGGCCGTGATCTGGCCCTCGACCTGAACCTGGGCCTCGGCCTCGTCCACCATCTCCATGTCCAGATCGGTGGCGGCGAAGGCCAGCCGGTCGCGGCCCGCACTCAGCAGGACGTTGGACAGGATCGGAATGGTGTTTCGACGTTCGACGACGCTCTGCACGTGGCCCAGGGCCTTCAGGAGCGCGGATCGTTCGATGGTCAGCTGCATGTCGTCTCGCCCGGCGCGGCCGACTCGCAAGGCGGCTGCGGTTAAGTGACCTGGGACACTAGCGGATTGGGCGCGGGCTGCAAGGAAGTGGCGCGTGGTTAGTGGCGAGTGGCGAGTGGATATTGGGGGCAACTCGGTAGGAGGAGACAGTTTCTCCTCGCTCGTCACTCGCCACGCGTCACTCGCCGCTCGAAATCAGCCCCGCAGCTTGCGCGTCAGGGCCTCTACGTCGCGGGCGATCTGATCGTCCTGCGGCATCAGCTCCTCGATCTTGCGCACGCCGTGCAGGACCGTGGTGTGGTCGCGCCCGCCGAAACGACGACCGATGTCGGGGTAGGAGCGGGTCGTGTGCTGCTTGCACAGATACATGGCGATCTGGCGCGGGCGGGCGACCGAACGGGTGCGGCGCTCGCTGAGCAGGTCGGCCTGTTTCATGTTGAAGTGGTCGGCGACCGTCTTCTGGATCTCGTCCACGGTGATGCGGCGCTCGGGGCCGCCGCGCATGGCCATTCCCAAAAGGGTCGAGGCTTCGTCCACCGACACCGACGACAGGCGCGCGCCCGCAGCGGCGGCCAGAGTGTTCACGGCGCCCTCAAGCTCGCGCATCGAGCCGGGGGTGCGGTCCACCAGCTGGGCCAGGACCTCCGGGTTGGCCTCGCCCTGGACGACGCCCAGAGCAGACAGCGCCTTCAGACGGTTCTGGGCCACGGCGATCTTCAGCTCGCGGTCGCCTGCCTCGACCGGGCAGGTCAGCCCGGCGGCGAGGTGGCTGCGCAGGCGCGGCTCGACCTCGGTCAGGGCCATGGGCGCACGGTCGGCCGAGAAGACGATGCGTTTGCCGTCCTCGATCAGGGCGGTCAGGGTCGAGAGCAGTTCTTCCTGGGTCGACGTCTTGCCGCCCACGAACTGGACGTCGTCCAGCAGCAGCATGTCGGCCGAGCGCAGGCTTTCCTTGAAGGCGGCGGTCGAGCGGTCCTGCATCGCCTTGACGAAGGTGGACAGGAAGCGTTCGGCGGTCAGGTAGACGACCTTGGCCTCGGGCCGCAGACGCTGGGCCTCCCAGGCGATGGCGTTCAGCAGGTGGGTCTTGCCGTAACCGTAGGGGCCGCAGAAGAAGACGGGGTTGAAGTGACCGTCGGCCCAGCTGGCCACCTGTTTGGCGATGGCCAGGGCGAAGGCGTTGCCCTGACCCTCGACGAAGCTGTCGAACGTCAGGCGATCCTGCAGACCGGCGGCGCGAACAGCGCGAGCGCCATCGGCGCTGATAGGAGCGGCGCTGGCGTGGGCGGCGGGAGCCATCTGCGGCGAGGCGGCGAAGGCGGCCAGGCGCGGGGCGGCGTCCACCACAGTGCCCGGCATCACGGCCGAGGCCGGCGGGGCCGAACCCACTTCGGCGCGGCAGCGCACCTCGAGGCGGCGCGACAGGCCGTCCAGGCCCAGCCACAGCTCGTTCATGCGACGCAGGGCGTTCTTGCGCACCCAGTCGCGGGCATAGGCGGTCGGGGTGACCAGGATCAGATGGCCGGCGTTGTCCAGGCGGACGGCCGACGGGGCGATATAGGAGGAGAAGGGACCATCGCCGATTTCAGCGCGCAGGCGCACCGACGCCTCGCTCCAGATGCGGTCCGGATCCGTCAGTCCCGACGTCTTCGTTCCGCCTGCCATCGCCGTTGCGCCCCCAACCATCTTTGCCCGCTCACCCTAGAAGAACCATTCCGACCTTCCGCGCTTCAGGGCGATGGCTCAGGGACGACTTCTCCTGCGCCGAAAAGCGAGGCTTTTCGGACGGGGTCTAACCTCTGAACAGACATCTCCCGCCAACGCGAAACCTAAGCTCCGCGCCGTCTTCATCCGTGCTGGGATGGAAGTGCGTTAGAGGCCAAAACTTACGCCGAGAGCCGGGTGGGTCAACGCTGATTCGTTGGTCGATTCGCAGTTAAATTGTTTGACTCCGCCAAACCCTGACGCCGCTTGGAATTTCGGAGAGATCGAGGCTCGTCGATCGCAGTTTTGCATTTTGACAGTTAGCGCCGCAACGCAAAACGGCGAAGGAGCTTGCGCGCCTTCGCCGTTGATCTTGCTTGATAATCCCACAACGAAACAGCGACAGCTGCTCCGTTTGCTGTTGGATTAAATTTGGCTCAGGCGGCCGATAGCTTCTTCAGCTGGGCGGCCAGGCGCGAGACCTTGCGCGAGCCGGTGTTCTTATGAACGACGCCCTTGGAGACGGCGCGCATCAGCTCGGACTGAGCCTCGATGAAGGCGGTCTTGGCGACGGCGGCGTCGCCGCCGGCCAGAGCTTCCTGGAACTTGCGCAGATAGGTGCGGACGCGCGAACGGCGCGCCTTGTTCACTTCGGTACGCGCTTCGATCTTGCGGATCGCCTTGCGGGCGCCGGGGTTGTTGGCCATGTCAAACCTTCGAACGGAAAACGCCGCGGAGCACACGTCCACGGCGCGGAAATCTCAAGAGGGCGGGCCTATAGCCGAAAGCCCGGAGGCGGTCAACGCGGAGTCTTCATCGCTGGACTCCGAGGTTGGGCCAAGACGCCTGTTTGAGCGCACCTTGCAGGCCGCCTTCAGAATACAACCCAACAGTCTTTAACGCGCTGTGGCGGACTTTCCGTCGCAGGTTTTTGCGTCGTGTTGAAAGCGCGCAACGCTTTCACTTTGTTCATGAATTGTGTCGTTTTACGGCCATGTTTGTCCCGTCCTGACAAGGGCTGAAACCATCTCCCGGATCGTCGTTTTATGACCCAGACCGCGCTTATCCTGCTTGCGCTGGCCCCCGCCGCCGGTGTCGTCCAGCCTGTTGAGGCCCAAACCACAGAGGCTCGACCCGTAGAAGCCCAGGCGCAGGTCCAGCAGGAAGAGCCGACGGTGGTTCTGCCGGACGTGGAGGTGACGGCGGCGCGGCGCGGGGTGGCCCTGGGCGGGCAGGAACCGATCGTGTCGTATGACGCGGAGCAAATCCAGGCGTTCGGTGCGACCAACATCGGCGAACTGATCACCCTGCTGGAGGCCCAGACCCGCAGCGCGCGCGGCGGGTCTCCGGTCTTCCTGGTCAACGGGCGGCGTATCTCGGGCTTCCGCGAGATCCGCGGCATTCCGCCTGAGGCTATCGAGCGCTTCGACGTCCTGCCGGAAGAGACCGCGCTGTCCTATGGCTACAGCGCCAATCAGCGGGTGGTGAACATCGTGCTGAAGGCGGACTTCAAGTCCCTGACCGCCTCGGTCAACGTCAGCCGGCCGGAGCAGGGCGGCCGCACGACGACCGCCAGCGAGAACAACGTCCTGCGCATCGCCGGCTCGGACCGCTGGTCTGTCGATATCAACGGCACGACCTCCAACACCTTGTTCGAGACCGAGCGCGACATCGACCGCAGCACGACAGCCGGCGGCGACAGCGAACTGGCCAACGCCTATCGCACCCTTCTTCCCAAGACGGACGAGCTGTCGTTGTCAGGAACCTACAAGCACGACCTGAACGACAAGGTTGGCATGACGCTGAGCGGCAGCGTGGAGGACTCCAACAGCTTCAGCTACCAGGGGCTGCCCAATGTGCAGCTGACCGTGCCGGGGACCAATCCATTTTCGCCGACCGGTCAGGACGTCAATCTGTTCAGCTATCTGGACCTGCCCGGCGCTCTAACGCGCAAGACCGATACCCGCACGGCCGAACTGGGCACGGTGTTCGACGGCTATGTCGGCGACTGGCGCTGGACGGCGACGGGGGAATACAGCCGCGTCGAAACGGACACCACGACGGGACGCGGCGTCGATGGGGATGCGCTGCAGGATCTGATCGAGGGCGATCTGACCGTCAATCCGTTCGGCGACCTGACCGACCGGGCCGTTGTGAGACCGCGTGACACGGCCAACTCGGTGGCCCAGACGGCGACGGCGGAACTGGTGTTGAACGGGCGTCCCTATGAACTGCCGGCCGGCGACATCACCTCGACCTTCAAGGTCGGGGCCGGTTACCAATCGCTGGATTCCGAGAGCTTGCGTTCGGGCGTGGCCGTGGATCGGTCGCAGTCGCGCAACTCTGGCAGCGTCCAGGCCAACTTCGATCTGCCGATCTCCAACGTCGAGCGCGGCGTCCTGCCCAAGATCGGCGACCTGTCGGCCAATCTGAACCTGGCCTACCAAGAACTGTCCGACTTCGGCGGCGTGTCCTCGGTCGGGGCCGGGCTGAACTGGTCGCCGGTCGAGCGGCTGTCGTTTTCGGCAAACTATTCCGACGAGGGCAAGGCGCCCACGGTCCAGCAGCTGAACGACCCGACGGTATCGACGCCGAATACGCCGGTTTTCGACTTCCGCACCGGCCAGACCGTCGAGATTAACCGCATCACCGGCGGCGATCCCAATCTGCAGGCCGAGGATCGGCGCATCCTGAAGCTGGGCGTCAACTGGCAGCCGGTGTCGGACAAGGATTTCCGCCTGAACCTGGCCTACACCCGCACCGAGGCGGACAATGAAATCTCCAGCTTCCCGGCCATCACGCCCGACCTTGAGGCAGCCCTGCCGGATCGGTTCGTTCGCGATGCGGACGGCAATCTGGTGTCCATCGACGCTCGTCCGCTGAACTTCTTCAAGCGCGAGCAGCAGGACGTTCAGTGGGGTTTCAACTTCTCGCGCCCGTTCGGCAAGCCGAACCCGGCGGCGGCGGGCGGTCGTGGTCCGGGCGGACGCGGCGGTCCTGGTGGCGGCATGATGATGATGGGCGGACCCGGCGGCCCCGGCGGCGGCGGACGGATGCGCGGCGGCCGTGGATCGGGAATGCAGCCTGGCCAAGGAATCTTCAACCTGTCGCTGACCCACACCTGGCGTGTCCAGGACGAGGTCACCATTCGCGACGGTCTGGCGCCGCTGGATCTGCTGGACGGCGATTCCATCTCCGGCTCGGGCGGTCAGTCGCGCCATGAGGTCCAGCTTCAGACCGGCCTATCCAGAAACGGCGTGGGCGCCTTCGTCAACGCCAACTGGCGCTCCGGCACGACGGTCAACGGCGACGCGCTGGGTTCGCCCGATCTGGACTTCTCGGGCCGGACCACGGTCAATCTGTTCGCGTTCGCCGACCTGACCCAACGCACGTCATGGGTCGAGCGCTTCCCGTTCCTGAAAGGCACGCGGATCGGTTTCGGCGTTCAGAACATCTTCGACGACCGCGTCACGGTGACCAGCAGCGACGGCGTGACGCCGGTCAACTATCAGCGCGACTATCTGGACCCGCAGGGGCGCGTCTTCCGCATCAATCTGCGTAAGATTCTCTTCTAAGGATCAGGGCCAGACGGTCGCCAGGGCGATCATCACGACGGCGGCGGCGAGCGCCAGGGGAAAGAAAAGACGGTCGGACATCGATCCGACCGTTACCCCGACCTGCGCGGTGCGACAAGCGATGGCGCGGCCCGCGAGCCTTGACCGACTTCGGAGGGCGTCCTACCCCGAAAGGCCCTATTCCGAAGGACCGACCGAATGCCGCGCCTGATCCTGCTCCGCCACGGCCAGAGCCAGTGGAACCTCGAAAACCGCTTCACCGGCTGGGTCGACGTCGATCTGACGGCGGAGGGCGAGGCCCAGGCGCGTCGCGGCGGCGAACTGATCGCCGAGGCCGGATTCAAGCCGGCTGTGATGTTCACCTCGGTCCTGACGCGCGCCCAGCGCACCGGCGCCCTGGCGTTGCAGTCGGCGGGCCTGACCGACGTGCCGGTGATCGAGGACTGGCGGCTGAACGAGCGCCATTACGGCGGTCTGACGGGTCTGAACAAGGCCGAGACGGCCCAGAAGCATGGCGAAGACCAGGTCAAGATCTGGCGGCGCAGCTATGATGTGCCGCCGCCCCCGCTGGCGCCCGGCGGCGAGTTCGATTTCAACGCCGACCCGCGCTACGCTGGCAAGGCCATTCCCGACACCGAAAGCCTGAAGACCACGCTGGACCGGGTGAAGCCCTATTGGGACGCCGAGATCGCGCCGCGTCTGAAGGCGGGCGAGGACGTGCTGATCGCCGCCCACGGCAACTCCCTGCGCGCCATCGTCAAACTGCTGTTCAACGTGCCGGACGATCAGATCGTCGGCGTCGAAATCCCGACGGGCAATCCGCTGGAGATCGATCTGGACGCGGACCTGAAGCCCACCGCCGCCCGCTACCTCGACGCCGCTCGCGCCGAGACATTGCCGACCGCATCATGAGCTGGAGCGAAGCCGACCAGGCCTTCATGGCCCAGGCGATCGCCCTGGCGACCGGCCGCATGGGCGAGACCTGGCCCAATCCGGCGGTCGGCTGCGTCATCGTCAAGGACGGCCGGGTCATCGCCCAGGCCGCCACCGCGCCGGGAGGTCGTCCCCATGCCGAGGAGCAGGCCGTGCCCGCCGCCGGCGCGGACGTCGTCGGCTCGACCGTCTATGTCACGCTGGAACCCTGCGGCGCCCGGTCGTCGGGCCGCAAGTCCTGCGCCCACTTCCTGACCGAGGCGGGCGTGGCGCGGGTCGTGATCGCCTGTATGGACCCGTCGCCGTTTGCGGCCGGACGCGGCACCGAGCGCCTGCGCGCGCAAGGGTTGACCGTGGAAACCGGCCTGATGTGCGAAGAGGGCGCGGCCCTGTGCGAAGGCTTCCTGCACCGACTGGAAACCGGTCGCCCGATGGTGCGCATCAGCGAGGACGGCTCGGGCTTCGACGGCCGGTTCGTCGCCTCGCCAAAGGCCGATCTGGTCACCGAGCTGAAGCGGCTGGGCGAAGCGGGCTACACGCGCCTGTGGACCGGTCCAGGCGAGCTGGCTGAGGCCCTTCAGGCCCAGGGGCTGCTGACCGTCTGAGGCGGCTTGGCCGTTCAAAGGTTTCTTAAGTCAGGGCGCGTAATGTGCCCTGATGGCCCTCGCCGCTGAACCCCTCGTGAGAAAGCGCCTGACGCAGGCGGAGCTGGACGTCATCTGCGCCCGGCACGATCGGCTGTTCCAGGCCCGACCCGGCGGCGCGCGCGCCGTCTTCGCCTGGATGGACCTGTCGGGCCTCAGCCTGAAAGGCCGCAATCTGGCCGACGCCGATTTCGCCGCCGCCTGTCTGGAAGGCTGCGATCTGACCGGGGCCAAGCTGGACAACGCCAACTTCTTCGGCGCGGACATGCAGGATGCGATCCTGGCCGAGGCCAGCCTGCGCCGTTCCGACCTGCGCGGCGCCTGTCTGCGCGGGGCGGACCTGTCGGGCGCCGATCTATTCGAGGCCGACCTGCGCGAGGGCACCATCGCCGCCGCCGACGCCAGACTGGGTTTCAAGGTCATCGAACCCCGCCATCGCGAGGAGACCGAGGCCAGCGGCGCCTGCCTGGCCGGCGCCAATCTTCAACGCTCCAAGATGGCCGGCGTCATCGCCGTGAAGGCCGACTTCTCCGGCGCGGTGATGAAGGACTGCAAGCTGGTGCGCGCCAATCTGAAACAGGCGGATTTCCGCGGCGCCGACCTCGCCGGCGCCGATCTGTCAGGGGCGGACCTGTCGGGCGCGGACCTGCGCGACGCCATCCTTGTGGGCTGCAAGACGACCATGTGGCGCGCCGACGGCGCCGACATGCAGGGCGCCCTGACCGACAACAAGTCGTCCTGCGAATCCGTAGAAAAGATGCCCGCCGCCGAGATGCTGCGCGAACATGCGCGCTGGTGCGAGACCGGCGGCGCGGAGGGGCAGCCGTCGGTCTTCAACGGCGTCGACCTGCGCCCGCTGAAGTCGATCACGGGCCTGAACCTGACCGCCCTGTCGGCCAAGGGCGCGGTCTTCTACGGCCTGGATATGGAGGGGGTGCAGTTGCAGGGCGCCCAGCTCGATAACGCCGACTTGCGCTCGGCCAAACTGCGGCGCGCCGATTTGCGTGGCGCGCGCCTGCGAGGCGCGCGACTGAACGGAGCGGACATGCGCGAGGCGCAACTAGGGCCGCTTCTGATCGCCGCCGACCGGCTGATGCCTGCGGATTTAACCGGGGCGGTCCTACGCGGCGCGGACTTGTCGGGCGCCGATCTGAGACGCGCGGTACTGGCCGGCGCCGATCTGGGCCGTGCGACGCTGCACGGCGCCCAGACCCGTCAGACCGACCTGACCGACGCCAATCTGGCGGGCGTGCGCGGCCTGACCATCGATCAGGCCGCTTAAAGCCTTAGGCGAGCGCCTTGAGCTGATCGACCAGATCGGTCTTTTCCCAGCTGAAACCGCCGTCCGCGTCCGGCTCGCGGCCGAAGTGACCATAGGCGGTGGTGCGGGCGTAGATGGGCTTGTTCAGACCCAGATGCTGGCGGATCGCACGCGGCGTGGCGCCGCCGATCAGGTCCAGAATCTTATCTTCCAGAACGGCTTCGGAAATCTTGCCGGTGCCGTGCAGATCGACGTGGATCGATTGGGGCTTGGCCACGCCGATGGCGTAGGAGATCTGGATCGTGCAGCGGTCGGCCAGACCGGCGGCGACGACGTTCTTGGCCAGGTAGCGGCAAGCGTAGGCCGCCGAACGGTCCACCTTGGTCGGATCCTTGCCCGAGAAGGCGCCGCCGCCGTGAGGCGCCGCGCCGCCGTAGGTGTCGACGATGATCTTGCGGCCGGTCAGGCCGGCGTCGCCGTCAGGCCCGCCGATCTCGAAAATCCCAGTCGGGTTGATGTGCCAGACGGTGTTCTCGTCGGTGAAGCCTTCCGGCAGCACTTCGAGGATATAGGGTTTGACGATCTCGGCGACCTGCTCGGAGCTCATGCCCTTGGCGTGCTGGGTCGACAGGACGATAGAGGTGGCGCGCACCGGCTTGCCGTCCTGATATTCGATCGTCACCTGGCTCTTGGCGTCGGGCTCAAGCTGCGAGCCGCCGGCGTGGCGGACCTCGGCCAGGCGCTTCAGAATGTTGTGGCTGTATTGCAGGGTCGCCGGCATCAGTTCCGGCGTCTCGTTCGACGCATAGCCGAACATGATGCCTTGGTCGCCCGCGCCCTCGTCCTTCTCATTGGTCGAATCGACGCCGACGGCGATGTCGGCCGATTGGGCGTGCAGGAAGCAGGAGTAGTCCGCCGTCTCCCAGTGGAAGCCGTCCTGCTCATAGCCGATGTCCTTGACCGCGGCGCGGACCAGCGGCTCCAGGCTGTCGATGATGCTCTGGGTGAAGGCTTCGTTCTGTTCCTTGGTGTTGCCCGGCTGGGTGGCGCGAACCTCGCCGGCCAGAACGATGCGCTGGGTCGTCACCAGGGTCTCGCACGCCACGCGCGCCTCGGGATCCTTGGCCAGGAAGGCGTCCACGACCGTGTCGGAGATGCGGTCCGCAACCTTGTCGGGGTGGCCTTCGGAAACGCTTTCCGAGGTGAAGAGGAAGGAAGAACGAGCGGCCAAGAGAGGCTCCTGTCAGTGTCAGACCGCCAGACATATAAAGATATGCTTATATGTTCAAGTGATCTGACGCGGTGCACCTACGCCACAAACTGCTTCGCGGCGTAAGCATATCGGCTGACTCCCCCTCATTTTAGGGTAAACAGACCTTTGGGAGTGGCCATGCCTGAACGCCTGACGACGAGAGAAAGCGAATGTGTCCGCCTGGCCGGCCAAGGTCTTGAGGACAAGGAAATCGCTGCACGCCTGCGTATCTCGCCGCGCACTGTCGGCAATCATCTGCATCGCGCCTATGCCAAGCTGGGTGTTTCAGACCGTAAACTGGCGGCGCGTCGACTGAGTATTGGCTACTCAGAGGCGTCGATACTCATTCCCACCGCCGTGCTTGATCCGCTCAATGATCCCAAGTCGGCCGGACAGACGGGCGACGCGGTTTTCGCCAAGACGACCGCCTGGATCCTGCCGGCGCCGCCCCGTGGCGTGCTGGCGCGACTAGGCGTCATCATTGCCGGCGCCGTCGTCGCTCTGCTGCTCGCCATCGGGATCGTAACGGCAGGCATGGTGGTTCCCTCCCTGTTCGACCGGATCGCTCCCGAATGGGCCCGCTGACGCGAGCAACCTTTCGAAGGATCGAAATCATGAGAAATATGCAGGTGGGGGTCCGCGTCGCCCGCCAAGTTCAGACGGCCGAACACGCGATCGACAAGGCCATGATCGAGGTCTGCCGCCTCATCCAGACGTCTCTGGAAGGCCGGGTCGAAACCCGCCTGGCGGCCGAGGTCGGTCAGTCGGCGCTGGAGAACATCGTGGCGGGCCTAGGTCAACTGGCGACGGTGCGCGCCAGCGTGGTGGCGGGCCATGCTGGTCTGGCGGCCGTCGCGGACGATCACGGCATCGGCTGGCGCATGGACGGCATGGGGGAATCGAAGACGGATCCCAAGCCGTCGGCGCATCTTGATGTCGTCAAACTGGCCGCCTGAACAGGTCGGGGTGAATGCACTCGCCGCTCTGGATCTTCGGTACGGGTCTGACGGTCGCCGCGATTGGGCTTCTGCTTTGGAAGGGCAGATGGCCTGAACGTCAGGCGGGCGTCGGGCTGTTCCTGACCCAGATTCTGTCCGGTTGGGTCGATCACATCGTTTTGGGCCAGTTCCGATGGGCCGTCGCGATGATCTCGCTGGGTCTGCTGGTTCTGCTGGTGCGTCTCAGCCTTCGCTATGATCGTTGGTGGCTGCTGCTCGCAGCCGGCGCTCAACTCTTGGCCTTCACCACCCACATCTCCTCCATGATCGGCCCCGCCGCCCTTACCTGGTCCATCGTGACCGCGCGAATGACGGTCTGGGTCGGGATCATGGTCCTCGCCCTCTTCGGCGTCTGGGAAGCCCGCGCAGCCCCTTACGCCAAACCCCAATATCGCGGCGCGCCAGGCGCGCCAGACAAGGTCACATTGTAATGCACACCCAAGCTCCGCAGGCTTTCCTGCCGCTTTTCCGCTCCTGGCTTGAGACGGCCAATCTAGCCAAACAGGTCGGTTTGTCATCGCTGTCCGCCAGCGGCGAGAACCTGTTGGTCGAATTGGATCTCGCGCCGATGGAAGCGGCCGAAACCACGCTTCTCGATCACGCCCCGACCTCGGCCGTCGAAGCCGTCTGCATGATCGAGATCATTCGCCAGAGCCTGTCCGACGCCGGCCGCTCGGACGGTCGCGACATGCGCGCGCTGGACGCCATCCAATCGTGGTTGGCAGGCGCGGCTCTCGACGGAGCCGACCATCGCGATGAGGTTGAGCAGTTGCTGAAAAGCGCCAGGAACCGGGCCTGATCAGCCGCGCAGGCCCTTGGCCACGGTCAGAAGGGCGTCGCGCTGAGCGGCGTCCTTGATGCCGCGGAAGGCCGCCAGCAGTTCGGCGACGCCGGGAGCGGCCAGGGCTAGCTCATCGCCCTCGGCCGTTTCCAGCTCGCCCAGCAGCGACGCGCCGGTCGATTTCAGGACGGCCGCGATCTGCAGCAGACGGGCGGCCGAAACGCGGTTGACGCCGCGCTCATACTTCTGGATCTGCTGGAAGGTGACGCCCGCGCCCGCCGCCAACTGCGCCTGGGTGATGCGCAATTCTTCGCGACGGCTGCGGATGCGTCCGCCGATGGCGATGTCTACGGGGTCAACTGCGTCGTTCATTTCGGCCTGCGAGCATAGATGATGCCGTGCCAAGGCCCCAAAACCTCCGCGCCGTCAAGCCAAAGCTGCCCCGTTAGGGGTTGCTACGTGTATTGCTGATCGGAAATCAACCTGGAGGGGAAAGCTCGCGTCCGGGCGTCTTCTCCAACGCGCAGCTCGCTTGGAGAAGTGGTGCCGCTTAGGTGACTCGAACACCTGACCCCATCATTACGAATGATGTGCTCTACCGGCTGAGCTAAAGCGGCCCGGTTGCGATGGACGAAGCTGTCCGCGCGAGAGGGGGTCTTTATACGGCCGGATCGCGCTTGCCAAGCGTGGTGTTCAAGATCGTGAGCAATGAGGCCTCATCGGGGGATTCGGCGATGACGGGCGACAGGCCGAGCGCGACGAGCGGGGCGGCGGCGGCGGGAGAGATGCAGGCGAGGACCGTGTGCGCCAGGGCGTCGTGACCACGCTTGGCGAGGGCGTGTCCGGCGCGGGGGGAGTGGACCAGAACGGCGTCGATCGGCGAGGGCGCCGCGGCTGACGTTTCGATGGCGCGATAGACGGTCAGCGACAGGATCGACACGTTGCGGGCGCCGGCGGCGGTGAGGGCGGCGGTGAAATCGCCGGCGGGGGTTTCCGCTTGAGGGACCAGGACGGCGGCGTCGGCGATGGCGCCGGCGATCAGGCGCGTGAGGGCGTGCAGGTCGCCGGAGGCGGAGCGGACATCGGCGAAGCCCGCATCATGGGCGGCTTGGGCGGTCGCGTCGCCCACGGCGAAGGCCGGAAGGTCGCGACGGGGCGTCAGGGCGGCGAAGGCGGCAACGCCGTTGATGCTGGTGAAGGCCAGGGCGGCGAACGACGTCAGATCGGGAACGGGCGGGGTCAGGTGTTCGATCGCTAGCAGGGGCGTGACGATCGGCGCGAACCCCATGTCGCGCAGGCGGGCGGCGGTGCGTGCGGCGCCCGGTTCGGCGCGGGTTATCCATACGCGTTTCGGCGTGACGCTCATCCGTCCAGGGTCGCGGGATCGACCTCCTGATCGCCGGCCGAGGCATGCACCTCTGCACCCAGGCCTTGGCCCAGCGTGCGCGCGTCGGCTGCGGTCGGTTGGAAAAGGTCACCGACGCGGCGCCAGCGGGCGGACCCGTCTGGGCTGAGCATTTCCGTGGTCAAGTGCAGGGTGTCCTGCTCGATACGGGCATAGGCGCCGACGGCGGTGCGGCAGGAGCCTTCCAGCGCCGTCATGGCCCCGCGCTCGGCGGCGATGCACAAGGCGGTCTCGGGGTGGTTCAGGGCGGCGACCCAGTCTGCGTCGATGTCGGCGGCGCGGGTCTGGATGGCCAGGGCGCCCTGGCCCGGCGCGGGAAGAAAGGCGTCCAGCGACAGTTTCTCGCGGATAGGGTCGGTGACGCCCAGGCGCGTCATGCCCGAGACGGCGAGAAGGATGGCGTCGAAGTCGCCCTCGGCCGCGCGGCGCAGGCGGGTGTCGATGTTTCCCCGCAGCATCTCGACCTTCAGGTCCGGCCGCAGGGCCAGCGCCTGGGCTTGCCGTCTCAGGCTGGCGGTGCCCAAACGCGCGCCGAAGGGCAGGGCGTCGAAACTGTCGAAGTCGCGGCTGATGAAGGCGTCGCGGGCGTCCTCGCGCTCGGGGATGGCGGCGATGCACAGGCCCTCGGGCTGTTCGGCGGGGACGTCCTTCATCGAATGGATGGCGATGTCGATCCGGCCGGCGAGCAGGGCTTCCTCGATCTCCTTGGTGAACAGGGCCTTGCCGCCGACCTCCAGCAGGCGGCGATCCTGGATGCGGTCGCCGGTGGTGACGATCTCGACCAGAGGGACGGCGGCGTCGATCTCGGCCTCGGGAACGTTCAGGGCGCGGCCGATGGCGCGCTGCATCATGCCGGATTGGGCGAGCGCCAGCTTGGAGCGCCGGGTGCCGATGCGGAGAGGAAAGGTCATGAGCGTTGCGCACCGGTCGCCGGGTCGCTACCTCGACCCGATGGAGATGTCCGCCGACTATAGCAGCGGCGCCAAGTCAGCAACTGGACGGGATGTCCCCCCTCGTCCCGGTCCGCTGACGGTGCTGGGCCTGGAGACCAGTTGCGACGAGACCGCCGCCTCGGTCGTGCGCCTGCACCCTACAATGGCGTGCGGTCGGGCGGAGGTGCTGTCTTCTGTCGTTCACAGCCAGATCGACGATCACGCGGCCTATGGCGGCGTGGTGCCCGAGATTGCGGCGCGCAGCCATGTCGAAATGATCGCCGAGGTCACCCGCCGCGCGATGGCCGAGGCCGATATGGGCTATGACGGTCTGGACGGGATCGCGGCGACGGCCGGGCCGGGCCTGGTCGGCGGGGTCATGGTGGGCCTCAGCTTTGGCAAGGCGGCGGCGCTGGCGCGCGGCCTGCCGCTAGTGGCGGTCAACCATCTGGAAGGCCATGCGGTGTCGGCCCGGCTGGGGGCGGAGGTCGCCTATCCCTTCCTGCTGCTGCTGGTGTCGGGCGGCCACTGCCAGCTTCTGGAGGTGCGCGGCGTCGGCGACATGAGCCGGATCGGGGCCACCATTGACGACGCGGCTGGCGAGGCTTTCGACAAGATCGCCAAGGCCCTGGGGCTGGGTTATCCGGGCGGGCCGGCGCTGGAGCGGCTGGCCATGCAGGGCGATGGGTCGAAGATCGATCTGCCGCGCGCCCTCCTGGGCCGCAAGGATTGCGACTTCTCCTTCTCGGGCCTGAAGACCGCGGCCTTCCGTATCGCGCAGACGTGCGAGACCGAGCAGGACAGGGCGGATCTGGCCGATGCGGTGCAAAACGCCATCGCGCGCCAGCTGTCGGATCGGTCTGAGCGGGCTCTGGCGGCCTATGCGCAGACGCATGACCACAAACTCTTCGTCGTCGCGGGGGGCGTTGCGGCCAACAAGACCATCCGCGCGACCTTACAGGCGACGGCGGCGAAACATGGCTTCGACTTTCTGGCGCCGCCCATGGCCTATTGCACCGACAATGCGGCGATGATCGCCCTGGCGGGGGCGGAACGGCTGGCGCTGGGCCTGACCAGCGACATCGACGTGGTCGCACGGCCGCGATGGCCACTGGACGAAGCGCGCGCCCTGTCCGATCCTTCGCACAAGCCGGGCCGCAAGGGCGCCAAGGCGTGAACGAGAAACAAGCCTCGGGAGGGCGTATGGAATTCCGCACGGCAGGGGTCATCGGCGCGGGCGCCTGGGGTACGGCTCTGGCGCAGGTCTGCGTTCGGGCCGGTCTGGACACGACCTTGCAGGCGCGCGAGCAGCAGTTGGTCGAGACGCTGCGGGCGACGCGGGCCAACGACCTTTATCTGCCCGGCGTGCCGCTGGCCCACGATCTGAAATTCACCGCCGATCTGGCCGATCTCGGCGATTGCGACGTGATCCTGGCGGTGCCGCCGGCCCAGCATATGCGCGCGACGCTGACGGCGTTTGCGCCCCACTATCGCACCGGCGTGCCGGTGGTGCTGTGCTCCAAGGGTGTCGAGCGCGGCACGATGAAGCTGATGACCGAGGTGCTGGCCGAGACCCTGCCGGACGCGCCGGCCGCCGTCCTGTCCGGTCCCAGTTTCGCGGGAGAGGTCTCGCGCGGCCTGCCCACGGCCGTGACCCTGGCCTGCGCCGATCAGGCGCTGGGCGAGGCCTTGCTGAAAACCCTGTCGGCGCCGGGCTTCCGGCCCTATCTGGCGACCGATCTGGTGGGCGCCGAGGCGGGTGGCGCACTGAAGAACGTCCTGGCCATCGCCTGCGGCATCTCCGAAGGGCGTCAGTTGGGCCGCAGCGCCCACGCCGCCCTGATCACCCGCGGATTCGCGGAAATGACCCGCCTCGCCGTCGCCATGGGGGGGCAGGCGGAGACGGTGGCGGGCCTGTGCGGCCTGGGCGACCTTGTTCTGACCTGCTCCAGTCCCCAGTCGCGCAACATGAGCCTGGGTCTGGCCTTGGGTCAGGGACAGACGGTCGAACAGGCCCTGGCCGGCAAACGATCGGTGGCGGAGGGCTATGAGAGCGCGCCGGCGGTTCGCGAACTGGCCGCGCGTCTGGGCGTGGAAATCCCGATTTCGGAAGGCGTCGCCGCCCTGCTGGCCGGCGAGATCGATGTCGATGGTCTGATCGACGGCCTGTTGTCGCGCCCGCTGAAGGCCGAACGTGTCTGAATCGGCCGAGGCGCCGGCTGAACGCAAACGGGTCTGGAAGACGCCGCCGGGCGTGGCCCTTTGCGCCGAGGGCGACATCGCCGATCCCGGCTCGCGCGGCTTCGTGCTGCAGATCGGCGAGGCCTTCTTTCACGGCTTCGTGGTCAGAAAGGATGGGCAGGTCGCGGGCTGGGTCGATCGCTGCCCGCACGCGGGCTTTCCGATCGCCATGGAGATCGACCGTTATCTGACGCCAGACGGCGCGCTGATCCTGTGCGGCTGGCACGGGGCGGTGTTCGAGCCGCTGACTGGCGAATGCAAGGGCGGCCCCTGCGCGGGCGGGCGGCTGACGCCTTGGCCGGTGGCGGCCTCTGGCGGGATCATCAGAACGGTCTGAGGCGCCCTTAGTCTAGCGCGCCAGTTTGCCCTTGGCCTTGCCGGCGCTGAACACGACGTCGGGATCCGGTTTCTTGATGTCGATGCTGGTGTGGCTCAGCACCGACAGGATGTAGCGGCCGATGTTCAGCCGTGCCGTCTTCTTGTCGTCGGTGGCGACGACGGTCCAAGGCGCATAGTCGCGGTCGGTCTCGTCCAGCATCCGGTCGCGGGCGTCGGAATAGGCGTCGAACCGCGCCTCGGCCTCGGCGTCCAGCGACGACAGCTTGAACTTCTTCAACGGATCGTCGCGGCGTTCCTTCAGCCGCTTGGCCTGCTCCTTGCGCGAGATATCCAGCCAAATCTTGATCAGGATGATCCCGTCGTCGGTCAGCATCCGCTCGAAGCGCGGGGCGTCGGTCATGAACTGGGCGTACTGCTCGGGCGTGCAATAGCCCATGACGGGCTCGACCCCGGCGCGGTTGTACCAGGACCGGTTGAAGATCACCGTCTCGCCCGCCGCCGGCAGGTGCGGGACATAGCGCTGGAAATACCACTGGCTGGTTTCGCGGTCGCTGGGTTTGGGCAGGGCGATGACGCGGGTCTGGCGCGGCGACATATGTTCGGTCAGGCGCTTGATCGCGCCGTCCTTGCCGGCGGTGTCGCGCCCCTCCAGCACGATGACCACGCGCGAGCCGTGCTCGATGCTCCAGGCCTGGGTCTGGACGATGGCCAGCTGGATCTGTTCCAGCTCGGCGTCATAGGCGTCTGATTTCTTTCCCATGGGAAGAGAGTGGCCCGAGGGCCGGCACAGAGCAAGGGCGAGGGAGCCGACTGCGAAGCTGGGCGTTAAGGCGCCGGGCCCGTCCGGCCTGCGAGGGGCCGAATGAAGCGCGATCTGGCGGACATGTGGAATCTGGTGTGGGAGCTGGCGCTGCTGGTCTGCGCCGGCTTTGCGTTGCTGAACGCCTTCGCTCCGCCCCAGGACCTGCCGTGGAAGCCGCTGGATCTGGATCGTCCGTTGGGCCGCGCGACCCCCGCAAAGGTCGCCGCCTTCGATGTGCCGACCGCCGCCACGCCCGAGGCTGTCGAGGGCGCGACCGAGGCCTGTATGCAGGCGCTGCGCAATGCGGGGGTTCAGGTCGAACGCGCGCCCGACCGCGACGACGGCGGCTTCTGTGTGGTGCGCGGGGCGGTGCGGATCACGGGCGGCGAGGTGACGCCTCTGGCGCCCGCCGACGTCGTCATGCAGTGCCCGCTGGCGGTCCGCTACGTCATCTGGGATCGACAGGTGCTGCGCCCGGCCTCGCGCGAGGTTCTGGGCTCGGCCCCCGCGCGAGTGGAGAACTATGGCACCTATTCGTGCCGCCGCATCTACGGTTCGCAGGACGAGGCCGAGCGGCCCAGCGAACACGCCAGGGCCAATGCGCTGGATGTCGCAGCGGTGACCTTGAAGGACGGTCGGACCGTCAGTGTACTGAACGATTGGCGCGGCGACGGCCCCGCAGGCGAGCCGGGCGGCCGCTTCCTGCACGCCTTGCGCGACGGGGCCTGCCAGCTGTTCTCGACGGTGTTGACGCCGGACTATAATGCCGCCCACGCCAACCATCTGCACATCGATGGCGCCGCGCGGGGCTTGTGTCGTTAAGCCTGAATGCGTCCGCTGCGACTCGCTTTGCTGTTGACCGTCTGGAAAAGCCGGGTGACAACATTGCTGCAGTCCGGATTTCGCGTGGGGTCCAAACCCGCGTTTCGCTCCTTCGCCTGAACGAGCTGTCCAGATGGACTGTCGGGTCACCTCGAGAGGGATCCGCCTGGAAAAGCGCGTTTACGGAGACGCAGACATGGCGACCGGCACGGTCAAGTGGTTCAACCCCACCAAGGGCTACGGCTTCATCCAGCCCGATAGCGGCGGCTCCGACGTGTTCGTTCACGTCACCGCCGTTCAGAAGGCCGGACTTCAGGGCCTCGATGAGAACGCCAAGGTCGAATACGAGCTGGAAAACCAGCGCGGCAAGACCTCGGCGATCGACCTCAAGGTCCTTTAAGTCGATCCAGCCTTCAAGGCTTAGAGGCGGGCGCGGGAGTTTCTCCCGCGCCCGTTTTGTTTTGTGATCTCTGCGCCAGGACGATGGCGCCCAGCACCAGGGCGCCGCCCAGGGCCTGGATGGGCGTCAGGGTCTCGCCGAAGATCCACCAGCCCAGCAGGCCCGCGACCACCGGCTGGATCAGGATGGTCACGGCCGTGACCGAGGCCGGCAGTTTGCCCAGCGCCCAGGCCACGCCGCCTTGTCCGAAGACGTGCATCACGCCCATGGCGACGCAGGCGGCCCAGCCCGCCGGTCCGGCGGGGATGACAGCTTCGCCCAGCGCCAGGGCGACGATCAGCAGCAGGGGCGCGCCCAGCAGGGTCGCCCAGAAGGTCACCCGCATCGCGCCGGCCGTGCGCCGCGCCGCCTGCACCGCCAGGAAATAGCCCGAGTACCAGACCGCCACCGACAGGGAGAACAGGTCGCCCAGCATGGGATTGGTCCCTTGGCCGCCATCCGCGCCCGCCGCCATGGCGAAGGCGCCGCCCATGGCCAGGGCCAGGGCCAGGATGAACAGCCGGTGCGGCCGCTCCTTCAGCACGAACCAGCCGAACAGGGTCACGACGACCGGCGTCAGGTTGCACAGCACCGTGGCGTTGGCGACCGAGGTCATGACGATGCCGTAGTGCCAGAAGCTGAGGTCCAGCGCGAAGAACAGGCCGGCCAGCAGCGCCCATTTCGACGGCGCGCCGACGCCGCCCGGCTCGCGCGCCGCCAGGATCGTCAGCAGGGGCAGGGCGAACAGGAACCGCCAGAACCCCGCCGCCGCCGGCCCCGTCTCGGTCAACCGCACCAGTATGGGCGCCAGGCCCAGCACGCTGGCGGCGATCAGCAGAACGATCAGCGCAAAGGCGCGCGAGGAGGGGCGAAAGGCCATGGCGGACATGGCCCGGCTCTTACGACGCCCTGCGACCTGACGCCACAGGCGCCGTCAGGCTGCGCCTTAAACGAGGGGGTCGATCCGCGCCCGCAGCACGACGCTGAGGCCGGGCGCGCGGTCGCGATAGTCGATCGTCCCGTCCAACTGACCGACCAGGCTCTTGATCATCATCGAGCCGAACCCCTTGCCGGCCAGATGCCCGCCGGCGCCCTCGTCCTCCACCGTCATGCGGAAGAAGGCACCGTCTTCCTGGAAGGCGATCCGCAGCGGGCCGGGCTTGCCGCCATAGGCGTATTTCTGGGCGTTGATGATCAGTTCGGTCAGGATCAGGCCGATGGTGATGGCGCGCCCTGGCTCGATGCAGACCGGGTCCAGATCGGTTTCGATGGCGGCGGCCCAGTCGGGCCCCATGCTGGAGCCGAGGTCGTCGACCAGATCCCCGATGTAGCGGCTCATGTCGATGGTGGTGAGCTGGTCGCTCTGATACAGCCGACTGTGGACCGCAGAGACGGCGCGCACGCGACGGCGCGCCTCGTTCAGCGCCGTCGCGGCCGAGCCGCCCGCCTGTTCTCGCGCCTGAAGGCCCAGGAAGCTGGACACCAGCGTCAGGCTGTTCTGAACCCGGTGGTTCACTTCGCGGATCAGATACTGCTGCTGCTCCAGCCGCAGGTCGCGCTCGGACAGGCGGTCCTGCAGCGATCGGTTCAGCCGTCGGATCTGATGAACCGCGGCGTAGTCGGCCAGCGCGTCCCTCAGCCGGGCGGCGGATTCCACGGCGGCGGGGCCCCAGCGGTGCGCGCGGCCCGAGACGGTGTCCGACCAGCTTTCGAACGAGGCGCGCGGCGTCAGAATGGCGTTGGGACCCGTCTTTTCCGCTGTCGCCGGATTGCCGGCCCAGCGCACCGTTTCCAGCACCTCCGAGCGGAACCACAGCAGCGACACCGGCTGATCCAGCGGCAGGGTGACGGCCAATAGGCCGCTGGCGTGCGTCTTCCACGCCTCTGCGGCCGGCAGAACCGAGGCCAGGTGATGCGATGAGACCGGACGCAGCCCCGGGCGTCCCGCGACCCAGGCGGCGATGGCGCGCACCCCGTCTTCGGGCGGCGTATGGCCGAAAATCTGCACATCGCCGTCGCTGACGATGGCCAGACCGTCCGCGCTGGTCAGTTGCATCAGGGCATCGGCCTTTTCGCCCAGCGCTTCTCGCATCGGGCGGTCCGGCGACAGCCGCGACAGCAGTTCGTCCTCCATCCGACGCAGGCGCGTGCGTTCGCGGTAGAGGTCGGCGTCCGTCTTGGACTTCAACTGTCGCGCCAGATTGCGCGCCAGGGCCGTGCAGCCCACACGCAGCTCATAGGGCAGCAGTTTGGGCGACGCGTTGTGGCAGGCCACCAAGCCCCACAGGGCGTCATCGACGATGATCGACACGGACGCGGAGGCCCGAACGTCCATGTTGCGCAGATATTGCAGATGGATCGGGGACACCGAGCGCAGGCCGCTGTCGCTCATGTCCAGCGGCGCCTCGCCAGGCGCGATGGGGCGCAGAGGCTGAGGCGTATAGCGGCTGTCGGGAATGACTCGCACCGGGTTGCGCAGATAAAGGGCGCGCGCCTGCTGCGGGATATCTGTCGCGGGGAAATGGTGGTTTAGGAAGGAGCCGGACCCATCGGCGCGGCTTTCGGCCACGACCTGACCCGCCTCGTCGTCCTGGAAGCGATAGATCATCACTCGGTCGAAACCGGTCAGGCGACGGAAGGCGTCCGCCGCCCGCTCGCACACCGTCTGGATCGTCACCGCCCGTTCCAGAGCGGCGCCGGCGGCGTCCAGGTTGGCGATCAGATCGACGCCGAGCCGGGCCTGCTGTGAGCTCTGTTCGACCTCGATGATCATCAGGTCGTTGATCGCGCCAGCGGTCGTGCCGGGCGCGCGGTGCACCACGACGTCGTATTCCAGACGATTGGTCGCGCGCCAGCGACAGGCGAAGCCGGCCTCCTGATGCGCGGCCATGGCGCGCACGGCCCGGTCGGCGACATCGCCCAACACGTCGGCGACGGTGCGATCGATCCAGACCTTGCGGCCGGTCAGCTCCTCGATCGCGCCCGCCCCCTGGCGGATGGTCAGAGATTGCAGATCCAGCACCAGCATGAAGCCGTGCGGCTGGATCGATTGAGGAATGTGGATCGGCTCGCGGTCGCATTCGTTCAGCGCGGCGTCGGCGAGGTCGAGCGTCTCGGTCATGCCGCGGCCTCCTGCGGCTCGGGTTGCAAGGTGCGATGGGCGAAGGCGAAGCCGTCGACGCCGCCCTTCACCACCTGATCGATCGTGGCAAGGCCGCTGACGCAGGCCCGGTCCAGCAGATCCATGAAGGCGCGCCAGCGTGCGCCGGTTTCTTCGCCATAGGGATCCAGCAAGCCGAGGCCGTCCAGATCGCGCCCCTCGGCGGCCAGCCGGCGTCGTATGATCCGCCCACCCAGCATCGACCCTTCGGCCACATAGACCCAGCCCAAGGCTTCGCCGGCCGAGGCGGGCGAAGCCGGACGCGCGGGCGAGGGAACGCGCTGGCCCAGTATCGTCAGGTCCTGGGCGATCCCATGCGCGCGTGATCGCGGTTCGAAGGCGGCGCCCAGTGCGGCGTTCAACCCCGCCACAAGCGGATGGCTGAGCGGCTCCAGTCCGGCATGAAGCGGTAAAAGGCCGCCACGGTCGCCGCCCGCGTGGCGGGGTCCGACAGACGCGGCTCGATCCGGGCCTGGACTTCCAGGGTTTCGTGGGCCGAGGCGGTGGCTTCCCGAAGAGCGAGAAGGGCAGGGGAAGCGATCATGGGGCTCAGATTAACACATTGTCTTGTCTTGTCGATTTGCACAGGCCAGAAGGCGCGGACCACCACGGAACGGCCCAGACCGCGTGGCGTTCACCAGCAACCTTCTCATCTCCCTTTGATCGGCAGATTTTCATGAAACTGCGCGTCCGCGCCGAACTCGTCTATCGTTTCGATCCGCCGACGGACGCCATCTACAAGATCCAGGTCGCCCATTGGCCGGGTCAGGATGTTCTGGAAGAAACACTGACCTTCGACCCGCCGGTCGATTTCCACGAGGACGAGGACGTCGACTTCGGCGCCCGCACACTGCGTTGCCATGTCGAGGGCGAGGTCAAGCTGACCTATGAGGCGGTGGTCGAGAATGGCGTGTTGAAGGGACTGCCGCCCAGCGTGTCCCAGCATGACTGGGGCGAGTTGCCGGCCGAGGTCCTGCCCTATCTCCAGCCCAGCCGCTATTGTCCGTCGGACCAGTTCGGCCGCTTCGTGACGCGCGAGTTCGGCGACACGGCGGGCGGCGCTCGGGTGCTGGCGATCCTGAACTGGATCACTGAGAACGTCGATTATGAGCACGGCGTGTCGGACACCGAAACCACGGCGGCGCGCACCTTCATCGACCGGGCCGGCGTGTGCCGCGACTTCACCCATCTGGGCATGACGCTGTGTCGGGCGTCGGGCATTCCTGCACGCGCGGTCAGCGCCTTCGCCCACCAACTCAGCCCGCCCGACTTCCACGCCATCTTCGAGGTCTGGCTGGACAACGGCTGGTGGCTGGTCGATCCGACGGGCCTGGCGCCGGTCGAAGGCCTGGTGCGGATCGCCTGCGGGCGCGATGCGGCGGACATCGCCTTCCTGACGACGCAGGAGCGCTGTCAGATGGTGCGCCAGTCGGTGACGGTGGCGGCGGCCTGACCCGTCGCTACTTCGGCTTCTGCGCCGCCTTGTAGGCCTGAAGCTCGTCGATCACGTCCATCTGGCGCAGCACCTTGTTCTGCGGATCGATCAGGACGTGGGTGCCGGCCGGAACCGCGATCTGGCCGCGTCCGCCCGTCATGGCCACGGTCTGAACGCGCCCGTCGATCTCGACCTCCAGCGGCATGGGGAAGACGCCGCCGTCGCCCGTCGCCCACTCCAGCTTCAGCACATCGCCGTCGCGGGTCTGGCTCAGCACCGGCAGGGCGGCGTTGTAGAGATAGCCGCGGAAGAACCAGCCATAGTCCTGGCCCGTGACGTCGTTGATGATCGCCAGGAAGTCGCCGGTGGACCGGTACAGCGGCGCGAAATTGCCCGGCCGGGGGTCGGATCGGCCATAGACCAGACGGGTGACCGCCTGATGGAAGGCGGTGTCGCCGATCAGCATGCGCAACGAATGGCTGATCAACGAACCCTTGTTGTAGATGTCGAGCCCCGGCCCGACGTCGCCTTTGTAGACCTCGTCTTCGGTCTTGGATGTGCCCGAGACGATGGGATATTTGTTGACCAGACCCTCGCGCTGGTTGGCCAGTTCGCGCTGCATGTAGCGGTCGCCCAGCAGCCAGCGCGCGTAGAGCGGCTGCATGTAGCTGCCCAAACCCTCGTGCAGCCACATGTCGTCGGCGTTCTGATTGGTCAGCTGGTTGCCGAACCACTCGTGGGCGAACTCGTGCTGCAACAGCCAGTCATAGCCCCGCCCGTCGATCTTGTAGCCGTTGCCGTAGGCGTTGATGGTCTGGTGCTCCATGCCCAGGTGCGGGGTCTCGACCACCCCCATCTTCTCGTCGCCGAAGGGAAAGGGGCCGACGGCGGCTTCGAAGAAGTCCAGCATCTTTGGGAACTGGGCGAACAGGTCCTGGACCTGGTCGGGCGTGTCCGTTTTCAGATGCCAATAGCGCATTGGGATCGTGTTGCCGAACCGGCTGGCGTACTCGCCCGATACCTCTTCGTACGGCCCGACATTCAGCGCGATGGCGTAGGTGTTGGGCGATTTCGCCGACCAGTTCCAGGTGGTCCAGCCGTCGCCGTGGTCGACCTTGCCCAGGAAGCGGCCATTGGACGGCGCCGACAGGGCGGACGGGACGGTGATGTGCAGATCGACCCGGCCCGGTTCGCCGTGCGGGCTGTCGATGCAGGGCCAGAAGATGTCGCAGCCCTCGCCCTGAACCGCCGTGGCGATCCATGGCTCGCCCGACGGCGCGGTGGACCAGACGAAGCCGCCGTCCCACGGTGCACGGGGCGCCACGCGCGGCTGGCCGGCGTAGGCGACGCGCAGGGATACCGACCGGCCCGTGGCCAGGGTCTCGGGCAACTGCACCGTCAGCTGGCCTTCGGGGTTGGACCAGCGATCGACGGCGACCTCGACCCCGTCGATCTGGACCGAGGAAATGCTCAGCAAGGTGTCCAGTTCGACGACCAGAGCGTCCAGCGGCGACTTGGCGGTGAAGTCCAGCACGGCGACCGCGTCGATGGCCTTGTCTTCGGGCAGGACCCTGATCGACAAGTCGGCCTTGTCGAACTGCATCGCCTGCTGTTCCGGCGTCAGCGGCTGATCGGTAGCCAGAGTGAAGGCGGTCGATTCGCGCGGCGCCGGCGCCGGCTGGGCGACGGTGGCGCAGGCCGACAGCGTCAGGGCGCTGGCTGCGGCCAAAAGCAAGACCTTGATGCGCATGAACCGCTCCCCGTCTGAGGCGACAGGCTAGCGCGAGCGGGCAATGGCGCAAAGAAAAAGGCCGGTGTTTCCACCGGCCTCTTCCAGAACTCTATGTCGCGGTCGCCGATCAGGCGGCGGCTTGTTCGGCCAGCTTGGCGCGAATCTGGCGCTTGATGCGCTGAGCGGCGATCGACAGCTGCTCGTCGCGGGCCTTGACGATGAAGACGTCCAGGCCGCCCTTGTAGTCCAGGGTGCGCAGCGCCGCGTTCGAGATGCGCAGGCTGAACGTCTGGCCCAGGGCTTCCGACGTGACCTTGACCGTCTTCAGCGACGGCAGGAAGCGGCGCTTGGTCTTGATGTTCGAGTGGCTCACGTTGTGGCCGACCATGGGGCCGATACCGGTGAGTTCGCAACGACGCGACATCGTCAGATCCTTAAGGTGCGGCGTCCAGCCCGAGCGTGGGAGAGGACGCATGAAACAGTTGCGCGCGGGAACCAGCCCGCGCGAGAGGGGGCCGTATAAGGGAAGAGGCGGTTCGGCGTCAAGCCGAGTCTGGACGCATCGTCCCCACGCCTCGTTCAGCCGTCATTCAAATGCCGCCCTGTATGGCCCATATGATGACGACCTCAAAAGAGACCCAAGCAGAACAGAAGGCTTCCATGTCCCGTCCGTCCTTGATCGATCGCCTGCCCAAGCGCGCGCTCGCCGTCCTGGCCCCGGTGATGGCCGGCGGCTTCATGTTGGCCTCGCCCGCCATCGCCCCGGCCCAGACTGCGGCCCAGTCCGAAGTCCTGCCTGGCTACTGGGAATACACCACCAGCGCGGTGGGCCAGCGCGACACCGAGCAGAAGTGCGTGCGGCCCAGCGAGATCAACCGATTCTTCGGCGGCCTGTCGACCAACAAGTGGCGCTGCACCTATCCGACCCGCGTGGTCGGCAACGGCAATGCCCGCTTCGAGGGAACCTGCCAGGATCGCAAGGGCCGTCGCATCGCTGTTCGCCTGAACGGCACCTACACCGAAACCAGCTTCAGCTTCCGCGGCGGCGCCCAGATCGTGCGCGGCACCCCCTATATCCCCGCCAGCATCACAGCGCGCCGCATCAGCGCCCAGTGCCCGGCCAACGCCGAATACTTCTGACAGCGGCTCTGCGACGCATCAAAAAAAAGGCCCCGGATCGCTCCGGGGCCTTTTCTTTAGTTCGAAACTCGATGCTTAGGCGGCTTCGGCGGTCGGGACCGGCTTCTTGGCGCTGAGCGACTTGGCGAGCAGCTCGACGGCGGCGTCCTTGTCGATCTTGTTGGCGGCGGCGACTTCGCGCGCCATGCGGTCCAAAGCCGATTCATAGAGCTGGCGCTCCGAATAGGACTGTTCCGGCTGGGTGTCGGCGCGGTGCAGATCGCGAACCACTTCGGCGATGGAGATCAAGTCGCCCGAGTTGATCTTGGCTTCATATTCCTGGGCGCGACGCGACCACATGGTGCGCTTGATGCGCGCGCGGCCCTTCAGGGTGGTCAGGGCCTTGGTCACGACGTCGTCGGCGGCCAGCGAACGCAGGCCAGCCGTCACGGCCTTCTTGGTCGGGACGCGCAGGGTCATCTTTTCGTGGTCGAAGGTCACGACATAGACCTCCAGCGACATGCCCGCGACTTCCTGGGTCTCGATCGCCGCCACCTTGCCGACGCCGTGCGCCGGATAGACGACCGCGTCGCCAACCTTGAACTCCAGACCAGTCTTGCTCGTCATAATCGTCCTTTCCCGGTCAGGGCCGGGCGAAACGAAGGCGCAGGAAACGCAAACAGGATCTCACCCGCCGGATCGCTCCGTCGGAGGGGATGATGTCAGGCGTCAAAAGCGGAAACGGATCACCAAACCTCTGGCCGATCCCGTCTAGGGCGGGATTCTGTCGCAAACACGGGCGGCGCGAAGATTTCGCGGACCGCCCGATCCAATGAAACAGAACCTATCACAAATCTGCGGAATTTCAAAACGTCCACAGGGCGGACGTGCAAATACGGCAAGGCGTGAGCGGAGCCGGTCCTGAAATCAGGAACCCTTGCCCGGCTTGGGGCTGAAGTATTTCTCGTATTTGCCCGTTTCGCGCTCGTACTGTTCGCGATCGGCGGGGGGCGTGCCCTTGACGGTGATGTTGGGCCAGACCTTGGCGTATTCGGCGTTGACCTGAAGCCATTTGCCGTCGGGCTCGTCCTCGGTGTCCGGCACGATGGCGTCGACGGGGCATTCCGGTTCGCACACGCCGCAGTCGATGCATTCGTCGGGCGCGATCACCAGAAAGTTCTCGCCCTCGTAGAAGCAGTCCACCGGACACACCTCGACGCAGTCCATGAACTTACATTTCACGCATGCGTCGGTGACGATGTAGGTCATTGGGCGAAAAACGGGTGTCGGTCTGTGGGCGGGAGGCCTGCGACATGGCGGCCACGCAACCAACTGTCAACAGCGCGGCTTAAGGCGAGAGCCATTCGCAGCGCCTTGACAGAACGGCGCCTAATCGCAACTGTATTGATTGCATATCCGCCCATCGACAGGAACTCCCATGCGCACCCCCTTCATGAAATACGCCGTCGCCGGCGCCGCCGCCCTCAGCCTGGTCGCAGGCGGCGCGGTCGTGGCTCAGGCCGCTCTGACCAAGAACCCCGCCGAAGTCACCGCCGGGACCTACGATCTGGAATCCAGCCACGGCAAGATCACCTGGTCGGTCAATCACTTCGGCCTGTCGACCTATACGGGCCAGTTCGTGAACGTGAAGGCGGTGCTGAAGCTGGATCCGGCCAACCCGTCGGCCTCGACCCTGACCGCGACGATCCCGCTGACCGACGTGGCGCCCAACGACGACCGTCTGAAGGCCCACCTGCAAACCGCCGACTTCTTCGACACCGCCCAATACCCAACCGCGACCTTCGTCTCGCGCTCGGTCACCATCGACGCCGATGACGCCAACGAGGCGACCGTGGTCGGCGATCTGACCCTGAAGGGCGTGACCAAGCCCGTCACCATCGAGGTCGAGTTCAACGGCGCCGGAACCGTCATGGGCGCCTACAAGGCCGGCTTCGACGGCGAAGCGACCATCAAACGCTCGGACTTCGGCATCAACTACGCCCTGCCAGCCGTCTCCGACGAGGTGAAGCTGCACATCGAAGGCGAGTTCGTCATTCAGAAGTAGGGCTATCGCGCTGCGCGCGACTTGAGGCCGTTCTTTTGAGCCTACCGCGCTTCGCGCGACTTAAGGCCATCTAGACCGTCAGCGAATATAGGGCGCGGGCCTCCTCGGCGGGCCCGCGCCTTTCGCCTAGCCCCTCGACCTTCAGGCTGATGACGCGTCCGTTCTGGGCGAAGGTCAGCAGGTCGCCGACGTGAACGCACCGGCTGGGCTTGTCGAGCCGCGTCTCGCGCCCCTGATGCGTCAGCCGCACCGCCCCCCGCTCCACCAGACCGGCCGCCAAGCCGCGCGTCTTCACGAACCGCGCGCGCCACAGCCAGATGTCGATGCGACAGGCGTTCTCGTTCAAGCCTTCGCCTTTCGACGCGGACGACGACGCTTGGGCCGCGCCGGGGGCGCCTCCGTCAGGGCGGCGAGGGCGGCGAAGGGCGAGTCCTTGACGATCTTCGGCGCTGCGCCCGGCTTGTCGGGCAGGCGAGCGCGTTCGATCTTCAAGGCGGCGATGATCTGTTTGGCCTGATCGGCGCGCCAGCCCAGATCGGTCAGGGCCTCGTCGGACAGCCGGCCGTGATTGGCGGCCCGCAGCTCGGCCATCTTCTCCAGCGTTTCGACCGGCGCCATCCACCGTCCCGTCAATCGCAATCCGTGCGCGGACAACAGCCGCGCCGAGGGCGGCTCCCCCGGCGCGGGGATCAGATCGGGCGTCGCCGGGATCAGCGGCGCGGCGACGAAGGCCTGGGCGAAATGGCGCGCGCGCGGCTTCTGAAGACCGGGCAGCCACACCGAATGCGCCCCGATGCGGATAGCGAAACTGCGCAGCGTACGGCGCTCGACCTGGCTTAGCGCAGCCAGATCGCGTTCGACCTCGCGCCGGTCGATCACGCCGCCGGCCTCGATCAGGCGAAAGGCGATGCCGCGCGGCAGGCCTTTCAAGGTCCCCGACTCCACCGCCTGACGCAGCCGCCGCAGATCGCGCAGCGCCCGGCCCGCTTCCGCCGCCAGCCACGCCTCGATGCGGCGCTGGGCGCGCTCGCGGGCGGGCGTCGGTCCCAGATCGCCGAGCAGGCGCACGGAGGGCGTAAAGGGATCGACCCCCTGCGGCGTCGCATTGATCTGCGCCGTCAGCACGCCGCGCCACAGCACCGCCCCGTCCGGCGTGACCGAAAAGCCGTCGTCGGTCTCGGCCGCCAGACGCCCCAGCCGTCGATTGATCTCGGGCGTCACCGCACGCACGGCCGCCTGACGCAGGGTGCGGTCTTCCAGGGCCGACGAGCCCTTCTCCATCTGGAAGCGCACGCCCTCCAGCTGGCCGACGACCTGGCCTTCGACCGTGACCTCGCCGTCTTCGGCGACGCCTGCGAACGTGTCTTCGCGCACGTTCAGCGCCCGCATCAGGGCGGTGGTGCGGCGATCCACGAACCGGGCGGTCAGCCGCTCGTGCAACACGTCGGACAGCCGGTCTTCCAGCGCGCGGGTCTTGTCGCGCCAGCCTTGCGCGTCGTGAACCCAGTCCGGCCGGTTGGCGATGTAGGACAGGGTGCGCACCGCCGACAGCCGCGCCGACAGCTGGTCGATCTGACCGTCGTCACGATCCACGAAGGCGAAGCGCGGCGCCATCCAGTCGTCAGTCAGCCGGCCGCGCTTGCCGGTCAGGGCGTGAAAGACGTCCTTGGCCAGCCGGGCGTGTTCATCCAGCGTCGTCTTCTGGAAGTCCGGCAACTGGCACGCCTCCCACAGACGCATGACCGCCCCGCGCGAGCGCCCCAGGCGCGCGATTTCCTCGTCCTTGATCAGGCGACGCAGCAGGGTCTCGTCCAGCGCCTCCGCCGTCAGGCTCAGCCCCGATCGCTGGGGCGTCACCGTCAGCGAGCGCAGCAGATCGGGCAGGGTGTCGAAATCCAGCCGGGCGTTCCGCCACTCCGCCGCCTCGATCGGATCGAACCGATGCTCGACCACCTGTTCGACCAGGTCGGGGTCCAGATCCTCGGCCTCGGCCGTGACGCCGAAGGTGCCGTCGCGCAGATGCCGGCCCGCCCGCCCGGCGATCTGGCCGATCTCATGGGCGTAAAGCCAACGCGTGCGCCGCCCGTCGAACTTTCTCAACCCCGCGAAGGCGACATGGTCCACATCCATGTTCAGCCCCATGCCGATGGCGTCGGTGGCGACCAGGAAATCGACCTCGCCCGACTGATACAGGGCCACCTGGGCGTTGCGGGTGCGTGGCGACAGGCTGCCCATCACCACCGCCGCGCCGCCGCGCTGACGTCGGATCAGTTCGGCGATGGCGTAGACCCGGTCGGTCGAGAAGGCGACGATGGCGCTGCGGCGCGGCAGGCGGGTCAGCTTCTTGGAGCCCGCATAGGACAGGGTGGACAACCGGTCGCGCGTCACGATCTCGACGTCCGGGACCAGGCGGCGGATCAGCGGCTCCATGGTCCCCGCGCCCAGGAACATCGTCTCGAACCGACCGCGCGCATGCAGCAGCCGCTGGGTGAAGACGTGGCCGCGTTCGGGATCGGCGACCAACTGGATTTCGTCGATGGCCAGGAACTCGACCGATCGCTCCAGCGGCATGGCCTCGACGGTGCAGACGAAATAGTGCGGGCGCGGCGGGACGATCTTTTCCTCGCCGGTGATCAGGGCGACGGCCGCCGCGCCGCGCTGTTTGACGATCCGCTCATAGATCTCACGCGCCAGCAGCCGCAGCGGCAGGCCGATCATGCCCGAGGCGTGACCCAGCATCCGCTCGACCGCCAGATGGGTCTTGCCGGTGTTGGTGGGCCCCAGGACCGCAGTCACGCGGGACGGGGCGAGGCCTGCGGACCGGTCGCTCATGTCGCGACTAAGGTGGCGACGAATCTCGTCCGGCTCAAGCGTCGCCGGCGCGCATTCCGATCCGGACCAGGGTGGACAGGTTCGCGGCCTGCATTTTCGTCATCACCTTGGCGCGAAAGATCTCCACCGTGCGCGGGCTGATCTCCAGCCTTTGCGCGATCTCCTTGTTCGAACAGCCGTCGATCAGGGCGTCGAAGACCTGCCGCTCGCGCGGGGTCAGGGTGTCCAGGCGGGCCCTGGCGTCCTCGCGCGCGATCCGCTCGGCTTCAAGACTGGTCAGCGAGGCCAGGCAGCTGGAGACCGCGTCCAGTATCCGCTGTGGATCGAAGGGCTTTTCGACGAAATCGACGACGCCCGCCTTCATCAGCTGAACCGCAAGCGCCACCTCGCCGTGACCCGTGATGACGATCACCGGTCAAGTGTCGCCGCGCAGGCTCTTGAGACGCCCAACGAGTTCAGAACCCTGAAGCCCCGGCATCCGCACATCGGTGATGACGCAGGCGCTCTTGTCTGCAGGCAGATTGACCAGGAAGTCGTCGGCGCTGACGAAACTGCGCGCCCGGAAACCCGCCCCCCGCAGCATCAGCACCAGAGCGTCTCGCATGAAAGGGTCGTCGTCGATGATGAAGACGGAATGTGAGCTCATGGGAGGTCGGGCTCCGTGAGGCGAGGCAGACAGAACGAGAATGTCGCTCCGCCTTGAGGATTACGGCTGACGACCAGAGCGGCCCCGTGACTTTCAACAATCGAACGCGTCACGGATAGACCCAGGCCCATGCCGCCGGGCTTGGTGGTGGTCATCGGATGGAAGATTTCGTCCATCTGCTCCGCAGGTATGCCGTCGCCGTTGTCCGAAACCGCGATTTCATAGCCATCCGATCCGTGCGAGCGTCCCGTCAGGGTGACACGTGCGCCCTCGCGTCCAATGACCGCATCCACGGCGTTGCGCACCAGATTGGCCAACGCCTGCTGAATCTGGATGCGGTCGACCAGCACCCGATCGTCGGTCTCTTCCATGTCCAGATCGACAGGGGTGTCGGTATCCTGTCCGATCAGGGCGAAGACAGGCGCAAGATCCAGGACGATCAGCGACGCGCGTTCCTCTGTAACGGACCGAGCCCCCGTGGCGACGTGTTCGCGCATGCGACGGATGATGTCTCCCGCACGCAGCAACTGCGCCTTTGCCAACTCGATGGTCTTGGTCGGGCCGTCCGCTGCGGGCCCCAGACCTGCCAGCTCAACCTGGCTGGCATGCAGATAGACGGCAGCGGCGCTCAGCGGCTGGTTCAGCTCGTGGGCCAGTGTCGCGGCCATCTCCCCCATCGAGTTCAGACGCCAGACTTTGCTCAGCCTGGCGATCAGATCTTTTTCGCTGCGCCGGATTGTTTCGGCCTCGCTGTCATCGCCCAGCGTCAGGACGATATGCTCTGGCGAGATGTCGTCGGGCAGGACGTTGGCGTGAAGCGTCAGGGGCGGGCCCGGCAGGGGCGACGGCCCGCTCGTCCACGGGCCGGACGATGGTGCGAGAACCTCGCCGCCTTGACGGGCCTTTGTCAGGGCCGTCTCGTCGAACCCCGGCAGCAGCGACCCGAACGGCTGGGCGATCGCCGCCAGACGATCCACGCGCAACAGATTGGCGGCCGCAGGGGTCACTCGACGCGTCCGCCCCTCGCGGTCCAGTGTCACGATCGGCGTGGTAGCCACGATGGTGTCGAGCAGCATCTCGCGCACCGCCAGATCACGCGTCAGGGCGCGGGCCTGTTCCAGCGCGTCGATCAACCGACGACAGACTTCCGCGATGACCCAGGCGATGACGGCGAACAGGGCCGCATTCGTTGCGGCGTCCAGCGCGTCCTCACGTTGCACCAGCCATAGATTGGTTCCTATGGCCAACAGTATCGCAAGCGCCACGGCCAGTCTTCCAGCGAGCAAGGCCGTCGCCATTACCGCCGGCACAAGCGGAAGATAATAGAAATTCCCAAACGGTTCGAGACCGCTGCGAATAAGCGTCGCAATAAGCACCGTTGAACATGCGATCAAGACCTCGTTCCACCCTGTCTCTGATCGACGGATCATCGGCGTGGCTAGGTGACCGCAGACGAAATCAATGTGAGGTGACGTGAGCTCGTGAGCATGGACGTGTTGTAGCGGAATCCAACGAGCTTCGACACTTTTCTGACAACTTTTGTACAGGGCTTTTGGACTTAGGTGAACCTACGTACTCCAAAAAAATGTCCGATCCGCCGTCGTCGGTGTCGCGTGAAGCGCGGTCGGCCTACGCCATAAGCGTCGGAACCGATACGCAATCCTACATAGCGCTCGGTTCAGATTTGATATTAATCATCGCCTCATCCTTGAGCCTCAGAATGCAGAAGCTTCAGGGATCGCCATGTTTCGTTCGTCAGCCATTTATGTCGTCGCGGCAGTAGGCCTCGCGGCGCCGGTCACCTCCCAGGCCCAATCGTTCGGTCTCGATGTCGGTGTCGCCAGCCAGTATGTCGGCAAAGGGCTGGGCAAGAGCAATCAGGACGTGGCGCCTTTCGCCAAGGCGGAGGTCGGCTTCGGCGAAGGCTACGCCAGCGTCTTCGTCTCGGACGCCGCCGGCGCTCAAGGCTACGACATGGAAATCGTCAGCATGGTCGGTTGGCGGCCCAAAGCGGGCGGCTTTTCCTTCGATCTTGGGGTCATGAACCGCGACCTGCCAGGGTCGCGCGCCGGCGTCGATAACAACTATTGGGAATATCAGGCGGACGCTTCACGCAAGCTGGGCCCCGTGGTGACGCGCCTTCGCGTCAACTATTCGCCTGACGGCTTCGCCGCCACGAAAGAGGCCTGGTGGCTGGAGTTGCAAGGCACGGTCGCCGTCGCCGCCAAGACGAAGATTTCGGCCGCCGTCGCCAATCGGATGGCCGACGGCGGGGTCGACTACAACGCCTGGAACGTCGGCGCCAAACAGAAGCTGACCGACGCCTTGGCCTTCGACCTGCGCTGGTACGACACCGACAAGCACAGTGTCGGCGAGCCCTATGACGGCCGCCTTGTCGCCGCCGCCATCTATTCGTTCTGAGTAACCGATCCATCGGGGGATGCTGAGTTGAAGTTGATCGAGAATATGCCCGTAGGCCGCAAGTTGTTCGCGGCTTTCGCTCTCGTGTTGGCGGCGATCGCCGTCATGGGCGCTGTTATTATCGCAAGCCTGTTGCAGATGGAGGCGGCCGGCAAGGTTCGCACGGTGGAAAACCAGGCCAACCGCTCCACGGCGACGGCGGAGTTCTATATGGCCCGCCAGGAGAACGCCTTGCGCGGCTATCTCCTGTCTCAGGATCCCTACTATCTCGAACGCGTCGACGCGCACCGCGCCAAGTTCCTCGCGGAAATGAATGAACTGCGTGGCGAACTGCCGGCCGATCGCGCCGCTCTGGTCGACAAGGCCATCGAGGGCAATGCGGTCTGGTACAAGAATGTCGTCGAAGCCGGTTCGGCGATGGTCCGCGACGGTCGCGGCGCCCAGGCTGTGCAAATGGTCGGTCGTAATGGAAGCGCTGACAACTTTGTCGCGCCGGTCGAGGAGGCGGTTGACGCGATCAAGGCCGCCAACGACACGGCGCTGAAAGCGGCGGTCGAGGCTCAGGACGCCGCCAGTCGGACCGCGCTGATCGCTACGATTGTCGGCCTGATCTCGGCCTTGGTGATCGCCCTGATGGCCGGCTTTGTCGCAACCCGGTCCATCGTGCGGCCGGTCTTCACGATGATCGGCTATATGCAGAAGCTGATGGCCGGCGACACGAATATCACGGTCGCGAGCGCCGAGCGCAAGGATGAGTTCGGCAAGATGGGTCAGGCCATCCTGGCCTTCCGCGACGCGGCGGTCGAGAAGGTTCGCGTCGAACAGGAAGCCACGGCCCATCGCTCCATGAGCGAGCAGGAACGCGCCGAACGCGAGGCGGACAAGGCGCGCGAAGCCGCCGAGGACGCCCGTGCCATCGCGGCCCTGGGCCAAGGTCTGTCGGCCATGTCGAACGGCGACCTGACCCACCGCATCGACATCGAGTTCAATGCTAAATCGGCTCAGCTGAAGACCGACTTCAACGCTGCCATCTCTCAGTTGCAGCAGGCTGTTTCGGTGGTGGTCGGCAACGTCTCGGGCATCCGCTCGGGCGCCGGCGAGATTTCGCAGGCGGCCGACGACCTGTCGCGTCGCACCGAACAACAGGCCGCCTCGCTGGAGGAAACCGCCGCCGCGCTGGATGAAATCACCGCCACGGTGAACAAGACCGCCTCAGGCGCCCGCCAGGCCTCCGATGTCGTGCGCGCCGCCAAGGGCGACGCCGAGACTTCGGGCGTGATCGTGCGCGATGCGGTGCAGGCGATGCAGGCCATCGAGGGCTCGTCCACCCAGATCAACCAGATCATCGGCGTGATCGACGAGATCGCCTTCCAGACCAACCTTCTGGCTTTGAACGCCGGCGTCGAGGCCGCGCGCGCCGGCGAGGCCGGTCGTGGCTTCGCGGTGGTCGCCTCCGAAGTCCGCGCCCTGGCCCAGCGTTCGGCCGAAGCCGCCAAGGAGATCAAGACCCTGATCTCGGCCTCGACCGGCCAGGTCGGCGCAGGCGTGAAACTGGTCGGAGAGACCGGCGAGGCGCTGCAACGGATCGTGGACCGCGTCGCCGAAATCGACAGCCTGGTCACCGAGATCGCCGCCTCGGCCCAGGAACAGGCTGTCGGCCTGGCCCAGGTCAACACCGCCGTGAACCAGATGGACCAGGTCACCCAACAGAACGCCGCCATGGTCGAGCAGTCGACCGCCGCCAGCCACTCGCTGGCCCAAGAGGCGGAAAGCCTGCAAGCCTCGGTCGCCCAGTTCCGCGTCGGGTCTTCGCCGTCGCGCGCCGCTGCGCCCGCGCCGATTCGCACCCCTGCGCCCGTCGCCAAGCCTAGCAGCCACATGGCCGCCGCTCTGAAGGTCATCGGCCGAGGCGGCGCCGCACCCAAGCCTCAAGCCACCGCCGTCGAGGACGGCTGGGAGGAGTTCTGATGACTGAAACCCTGATCTTGTCCGACGTTCTGGACCTGAATGCGGCCGAGCCGTTGAAGGCGGATCTGCTGGCCCTGCGCGGCCACCCGGTGGTCCTTGACGCCTCCGCCGTCCAGCGTCTGGGCGGTCTGTGCCTGCAGATTCTGCTGTCGGCGCGAAAGACGTGGGCGGCCGACGGCGTCAACCTAAGTTTAGGGTCTGTGTCCCAATACTGGACGGAACAATGGGCCGCCTATGGCGCGCCGGACTTCAACACCGAGGGGGCGTTGGCATGACCAAGACCGTTCTGACGATCGACGATTCACGCACCATGCGCGACATGCTGCTGATGGCGCTGGAAGATGCGGGCTATACCGTGATCCAGGCCGTCGACGGCGTGGATGGGCTGGAGACGCTGGACGCCAAGGGCGCCGACGTCATCATCACCGACATCAATATGCCGCGCATGGACGGCTTCGGCGTCATCGAGGGCGTGCGCGCCAATCCGAACCACCGCACCACCCCGGTGCTGGTGCTGACGACCGAGAGCGACGTCGAGAAGAAGGCCCGTGCCCGCGCCGCCGGGGCCACCGGCTGGATCGTCAAGCCGTTCGACCCCGTCAAGCTGGTGGACGCCGTCCGCCGCGTCGCCGCCTGATCGCCTAAAGCCCGCCGGACCTCGACCCAATGGACGCCTTCGAAGCCATCAAAGCCACCTTCTTCCAGGAGTGCGACGAACTGCTCGCCGACCTGGAAGCCAAGCTGATGCTGCTTGAACAGGGGCAGACCGATCTGGAGACGATCAACGCCGTCTTCCGCGCCGTCCATTCGGTCAAGGGCGGGGCAGGGGCCTTCGGCCTTGAAGACCTGGTTCGCTTCGCCCACGTCTTCGAGACCCTGATGGACGAACTGCGCGCTGGCCGTAAGCCGTGCGATCCGATCACCATCAAGACCCTGCTGCGCGCTTCCGATGTGCTGGCCGATCACATCCAGGCGGCCCAGGGCCTGATCCCGCCGGTGGACGAGGCGCGGTCCGCCGCACTGGTCGCCGAAATGCAGGTCCTGACCCACGGCGGCGAGGCGCCGGTCGAGGTCGAGGAAGACGAAGACGACTTCGGCTTCACCCCCATGGCCTTCGACATGGCGCTGGACGACGCCGCGCCCCTGCCCATCGACGATCTGGGCGGCGACTTGGGCGCCGACACGCCGTCGACCGGCTGGCGCGTCGTGTTCAAGCCGATGGGCCGGATGTACGTCAACGCCAACGAGACCAGCCTGCTGCTGCGCGAACTGGGTCGTCTGGGGCCGGTCACCGTCGTCGTGGACGACAGCGAGACGCCGACGCTGGACGCACTGTCGGTCGAGGACGGCTGCCTGACCTGGACCGTCGATCTGGACGCCGACGTCGATGAGGCAGCCGTGCGCGAGGTCTTCGATTTCGTCGAAAGCGACTGCGAACTGACCATCACGCCCCTGGGCGGCGCAGCCGACATCGGCGCGTTCGAGGACGAACAGGCCGCCGTCCTGCCCGCCAGCGACGACCTGGACATCGCCGCCCTGTTGGCCAAGGCGAGCGGCGCGGCCGCCGAGCCTGCGCCCCTGCCTGTGCCTGAAGCCATCCCCTTGGCCGCTGTCGAGCCCGAGCCCGCGCCGGCCCCACCGATCGCCGCTCCCGTGCCCGCTCCAGTCGCTTCGGCGCCGACCCCCGCCGCCGCCGTCGCCCCGGCGCCTGTGACCATCCGGGTCGACTTGGACCGCGTGGATCGCCTGATCAACGTCGTCGGCGAACTGGTCATCCAGCAAGCCATGCTGTCGCAGCGTGTTCTGGAAAGCGGACTGGCCCGGTCCTCCGGCATCGCGCTCGGAATGGAAGACCTGGAACTGCTGACCCGCGAGATCCAGGACAGCGTCATGGCGATCCGCGCCCAGCCGGTGAAGTCGGTGTTCCAGCGTATGCCGCGTCTGGTCCGCGAAGTCGCCGACATGGTCTCCAAACAGGTTCGTCTGGTCACGGCCGGCGAGGACACCGAGGTCGACAAGACCGTGGTCGAACGCTTAGCCGAGCCCATCACCCACATGCTGCGCAACGCCATCGACCACGGGCTGGAAGCGCCCGAGGAGCGCGTCGCCGCCGGCAAGCCGGCTGAGGGCACGGTGCGTCTCGCCGCCCTGCATCGCTCGGGTCGGATCGTCATCGAAATCTCCGACGACGGCCGCGGCATCAACCGCGAACGCGTCAAGAAGATCGCCGTCGACAAAGGTCTGATCGCCGCCGATGCGCCCCTGACCGACGAACAGATCGACAATCTGATCTTCGCGCCGGGCTTCTCCACCGCCGCAGTCGTCTCCGACATCTCGGGCCGGGGCGTGGGCATGGACGTGGTCAAACGCTCGATCCAGGCCCTGGGCGGCCGCATCTCCATCAGCTCGGTGCCGGGCAAGGGCTCGACCTTCACCCTCAGCCTGCCCCTGACGCTGGCGGTGCTGGACGGCATGGTCGTCGCCGCGGCCGAACAGACGCTGATCGCGCCGCTGCCGGCCATCGTCGAAAGCCTGACCCCGCAGGCCGTGGACCTGCATTTCGTCGGCGGGGTGGATCCCGTCATCCGCTTCCGCGACCGGTTCCTGCCGCTGATCGATGTGGCCCTGATCATGGGCTTCCGCGAACAGCCGATGAACCCGACCGAAGGCGTCGCCGTGGTCGTCGAAACCGAAGGCGGCCAGCAGGCGGCCCTGCTGTTCGACGCCATCCAGGGCCAGCGCCAGGTGGTCATCAAGAGCCTGGAAACCAACTACCAGCAGGTCGAGGGCGTCGCCGCCGCCACCATTCTGGGCGACGGGCGCGTGGCCCTGATCCTGGATGTCGATGTGCTGGTCACCGACATGCGCCGCAAATCCGTCCGTCCCGACTTCAAGCTCGCGAGCTGAACCATGACCGAAGCCAAAGATCTCCAGCGTGAACTGATCGCCTTTCGCATCGGCAGTCAGGAATTCTGCGTCGACATCATGTCGGTGCGGGAAATCCGCGGCTGGACGCCGGCGACCCCTCTGCCCCGCTCGCCGGGCTATATGAAGGGCGTCATCAACCTGCGCGGCACAGTCCTGCCCATCATCGACCTGGGCGCACGCTTCGGCCTGACGACCTCGGAACCGACGGCGCGTCACGTCATCATGGTGGCCCATATCGGCGGCCGGATGGTCGGCCTGCTGGTCGATGCGGTGTCCGACATCCTGCAGATGAGCGATGCCTCGGTGCAGCCGACACCCGACGTCGCCAGCGATCAGGTCAAGACCTTCGTCAAGGGCATCTTCTCCATCGACGGTCGCATGATCAGCCTGATCGAACTGGATTACATCCTGCCTCAAGTCGAGGCTGAAGCCGCATGAACGCCGCCGCCGGCCGGGGATCGATCGTCGAGGGCGAGTTCGTCTTCACCGCCGACGATTTCCGCCACATCGCCCAGATGCTGCACGCCCATGCTGGCATCGCCCTGAACGAGGGCAAGGCCGCGCTCGTCTATTCGCGCCTGGCAAAGCGCCTTCGCACCCTGGGCCTGACCAGCTTCCGCGACTACTGCGCCCTGGTCGAGGGCGTGGATGGTGTCGACGAGCGCCAGAAGATGACCGCGGCCCTCACCACCAATGTCACCCGCTTCTATCGCGAACCGCACCATTTCGACGACCTGCGCGACCGGGTCATGCCCGAACTGGCGGCGCGTGCCCGCGCCGGCGGCCGGGTCCGCCTGTGGTCGGCGGCCTGCTCGAACGGGCAGGAGCCCTATTCGATGGCCCTGACCGTACTCCAGGCCCTGCCCGAGGCGGCGGAGCTGGACGTGCGCATCCTGGCCACCGACATCGACCCCAACATGGTCGCTCAAGGTCATGACGGCGTCTATTCGGAAGAAGCGCTGGAGCCCGCGCCCGTCACCCTGTGGCGCAAATATTTCGACCGCGCCGATCGCGGCCAGTGGGTCGCGGGCCCTCAACTGAAGCGTCTGGTCAGCTTCAAGGAACTGAACCTGATCGGCGACTGGCCGATGAAGGGCAAGTTCGACGTCATCTTCTGCCGCAACGTCGTCATCTATTTCGATGACGCGACCCAAGAACGGGTGTGGAAGCGGTTCACTCCGCTGATGAATCCCGGCGCGACTCTTTATATCGGTCACTCCGAACGCGTCTCCGGCCCGGCGACCAGCCAGCTGCAGACCGCCGGCCTGACCACCTACCGTTTGGGTGGCGCATGAGCCCCGTGCGCGTCCTCGTCGTCGACGACAGCCTGACCATGCGTGGGCTGATCTCGGCCGCCCTGAAGTCCGACCCTGAGATCGAGGTCGTCGGCACCGCCGCCGATCCCATCGAGGCGCGCGCCGCGATCAAGGCCCTGAACCCCGACGTCATCACCCTGGACGTCGAAATGCCCAACATGAACGGGCTGGAGTTCCTGGAAAAGATCATGCGTCTGCGGCCCATGCCGGTGGTCATGGTCTCGACCCTGACGGCGGCGGGAACTGACGTGACCTTGGCGGCGCTGGAAATCGGCGCCGTGGATGCGGTGGCCAAGCCCGCCGTCGCCAGCGTCGGCGCCTTTCACGACCTGATCGGCAAGGTGAAGACCGCCGCCCGCTCGCGCGTCCGCGCCTGCGGCGACACGCCTGCCGGGGCGGCGGCGCCGCAGACCTATCACGCCGATCCCAATCATATCCTCGCCATCGGCTCGTCCACCGGCGGGGTCGAGGCCCTGCTGACCGTGCTCAGCGGCTTCCCGCTCGACTGCCCCGCGACCGTCATCACCCAGCACATGCCGGCGACCTTCACCGCCAGCTTCGCCGCGCGTCTGGACCGCGTCTGCGCTCCCAGCGTCAGCGAGGCCGTGGACGGCGCGTTGCTGAAGCCGGGGCACATTTATCTCGCCCCCGGCGGCGCAACCCATCTGGAGGTGACCGCCGGCCTGACGCCCCGTTGCCGACTGGTCGCCAGCGATCCGGTCAACGGCCACCGTCCGTCGGTCGATGTGATGTTCGATTCCGTCGCCCGGCTGAAGCGTCCGATGACCGGCGTGATCCTGACCGGCATGGGCCGTGACGGCGCCAAGGGTCTGCTGGCCATGCGCCAGGCCGGTGGCCGCACCCTGGGTCAGGACGAGGCGACCTGCGTCGTCTACGGCATGCCCAAGGCCGCCTATGAAATCGGCGCCGTGGAGCGGCAGCTGCCGCTGCACCGCCTGTCCCCCGCCATTCTCGAACTGTGCGCCGATCCGGCCGCGCGGTCAGTCGCCTAACCGGGAGCGTAACCTATGCCCGCCGCCGCCTCACTTCACTGCCTGGTCGTCGATGATCAGATGACGATGCGCTCGCTGGTCCGCACCAGCCTGCAACAGCTCGGCGTGCGCGAGATCCGCGAGGCCGCCGACGGCGAAATCGCCCTGCGCGAGATCATCAGCAAGCCCGCGCACCTGATCATCTCCGACTACAATATGCCGAACCTGGATGGCCTGGGCCTGCTGCGCGCCGTGCGCGCCCATCCCCCCACCTCCAAGACCGCCTTCATCATGCTGACGGGCCGCGCCGACCGCGAACTGGTCCAGCGCGCGGTGCAATTCGGCGTCAACAACTATCTGGTCAAGCCTTTCACCGTGGCCCAGCTGAAGGGAAAGCTGGAAGCCGTCTTCGGTCCACTGACATGACGTTTGCGGCGCTGAAGGACACAACCGAAAAACGCGTTCACGTCGGTCAGGGCGAGCACCACATCACGTCCGATCCGAACGTCGTCCTCAGCACCATCCTGGGGTCCTGCGTCGCCATGTGCGTGCGCGATCCGCTGGCAGGCGTCGGCGGGATGAACCACTTCCTGCTGCCCGAAGGCTCGGGCGCGGGGACGGACGCTGGGCGTCGCTATGGCGCCTATGCGATGGAGCTTCTGATCAACGACATGCTCAAGGCCGGCGCCCGGCGCGACCGGCTGGAGGCCAAGTTGTTCGGCGGCGGCCGCATGTTCGATTCCTTGCGAGACGTCGGACGCAGCAATGCCGACTTCGCCGAGAAATTCCTCCGCGACGAAGGCATTCCCGTGGTGGGCGGCAGCCTGCGTGGCGACGGCGGCCGGCGCCTGCACTATTGGCCCGTCACCGGTCGGGCCTTGCAACGCGCCGTGACCGACGTCGTCGCGCCCAAACCCGTGCCCGTCATGGCCCCGGTCGACACCGGCGCCCTGGAACTGTTCTGAGCATGAGCGCCCCTCCCGAACACGCCGATCTGCTGGCCGCCGTCGCCGACGAGCTGATGCTGGTGCGCGAAGGCATCGACGGGATCGAGGCCTTGGTCAGCGATCTGGTCCGCCGCGCCCCGCCGGAGGAACGTCCCAACGCCCTGACCCAGGCCCAGGCCCTGGACGCCCTGACCCAGCGTCTCGAAGCCCTGTCCGGCGTCCTGCGCATGTTGGGCGGCGGCGCCAGCCCGTCCGAAGCCGTCAGCCGGCTGACTCTGGCCGACATGGCGGGCCGCCTGCGCCCCGCCGCCGGCGAGCAGCGGCAGGCGGCGACCGCCGACGCCGGCGACCTGATGCTGTTCTGACGCCATGGCCAAGAGCGATCGGGTCAACCTGGCGCACACGACGGTCCTTCTGATCGACGACCAGCCCACGTCGCTGGATATGCTGGCCTCCATCGTTCAGGGCTTCGGTTGCAAGGAGCAGATCAAGTGCACCTCGGCCCAGGCGGCGGTCGAGCTGCTGGCGCGACGGTCGGTCGATCTGATCCTGATCGACTGCATCATGCCGGACATGGACGGTTATGACTTCGTCCGCTGGCTGCGGCGCGACGCGCCTGCGCCGACCCGCTATGTGCCCGTCATCATGATCCTGGGTCACGCCTCCCAGGCCAAGGTTCACCAGGGCCGCGACTGCGGCGCCAGCTTCATCGTCGCCAAGCCCCTGTCGCCCTCGCTGCTGCTCAAGCGGATCATCTGGCTGGGCGGCGAGGACCGGGATTTCGTCGAGACCGAACACTATATCGGCCCCGACCGCCGAGTGCACAACTACGGCCCGCCGCCCGGCACCGATGGTCGTCGCGAAAGCGATCTGTCCGGCGACCTGGGCGAGGCGGTGGAGGAAAACATGGATCAGGACGAGATCGACATGCTGTTGAAGCCGATGAAGGTCAGCCTGTGACCGGGTCCGCCGCCGCGCCCAAGCCGGCCAAGATCCGCCGGGTCCACACCTCGCTCCAGCGCCAGATGGCGCGTCCGGGCGGTCGTCTGATCGTCGAGGCCGAGTCTCGCGCCAACCAGGCGCTGGACGAACAGCGCGACAACGTGTTCGAGCTATTGGCGGCCAACGTCGACGCCATCGCGGCCCTGTGCGCTACGCGTTCCGACGATGCTCCGGTCCAGATTTACGCCTTGGCCTCCGCCATGGTCGACATGGCCGGCTATCTGGATGTGCCGACCTTCTTCGAGGCCGCCTTCAGCCTCTGCGAGATCGCCGACCGGATGCAGGACGCCGGCGCATGGTCTTGGCCTTCGGTCGAGGTCCACGTCCGCGCGCTTCGCCTGACGCTCGCCGCCCAGGGTCAGGCCAGTGCCGATTCCGACCGCCTTCTGGAGGGCCTGCGCGCCTTGATCGCCCACGTCCCGCCCGTTGGTTAACGGCCGTTCCGTTCACGCGGAACAAGGGCGAAACGAATCAGGACCGAATCGCTGACATCGCCCGTTTCGTCCTTTGTTCACCGCGATATCTGGTAGGTTAAGACCCCTTAACCACAAGCGCCCGACCAGCCCGCCGACTTTTTCGCCGCCCCGACTTCCCCCGACGGCCCCGACCCGCTACGGCGTCCTGCGTGGCCCCGTAGCTCAGCTGCATAGAGCAAGGCTTTCCTAAAGCCGAGGTCGCAGGTTGGAGTCCTGCCGGGGTCGCCATCTTCGCTGTGATGTTATCGGTTTCGCTGTGATGTCATCGGTCTAACGGTCGACAACTGAGGCTGGAACAGAAGAAAGGCGTGGCCTGTCGACCGCGCCTCTCATCTTTTACTTAAGGCTCAGCCGCGACGGTTGTCGTGATCGCGGCGCTCGTAGCGGATCTGGGCCGAAAGGCGGTCGAAGCGACGGTCCAGGTCCTGGCGTTCCCAGGCGGTCAGGCCGCCGCGGCGATAGTTGGCTTCCAGGCGCAGCAGGCTGTCGAACTCGCTGCGCAGACGGATAGCCTCGCGGCGGCTTAGCTGGCCATTCCGGTAGCCTTGGTCGATGCGGCGATCCAGATTGGCCTGGCGGGCGTTGATCGACTGCCACGAGCCATAGCTGGCGTGATGGGGCGGGGCCGGGCGGTGGTGATAGGATTGGGCGAAGGACGGCGCGGCGACCGAGGCGGCGGCCAGGGCGATGGCGGGGACGATGAGCTTGCGCATGGCGATCTCCTCAAATGTTCTGCCGGTCGGGTAACCAGCGATGAGGCGATTTGAGCACCCGGCGACTGAGCCGCTTCTGAACAGGATCGATCAGGTTTGGTTCATCTCGATGGAAAAAGACGTCAGGACGCCGCCATTAGGTCTGGTCATCGGTTTGGAGCGACGTTCCCTTTAAACTATACGACGCATTCAGCGCCCGTTCAGATGAGCGGGACTAGATCGGTCGCCATGTTTCGCAAACCCGCCCCTCTCCTGATCGCCCCTCCGGCCCTGGCCCTGGCTCTCGGTCTGGCCTTCGCGCCTGTCATGACGACGTCGGCGCAGGCCCAGTCGCGCGATCAGGATCAGCGCTCGCAGGACCGTGGCCCGCGCGTCAGTCCCGACGAGGCCCGTCGTCGTGGCGGCGAGGCCGGCGGCGGCCGTCCCATCGACACACAGCCGCGCCGCGACGGCAACTATTCCGTCCTGGTCGAACGCGACGGACGCGTGCGTGAGGTCGTGGTCGACGGCCGAACCGGACAGGCGCGTCCCGACAACAACAATCAACGTCGCAGGCCGAACTGATGCGCGTGCTTCTGGTCGAGGACGACGCGGATCTGTCGCGTCAGCTTAAGGCGGCGCTGGGCGACGCGGGCTATGCCGTGGACCATGCGCCGGACGGCGAGGAAGCCCACTATCTGGGCGAGAACGAGCCTTATGACGTCATCGTCCTGGACCTGGGCCTGCCCAAGATCGACGGCGTGTCGGTGCTGGAGCGTTGGCGGCGCGAGGGCAAGACCACGCCGGTTTTGATCCTGACGGCGCGCGGCGCCTGGTCGGACAAGGTGGCGGGCTTCGACGCCGGCGCCGACGACTATCTGACCAAGCCTTTCCATACCGAGGAGCTGCTGGCGCGTCTGCGGGCGCTGCTGCGCCGCTCGGCGGGCATCGCCTCGGCGACGCTGTCGTGCGGCGGCTTGCGGCTGGATCCCCGCGCGGCGCGGGCCAGCGTCAATGGCGAGCCCCTGCGCCTGACCTCGCTGGAATACCGGCTGCTGCACTACATGATGATGCATCAGGGCCGGGTCATCAGCCGCACCGAACTGGTCGAACACCTCTACGATCAGGACTTCGACCGCGATTCCAACACCATCGAGGTCTTCATCGGCCGGGTGCGCAAGAAGGTCGGATCGGACCGGATCGAGACCGTGCGCGGCCTCGGCTATCGGCTGACGCCGCTGGCGGGCGAATCCGACCCGGCGTGACCGAGGCGACGGCTTCGAAACCCAACGCCGGCGGGCTCCACGACTGGGGCCGCTGGTTCGGTCGCCCCGGTCGCTCCCTGACCCGCCGGCTGATCTGGCTGGCCTCGGCCTGGATCGTGGTCGCCCTGGTCATTTCAGCGCTGGTGCTGACCCAGGCCTTTCAGGAATCCGCCCTGCGGCGTCTGGGCGCCATGCTGAACGAGACGATCGACGAGATCGTGGTCGGCGCCAGTCGCACGCCGCAGGGCGAAGCCATTCCGCAGATCCAGGACGCCAGAACCTTGCGTCTGCTGTCGGGCAAATACTGGCAGATCATGGAGGTTCGCCCCAACGGTCGGCTGGTCAATCTCGCCCGCTCCAACTCGCTGTGGAGCTATGACCTCGCCCTTCCCGCCGACCTGCCCGCGCGCCTGGATGCGGCCTTCGGCGACGTCATCACCTTCAACACCACCGGTCCCAAGGACGACGCCGAGACGCGCGAGCCGCTGCGCGTCGCCGCCAGCATGAAGTCCATCCCCCGGCACGAACATCCGGTCATCTTCATCGCCGCGCTGGATCGCTCCGACGTCGATGCGGACACGCGTCAGTTCGCCCGCGTGACCTGGATCGCCTTTTTGATTTTGGGGCTCGGACTCGTATCGGCGGTCTTCATTCAGGTGCGGATCGGCCTGCGCCCCCTGTTCGACCTTCGCGACGAGATCGCGGACGTGCGCAAAGGCAGGTCGGCGCGGATCGGCCGCTCATACCCCCAGGAAATCCAGCCTTTGGCCGAGCAGGTGAACCGCCTGCTGGATCACAATCAGGAGGTCGTGGATCGCCAGCGCACCCACGTCGGCAACCTCGCCCATGCGTTGAAGACGCCGATTTCCGTGATGCTGGCCGAGGCGGGGACGAGCGAGGGCGATCTGCCTGAGCTGGTGCGGCGCCAGACCAGGATCATGGAGGGCCAGGTCGATCACCACCTGCGCCGCGCCCGCGCCGCCGCCCGCGCCGCCCACGGTCTGGGCGAGACGACGCCCGTCGCCGAGGTGCTGGACGAGTTGGCGGTCATGATCGAACAGGTGTTCCGCGACAAGAACGTGGAGATCGACTGGCGCGCGCCCGACAGCCTGTCCTTCCTGGGCGAGCGTCAGGATTTGCAGGAAATCCTGGGCAATCTGATCGAGAACGCCGCAAAGTTCTCCAGGCGCCGGGTGCGCGTCTCGGCGGGCGGCAGCGGCCTGGGCCAGATGATCCTGGTGGTTGAAGACGACGGCGCGGGCCTGCCGGCGGACCAGCGCGACACCGTCATGCAGCGCGGTGCGCGGCTGGACGAGACCGCGCCAGGTTCGGGCCTGGGCCTGTCGATCGTGGACGACCTGACGCGCGCCTATGGCGGGCGGCTGATGCTGTCGGACAGCGACATGGGCGGTCTGAAGGCGGTGCTCGAACTGCCCGCCGCCCAAGTCGACTAGGGCTGCAGGTCGTCGCCCCGGCGGTAGCATTCACAAGCCGCCCGCTCCAGGGCCGCCCGATCCAGCACCGTGATCCGGCCGCGCGAATAGGCGATGGCGCCCGCCTTCTGAAGCCCCTGGGCCGCCTCGTTCACCGTCGTCCGCTGGGAGCCCAGCATGGAGGCCAGATACTCCTGCGTCAGATTCAGGGTGTCGCCCTCGACCCTGTCGTGGCATCGTAGCAGCCATTTGGCGAACCGCTGCCCGGCGTGGTGCAGGGCGTTGCAGGCGGCCGACTGCTCCAACTCGCCCTGAAGCCGCGCCATGTAGTCGGCGACGGCGTCGCGAACGCCCGGCCGTTGCGCCGACAGGGCGCGGAACTTGGCGGCGTCCACCCGGCGCGCCGTCCCGGCGACCTGGGCCACACTGCGGGTATGGGCTTGTTGCGGCACGACCGAAGCGACGACGCCCAGCACGCCCTCGCGGCCGATCATCACGGTCTCCACCGTCCGGCCGTCTTCCAGAACCGCCACCGAGGAGCAGAAGCCGCTGTCGATGAAATGCAGGTGTTCGATGGCGTCGTCAGGCTCGCTGAACACGTGGCCGGGCGCGAATTCCATCGCTGTGGCGATGGCGAGCAGGGCGTCTCGATCGTCAGGGTTCATCCCTTGGATCAATCGGTTACCGGACGAAAGGCGGTTCATGAGTTCGCGCATAAGGCGATCTGATCGCGGCGTCTGTCGAAACTCGACACAGCGTTGCTATATATCACACGGCTTGCTGGGGAAAAGTCGTGTGTTTACCGCGTTGTGTACGCCAGCGAGCAGAGCGCCAACGAACTTCAGCGGGTGACGCGCCCGACAAGACGACCGGCCTCCAGCACCTCCACCCCCGCGCAGGAGGCGTGATGCGACAGCTGCGTCCTGGCCGCTTCCAGCGCCGTCGCATCGTCGGCCCCGTCGAAGAAGTCGAGCAAGGGGCGGCGATCCGCCTCGTCGAAGAAATGAAACTCGTAGATGTTCAACCGAACGCCTCCCAAGGACGCGAACCTTAACGGCATACGCCTGCGGGCGTCTGTCGGATGTCGACACAGGGTGAAAGCGGAGCCTTTGTCGTCGTCGGTGCGTTGAGGCGTCCTGACGACGCCCAGAGACGCCTCATGAACGCTGCCAAGTCCCTTCGCCTGCCGCCGCTGGCGACCTTGATCGAATGGGCGGCGCGGCTCGGCTATGGGGCGCGAGGCTTCGTTTACCTGTCGGCCGGGGCGCTGACCCTGCTGGCGGCGACGAACCGGATCGGTGATGCGGTGGGGACCAGCGGGGCGGCGGGCTGGCTGGCCGAGCAGCCGTTCGGCAAGGTCTGGCTGGTGCTGCTGGGACTGGGGCTTTGGGCCTTCGTCGGCTGGCGGGTGTTGCAGGCGGTGTTCGACGCGGATCACGAGGGCAGCGACCTGAAGGGCTGGGCCACGCGCGCGGGCCAGGGGGTCAGCGGCCTGTTCTACGGCGTGCTGGCGTTGGGGGTGTTCGAATATCTGGACGAGTTCGGCGAGGCGACGAGCGCTTCGGCGGCCCAGGCCGAGAGCGTGGCCGAGAACCAGGAGAAGGCGGCCATGCTGCTGGGGATGCCGTTTGGCGAGGTGCTGCTGATCGGGGCGGGGCTGGTGGTGCTGGGCGTCGGCGTCGGCAATATCGTCAGGGCTGTCCGCGACGATTTCGACGACGCCCTGGCCTGTCCCAAGGCCTTCTGCGGCGCGGCGACGGCGCTGGCGCGGGCGGGCTATGCGGCGCGAGGGTTCGCCTATCTGCCGCTGGGCGTGTTCGTGGTTCTGGGGGGGCTGCATGCGCGCTCGGGCGAGGTGACGACGACGGCGGCGGCGCTGGATGCGCTGGAGGCCCAGCCGGGCGGATCGTGGATCCTGGGGCTGACGGCGGCGGGGCTGATGGCCTTCGGCGCCTTCGCCTTTGTGGAGGCGCGCTGGCGCCGGATACGCCCGCCACGGGATTTGAGCCTGGGCTGAGACTTGTCGCGCGGCGCGGCGTCGCCATATCCTTATGCAACACACGCTGTTCCAGAAGGCCGCGCCATGAACGCTCCGCTCAAGACCCTGAAGATCGACTTCGTCTCCGACGTCGTCTGCCCCTGGTGCGTCGTGGGGCTGGGCGGGCTGGACACGGCCCTGGACGCCCTGAAGGACGAGGGGATCGCCGCCGAGATCGCGTTTCAGCCGTTCGAGCTGAACCCACAGATCGCGCCCGAGGGCGAGAACATCGTCGAACACATCGGCCGCAAATACGGCGCGAGCCCTGAGCAGTCCGCCGCCAACCGCGCCATGATCCGAGAGCGGGCGGGCGAGGTGGGCTTCGACATGCGCATGACCGACGACAGCCGCATCTGGAATACCTTCGACGCTCACCGCCTGCTGCACTGGGCGCATGAGACGGCGCCGGAAAAGCAGAAGGTCCTGAAACAGGCGCTGTTCACCGCCCACTTCACCGAGAACAGGAACCTGACCGACGCCGGGGTCCTGACCACCGCCGCCGAAAAGGCCGGGCTGGACCGGGCCGAGGCGGCCGAGGTGCTGGCCTCGGGCCGCTACGCCCAGGCCGTGCGCCAGGCCGAAGACCTGTGGCGCGCGCGCGGCATCACCTCGGTCCCGGCCGTGCTGGTCGAGGGCAAATATCTGATCTCGGGCGGCCAGCCGGCCTCGGTGTTCGAAGAGGCCCTGCGCAAGATCGCGTCGGAGGTGTGAGAGCCGAGTGGCGAGTGGCGAGTGGCGCGTGACGAGTGACGAGGGGTTAGCGTGAACCAGAGGCCGTGCGTTGCGCGCCGCTTCGCTCGCCACTAACCACTCGCCACTGCCCCGGCAAAAACACCGTCTATTTCGTCTAATTCGTCTGATCTCGGGGTCGGGCTCAGGTCGTCGAGCGCCTCGAGGCGGGCCATCAGGGCGTCGCGGCCGGCGTAATCGCCGCGTTTGAGGGCGCAGGCTTCGCGGGCGATCTGACCGACCTGTTCGGCGACGGCGGCGGCGCGTTCGCCCAGGTCGGGTTCCTCGGGCGGCGTCGGCGGCTTCGGCGGGGGTGGAGACAAAGGTGCGGGCGGGGAGGCCGCCATGCGGGTCAGGTCGGCGTGAAGCCGCACCCAGCGCGCGGCCTCCAGCGCGCGCCCGGCCTGAAGCGCCCGGTTCAGCCGCACCAGGGCGTGGGCCGCCATGGCCCCATAGTCGGGCAAACCGTCGGCCGTCTCGGCCTCCAGGTCGATGGGTTCGCGCAGCGGATCGGGCTGATCCTCGCGCCGCCAGCCCTCGTCCCTGGCGCGGGCGCGAAAGGTGCTGACCGCCATGCCATAGACGGCGCTGACCTCCTCGGCCGTGGACCCCGCCAGATAGGCCGTGCCCGCCGCCTCCCACGCCTCTTTCGACAGGCGGCGATAGCCCCGGTTCTGCACCCGGTCGGCCGCGCGCGCGGCGGGGTCCGACGCAGCCAGATCGGGCAGCCGCAACAGATGCATCGGCAGGCCGTGCGCGCGCCAGAAGGCCGCCTCGGCCTCGGGCGAGGAATCGTGATGCAGGGCGTCGCGATAGGTCTGCTCCAGACCCGCCTCGCGCAGGATGCGAATCTGATCCAGCGCCTGCTGGGTCATCGCATCGTAAAACGGATCGCGCGGCCCCTCGAACCCGCCGTCGTCATAGCTGTGGTCGTCGTCCATCCCATCCCCGGCCTGTCGCCCGCGCCCGACACAGAACGCGCCGCCAGTCTAAGGCCGCCCCGAAGCGTGATCGGGTAGAGGGCGTCGATTTCGCGAAAGGCGAGGGATTTCAACGGCCGGGGCAGGGACGTCGTGCATAGGTAGAGGGACTAGCTGTGCATTCCCTCTCTCGTTGGGAGAGGGCTTGAAGCCCGCAGAGCGCCAGCGGTGCGTCTTGGCTGACCCGCAGGGCGGCGCGAAGCCGCCAAAGGGTGAGGGTCGTGCGTCTCCGGCGAGGTCCGACCCTCACCCTTTCGCGCAAGTCTGATCGCCTGACGGCTCTCAGGCACTCAAGCCCTCTCCCAACGGGAGAGGGAGGCCGCATGCGGGTTCACGAACCGAAACGCCTCCGCCCGCTGACGCAGGAAGCCGTTGATGAAGGTGGTCTTGCCGGCGCCGTTCGGCCCGGCGAGGAGGACGAGGGTAGGCATGGGTGTCCTGAAAATTTAGGTCTGGGCAGTATGAGTCTGTACTTGTTCGAATGAAAGTTTCTGGAGCGAGGACGGAGTAAGATGAAGTTGGCTGCGCAATATCTCCGAATGTCTACGGACCACCAGCGCTATTCTTTAGCCAATCAGGCCGCTCTCATTTCTGACTTCGCTGCAGCGGAAGGCTACGAAATTGTGCGATCCTATGAAGATGCCGGAAAAAGCGGAGTTACGACCACCGGTCGAACAGGGTTGAAAGCTCTACTGCGGGACGTCCTCAGCGGAGCGCCGTTCTCCACGATACTTGTCGTCGATGTCAGTCGGTGGGGGCGGTATCAAGATCCCGACGAAGCGGCTCATTACGAGTTCCTCTGCCGCGATGCGGGTGTGCGAGTTCGATATTGTGCTGAACCGTTCGATGACGATGGGTCGCCAACTTCTGCTCTAGTAAAGAGTATAAAACGGGTAATGGCGGCTGAATACAGCAAGCAACTATCTGATCGAGTCAGAGCCGCTTTGCGGCGGAAGATGATGGCTGGATCGAAGGGGGGAGGTAACCCGCCGTATGGGTTTGCTCGACAAGTGCTGAATGCAGACGGGTCTTGGGGAGCCGTGCTCGCGACAGGAGAGCGGCGATCTCGCGAGGATCAGAGCGTTTGCATAGTACATGGACCGCAGAACGAGATTGATGTCCTGAGGCGAATATTTCGACTTTTTGTCAAAGATTTTCGCGGGGTGACAGAAATCGCAAACATGCTCAACGCGGCAGGTGTGCCTTATCGGCGGCCAGGTCCGTGGGATGAAGGGCGTGTGCGCGCAGTCTTGAAAAACGAAATCGCGATTGGCGTGTTCGCGTTTAACCGAACCACTTCAGTCTTCGGAGAAATCTTTCCGAATGACCGTTCGGAATGGATACGAGTTCGTATCACGGAACCGCTCGTTTCACGGTCTGTATTCGATGCGGCTCAGAGAAAGCTTACGCTACTCAAACGGCGCGAGCTTTCAGACGATGACATGATTGGAAAGCTGCGTCGACTTCTGAAAAAAAATGGCCATCTATGTAGAAGTCAGATTGATGCGTCGCCTTTAGTTTCAAACGCGCAAGCCTATGTTCGTCGTGACGTGACCCCCTGAAACTCCTCCAGGAATAGCTAGAGTCCGCCCCTCGAAAGGACGGACAGAATGAAGCGATCACGGTTCACGGAAGAGCAGATCATCGGAATCTTGCGCGAGCAGGAGGCCGGTGTCCCGGTGGCGGACCTGTGCAGGAAGCACGGGCTGAGCTCGCCGACCTTCTACAAATGGAAGGCCAAGTATGGCGGCATGGACGTGTCGGAGGCCCGGCGGCTGAAGGCGCTGGAAGAGGAGAACGCCAAGCTGAAGCGGATGCTGGCGGACTCGATGCTGGACAACGTCGCGCTGAAGGATCTGCTGGGAAAAAAGTGGTGACGCCCGCTGCGCATCGAGCGGCGGCGGCGCACCTGCAGTCAGCCTACGAGATGAGCGAACGGCGGGCCTGCCGGGTGCTGAGCGTGGACCGGACGAGCGTGCGCTATCAGGCGACACGACCGGACGATGGCACCCTGCGCGATCGGCTGAAGGCCCTGGCCCAGGAGCGTCGGCGGTTCGGCTATCGTCGTCTGCACGTGATGCTCCGGCGCGAGGGCCATGCGGTCAACAAGAAGCGGGTCCAGCGGATCTACCGCGAGGAAAAGCTGACGGTGCGTCGGCGCGGCGGGCGCAAACGCGCGATGGGCACAAGGCGGCCGCTGGAGATTCCTCTGGTCGCGAACCAGCGCTGGTCGCTGGACTTCGTGTCCGATCAGATGACCGACGGGCGGCGCTTCCGCATCCTGACGGTGATCGACAACTGCACACGTGAGTGCCTCGGACTCGTCGCCGACACCTCGCTGTCGGGCCGGCGGGTGGC
>AMYY01000019.1 GCA_000335735.1 alpha proteobacterium L41A | reverse complement strand
TCCACCACGCTGCGCGCGGTCCCCCTCCCCCAATGGGGGCGGAATAAGCGCCGATATCGCCGGCGCGCCGCCCGTCTCATCGCAGAACATCAGCCGGCGTCCGGTCTCCCAGCCGTCCAGCAGGGCGTCCAGCTTGATCGGATCATCGACCACGGGCACGTCCATCCGCCCGGTCTGTTCGGCGGCCTCCTCGGCGATGGCGTCCAGCCGGTCCAGGCGGATGCGGTCGGCGTTGGTGCGTTTGGTCAGGACCAGCCGCACTCGGCGCGCGCCCAGCTCGGCGGCCTTCTCCACGATGGTCTCGACCCGCGCCTTCTTCACCACCGCCACGATCAGTTCCAGGTCGGGACCGAATGTCTGGGGTCGCACCTGTTCCTCGGCGCGCAGGATCACGCCCTTCTTCAGCACTTCCGCGACCGTGCAGCGCCACTCCCCATCGCGCCCGTTGAACACCAGCAGATCATCCCCGGCCTTCAGCCGCATGACCTGGGTCAGATAGCGCGACTGGTCGAGGGTGGGGGCCACAGCAGCGGCAGGGGCGAGGGTGCCCTTAACGCACAAACGTATCATCAAAAAACCGCTCATCCCCGCGAAAGCGGGGACCCAGTGAGAGCCTCAGATCAGGTCGTCGAACAGATCGCGCCATGCTGGATTTGACCGTTCGATCAGTTCCAGCTTCCACACGCGGTTCCATTTCTTGATCTGGCGCTCGCGTACAAAGGCCGCGTGGCGGCTGTCGTGCATCTCGAACCAGACCAGTGTGGCGCAGCCATACTTGGCGGAGAAGCCCTTGAACAGTTTGTCCCGGTGCTGGGCGGTGCGGAGGATGATGTCCTCGGTCGAGCCGGTATAGAGCGTCCCGTTCCTCTGGCTGGCGACGATATAGGTGAAGAAGGCCACCGGTGTGCTCCCCGAAAGCACTGGGTCCCCGCTTTCGCGGGGATGAGCGGAGGTTGACTGTCAGCTATTGTGAGGCTGAGCCAAAGCCAGTGCTTTGGCGGCCTTACGTTCACCTTTCCAAAAGGCACGCTTCGCCCACCGAAGGTGTTTCCACCGTTCGGGAGGCGGGGTGAGTATGTCCTTCTTCATGGTCGCCATTTCTGCAACCATAGATCATTGTCTTTCGATTGTCTCGGCGCTACAGCGTCCGCGCGATCAGCAGCTTCATGATCTCGTTCGTGCCGCCGTAGATGCGCTGGACGCGGGCGTCCTTGTACAGCTGGGCGATGGGATATTCGTTCATATAGCCATAGCCGCCGTGGAGCTGGAGCATCTCGTCGATGGTCTCGCCCTGGATGTCGGTGACCCAGTATTTGGCCATGGAGGCGGTGGCGGCGTCGAGTTTGCCCTGCAGGTGCAGTCCGATGCAGTGATCGGTGAAGACCTTGGCGACGGTCAGCTTGGTCTTGACCTCGGCGAGCTTGAACTGGGTGTTCTGGAAGTCGATGACGCGTTTGCCGAACGCCTTGCGCTCCTTGACGTAGGCCAGGGTGGCCTCAAGGCCGCGCTCGGCGGCGGCGACGCCCTGGACGGCGATGTTCAGCCGCTCCTGGGGCAGCTGCTGCATCAGTTGGACGAAGCCCTGGCCCTCGGTCCCGCCGATGATGTTGTCGCCCGGGACCTTCACGTCGTTGAAGAACAGCTCGGAGGTGTCGTTCGCCTCCATGCCGATCTTGTGCAGGTTGCGGCCGCGCTCGAAGCCTTCCGCGCCGTCGGTCTCGACAACGATCAGCGACGTGCCCTTGGCGCCCTCGGCCGGGTCGGTCTTGGCGACCACGATGATGAAGTTCGCCAGCTGGCCGTTGGTGATGAAGGTCTTGGAGCCGTTGACGACATAGCCGTTGCCCGACTTAACCGCCGTGGTCTTGACGCCTTGCAGGTCCGAGCCGGCGCCCGGTTCGGTCATGGCGATGGCGCCGACCAGTTCGCCCGATTGCAGGCGCGGCAGCCAGCGCTGCTTCTGCTCCTCGGTGCCGTAGTGCCAGATGTAGGGCATGACGATCGCATTGTGCAGCGAAATGCCGAAGTGGTCCGCGCCCTTCCAGCCCAGCTGGCGCATCAGCACGACCTCGTGCCGATAGTCGCCGCCGAAGCCGCCGTCCTCTTCCGGCAACGACAGGCCCAAGAGGCCCGCCTCGCCCGCGTCGTTCCACAGCTGTCGCGGCACCGAGGAGTCGGCGATCCATTGCTGCACCTTCTCAAGCGGCGCGTGCTCGTCGATCCATTTGCCGACGCTGTCGGAGAAGAGGGTGATCTCTTCTTCGCGCATGAAATCGGGATCGGGGCTGCCCAGCACGTTCATCATCATGTCTCCTCCCCACTCCGTGGGGAGGGGGACCGCGAAGCGGTGGAGGGGTTCTGTCCACCGCTGGGTTTCAAGAATGAGCGACGGAAAGAGCCCCTCCGTCACGGCGCCGAAGAGGCGCCGCGCCACCTCCCCGCAGAGCGGGGAGGAGACGGATTAGCCTCAGAACGCCTCGGCCGGCATGGCCATCAGCACGTCGGCGCCGGTCTTCATTTTCTTCAGATGGGCTTCGGCGTCGGGCAGGATGCGCTCGACGAAGTAGCGGCCGGTCTGAAGCTTGGCAGCGTAGTAGGGGTCGGTCGAACCGGCCTCGACCTGGGCTTGAGCCACCTTGGCCATCTGCGCCCACATATAGGCCAGAGCCGTCAGGCCGAAGACGTTCAGATAGTCGGTAGAGGCGGCGCCGGCGTTGTCCGGATTGGCCATGCCGTTCTGCATCAGCCACATGGTGCCGTCCTGCAGCTTGGCCTTAACGTCGGCCAAGCCGTCGACGAAGGGCTTGATCGCCTCATTGCCGCTGTTCTCGGCGACGAAGGCGTCGATCTCGCCGAACCAGGTCATGATGGCGCGGCCGCCGTTGGCGGGCAGCTTGCGGCCGACCAGGTCCAGCGCCTGGATGCCGTTGGTGCCCTCGTAGATCATGGTGATGCGGGCGTCGCGCAGATACTGCGAGGCGGTGAAGTGTTCGGTGTAGCCCGAACCGCCGTGCACCTGCATGCCCAGCGAGGCGACGTGGAATCCCTTGTCGGTCAGATAGGCCTTCAGCACCGGCGTCAGCAGGCCCATGTAATCCTTGGCCTTCTGGGCCAAGGCCGCGTCCTCGGACTTCTCCAGGTCGGCGTGAAGCGCGGTCCACAGGATGAAGGCCTGGCCGCCCTCGACGAAGGCCTTGGACTCCAGCAGCATGCGGCGCACGTCGGGGTGGACCATGATGCTGTCGGCGGGGCCTTCCGGGTTCTTCGGTCCGGTCAGCGAACGGCCTTGCAGGCGGTCCTTGGCGAACTCGACGGCGGCCTGATAGGCGGCGGTGCCGATGGCCAGACCTTGCAGGCCGGTGCCGAGGCGGGCTTCGTTCATCACGACGAACATATTGTTCATGCCGCGGCCTTCTTCGCCGATCAGCCAGCCCTTGGCGCCGTCGTACTGCATGACGGCGGTGGCGTTGCCGTGGATGCCCATCTTGTGCTCGAGGCCGGCGCATTCCAGGCTGTTGCGCTCGCCCAGCGAGCCGTCCTCATTGACCAGGAACTTGGGCACGACGAACAGCGACAGGCCCTTGATGCCCGGAACCGCGCCTTCGACGCGGGCCAGCACCGTGTGGATGATGTTGTCGGCGAAGTCGTGCTCGCCCGCCGATATCCAGATTTTCTGGCCGGTGATCGAATAGGAGCCGTCGCCGTTCGGCACGGCCTTGGTGCGCACCATGCCCAGGTCCGTGCCGCACTGCGGCTCGGTCAGGTTCATCGTGCCCGACCATTCGCCGGTCGCCATCTTGGGCAGGTATTTCTGCTTCAGCTCTTCGGAGGCATTGGCGTGGATGCCGGCATAGGCGCCGGCGGTCAGGCCCGGATACATCGAAAAGGCGGCCGAGGCGCCGGCCGTCATCTGGCCGAAGGCCGAGGCCACCACGCTGGGCATGCCCTGACCGCCGTACGCCGGGTCTGCGGCCAGCGCCATCCAGCCGGCTTCCGACATGGCCTTGTAGGCTTCCTTCCAGCCCTTGGGTCCCGTCACCACGCCGCCTTCGGCCCAGTGGCAGCCTTCCTTGTCGCCCGGATTGTTGATCGGGGCGATGACCTCGTCGGCGAACTTGGCGCCTTCTTCCAGGATCTGGCTGACCAGATCCGAAGAGACGTCCTGGAAGCCCGGCTGGTTGGTGTAGCGGTCGATCTCCAGCACTTCATTCAGGATGAAGGTGAAGTCGCGGACAGGCGCCTTGTAGGCCATGGATTACGCTCTTGCTTTGAAGGGGTGGTGGTGGTCGTGGTTGAGACGCGCGCGCAGCAGCTTCTCATAGTCTTCGGCGCCCGGCAGCAGGTCGGGGCGGTGTTCGGACAGCTTGGATTCCATCCAGGCGCAGGCGGTCTCCGCCGTCTCGATGGCGCCTTCGATATCTTCCAGCTGCTGTTTCAGCGCCGCGATCTGGGCGCGGTGCCGCACCAGGGCCACGGCCATCTGATGGACGTTGTGATCCTTCTGATCATAGAGATCCATCATGTCCTGGATCTCCTGAAGGGTGAAGCCGATGCGGCGGCCCCTCAGGATCAGTTTCAGCCGGGCGCGGTCGCGCGCGTCATAGACGCGGGTCTGGCCCTTGCGCGCGGGCGTCAGCAGGCCCTTGTCCTCGTAGAATCGAAGGGCGCGCGCCGTGGCGCCGAACTCGCGGCACAGCTGGCGAATGGAATAGGTGCGGTGGTCGTCGGCGGTGGCCATACGCCTTCATAACTTGACGTGCGCGTAAAGGGAAGAGGCTTACGCGCACGTAAGGGTAAGCTTTTCTCCCTTACCGAGGATCAGGCATGAAAAAGCCCGGAGCCTGGGGGGAAGCTCCGGGCGCAAACGCCGGACTGGAGGGGGAGAGGGGCCCGGCGTTCGATCTCTTTCAATCAGGCCTTGCGGCGGCCCAGCAGCACCGGGACGGTGATGGCCAGCAGGACGGCGTTGACCGCCGCGAGGCCAAAGTCCTGGCTCAGCGCGTGGATCATCATCATGGTCACTTCCATGACGATCAGGCCGACCGTCGCCGTCAGCAGCAGGGGGCGACCCACCCGCCACGAGACCAGCGGGCTCAGCACGCCCATGGCCAGAACGATCTCGACCACGCCCAGGCCGCGCACCATGTTCTCGGGCGCAACGGCCGGCCAGCCCATCAGATTGATCAGGTTGGTCATCGGCTCGGTCAGCTTGGCGTAACCGGCGGCGATGAAGAACATCGCGATCCAGCCCTGCAGCGTCCAGAGGGCGATGTTGGCGTAGGCGGCGCGGTTGCGCGACGGCGCGGTGGTGAAGGTCGAGGTGGTCATCGGGGAGGACGCCTGAAGGTCATGAACGGCTGCGATCCGGCCTGGGGGCGTTCCCCAGCGAGCCGTTCGCTGAAGCCTATATAGCGGCGCTTCAGAGCGTTGTCATCATGCGATGACATCAACTGATGACATCAGTTGATGACTTTCTGTTACGGGCCGGGGGCATTGGGCCGATTCCCAATGCCCCACAAGGCTTTGCGACGCGCGATTTCAGTCTTGCGGCTGCGGCCCCGGCGTCTGGACGATCAGGTCGCCGGGCTGGCAGTCCAGTTCGCGACACAGGGCGTCCAGGGTGGAGAAGCGCACCGCGCGGGCCTTGCCGGTCTTCAGGATCGACAGATTGGCCAGGGTGACGCCGACGCGGTCGGACAGTTCGGTCAGGGACATGCGGCGTTCGAGCAGCAGCCGGTCCAGTTGGATCATGATCATGGCGCGCGCTCCTCAGACCGTGGTCAGCTGTTCGTCGCGCATGGCCGACCCCTGCCGGAACACCTCGGCCAGGATGAAGACCACCAGAATGCCCAGCCAGGACCCCAGGTCGAAGTCATAGTCGGACGGCGACTGGCCGATGCTCTGCGGGGCGACGAAGACCAGCAGCAGCGCGCTCAGCTGAATGCCGATCAGGCCCAGACCCACGCCTTGCAGCCGTTTGACGTTGGCGAACTCGAAGGCGTCGCCCTGATTGACCGACAGCAGGATGCGCCGCAGCCGGTTGATGATCCACCAGGTGAAGCCGCAGGCCATCGCCGCGCCCAGCAGCGTCAAGCGCCCAGTCCATTGCAGGGTGTGGCTCGGATCGGAGGTCGCGCCCTTCAGTCCGTCGATCAGGCCCGCGCCGAAACTGGGCACGATCAGGGTGAACAGGAAGACCAGGATCGTCGCAATGGCGCCGATCATCACGAACACATTGACGAAGCCCAGCAGCCAACGCAGCGCGCTGGCGACGGAATATTTACCGATCATCTTCATCTCGAAAGCCCTTCCCTTCGGGTCGCCCTCCGCGACCGCCTTGGTGACTATCGATATGGATTTATCGATAAACGGGCAAGAACATTATCGATAAACGAGATGAAGCTTTCGTAAGGTTCGGCTTCAGGCGGTGAAGCCCCAGGCCAGACGCGCCGCCTCCAGTCGATCCAGCTTGGCGTGCAAGGGCGTCCAGTCGTCGGCGTCCGCGATGGCGGCCCAGATGGCCTCGACCTCGTCGATCAGCATCTCCTCCGGTTCGCGCGCGGCGAACATCGGATGCTCCAGCCGTTCGATCCGGTCGGGCTCGTGTTCCATCAAGGCGAAGCGGAAGGCGTCGAAGGCCTCGCTCTGGTAATGCTTCGCGCGCGGTCCCGACAAGGCGCGCGCCGAGGAGGCGAAGCCCCCGAACCAGTCGAAGAACAGCGGCTCCCACCGCAGGGCAGCGCTGCCTTCGCGCAGCAGGGCCAGGGTCGTATCCACCAGCCGCTGATCCGCCGCCTCGCCCAGGCTGTGGACGCCCAACCGCATCAAAAAGGCGGCGCGCAGTTCGCGGATATAGGCGGGACCGAAGCCGTTCAGCGCATCCGTCAACGGCTCGACCTCGGCGACCAGTTTCAGACAGCCGGCCAGCTGCGTCAGGTTCCAGAACACGGCCTCGGGCTGACGCGCGAAGGCGTAAAGGCCCGTCTGGTCGAAATAGGCGGCAGTGAAGGCCGGATCGTATTCGGGCAGGAACCGCCAGGGGCCATAGTCGAAGCTCTCGCCCGTGACGTTCAGATTGTCGGTGTTCAGCACCCCGTGCACGAAGCCCGCCGCGATCCAGCGCGCCGTCAGTTTCGCCGAGGCCTCGACGATGGCGGCCAGCAGACCGGGCGCATCACCGGCCGCCACGTTTGGGTGATACAGGCTGCGCACGTGTTCGATCAGCGCCTCGATCTGGTCCTTGCGCCCCAGATAGGCCGCGCGCTGGAACGTTCCGAACCGCACATGGCTGTGCGATAGCCGCACCAGAACGGCCGACCGCGTCGGCGACGGCTCGTCCCCGCGCTCCAGCGCCTCGCCGGTCTCGATCAGCGAAAAGGCGCGACTGGTCGGGACGCCCTGCGCCTCCAGCATCGTCGCCGCCAGCACCTCGCGCACCCCGCCCTTCAGCGTCAGCCGCCCATCGCCGCCCCGCGACCAGGGCGTCTGGCCAGAACCCTTGGTGCCAAGGTCCATCAGACGGCCCAATGCGTCGCGCATCTGCGCCGCCAAGAACCCTCGCCCGTCACCCAGATCGGGATTGTAGTGCCGGAACTGATGGCCGTGATAGCGCATGGCGATCGGACCGGGCTGTCCCGGCAGGAGCTCGAACCGCCCGAACGCCGCGATCCATTCCGCCTCGCTCAGCCCCTCCAGCCCGACCTCGGCGGCCGCGCGGTCGTTGCGAAACCGCAGGATCGTCTTCGGAAAGTCTGCGGCCTGAACCGCATCGGCATAGTCCGCGCCCAAATCAAAAAAGCGCGGTTCGGGGCGGTAGACGGGGGAGACGGGCATGGCAGTCTAGGTGCGGCGGCCGTGCCGGTTTCGCAAGTCGTCTTACGGCGACGGTTGGGGTTGAACCTTCGTCCGGGTTCCGTATTCTTGTGCGCAGAGATCAGGCCGCTCAGCGCGGCCAGGCTGGCGCGCTCGACACCCGAGCGGCGAATCCGGTCCGACGCCCGTCGATAACCTGGCGTCACGACGAAACTTCCGTTCGCTTGGAGGCCGCCGTGGCGCGCAAACTGACACTCGATTTCCTCAAGACCGAGGCCGCATCCGGCTCGGCGCTGGCGCTGGCCGCCATCGCCGCCGTGGCGATCGCCAACTCGCCCTGGTCGGCCGACTATTTCGCCTGGCTGAAGAGCGACCACGTCTTGCAGATTGGCCCGATCCGGCTGGAGGAGACCATCTCCGACTGGATCAAGGAAGGTCTGATGGCGATCTTCTTCCTCGTGGTGGGGCTGGAGATCAAATACGAGATCGTGCGCGGCGAACTCAGCGACCCGAAGAAGCTGGCGACGCCGGTGCTGGCGGCGCTCGGAGGCATGGCGGGGCCGGCGGCGGTCTATCTGCTACTGTCCGGCGCCATCGGCGCGCCGCATGCGGGCTGGCCCATTCCGCTGGCGACCGACATCGCCTTTGCGCTGGCCATCTTCGGTTTTGTCGGCAAGGGCTTGCCCTCGTCGTTGCGGGTCTTCCTGCTGACCCTGGCCATCGTCGACGACCTTGGGGCTATCGCCCTGATCGCCGTGCTGTTCAGCGAGGGCGCGAACTGGACGCCGCTGTTCTGGGCGCTGGGCGCGCTGGCCGTCGGTGTGGTCGCGGCGCACCGCATCCGCATCCCTGCGCCCTTCTGGGTGCTGGGGTTCGCCCTGGTCTGGTATCTGACCGTGCTGTCGGGGCTCAGCACCTCCCTGACCGCTGTGGCCTTCGCCATGATCGTGCCGATCAAAGGCCGCGCCGAAGACGGCCAGAGCCCGCTGAAGGAGGCGATGCACGATCTGCATCCATGGAACGCCTTTTTGGTCCTGCCGCTGTTCGCCTTCGCCAAGGCGGGCGTCTCCTTCGCCGGCCTGTCGATGGAGCAGGCGTTCGCGCCCCTGGTCATCGCCATCGCGCTGGGCCTGTTCTTCGGCAAACAGATCGGCGTCCTGGGCGCCGCCTGGCTGGCCTCCGCGCTGAGGATCGGCGCGCGGCCGACGGGCGCCAGCTGGCTGCAAGTCTATGGCGTCTCCCTGCTGTGCGGGGTCGGCTTCACCATGAGCCTGTTCATCGGCGTCCTGGCCTTCCCCGGCGCGGTCGATTCGCCCGAACAGGTCGAGGTCAAGCTGGGCGTCATCGGCGGCTCGATCCTGTCGGCGATCGCGGCGGCCCTGGTGCTCGGTTTCGCCGGTCGCGGTCGTGAGATCGACCCCGCCGCCTTACAGCCCGAGGTGGAGCCTCTGGGGCCGAAAGACGGGCAAAAACTGACCTAGCGTCAGCGTTTTCTGTCGCTTCCTCGACACACAAAGGCGAATCCACGGCGAAAAATGGTCGCGGGTAACAACGCTCGCTTGTCGGTCGGCCCGAACCGCGCTTAGCCTGTCCCTAACGAATGATCCCCCACGTAGGGGACGTCGAGGGAACAGGAAACGCTGCGATCGCCAATGGCGTCGCGGCTTCAGCCGGGAGGACGCCTATGCGCCGCAATCTTCAACTCAGGACCACTGTGTCCGCCGCCGTCATGGGCGCCGCCGTCATGGGATTCGCCGGCGTCGCCGCCGCGCAGGAAGCGCCCGCCAGCGTCGATGACATCATCGTCACCGCCCAGAAACGTGAGCAGAGCCTGCAGGACGTGCCGATCGTGGTCACGACCCTGTCGCAGGAAGTCCTGGACGGCGCGGGCGTGCAGGACATCAAGGATCTGCAGATCCTGACGCCGGGCATGACCGTCACCTCGACCCAGTCGGAAGCCTCGACCACCGTCCGTATTCGCGGCGCCGGCACCGTCGGCGACAACCCCGGCCTGGAAAGCTCGGTCGGCGTCGTGATCGACGGCGTCTATCGCTCGCGCAACTCGGTCGGCTTCGGCGATCTGGGCGAACTGAGCCGCATCGAGGTGCTGAAGGGCCCGCAAGGCACCCTGTTCGGCAAGAACACCTCGGCCGGCGTCATCAACATCATCACCGAGCGCCCCTCGTTCGATCCGTCGATCTCGGGCGAACTGACCGGCGGCAACTTCGGCGCCATCGGCGGTTCGGTCTCCGTCACGGGCGGCCTGACCGACCAGATCGCGGGTCGCCTGTTCGTCGCGCACCGCGAGCGTGACGGCTTCTACGACGTCAACAACGGCGACGGCCCCAACACCCGCAAGGACGACCAGACCCAGGACTACTGGACCACGCGCGGCCAACTGCTGATCCTGCCCAGCGACGACGTCTCGGTGCGCCTGATCGCCGACTACACCAAGCGTGAGGAATACTGCTGCGTCGCCGTGCAGACGCGCGTCGGCCCGTCGCAGGCCTTCATCGCCGCCCTGACCGCGCCGAACGGCCCGGGCCAGCGTCCGCCGGTCGCCGGCTTCGGCACGGTGCCCTTCTCGCGTCTGGCCTATTCGAACCGCGAGACGCCGCAAGAGATCGAGGACATGGGTCTGTCGGCGGAAGCGACCATCGACTTCCCCAGCATCAACGCCACCCTGACGTCGCAGACCTCGTGGCGCGACTGGTCGTTCCAGCAGGGGATGGACGTCGACTACACCGGCGCCGACATCCTGTACCGCGCCAACGACGGCTCCAACGGCTACGGCGTCGACAACCTGACCCAAGAGTTCCGCCTGGCCGGCGCGACGGACAAGTTCGACTGGCTGGTCGGCCTGTTCGCCACCAAGGAAGGCGTCTATCGCGACGACAGCTATGTCTATGGCTCGGACTACAACGCCTTTGCGTCCCTGCTGCTGACGGCCAGCGTGCCGGCGGCCTTCGGCGGCCCCAGCCCGGCGCGCACCGGCTGCTTCACCAATCCGCAGGGCTTCGCCGTCGGGACCAGCGGCCCTCTGCTGGGGCAACCCCTGTGCGTGCTCGGCCTGGTTCCGCCCAGCCCGACCGCTCCGGTATTCAGCGCCGGCAAGGCGTATGAGGACCACTATTCCCAGCGTTCGGAATCGGTCGCCGTCTTCACCAACAACACCTACCGGGTGACCGAGGCCTTCGATATCAACCTGGGCCTGCGCTACACCTATGACAGCAAGCGTCTCTTGGGCGTTCAGGACAATCTGGGAACCAACGGCGCGGCTTGCGGCGGCGCCCTGGCGAACCAGAACCCGGCCAACCGCCTGCCCGGCACCGTCGGAACGCCGACCGCCGCGCTCGGCCTGCTGTGCCTGCCCTGGTCCAACCCTCAATATGACGGTCGCCGGATCCAAGAGAAGTTCAGCGACACCGACCTGTCGGGCACGATCAAGGCGTCCTACCGCTTCAATCCGTCGATCATGGTCTATGGCTCGTATGCGCGCGGCTACAAGGGCGCGGGCTACAATATGGACCGGGTGCAGACGGGCGTGACGCCGGACGCCTCGCTGTTCTTCGAGGCCGAGACCGTCGACAGCTATGAAGCGGGGATCAAGACGACCCTGTTCGACCGCACCATGCTGCTGAACGTCACCTACTTCGACCAGAAGTTCGAGAACTTCCAACTGAACACCTTCCTGGGCACCGCCTTTGTGGTGGAATCCATCCCCGAGCTGAAATCGCGCGGCGTCGACGCCGACATGGTCTGGTTCACCCCGGTGGAGGGCTTAAGCTTCCAGGGCGGCGTGACCTACACCGACGCCAAATACGGCGTGTTCGGCCCCGGCGACCTGTCCAGCCCCGGCCGCTTCCCGCAGTTGTCGCTGCTGCCGGGCGCGCGTGCTTCGTTCGCTCCGGAATGGTCGCTGACCGGCGCCCTGGCGTTCGATCGCGAACTGGGCGGCGGCCTGCGCGGCGGCTTCAACCTTTCGGCCAAATACTCGACCGAATACAACACCGGCTCGGACCTGCTGCCGTACAAGAACCAGGACGCCTTCACAGTCGTCAACGGCCGGGTCTCCATCGGTTCGGCGGATGAGCGCTGGACGCTGGAGGTCTGGGGGCAGAACTTGCTGGAAGAAGAATACACCCAGGTGGGCTTCGCCGCGCCGCTGCAGGGCACGGCCTTCGCCAACACCACGACGCCTCAGGCGGACGGCACCTACTACAATATGGCCACCGATACGGCGACGTATAACGCCTACCTCGGCGCCCCGCGCACCTACGGCGTGACGCTGAAGGTCAAATACTGATCGCCAGCCTTCAAGGCTGAACGACCAAGGGCCGACCGGGAAACCGGCCGGCCCTATTTCTTTGCAATCAAAGCTGTGAGCGAGCGCGACCCTCGTGTCGCCGAAACAAGCCGGCCTCTATCGACTTTCGCCGATCGGCGGGTTCTGATCGCCAAAACCATGCTGGACGCGGACGTTCGGCTGCCCGATAGAAGTTTTCGCCGACGCTGTGCGTCCACTGAGGAAGCGAATGCGTCATCAGAAGTTTCGAACCCCTGTTTGGCGCGGTTATGCCTTCGCCATCGCCGCTTGGGCAGTCGCCTTTGCCCTGCGCTATGGCTTGGCGCACTGGTTTCCGCCGGGCTTTCCCTATCTGACCTTCTTTCCGGCCGTCGTGCTGGTCGCCTTCTATGCCGGCCTGCGTCCGGCCATTCTGACAGCGACCTTGTCGGGCCTGTCGGCCTGGTGGTTCTGGATCGGCCCGCCGGGGTTCGACCTGGGCGTCGCGACCTTCGTCGCCATCGGCTTTTACGCGTTCGTCGTCGCCGTCGACATCTTTTTCATCGTCGGCATGGACAAGGCGTCGGCCAGGTTGGCGCGCGAGGTCGAGCGCAGCACCGCCCTGGCGGAAAGCCGCGACATCCTGCTCCGGGAAGTGCAGCACCGTGTCTCCAACAACATCCAGGTAGTCAGCGCCTTGCTGAAGCTGGAAGCGCGCGCCGCCGTCGATCCTGGCGCGAAAAAAGCCCTGTCCGACGCCTCGGCCCGCACGGGACTGGTCGCCCGCATCCAGCGCAGTCTGGCTGACGCTGAACAACAGACCACCGCCTTTCAGGATGTGGCGCGATCGATCGTCGACGATGCGCTGACGGCGGCCGCGCGTGACGACGTTGCAGTCTCTATTTCGGCTGGCGAAGTGGTGCTGTCGGCCGAGGAAGCCACGCCTGTGGTCCTGATCATGCTGGAATGCGTCAACAACGCGCTGGAGCACGCCTTCCCAAACCGGCCGGGCCGGATCACGATCGCTCTGTGCGACGACGGAGTGGTGCGAACCCTGACCGTCGCCGACGACGGCGTGGGAGTCGCTGAGGACACGGGCGCCGAACCGACCAGCCTGGGCCTGCGGATCATCACGGCCCTGGCGCGACAGCTCGGCGGAGAATGGTCGCTGCGGCCCGCCATGTCCGGCGCGATCGCTCGCCTGTCCTGGCCCAGCACGCCGGTCACGCCCTAGACCGCCAAACTGTACAGCGTCCAAAGAAAGGCCCGGTCGGATCGCTCCGCCGGGCCTTTTGTTAGACACTCATCGTGGGCGGATCAGACCGGACGATCCTCCGTCGCCGCCGGCTCCTCGTGCCCGTGCTGGCCGTGGAACATCTTGTCCATTCGGCCTTCCAGGCGGCGCTTCACCCCGTCGATCAGGCTGAACACCACCGGCACGAACAGCAGCGACAGTGCGGTCGAGGTGATCAGACCCCCGATGACCGCGATGGCCATGGGCGAGCGGAAGGCGGTGCCTTCGCCGAACGCCGCTGCGATGGGCAGCATCCCCAGTCCCATCGCCATGGTCGTCATGATGATCGGCCGCGCCCGCTTGTGGGCGGCGTCCATCAGGGCGTCGTGGCGGTTCATCCCCTTGTCGATCGCCATGATGGCGTAGTCGACCAGCAGGATGGAGTTCTTCGCCGCGATCCCGGTCAGCATGATGATGCCGATCAGGGCCGGCATGGACAGCGACTTGCCCGTCACCAGCAGCAGGAAGAAGGCGCCGCCGAACGACACCGGAAGCGCCGCCAGGATGGTGATCGGGTGGAAGAAGCTTTTGAACAGCAGGACCAGCACGACATACATCAACAGAATGCCGGTGATGATGGCGAAGGCGAAGCCCATGCCCAGCTCCTGGAAGCTTTCGGCGTCGCCCGACGGCTTCTGGCTGACCCCTTGCGGCAGGGACTTGATCGCGGGCAGGGCGTTCACCGCCTGGGTGCCCTGGCTCAGGGTCAAACCGCTCAGTTCGGCGGTGATGTTGGCCACCCGCAGTCGGTCCAGACGATTGATCTGGTTCGGTCCTGCGCCGAAGCTGATGTCCGCCACCGCCGACAGGGGCACCGTCGCGCCCGACGCCGTCGGCACCTGAAGGTTTTCCAGCACGCCCAGATCCGAACGCGCCTGTTCCGTCAGCATGACGCGGATCGGCACCTGGCGGTCGCCCAGATTGAACTTGGGCAACAGTTGATCGGCGTCGCCCAGGGTGGCGACGCGCGCCACCTGGCTGATGTCCTGGGTCGACACCCCTTGCAAGGCGGCGACGTCGGCGCGCGGCGTGACCAGGATTTCCGGCCGCACGAGCGAGGCCGAGGACACCACATTGGACAGGCCCGGAATGCTGCGCATCTCGCGCTCGACCTTGGCAGCCGCGGGCTCAAGCACATTGGGGTCGTCCCCGACCAGGGCGATGGTCAGCAGGCTGGACCCACCGCCGCCGCCCGCGGCGCCGAACTGGATCCGCGCGCCGGGAATCTGGCGCAGCACCGGTCCCATGTCGCGCTCGAACTCCTGCTGGCTCAGCTTGCGATCCCAGCGCCCGACCAGATTGACGGTCAGGTTGGCGCTGCGCACCTCGCCGGCCGAACCGCCGCCGCCGGGGCCGAAGCTGGTCGTCGCCGAACCGACGGACGAATAGACCGACGCGACCTCGGGCCGTTTCATCAGTTCGCGGTTGATGCGTTGCACGGCCGAATCCGTCTCGGCCAGGGTCGCGCCCGGCGGCAACTGCACCGTCACGGTGGAGCGCGAGATGTCCTCGACCGGAATGAACTCGCCCGGCAGCTTGGTCGCCAGGAAGATCGACACGAAGAAGAACAGGATCCCCATCCCCAGCACCCACAGCCGGTGATCGAACATCCGGTCCGCGACCTTGCGGCGGAACCAGCCGGCGTGCGGATGGTGCTCGGCCCGACGCTTGCGCCAGTCGTCGCCCAGCGCCCAGTTCAGGGCCTTCAGATAGGGCCCCATCCAGAACGGGTCCTTATGCTCCTTGCCCTGGTCGCGCTTCAGCAGATAGGCGCCCATCAGCGGCGTCAGGGTTCGCGCCACGAGCAGCGAGAACAGAACGCTGACGCAGGTGGCGATGGCGAAGCTCTTGAAGAACTGGCCGACGACGCCGGGCATGAAGCCGGTGGGGGCGAACACCGCAATCAGGGTCGCCGTCGTCGCCATGACCGCCAGGCCGATCTCGTCGGCCGCCTCGATGGCGGCGGGGTAGGGGGCCTTGCCGTCGCGGATGTGGCGGACGATGTTCTCGATCTCCACGATGGCGTCGTCGACCAGGATGCCGATGGTCAACGACAGGGCCAGCAGCGTCACGACGTTCAGCGACTGGTTCGTCAGGTCCATCACCCAGAAGGTCGGGATCAGCGACAGCGGCATGGCCACCGCCGCGATCAGGGTCGCGCGCCAGTCCCGCAGGAAGATGAAGACGACCGCGATCGCCAGCAGGGCGCCCAGCACCAGGGTCTCGACCGAGGCGTGGAAGTTGTTGACGACGTCCTCGGTGGTGTTGGCCACCTCCTCGATCGCGACGTCGCCGCGCTCCTGGTCCAGCTTCTCGATCTCGGCCTTGACGCGGTCATAGACGTCCACCTCGGACGAGCCGATGGCGCGCGAGACGCCGAAGCCGACGACTTCCTGACCGTTGAAGCGGGCGCGGCCGCGCGGCTCGGACCATTCGTCGGTGATCTGGCCCAGGTCGCCCAGCCGCACGCTGCGGCTGCCGATGGGGATCAGGGTCTCGCGCAGCTGTTCGACCGACTTGGCCGAACCGACGGTGCGGATGGCCTGCTCCTCGCCCGCGATCTCGCCGCGGCCGCCCGGCAGGTTGATGTTGGAGGCGCGCAGCTGGTTCGACACCTGGGCCGCCGTCACGCCCGAGGCGGCGAGCCGCGCGGGGTCCAGCTTGATGCGGATTTCACGACTGACGCCGCCGTCACGGCTGATCTGGCTGACGCCGCGCACCGACAACAGGCGTTTGGCCACGGTGTTGTCCACGAACCAGCTCAGCTCCTCGGGGCTCATGCCCGGCGCCCGCACCACGAAGTTGGCGAAGGGGATGGCGGTGAACTCGATGCGCTGAACGATCGGTTCCTGAACGTCGGCGGGCAGGTTCTGGCGGATGCCGCTGACGGCGTTTCGGACGTCGTTGGTGACCTTCTCCAGGTTCACGCCCAGCTGGAACTCGATGGAGGTGGTCGACACCCCCTCGTTGACGACCGAGGTGATGTGCTTGACCGAGCCCAGGCCCGCCACCGCATCCTCGACCAAGCGGGTGACCTGCGTCTCCATCTCCGTCGGGGCGGCGCCGGCCTGGACCACCGTGACGGCGACGACCGGCAGATCCACGTCGGGGAAGTTATTCGTCCTGAGCTTGAAATAGCTCATCGTCCCCGCGATCGTCAGGACGACGAACAGCAGGACGATGGGAATCGGGTTCCTGATCGACCAGGACGAGATGTTCTGAAAGCCCATCGGTCCGATCCTAGCGCGCGGCTGCAGCGGCGGGGGCAGGGGCGGCGGGCGTCGCCGGCTGGGGCGCCGCGGTCGCCGGGGCCACCGTCACATGGTCGCCTTCGCCCAGGAAGCCTGCGCCCTGGACCACGACGCGCTGACCGGCCTGGACACCCGTGACCGCGACGCGGTCGCCGCTGCGAACGCCGGTCGTGACCGGGACGAAGCGGACGACATCGCCCTGACCCACCACATAGACGCCGGCCTTGGCCTCGCGATAGACGACCGCCGAGGACGGCACGACCAGGGCGGGCTGATCGCCGACGGCGATCTCGGCGCGGGCGAACATGCCGGGCCGCAGCTGGGCGCCGGGCGCCAGGGAGATGCGGGCCAGGCCCAGGCGGGTCTGCGCATTGACCTCGGGCGTGACGATGCGGACCGAGCCGGTGGTCTGACCCGCCTCGCTGGAGGTCACGATCGCGGACTGACCGGCGCGGACCAGCGACAGTTCGGTTTCCGGCACCTGGGCGTCCAGTTCCAGCCGGCCGTCGCGCACCATGCGGAACAGTTCGGTCCCGGCGGCGATGATCTGGCCCTTGGTGACGCTGCGGCTGATGATCAGGCCGCTGACGGGCGCGCGGATGGTCGCCTGTGACAGCTGGGTCTGGGTCTGGCTGAGGGATGCGCGGGCGGCGGCCAGATTGGCGTTGGAGCTGCGCTGGTTGGCCAGAGCCGTATCCAGCGACGCCTGGCTGACAAAGCCGCGTTCCTTCAACTGCTGCGCGCGATCAAGCGCGGCGTTGTCGCGGGCCACATTGGCCTGGGCCAGCTGCACCTGGGCCTGCTGCTGACGCAACTGGGCGCGCAGCAGGACGTCGTTCATCTGCACCAGCGGCTGGCCCTGACGCACGTAGGAGCCTTCGTCCACATAGACGGCGACGGCGGTCAGGCCGCCGGTTTCGGCCGCCACCGGCACCTCTTCCCAGGCGGAGACGGAGCCCGAGGCGTTGACGGTGCGGGCCAGGTTGATCTGGCTCACGGTCGCCGCGGTCACGGTCTGGCGCGCGCCGGCCGCCTCCTTGCCGTCGGCCTTCTTGTCGTCTCCGCCGCCGCAGCCGGCCAGCAGCAGGACGGCGAGAACGGCCGCGCCGGCCAGAAGTGTGGGTCGGGTCGTCTGGAGCACGGAAAAACGTCCTTGAAGAGCGATCAGGCGATGGCCGTTTCCCTTACAGCGTCCCAGGGCCGCGCTCAAAGACAAACGCCATCATTGCCAAGCTGTAATACGCGGCCGTGCTGGCTGCGGATCGTGCCGCGTCTGGTCCCCGGCGCCCGCGCGTGATAGGGGCGCGCGGATGACGACTCCCCCGATCTCGAACATTCGCAACTTCAGCGTGGTCGCGCACATCGACCATGGCAAGTCGACCCTGTCCGACCGCCTGATCCAGCACACCGGCGGCCTGACCGCGCGCGAGATGTCCGAGCAGGTGCTCGACAATATGGAGATCGAGAAGGAACGGGGCATCACCATCAAGGCCCAGACCGTTCGTCTGACCTATCGGGCCAAGGACGGGCAGGACTATATCCTGAACCTGATGGACACGCCGGGCCACGTGGACTTCGCCTATGAGGTCAGCCGGTCCCTGGCCGCCTGCGAAGGCTCGCTGCTGGTCGTGGACGCCTCGCAAGGGGTCGAGGCCCAGACCCTGGCCAATGTCTATCAGGCCATCGACAACAACCACGAGATCGTGCCGGTCCTGAACAAGGTCGATCTGCCGGCCGCCGAGCCGGACCGCGTGCGCGCCCAGATCGAGGACGTGATCGGCATCGACGCCTCCGAAGCCGTCCTGGCCAGCGCCAAGTCCGGCATCGGCATCGAGGAGGTGCTGGAGGCCATCGTCACCAAGCTGCCGGCGCCCAAGGGCGAGGTGAACGCCCCGCTGAAGGCCATGCTGGTCGACGCCTGGTACGACCCTTACCTTGGCGTCGTCGTGCTGGTGCGGGTCTTCGACGGCGTGCTGAAGACCGGCATGCGGGTCAAGATGATGCGCAATGGCTCGACCCACTTGATCGACCGCGTCGGCGTCTTCCTGCCCAAGAACACGCCGGTCGACCAGCTTGGCCCGGGCGAGGTAGGCTTCATCACCGCCCAGATCAAGGAAGTGGCCCACGCCGCCGTCGGCGACACCATCACCGACGAGAAGAAGCCGACCGCCGAGCCGCTCAAGGGGTTCAAGGAAGTCCAGTCGGTGGTCTTCTGCGGCCTGTTCCCGGTGGACGCCGCCGACTTCGAGGACCTGCGCGCCGCCATCGGCAAGCTGCGCCTGAACGACGCCTCCTTCACCTATGAGATGGAAAGCTCGGCGGCGCTGGGCTTCGGCTTCCGCTGCGGCTTCCTGGGCTTGCTGCACCTTGAGATCATCCAGGAGCGCCTGAGCCGCGAGTTCAACCTCGACCTGATCGCCACGGCGCCGTCCGTCGTCTACAAGATCGGCCTGCGCGACGGCTCCGAAATGGACCTGCACAACCCGGCCGACCTGCCCGACGTGATGCAGATCGAGACCATCGCCGAGCCCTGGATCAAGGCCACCATCCTGACGCCGGACGAATACCTGGGCGGCGTCATCAAGCTGTGTCAGGACCGTCGCGGCCAGCAGATCGAATTGTCCTACGTCGGCAACCGGGCGATGGTCGTCTATGAGCTGCCGCTGAACGAGGTGGTGTTCGACTTCTACGACCGGCTGAAGTCGATCTCGAAGGGCTATGCCTCGTTCGACTACGAGATCACCGAATACAAGGTCGGCGATCTGGTGAAGATGTCGATCCTGGTCAACGCCGAGCCGGTGGACGCCCTGTCCATGCTGGTCCACCGCGCCCGCGCCGAGACGCGCGGCCGGGGCATGGTCGAGAAGATGAAGGAACTGATCCCGCCCCACCTGTTCCAGATCCCGATCCAGGCGGCCATCGGCGGCAAGATCATCGCCCGCGAGACCGTGCGCGCCCTGCGCAAGGACGTGACCTCGAAATGCTACGGCGGCGACGCCACCCGCAAGAAGAAGCTCCTGGAAAAGCAGAAGGCCGGCAAGAAGCGCATGCGCCAGTTCGGCAAGGTCGAAATTCCGCAGGAAGCCTTCATCGCCGCCCTGAAGATGGACGAGGATTGATGGCAGACAGCCCCGCCGAGGCCCTAGCCAAATCGGCTGTGGTAGATTTTATCCGTCGTTCCAGACGGACCCCTTCTTTGAGAATCCTAAGTGAGCTACCTCTTCCTCAGTTCGGTATCCGCGCTGATTTGGTTGTGTGCGGGCGCACACCCATAGCCGTCGAAATAAAGACTGCCAGAGATTCCCTGGCCCGACTGGAAAGACAATCTCGTGCGCTCTGCCATGCATTTCCGAATGTTTATTTCGCAGTTTCTCCAAATCACCTTCCAAAAGTTCTATCGAAAACGTCAGATGGGGTAGGAGTTCTTGTGCTGGAGGAGGAGCGAGCAATACTTGTAAAACGGCCAGCCCCTTCTTCAGCCTATTCACCCGCTATTGCTATTGAAATCATTCCAACGAAGATGCTCGCGAAATGGCTTGGTTGTCCGGTGCGAACCGCGCGAGCCGATCTCATTGCTGCAATGAGAAGAAAGTCTCAGGCTGAACAGAAAAAGTCTGTTCACTGGTTTCTAGATCAAAAATGGTCTCAAATTACCAATTCATCACAAATAATTAGTGGGAATGGATTAATCGTTTCTAAAGCTGAGACAGCTATTCAGTCATCAGATTACTATGGGCAGGATTTCGGATTGGTTCCCGATTATCTTCGGCTAAGGGTAAAAGCCTAGTCCACCCATTCGTCTTCGTGTTGTTCGGGCGGAGGGGCTTCATCGAAGTTGGTCTGTCGATGAAGGTGGATATTTATCCTTACGGACGTCCATCGCTGAGGGCTATCGAGCATCACGAGATTCATACTCGCTGCGCGACGTATTGCTTGGCTTCCCCAGCTGAGCAGATCGTTGTCCCAGTCGTCGCAAGCCAGAATGGCTTTGGCTGCGTTGACATAGCAACTCTCCTTATCGGCCCGTTCGGGATCAATCGCGTCTATTTCTCGCCTTTCATATATCCAGTGCCCAGATACTGGATAGTCTACCCTAGGGGCGGGGCCCTGGCCTCCGCCGCCGCGATTTCCAGCATGTACCGATGCTCGGTCAGAATAGATCGGCCGGAAAGTTAGTTTTTGAGATAGTGCGCTAGCGGCGAGGACGCGGTAAAATTGTCGCTCTCGTATTTCAAGGCGTTCGCGTTGCGGGTGTATATCCTTGAACGCTCCAGGAAAACTGGACGATGAAAACGCGATGGTGGCGTCTTCCAGATCAATCATGGCTACAAACTTCTCAATCGCTGCAAGCGTCTCCGCTGCCGCGATGTTGACGTCTGTCCTCATGTCCAATTGTCCGTAATCGGCGACCAGAAGAAAATTATCCCGATTAAGAGATAACCCTTTCAAGGCTCGCAGGTCGTTTAATCTCCACTTGGTATCGCGGCGAAGTCGAACAACGAAGCTACCGCTGACTTCAAGAAGGCCTTCCGCTTGTAGCCTTATGTCCGCAGGCTTTCCCCCATGGCGTTGAAGAACGGGGATAATGTTCTGATGCTTGGCTGCAAAACGTCGCCAAGCAACATAGCCATCATCTGGTACTGTTAGGGCTGCCAGCTCAATATCGGGATCATGTTTAGGTTTAATCGGCTTTATGATATCACACGCAAATTGTCGATCTCCGACCATTTGGGAAATCTTATCTAAAGACGACGATAGAGGGTTCTTGTGATGCCATTTCTGAAGAGCGATCAGGGGAAAAATTCGATCCTTGTCGACATTGGACAGCATCTCATAAGCAGGGATTTCTGCTTTCCTAACATGTAGGATGGGCAGATAATTTGCTAAGCCTAACATCTACGTCGATAAACCCATACGTATACGTAAAGCCACTTCAGATACCTCTAAAAGTTCTGCCAAGACAGGTGGTGTTAATGGTTCTCGCGCTGTGGCTTGATCAATAAGATGCCAAGGCATCAAAATCTCAGCAGCTAGTTTATTAGCTTCCCATTCAATCCGTTTCGAAAGGCCGCTACGATAGAATGTATCATCTGTAAGTTCGAAGCCCAGATTATCTTCGATCTGGGGCCGGTGTAGAACATAGTGGGCAATCTCGTGAGCTATAGTGAATCTCTGACGGACCTTTGCTTCCCCGCGATTGACACGAATAGTCCATTGTCCATCATCTTTCGATAGCTTCCCGGAAATGCCCAATGGAAGGTCAGATACTAGGATTTTTAGACCTAGATCTTTTGCGATTTCTCCAACCTTTACAGGCGCGCTCTCTTGATGTCGCCGAAGTATTGATTGGAACGAATGTTGATCAACGCTCATAACTATTCTTCCCAAGGCTCGTCGGGATTAGAATTGTCAGTTCGGTCGTTGGAGGTAACCACGCGCGATTGTAGAATGGATTGCATGTCATCTTTTAGTCGGTCTCCAACGATGGCGGCGACGATCCCATAAAACTCGTCAGATCGCAGATATTCCTGGGTTGCCTTGATGGCATCCTTGGACGCCTCTTCCGTTATTTTTTGCCACCCCCAAATGGCGGCCAGAGCCAGTAGGACACCTAACACGGCGATCACGACAGTTACGGTCGTGAGCAAAATCCCTATGACATCTTTGTATTCCCAACCCGCAAGTGAAGGTGCGCTTCGCCAAGCGAATACTCCAAGAAAGATAAGTAGGATCGCCTGAGCGATCGTAAATAGCACCACCGTTATCCGCATAGCGGGCCCTCCCCACACGCAGTGATAGTCGTCTCCACAAAGAGATCAACCAAACCCGTCAGGTAATCCTACGCAGGGCCATTCTTTGGAGCAGAGGAGACAGGATCGGCACCTACCCCTGCACCGTCTCCGTAATGAAGTGCCGCCCCTGCTTGTCCTCGATCTCGACCACCCACAGGTCCGGGTCATATCCCCTCTGCCGGGCGATATAGGCGTCCAGCTCGCTTTCGCTGTCGGACGTGACGGGCTGGATCCACAGGCGGTCGCCGTCGGTTCCGAAGGCTTCGGTGAACAGGCGGGCGGTGCGGGTGGAGGTGTCGTAGGCCTTGACGATGACCGAACCGGCGCGCGCGTCGCCCTTCTTGACCACGGTCGCATAGGCGCCCTCGATCTGGGCGCGGCGGATCAGGGCGCTGACCCACAGGTCGCTGGAAAGAAGCAATTCGCTAACCCTGCTCGAACACGGAACCCCAACCCTGGCGCGCTAGGGTCGGGGCATGAGGATAGGCCTTTCCCCCCGGCAAGCCAGAGGTTTCCTGTCGGCCGTGCTGATCGCCGCGACGCCCGTCGCCGCCTTCGCCGCGCCGCAGGACCGTTTCTATGAGCGCAGCTTCGTGCTGGCTGCCAACGACCGCTGCGGCCTGTTCGAGCCGCAGCTGACCGCCGCCCTGACGGCCGCCGCCTGGCAGGCGCGGGGCGCGGCCCTGCGCGCCGGATCCAGCGACCGGCAACTGGCCGAGACGGCCCAGCGCGCGCGGGCGCGGGCGAACACGACGCCGTGCGGCTCCACCGATCTGAAGACGGTTCAGGGCCGGGTCCAGACCGCCTTTTCCGGCTGGTCGCGCACGACGCGGATGGAGTTTCCCGGTGATCGCCGGAAGTGGAGCGCGGATCGCGCGGCCTATGCGCGCCCGACCTGGCGGTTGATGCAGGCGACCGTGACCGGCGCCTCGCCCGTGCGGTTCGGCGTGGTGGGCGGCATGGACCGGCCCGATCAACTGGCCGCCGTGGTGTCCTGGCAGGGGCGCTCGCGGCCGACCGGGGTGCGGCTGGTGATGCGCGACCACACGGTGGCGCCGCGTCCGTGGCTGTCGCACGACCTGCCGCCCGCCGCGCAACGCCGCGCCTTCTGGGCCGCCGGCGTGACCAGCGCCGATACGATGCTGTTGCCCGAAGGTCGCCCGGCCGGTCAGGCCTGGCTGTTCCCCGCCGCCGCCGCCGACGCCCTGTCGGCCCTGGACCCGCGCGAGGTCTTCACCGTCGAATTCCTGTTCCGCGACGGCAGCATCGCCCGCTCCACCTTCGAAGCCGGCGACTTCGCGGCGGGTAGGGCGTTCCTCGCGATGGGGCAGGTTTAGGGGGCTGGGCTACTTTCGATTTTGAGACGACGATCGGCATCGCGGCGATCTGGTGTGAACCGCTAATAGCTGTGATGACAAGTGGAACACAATTCTCAGAATGTCCACCTGTAACCAGCTCGTGATATGCTGTCACGATGTCAGTTCCGAATCGTCACCATTACCTGCCTGAGTTCTATCTCAAAGCATGGGCAGTAAACGGAGAGGTGACTGAGTACTCCCGCCAGCGGAGCGGCCTTGACTTACAGCGGCGGTCGCCACGTGCGACCGGTTTCCAAATGCACCTCTATAGCTTGCCGGGAGAACCGGACGCAGAACGTCGGGAGCAAATTGAGCTCAACACCATGCGTCAGATAGACGAGGCAGCAGCACCCGTTCTCTGCCGTATGCGGGATGAGCCAGGCGCACCACTGTGTCAGGATCAGACTAACGCTTGGACAATATTCGTAATGTCGATGTTGTTCAGAAATCCAGCTCGCCTGGAGTGGTTTGATGAACAAATCCGTTCCACTAGCCACAAATTCTCCGAAGAGGATCGCGCCGAGTATCAGCACCTTCGAAGTGCAAGCGATCCGGCTAGTCCCGAAGATTTTTTCCGCCAGGCTAGCGGCGATGATCTAAGCGTCGCTCGCATGCAGCTGATGCTCAATCTGGTTGGTTCTCAGTCTATTGGTCGTGGACTTGCAGAAATGGCTTGGTCCGTTCTCGCCGTCCCTCATCGCAATCATGGCCTACTGACATGTGATGACCCCGTCATGACCAGCAATGGCATGAACCGTGGCGATAGCTTTATTCTGTTGCCTGTAGGACCCGAGCATTTGTTCGTAGCTGCCAACAGCGACCGCGCGCTGTGGTCCTTCACGTCGCAACGGCCCAGGGATATTGAGCGCGCCATGAACGATGCGATCGTAGCTCAAGCTAGTAAGCTAGTGATCGGGGCGCATGATCGTCATTCGACCTTCATTGATCGACGATTAGGCAAGTCAGAGCCGTCTAGTGGCTATCTCGGCCGCCACACTTGGAAGTGTCCGTAGGCCTTCAGAAAGCTCGCATATAAGCTCAAGCTTCGGCTGTGGCGGGCTGTGCATTTTCAGCCGTCTCGCTCTTCTGCCCCCGCCACCATCACCGGCAACCGGATCATCACCGCGGCGCCTTCGCCCAGGGTGCTGTCGATGGTCATGCGGCCGCCGTGCAGTTCGGTCAGGCTGCGGACCAGGGACAGGCCCAGGCCCGTGCCTTGCGCCTTCTGGTCGGCGCCGCCGGCCTGTTCGAAGGGGCGGCCCAGCCGTTGCAGGTCCTGCGGCGCGATGCCGACGCCGGTGTCGGAGACGGCCAGATCCAGGTCCGGCCCGTCGGCGTCCAGGGTGATGGTGACAGAGCCGCCCGCCGGGGTGAACTTAACCGCATTGGACAGCAGGTTCAGCGCCATCTGCTTCAGGGCGCGGGCGTCGGCGCGGACCTTGATCGGCTCGGACGGCAGGACGGCGGCCAGTTCGACCCCCTTGTCGTCGGCCTGGAGCCGGACCAGGGCGACGGCGGCGGACACGGCGTCGCGAGCGTCGAACGTCTCCATCGCCAGCTGGTAGCGCTCGGCCTCGATCTTGGACAGGTCCAGGACGTCGTTGATCAGGTCCAGCAGGTGGCCGCCGGCTTGGTGAATGGCGTCGGCGTAGCCGGCGTAGCGCTCGGGCAGGGGGCCGAACAGCTTCTGGCGCATGATGTCGGCGAAACCGAGCACGGCGTTCAGGGGCGTGCGCAACTCGTGGCTCATATTGGCCAGGAAGCGGGTCTTGCCGGCCGACTGGGCCTCGGCCTCCACGCGGGCGGTCTCCAGCCCCAGCTCGCGGGCGAACTGGGCCGTGCCGTCGAACGCCTGGGCGATCAGGCGCGGGCGGTCCGTCTCGTGCTGGAACGGGCCCAGGATCATGACGACCCGGCGGTCCAGGGCGATGCGCGGCGTGAACTGGACCTCGACCGACTGGCCCGACAGGGCGCGGGCCAGAGCCGCGGACACGGCCGGTCGATCCGGCGCATGGACGGCCGAGATCAGGCCCTGCTCGGTCAGCGCCAGCACCGACAGGGCGGGCGGCGGCGTGCCCCAGGTCGCGACCGCACGGCCCGACGGATCGAGCAGCAGGGTCAGGGCCGGCTGATCCTCCAGCAGGGCGGCGATCCGGGCGGCCTGTCCTTCCGCCTCGTCCAGACGACGCTGGCGCGCGCTCCAGGTCAGGCGCATGGCGGCGATGATCGCGCCCATGGCCAGCAGGCCCGAGACGGCGGCCAGCAATGGGGCTTGCGCCTCCGCCCCGTTCAGCCAGGTCGAGATCAGCCCCGCCAGCAGCGGCAGGGCCACCGCAAAGGCGCCCATCCGGGTCAACCGATCGGCGCCGACGCGAGCGTGATGCACGCCGTGATCCAGGGCGATCCCCGCCGCCAGCGGCGTCAGGATCAGGCCGGGCAGGGCGCCGGTCACGCCGCCGGTCAGGCCGGCCGAGGCGGTGGCCGCCAGGATCCAGCCGCCCATGACGGCCAGCCTAAGCGCCACGCTGTCGCGCACCATCAGCACGACGCCGAACACGCCGGGGAAGGCCATCAGCAGCAGGGCGGCCAGCGGCGCGTCCTTCAGCCCGTCCATCATCTGCGCCGCCAGCGCCGTCAGCGCGACCGCCACCGCCCAGATGGCATGCCATAAGGCGACCAGCGGGGCGCCCCACGCCGCGTCGTGCGTCGGGTCGTCCTCGAATCTGGCGTGGGCGTCGGGTTTCAAGAAGGGCGGGCCATGGGTTTCGTCTGCGCCCAGACTAGGGCTGCGGCTGAGTCGGTGCGAGGCCGCTCCCCCCTGAGGCGAACCCCATTGCGGCGTTCACCATGAGTATCGGGGGACAAAACGGCCGGTTGTCGTTAACGGCCGCGCGGCCTATCTGGCGGCGCATGACCGACCGCACGCCCCCGACCGACACCCTGGACCAGACCCTGGCCGAACTGGCCGAGGATTTCGACCTCTTGGGCGATTGGGAGCAGCGCATCGAATATGTCATCGAACTGGGCAAGGGGCTGGCCCCGCTGGACGAGGCCGACCGCATCGAGGCCAACAAGGTGCCGGGCTGTGCCGCCCAGGTCTGGCTGGCGACGACGCAGGACGACGGGCGGCTGTGGTTCGCCGCCGACAGCGACAGCGCCCTGTCCAAGGGCAATATCGCCCTGCTGCTGAAACTCTATTCCGGCCGCACGGCGGCGGAGATCGTCACCTTCGACGCTCGCGCGGCGCTGGATCGGCTGGGCCTGCCCTCGGCCCTGACGCGCCAGCGCGCCAACGGCCTGAACAGCATGGTCGGCCGCATCCGCGAGGCGGCGCTGGGAGCGGGGCGACCGTCGTAAAACAGGTGCAGTCTATGCACCTTCTTTAACGTCAGGCCATTGCGCGTTTGAAGGTCTCGTCGTTGAAGACAAGTGAGTTGGGTGACGGGAACAGAATTTCCTGACCCTGGAACGGGACCAGTTCAACCCTGACGCCAGTGGGCTCGTTCAGCGGGTCGGCGACAGCGGACAAGACGCCGATGGCGGCCGTCAGCCGATTCTGGTCCACCCCGATCCGCATGGTCCCAAGGGCCTCGCTTTCGTAGGTTCCGGCGTAGGCATGAGGCGGTTGCGGCAGAGACCAGGGGCGTGCGGCGCGCTCTCTCCGGCTGCGCGCGACAGCCTGGCGTCGGCCATCGCGACGGGCGACAAGCGTGTCCAGTTCGGCGGCATAGGCCGTTTCCAGATCGGAGCGAGCTTTCAGCCGATCGTAGGCATAGTTGGCGATCAGATCGGCCATGTCGCCGCCGAACAGATCTTCATTGATCAGCACCGCCACGCCGATGCGCCGATCGGGCATGAAGGAGACGTGGGCGCGCGATCCGGCGAAGTTGCCGAAATGGTGGATCAGCCGGTCGTCGCCGTACCATCCCGTCTGCCAGCCGAGCCCGTAGCCGTCCCGGCGATAGGGCCCGAAGGTCGTTTCTTGCGCGACCTGCGGCCGATGGGTCGAGGCGACCAGCGGCCCAGCCTCGATCTGTATCGCCAGCCACCGGGCCATGTCGTTGGCGGTGGACATCAATCCGCCCGCCGACTGCATGGTGTCATCGACCTTTTGAAGAGGACTGACGACCGGGTCGCCCGCCCGATCTGCGAAATGCCCAACCGCCGTCACGCCCCGACGGCGCGCGTCCGATACCCAGGCGGTAGTCTGCATCATGCCCGCCGGAATCAGAACCTCGTCTCGCACCATCAGCCGCCAGTCGCGGCCGAAGCGTCGCTCCAGCAATGTCGTCGCCAGATTGTAGCCGGCGTTGGTGTAGCGGAAAACACCGTGCGGCGCGTCCGGCCTTTTGGTGGTGCGCGCCAGAAGAGCTTGCATCATCGCTGGGGTGTGGTCGCCGGAATAGGCGGCGCGAAACGAGATGGGACCGTTGTCCACGCCCGAACGGTGGCTGAGCAGGTCGGTCAGGGTCACGGTCGTCGCGATGTCGGCGGGAAGCGGGGTGTCGCCGATCCAGTCCGCCAGCGGCGCATCCAGATCGACCTCGCCTCGCGAGGCCATCGCCGCGAGGCCGAGCGCGGTGAAGGATTTGGTCGCCGAGGCAATATAGAAGGCGGTGTCCGCGTCCACGCGGCGACCCGATCGGATGTCGCCTACGCCGTGGCCGGATACAAGAACCGGCCCATCTTCATTCACCACTGCCAGCGCCAAGCCGGGCGCGGTCCCGAGACGTCGCATCGCCTTGCGGACGAAGGTCTGAATGTCATCGGCCGCCGCCTGACGGGCTGCGATGGGGCGGGCCAAAGCTTGACCGGCGTGCAGCGCCGGGGCGCAGAGGCCTGCGATCAGTAGGTTGCGGCGGTTTACGGTCATGGTGCGGGGTCCCTTTCCCGCCTAGAGGCCGTCGGTCGCCGGATTGGATGCGTCGGGACAAAAACAGGGTGCAATCTGTGCACTTCACCCGATCCCATAGTGATCCGCCAAGGCCTGCAGCGCCTGTTTCAGGACGGTCTTGCCCTGGCGGCGGCGTAGGCCCAGGCCGGTTTCGGCCAGTTGCAGGCTGTCGCCGTGGATGCAGATGCGGGTCAGGATGGGGCGCAGGCGCGGGCCGACGGCGGTCAGCGCCTGTTCGACGCGGCGGGCGGCGGACAGGGCGCGGTCGGTCGGCTCCATCCGCGCGGCGGTTCCCGAGCCACAGGTCGGCAGGGCGTCCCAACGCATGGTGACCGACGCGCCCTTCGTCGCCTGTTCCGCCTCTCGCCGCAGCCGTTCGCCGGCGGCGGTCTCGGCCGGGGTCAGCCAGGGGCGGCCGGACGCATCCTTGCGTCGCGCCAGCCAAGCGATCGGGCTTTCGCCCAGATTGGCGCGTGCCCGGACCATGCGGCCGTCCGGCTGCATCAGGTCGCGCTGGCCCGCCACGAAGCCGGGACGACCGGGGGCGGGAGACGGCGTCGGGTCCGGCTGGGCGCGTCCCGACCAGCCGCCGCCCGGTCGGACGCGCAGACCGGGCTGGTCGATCAAGGCGCGAAACTCTGTCTCGGTCAGGGTCAGGCTGATGCGGCTGCGGCGATCCGGCGACAGGCGCAAGGCATAGGCCCCGCCCTCGGCCGACAACCAGGCGCCGGGCTTGGCCATCAGATCGCGCGCGCGTTCCAGAAGCCGGCTCATTGCGGCAGCTCCAGGCGGGGCGACTGATACAGGCCCTGGATGCAGCCTTCGAGGTCGTTCATCAGGTCGTCGATGCTGCGCCGTTCGCGCTCGTCCTCGACCCAGCGACAGGCGGCGCCCACGCTGGCGCGATTGACGCCGAAGACGTGGCCGACCCGCTCCAACGTCCAGCCATAGGCGACGTGGGACAGATACATGGCCAGCCAGCGCGGGCGGGCCGCGCGCGGGTTCATCCGGCCCCGGCCGGTCATCTGCGACGGATGGGCGCCGGTGCGCGCCGCGATCAGATGAATGGCCAGCCCGGCCTTGACCTGATCCTCCTCGGTGACCGGCACCCTGTAGTCCTCCAGCACGAAACGTCTCCCTCTCACGAACTCTCGACGCCGGCATGATAGGCGGCCGCGACGTCGCGATAGGAATATCGTCCTACTATGCGCCAAAATCGGTCGTGGCGGCTTAACCGCCTTGCGGTTGCGGGTGGGACGTTGTGCTTGGTGAGTGGTGAGTGGTGAGTGGTGAGTGGTGAGCAAGAGGTGTCAGTGAGCGAGGAGTGAGCCGACCGCGCCTGCATCTTCGCTCACCCCTTGCTCACCAGCACTGTTCACGCACTCCGCAAGGGGAGGCGACAAAGCCGCCCGACAGCCAACATGGTTAATAAATTTCGAATCATTGACTCCAGCCCCTCGACGCCGATTCGCAAATCAGCCTAGATTCGCCTCAATTGGATGGCGTTAACCCTTCTTAAGGTTTTCACGTCTTAACTTGCGAACAAGGTTACCCGGCCGTGTGTCAGGGTGGTTACCGCAAAGCTTTTGCCTGGAGGGGCACGTATGCGCGTCCTGTTGATTGAAGACGATCACGCAACCGCCCAAAGCATCGAACTGATGCTGAAGTCGGAGGGCTTCAACGTCTATACGACGGACCTGGGCGAGGAAGGCATCGATCTGGGCAAGATCTATGACTACGACCTCATTCTTCTTGACCTGAACCTGCCGGACATGAGCGGGCTGGAAGTCCTGCGCCAGCTGCGCGTCGGCAAGGTCAACACCCCGGTCATGATCCTGTCGGGCAGCCACGAGATCGAAACCAAGGTCAAGACCTTCGGCGGCGGCGCCGACGACTATATGACCAAGCCCTTCCACAAGGACGAGCTGATCGCGCGCACCCACGCCGTGGTCCGCCGCTCCAAGGGTCACGCCCAGGCGATCATCCACACCGGCGAGATCGCCGTGAACCTGGACGCCAAGACGGTCGAGGTGAACGGTCACCGCGTCCACCTGACGGGCAAGGAATACCAGATGCTGGAGCTGCTTTCGCTCCGCAAGGGCACGACCCTGACCAAGGAAATGTTCCTGAACCACCTGTACGGCGGCATGGACGAGCCCGAGCTGAAGATCATCGACGTCTTCATCTGCAAGCTGCGCAAAAAGCTGGCCACTGCCGCCGACGGCAAACACTATATCGAAACCGTCTGGGGCCGCGGCTATGTCCTGCGCGACCCGGCCGAGGGTGTCGTCACCGTCGCCGCCTGATCGACCTTCGATCCGCGATTTCGAAACGCCCGCCGGAGACGGCGGGCGTTTTGCGTCGAGGGCGTCAGGATGATGATCGCGTCGTGCGGTCGGATTTGACTCTGCATCTGGGCGACACCCATATGCTGGCCCTAGCAGGAGTTTCCATGAGCAAGGTCATCGTCGTCAAAGCCGTCTTCGACCCGGAAGCGGGCGTTTGGCTGACCGAGTCCAGCGATGTTCACGGACTTCGGATCGAGGCCGCCACGCTGGAAGCGCTGATCGAACGCATTCCCGGCGCGATTCAGGATCTGCTGGAAGGCAGCGAGGGTGAGAACGCCTACCCACGAGATGTGCCGATCGAACTGATCGCCCACGCCAGCACACGCGTCAGGCTGGGCCTGGCCGCTTGAGCTACACAGCCGACGTCAAGCGCAAGCTCAAGGACGCCGGCTGTTGGTTCGTTCGCCAAGGTCGCGGCGACCATCAGGTTTGGGAAAGCCCGATCAACGGAAAGCGCTTCACCGTCGATGGCGACATCAAATCGCGACACACGGCGAACGGCACGCTGAAGGACGCCGGCCTGAACAAGGTGTTCTAGGCTGACGCCGATATGGCTTCGGCCTTACTGACGCTTCGCCGGCATGTCGCGGCCGCCCTGATGCAGGACCAGACCTTCGACGGCGCCGGCGGCGTTGCGGGTGAAGGTGATCTGGGCGTCGACGGCGGTCAGGTAGAAGGCGTCCTGGGCCTCCGCCGTCAGTGCGAAGGCGGGCTGACCGGTGGCCTGGGCCATCAGCTTGCCGTCCACGACCGAGATCGTCAGGGCGAAGGTCGGGGCCAGATTATAGACGCCCTCGTAAGCCTTCAGCACCTCGGGCGAGAGGGCGACGGCGCGGCGTTCGCTGGGCAGGGTGACGGTTCCGCCGCGCGCCAGGGTGACCAGGGCCGCGCCCAGCTTGTCCGGCGCCTCCCCGTTCAGATTGCCCAGGACGATGACGGCGGTCCGGTCGCCCGGATCATAGGCCATATAGGTGTTGAAGCCCTCGATGGCGCCGTTGTGCCAGACCAGGCGCTTGCCGTCGGCCTCGGACACCATCAGCCCCATGGCGTAGCCGTTGCGGACCGGCGTGGTCAGGGCGGTCATCGACTGGGCGTTCAGCAGCCTCCCGCCGAACAGGCCCTGTTCCCACTTCAGCAGGTCGTGGGTGGTCGAATACAGGGCGCCGGCCCCGGTCGGGATGGTCATGTCCACATAGTCGGCGTTGACGACGCCGTCGGCGCCCGGCGCATAGCCCGAGGCGCGGCGGGGCAGGATCAGGTCGTGGCGGTCGTAGCCGCTGTCGTTCATGCCCAGCGGCTGGAACAGATTGGCGGTGACGAAATCGGCGTAGGTCTGGCCGCTGGCCGCCTCGATGATGGCGCTGAGCAGCACATAGCCCGAGTTGGAATAGGCGAACCGGGACCCCGGCGCGAAGTCCAGCGGCCGGTCGCGGAACCGGGCGATCAGCTGCGGCAGCGTCGCGGGCCGGGTCTTCTGGGCCTCGAAGTCGGAAAAGGCGGTGAAGTTGGGCACGCCGGCCGTGTGGCTGAGCAGGTGGCGCGGGGTGATCGCGTCCCAGGCGGCCGGGGCGTCGGGCAGCCAGGTCTTGATCGGCGCATCCAGATCCAGCTTGCCCTGCTGGTTCAGCAGCATGATCGCGACGGCGGTGAACTGTTTCGACAGGGAACCGAGCCGGAACTTCACATCACCGTCGTTGGGGATGTTCCACTCGCGATTGGCCAGGCCGTAGCCCTGATCCAGAAGGATGCGACCGTCGCGGGCGACCAGGACGGCGCCGGAGAAGGCATCGGCGTCGCTGGAGGCGCGGATCACCTGATCCATGCGCGCCGCGTCCTGGGCGGCGGCCGGGCGGGTGGCCAGCGGGCTGAGCGTGAGGGCCAAGGCGCTGGCGGCCAGCAGCAGGATGGCCGGACGGCGGCGGGCGAGGAACGAATGAGGCAAGGGGCGGTCTCCTGAACGCGTCACGCTAACGCTTTCAGAGAGAGGCGGCGAGAGCGGCGAACGGATGCAGGCGCCGCGACCTTTTCGTCAGGGTTGCGGGAAGGTCAGGGTCGCCTCCAGCCCGCCGCCCTCGGCGTTGGCGAGGGTCAGATGTGCGCCAGCGCGTTCGGCCATGCGGCGCGCGATGGTCAGGCCCAGGCCGGAGCCGCCGCTGTCGCGCGAACGGGACGGATCGAGGCGGTAGAAGGGCTCGAACAGCTTCTCCAACTGATCCGGCGCCACGCCGGGGCCGTGATCGCGCACAATCAGGCGCAACGCATGGTCGCCGCGCACGGCGCTGACGGCCGCGTCGCCGCCATGGCGGACGGCGTTGTCGATCAGATTGGTCAGGCAGCGGCGCAGGGCCTGGGGCCGAGTCGGCACGACGGCGTTGCAGCCCTGGATGAAGACGACCGGCTGGCCCGCCTCGGCCGCGTCCTCGCAGATGGCGGATAGAAGCGCGTCCAGATCGACGGGGGTCACGGCTTCGACCGTGGTTTCGATCCGGGCCAGGTCCAGCCCTTCGCGGACCAGATGCTGCATCCCCGCCAGGTCGCTGATGAACTGGGCGCGCAGGGTCTCGTCCTCGATCTTTTCGACGCGCAGCCGCATCCGGGTCAGGGGCGTCTGCAGGTCGTGGGCGACGGCGGCCAGCACGCGGGTGCGATCCTCGATCAGGGCCTTCAGCCGGGTCTGCATGGCGTTCAGGGCGGCGGCGGCCTCGCGGACCTCGCGCGCGCCCTCCTCGACCAGCGGCGGGCGATCCAGATCGTGACTGAGGGCGACGGCGCCCTGGGACAGACGGTTCAGCGGACCGGCGGCCAGCCGCGACGCCATCCAGCCGGTCAGCAGCACGGCGGCCAGACCCGCAAACAGCAGGGCGGCGGCCTCGCGGCTGAGCGTCCACGGGCGAGGGGCGGGCGGCAGGCTGATCGCCACCGGAACGGGCGCGCCATTGACCGGCCGCAGCACCAGGATGCGGCACCGCAGGCGATCGGTCGCCGCGCCACACGCCCCGGCCGAAGCCTCGAACGCCTTGACCGAGACCCCGTCCACGCCCCGCCGCTTCAGCGCCTCGGCGACCGCGTGGGTCAGGGACGGGTCGGGCGCGCCCAGCCGCTGACCGGCCGCGTCCGGCAGGCCGTCGGTCAGGCCGGCGGCGGGATCGTCGCTGGAGCCGGCCAGATCCACGATCCGTTCGGCGGTGGTGAAGTCATGGGCCTGGGACAGGCGATGGCGATGGTTCAGGCCCAGGGCGGCGAAGGTCACGCCCGCCGCCAGCAGGGCGCCGACCAGCAGCAGCAGGAACAGCCGCGTGGTCTCGGCCTCGGCCCGGCCTTGGCGGGTTCTCACGCTCGCCATGTCACAGGCCCCGCCAGCATATAGCCCAGGCTGCGCACCGTGCGGATCAGGGCCGGGGCCTTGGCGTCGTCGCCCAGCTTCTGGCGCAGGCGGCTGACCCTCAGGTCGATGGCCCGATCGTCGGCGTCGGCGACGGTGGACAGGGCGCGGATCCGCTCGCGGGACAGGGGCTTGCCGCCGTTCCTGACCAGGGCGTGCAGCAGGTCGAAGTCGGCGCCCGACAGCGGGGCCAGCCGTCCGTCCGGCGCCGTCAGCGCCCGCGCGGCAATGTCCAGCGACCAGCCGGAGAAGTCGGCGTGTCGGCCCTCGATCGCCGTCGCCTCGCCGCCCGTGCGCCGCAGGACGGTGCGGATGCGGGCCACCAGCTCGCGCGGCTCGAACGGCTTGGCCATATAGTCGTCGGCGCCCATCTCCAGCCCGACGATCCGGTCGATGGGATCGCCGCGCGCCGTCAGGATGATGACGGGAGTCTTGGACGCCGCCCGGATGCCGCGACACAGCGACAGGCCGTCCTCGTCCGGCAGGTTCAGGTCCAGCACCACCAGATCGACCGGCCCGGCCTCTAGCGCCGCCTTCATCGCCCGGCCGTCGGCGGCCTTCACCGTGCGAAACCCGTGCTGTTCCAGATGGTCGGACAACAGGTTTCGGATCTCGCGGTCGTCGTCGACGACCAGAAGTACGGGGGCGGCGGAGGGCTGGGACATTGGCGTTCGGCGAGCGGGAAGAAGCGCGATCTGTCGTCCTGTCTCATGGCCAAAGCGCGGCGGATACAGTCGGACACAATTCTCCTCGCCGACGATACGCGGCGACACCGACTGGCCCCGAACCGGCCGGACGCGGGTCCGAAACAGTGACTGTCCGACACGAGGCCGGACGCCAAACACACAGAAAGACCCGCCATGAAGTCCTTCCGTTCCACCGCCGCTTTCGGCGCCGCCGCCCTGGTGATCCTGACCAGCGGCGCAGCCTTCGCCGGCACGCCTTCGGCCCCGTCGTCGGGCGCTCACGCCCGCCCCGCCGCCTCCGCCCGTGCGCATCATCGGGTCAGCCACGCTCGCACCCACCGCGCCGTGACGCCTGCCAAGAAGAAGTAAGGCCCGACGCCTTGCTGGTCCTGCCGGCGTCCCCCGGCCGGCAGGATCCCCAACATTCCTGAAACTCTGAACTTCAAACGAAAGACATAGACATGAAAACCTTCCGCACCGCCGCCGCCGCTTCCGCCGTCGCACTGGTCGCCCTGACCAGCGGCGCCGCCTTCGCCGGCACGACCCCGGCGCCCTCGACCGCCATGACCGCTCGTCCGGCCGCGACCGCTTCGGCGACGAGCCCTGCACCGTCGGCCCGCGCCCCGCGTGCGCACCGCCGGGGTCATCAAGCCCAAGCCCAGACCTCGGCCCAGACCTCGGTCCAGGCGCCGGCGACCGTGACCGCCAAGAAGAAGTAAACCGGCCGCCCCCTCCGGTTCGCACAGGAACGCCCGGCTGTCGCAAGACGGCCGGGCGTTTCCGTATTCACAAGCCTGTCGTCAGGCGGGGGTCTTGAAGCCTGCCGCTATGGCGGCCGCCATCGGATTGGGGCGGCCGAAGCTGTCGAAGGGCAGGGGCTTGTCCTTACCGTCGTCCTTGTCGCCCTGACGATACCAGCTGTCGGTGTCGCGCAGGCCCCAGACGGTGAAGGCGAACTGCTGAGCCTTGGGCAGGGCCGCAAAGGCCGAGGCCAGTTCGGTGACACGCGCGCCTTGCGCCGCGATCCGGTCGGCCTGGCTGCGCAGATCCAGCCGGTTTTCGGTGCGCAGGGTGCAGTCCAGCTCCGACACATGGATCGGCAGGCCGAACTGGCTGATCTCACGCATATAGGCGGCGATGACGCCCTCGGGGATGTCGATCCACAGGTGGGATTGCAGGCCCAGCCCCTGCAGCGGACAGCCGGCCTTCAGCAGCCGCTCGACCAGTTTCAGGAACTGCGCACCCTTGGCCGGAATGCTTTCCTGATTGTATTCGTTGAGAAACAGGACGGCGTCAGGATCCGCCATCCGGGCCTTTTCGAAGGCGCGCAGGATATAGCCGTCCTGCCCGTATCGCGCTGACCAGTGGCAGTCGCGCATCCCCGACCCGTCGTCCAGGATCGGCTCATTGACCACATCCCAGCTGCGGACCTTGCCCCGATAGCGGCCGGCGACCGTGGCGATATAGCCGTCGAAGGCGCGGTCGAAGGCGGCGCCCGACAGGCCGGCGAAGACTTCCTTGCCCTGCGAATACCAGATCAGGGTGTGGCCATGCATGGCCATGCCATTGGCCTGGGCGAAGGCGGCGATGCGGTCAGGGGCGTCGAAGCGTGGGCGGGCCAGGCCGTCGGCCAGGATGTATTCCATCTTCATCTCCCACTCGGGCGTGAGCTGGGAGACGTTGGGGCGGGCTAGCGCGACCCAGTCCGGGTCGTCGATCTGGCTGGCCTTGATCGCCGTGCCGAAGGGCGCCGGGGCGATGGACTTCAGCGGAGGAACGTTGGGCGGCGACGGCTCCGCCGAGGCGAAGCGGTCGCAGGCGGCGAGCGCGATCGGCGCTGCGAGGATAGCGCGGCGACTGAAATCCTCCCCCGAAGAGCGCAGCGGAACGGGGGAGGGGGACCGCGAAGCGGTGGAGGGGGCGACCTCAGACGGGGTGTCAGCCTGTTGCGCAAGATCCAAATTCGAGGGTTCGTGCGACGTCCGCCCCCTCCACCACGCTACGCGCGGTCCCCCTCCCCCGCTATGCGAGGGAGGATTTGTAAAGTCAGACCGCACGCTTCCGCAGGCCCAGCGCGTCGAAGGCGGCGGTTTCGCGCTTGGCGAGGGCGATCAGCTGGTTCAGGCGGGTGGTCTCGGCGACGTGTTCGAACTTCTTCAGCTCTTCGAAGGCGCCGGTCAGGGCGTCGCGGGCGCCGGCTTCTTCGGCGTCCAGAACCGACAGGTCGCCTTCGGCCGCGGCCTTCCTGGATTTCCAGCCGTTCAGATAGGCGCCCAGCATCATGCCGGCCTCGGCGTCCATGCGGGCGCGGTTGCGTTCGCCCTCGGCCTCGGCGTCCAGAACGGCGATGCGGAGTTCGGCGCCGGCGCGGCGTTCGGCGATCTCGGCCAAGCGCTTCTGCAGCGTCTCGACCTCATAGTTGGAGATGCGGATCAGGGATTGGGCCCAAGCGGTCATCTAAATCATCACTCCCTGATCATGCCTTGGTTCAGGATTGCTTCCAGCCGGGTAAAGGAATCGGAAAGACGCGTCGCATCGTCCTTGTCCTGACCCAGAAAATCTTCCAGCGCGGGGTTCAGCGCGATGGCCCGGTCCACGATGGGGTCGGCGCCGGTGCGATAGGCGCCGATCTTGATCAGCTCTTCCATGTTGGCGTAGGCACTCAGGCACTGACGGGCGCGCTTGTTCAGCTCGCGCTCGGGCGGGGTCTGGCAGGCGGGCAGGGTGCGGCTGACGGACTTCAGCACGTCGATGGCGGGGAAGCGGCCACGCTCGGCGATCTTGCGATCCATGACGATGTGGCCGTCCAGAATACCGCGCACGGCGTCGGCGATCGGCTCGTCATGGTCGCCGCCGTCCACCAGGACGGTGAACAGGGCGGTGATGGGCGCCGCCGTCGTGCCGTCGGGCCGGATCGGGCCCGGACCGGCGCGCTCCAGCAGCTTGGGCAGTTCGGTGAAGACGGTGGGGGTGTAGCCCTTGGTGGTCGGGGGCTCGCCGGCCGCCAGCCCGATCTCGCGCTGAGCCATCGCAAAGCGGGTGACGCTGTCCATCAGGCAAAGAACTTCGAGATCCTGGTCACGCAGATATTCGGCGATGGCCATGGTCATATAGGCCGACTGACGGCGTTTCAGGGCCGGCTCGTCCGAGGTGGCGACCACGACGACGGCGCGTTTCAGCCCCTCTTCGCCCAGGGTCTCTTCCACGAACTCGCGCACCTCGCGGCCCCGTTCGCCGATCAGGCCGACGACGACGGCGTCGCAGGTCGCCTCCTTGGCCAGCATGGACAACAGCACCGACTTGCCCACGCCCGACCCGGCGAAGATGCCCAGGCGCTGGCCCCGGCAGGTGGTGGTGAAGACGTCCATGGCCCGCACGCCCAGGTCCAGCCGCTCGCCGACCCGGCCGCGCGAATGGGCGGGCGGGGGCGGGGCGCGCAAGGGGTAGGGGGCGGGGCCCTGCGGCAACGGCCCCTTGCCGTCGATCGGCTGGCCGAAGGCGTCGATGATCCGACCCAGCCAGGCGGTGGTCGGGCGCACGCTGGCGGCCTGGTCGATGATGCGGATGTCGGCGCCGGGGGCCACGCCCTCGACCGGACCGAAGGGCATCAGCAGGGCCTTGGAATCGCGAAAACCGACCACCTCGGCGGGCAGGGGATCGTGGCCGCGCCGCCCGATCTCGGCCCGGGCGCCGACGGCGAGGCGAGACAGGCCGCCGCGCGACTCGATCAGCAGGCCCGACACGCCCGCGACCTTGCCGGTCACGACCAGCGGATCGATCGCTTCGACGGCGGCGACGAGATTGCGCAAAAATCAGACCCCAGGAACAGGGGTCAACAGATGCGGCAACGTGGTTAACGACCGGTGAAGCCTAGCCCCGAAACGCCTGTCGCGACGGTCGCAAGCCTTGCTGAAACACAACCGATGCGCGAAATGATTTGGAAACTATTTAGCAGGCTAATCTGTGAGCCAATGCGGGCTGGACCCGCCGTGGCGAAGGGTGGGGCCGTGTTTGCTAGACAAAATAGGATGCAGGCGGAGGGCAGAGACCGCCTGAACGACCTGAACGGAAAGCTGGAGGCCATCGGCCGGTCGCAGGCGCTGATCGAGTTCAATCTGGACGGAACGATCATCGACGCCAATGCGAACCTGCTGAACACGATGGGCTACAGTCTGGAGGAAATCCGCGGCGAGCATCACCGCAAGTTCATGGATCCGGCGGACGCCGCCTCGTCCGACTATGCGGCCTTCTGGCGCGAGCTGAATGCGGGCCGGTTCCTGGCGCGCAAGTTCCGGCGGATCGCCAAGGGCGGGCGCGAGGTCTGGCTGCAGGCCTCCTACAACCCCGTCTTCGGCCCCGACGGACGGCCGGTGAAGGTCATCAAGCTAGCCATCGACATCACCGCCGACGAACAGGAGGCCGCGCGTCGCGAGGCCGAACGGGTCGAGGCGGAAAAGGCGCAGGCCTTGCTGGTCGACGCCTTGGCGGGGGTGCTGAACAAACTGTCGGCCGGAGACCTGACCGCCCGCATCGATGCGCCCGTCCAGGGGGCGCACATCAAGGTGCGCGACGACTATAACTCGGCGGTCGAAAGCCTGCGGCAAGCTCTGGATCAGGCGTTGCGCGCGGTCGAGGGTCTGAGGGGCGGGGTCAGCGAGATTTCGGGCGCCTCCGACGACCTGGCGCGACGCACCGAACGTCAGGCCGCCAGTCTTGAAGAGACGGCGGCGGCGCTGGACCAGATCACCGCCACGGTGAAACGCAGCGCGGAGGGCGCTAAACAGGCGTCGACGGCGGCCGTGGGCGCCCGGACCGAAGCCGACCGCTCGGGCGAGGTGGTCCGTCAGGCGATCGCCGCCATGGACGGCATCAAGCGCAGCTCGACCCAGATCAGCGACATCATCGGCGTCATCGACGAGATCGCCTTCCAGACCAACCTTCTGGCCCTGAACGCCGGGGTCGAGGCGGCGCGGGCGGGCGAGGCGGGGCGCGGCTTCGCCGTTGTGGCGTCCGAGGTCAGGGCCCTGGCCCAACGCTCGGCCGAGGCCGCCAAGGAGATCAAGATCCTGATCACGACGTCCGGCCAGGAAGTGGCGCAGGGCGTGCGTCTGGTGGACGAAACCGGAGAGGCCCTGTCGGCGATCACGGTCAAGGTGGCCGAGATGGACGCCCTGATCTCGGAAATCGCCAGTTCGGCCCAGGAACAGGCCGCGGGATTGAGCCAGGTGAACACCGCCATCAATCAGATGGATCAGCTCACCCAGCAGAATGCGGCCATGGTCGAGGAGACCACGGCGGCGGCGATGAGCCTGAAGAACGAGACCGAACAGCTGGCGCATCTGGTCGAACGGTTCGAAGCCGGAGAGGCGTCCGCGCCGGTCCGCGTCCACGATCTGTCCAAGAGCGCCGAACCCATCTCGCTGGACCGCGAGCGCGCTCGCGTCCGCGCCTATGCCGGCGGCGGCGGGCTGTCGGCGGTCCCGACGCAGGACTGGGAGGCGTTCTAGGGCGCGCTGGGCTCGACCGCGACACGGGTTTCTCGCGTCGTCGCAATGGCCCCGACCGAGGCGGCGACGATGGCGGCGATGGCGAGCCATTGCTGGCCGGTCAGGTGCTCGTGCAGGATTAGAAGCCCCGCCAGGGCGCCGACGGCCGGCTCGGCGCTGAGCACCACGCCGAAGGTGCGTTTGGGGATGCTGCGCAAGGCCACCATCTCCAGCGAATAGGGCAGGGCGCTGGAGAAGATCGCCACCGCCACGCCCGCCAGGATGATGGCGGGGTTCAGCAGGGCGGCGCCGGCATGGGCCACGCCGAACGGCACGACGACCAGGGCGGCGACGCTCATGCCCAGCGCCACCGACTGACCGGCGTGCAGGTGCGACAGCCGTTTGCCGAAGACGATATACAGCGCCCAGCACAGGCCGGCGAAGGCCGCCAGCGCCATGCCGACGGGGTCAAGCGCGCCGGCCCCCGCCTTGATCGGCAGCAGCAGGCCCAAGCCGACGACCGCCAGACCGATGCAGGCGAAATGGATGGGTTTGCGCGAATGGATCAGGGCCAGGGTCAGCGGACCCATGAACTCGATGGCGATGGCCAGACCCAGCGGAATGGTGCGCAGGGCCATGTAGAAGCTGAGGTTCATCGCGCCCAGCACGACGCCGTAAAGCGCGATGGCGCCCAGGTCCGCGCGGGTCAGCCGGAACCGCCAGGGCCGGAAGACGGCGACCAGCAGAACGGCCGAAATCCCGACGCGATAGGCCGAGGTCCCCTCCGCCCCGATGACCGGAAACAGGGTCTTGGCGAAGGAGGTGCCGCACGCCAGCGTCACCATGCCCGCAAACAGCGCCAGATAGGGGATCAGCCGCGCCGCCAGCGGCGAGTTCAGATGGGTTTTCAAAGCCAGCGACGTCATGGCGTAAAGCTAGCGTAACGCCGCTTGCGCTTCCCGGCGATTTTCCGCTTGAATGCGACGGAAATCGTCACTGGAGGCCCTGTAATGACGAATTTCGTCACGCTTGATGATTTCGACCATAAGCTGCTGATGCGGGTCCGGCGCAACAATCTGGAGCCGGCGCGGGTGACGGCCGAGGCGGTGGGTCTATCGGAATCCGCCGTCCTGCGCCGCCTGCGTCGCCTGCGGGCCGAGGGCGTCATCGCCGCCGACGTCGCCGTCATTGATCCCGCCCGGGTCGAACCGCGCATCGTCCTGCATGTCCAGGTCGAGATGAACACCCAGGACCGCAAGGTGATGGACGCCTTCCAGCGCGCCATGAAGGCCAGCCCCGAGGTGCAGGGCTGCTGGGACGTGACGGGTGAAACCGACTATCTGCTGACCGTCGCCGTCCGCTCCATGCAGGACTACGAGGCCTTCGGCATCCGCGAACTGGTCCCTGAAAAGGGCGTGCGCGGCTTCAAGAGCATGATCGTGATCCGCGAGGTCGTCGGCTTCGACCCCGCCCGCGCGGTGCTGGCGCGCTGAACCGTCAGAACAGCGGCACGGTGACGCGCAGGGACACCACCACGACATCGTCCGCGTCGCGCACTCCGCCCGGATTGCGGATCAACTGGATGTCGGGCTGGACGCCGAAGCGGCCGATCGTGTCGGCATAGGTCAGTTCGATCCCCTCTTCGTGGCGGCTGGGATCGAGACCCGTGTCGGCGATGTTGGCGCGCGCCTTGTCCGACAGCCAGCCCTGGTGAATGCCGAAGGACAGCTGACCGTCAGGACGGGCGGCGAAGATGCGCTGCATCAGCAGCCCGGCCTGCCAGCCGCCCTTGAAATCCGTGGTGTCGCCGTCCGACAGCCCCAGACGCGTGAAGCCATCGATGCGCGGACCCTCCTCGGCGTCTCCGAAAAGCTTGCCTTCCAGCAAGGCGTAGGCGCCGTGGGCGCGGCTTTGGGCGGGATCGCCGTCGGGGGTCAGGTCGCGGATGTCGTCCTGACGCTGGTCGTAGCGCCAGACGCCCACGGCGTAGCGGACCGGGCCGCCGACGCCCGCCTCGGCGATGCCCAGCACCCCTTCGTCCAGGCTGGTGTCCACGCCGCCGCGATCGCCCAGGGTGCGGGCGTCCGCGTTGACCACGGCGACCTGACCATAAGGTCCCTCGGCCTGGCCCACGCGCAGCCTCGCCGCCAGCGACGACGACGGGAAGATGGCCGGGCCGTTCGGGCCGGTGGAGGCCAGTTCCGACCCGATGCCGAAGGGTGGCGCGATCAGCAGGCCGGACGCCTCTGTGGCGTAGAATTCGCTGTTGAGATCATACAGGCCTGCCAGCAGGGAGGCCGAGCCGCCCAGATCCTGTTCGATCCAGGCCTCGAACAGGCGCGCGCCCTGCTGGGCCACCTCGATATTGTCGACGCCCTGCAGCGTGCCGGCCAAGGCGTTGGGTTCGCCCCCGCCATTGTACAGGCCCGATATATGGAGCCGAGCCCCGCGCCAGCCCATCGCCTGTTCGAGGTCGCCGTCCAGCGTGACCGACAGATTGTCCAGATAGCGACCCGCTCTGGTCGCTCCACCCGAGACGACGCCCGAGACATCGGCCGTGTATTCCGCCGCCACCGTCCAGGAGGAATCGGCGACGCGGGCCGTGGCCGGAACGGCCGTTAGAGCGAGGCCTGCGGCCAGAATGGCGAGCAGGCAAGCGGTCTTCCGTGGCGTCGCATTCTGCATGCCAGGTCTCCTTCTTGTCGGAGACCTTCGTAATCCGAAAAGATGAAGAACGACCTTATCGTCGCCGTCGCCTGCCCTGACGCGACGGAAGCGAAGCGTTAACCCTGGTTCGTCTATCGCTGCTATACGCATCATCTAGGAGCGCGGCCATGATCTGGACCATCGGCAAGAAGGTCACGGCGACCGGGATCGGGGTGCTGTTGCTCTCCGTCGGCACGGCCAGTGTCGGATTGATGGTGAACACCCGGCTGGGCGAGGCCCTGGACCGCGCGGCGGTGTCCAGCGAGGTTCTGCGCAACCATATGCAGGCCGACATGATGCACGACGCCCTGCGCGCCGATGTCTTCGCCGCCCTACTGTCCGCTGATCCGAAGAACGGCGTCGCCCTGGATGACGTCCGAGCCGCCCTGAGTGAACATCGCGCCACGTTTGAAACGGCGATCGCCGAAAACACGGCCTTGGCGACGGACCCGGCGATCAAGGCGGCGCTGGAATCGGTCGATGCGCCGCTGAAGACCTATGTCGACGCGGCGGGCGGGGTCGTGGATGCCGCCGGGCGGGACCCGGCGCAGGCGCAGCGAATGATGCCGGCGTTCTTGACGCAGTTCTCGACCCTGGAGACCGCCATGGGGGACGCGGCCGACAAGATCGAGGCGGCGGCGCTGAAGAACCACGACGCGGCCGAAGCGACGGCGGTCGAAGGGCGGCTGATCATGATCGGCGCGGTGGTCCTGAGCCTGCTCATCAGCATCGGCCTGATCCTGGGCGGCGTGCGCGGCCTGGTGGCGCCCATCCGACGGCTGACCGGGGGCCTTCGCGCCATGGCCGAGGGCAAGACCGAGGTCCATCTGGGCGAGGCGCGCCGCAAGGACGAGATCGGCGACATCGCCTGCGCCGTGGTTGATATTCAGGCCCTGATCGTCAGCCGCGCCCAGGCCGAGGCGGCCCAGGCGGAACAGCGGCGCTTGAAAGAAGACGAGGACCGCGCCGCCGGCGACCAGGCGCGTCAGGCCGCCGCGCGCGAGCAGGCCACGGTCGTGACCGGCCTGAGCCAGGGGCTGGAGGCCTTGGCCGGCGCCGATCTGACCTATCGCATCCAGGACCCGTTCCCCAGCGCCTATGAGCAGCTGCGCGCCAACTTCAACGCGGCGCTGGACGGGCTGCAGCAGGCCATCGGCTCCATCGCCGCAAACGCCGGAGCCATCAACGCCGGCGCCGGAGAGATCGCCCAGGCCGCCGACGATCTGTCGCGTCGGACCGAGCAACAGGCCGCCAGCCTGGAAGAAACCGCCGCCGCGCTGGACCAAATCACCGCAACCGTGCGAGCGACCGCCTCCGGCGCCGTTCAGGCCGCCGGCGCGGTACAGGCGGCCCGCGGCGACGCCGACAAGAGCGGCGCCGTGGTCCGCGACGCCATTACGGCCATGGGCGAGATCGAACGCTCGTCCAACGAGATCGGCCAGATCATCGGCGTCATCGACGAGATCGCCTTCCAGACCAACCTTTTGGCCCTGAACGCCGGGGTCGAGGCGGCGCGGGCCGGCGAAAGCGGCCGGGGCTTCGCCGTCGTCGCCTCCGAAGTCCGGGCCTTGGCCGAGCGGTCGGCCCAGGCTGCCAAGGAGATCAAGTCCCTGATCACCCAGTCCGCCGGCCAGGTGGAATCCGGCGTGCGTCTGGTCGGGGAAACGGGCGCCAGCCTGGAGCGGATCACCGCCCATGTGGCGCAGATCGAGACCCTTGTGACCGATATCTCGGGATCGGCGGCCGAACAGGCGACCGGCCTCCAAGAGGTCAATACGGCCGTCAACCAGATGGACCAGATGACCCAGCAGAACGCGGCCATGGTCGAGCAATCGACCGCAGCCAGCCATTCCCTGTCGCAGGAGGCCGGCGGCCTGAACGCCGCCGTCGCGCGCTTCAAGGTAGGGCAAACGTCTCAGCGCCAGCAGCGCCCGGCGCCCGCACGGCCCGCCCCATCGCCGGCGCCGCACACGGTCACCGCCATGAAGACGCTCGGTCGCGGCGGCGCCGCCCTGGCGCCGACCTCCGACGCCGAGGGCTGGGAAGAGTTCTAGCCGAGGCGGGTCGCCCGACGGGTAGAGCATTCGCTGGAAGAAGCGGGTGGCGCGCGCGGCCATCGTCGGGGTCGTCGAGGACGGCCGTAACCTGCGCCTGGCCCTGACCGGTGGTCTGACGGCGCCGGTGTCGCGCGCGCGGGTGGCCAATCTGCGGGCCGCCGGCTGGCTTTAGATCAAGGGTTCTGACGGTCGTTCGTAGAAATCATCGCGCGTCACCCCTTGCGTGGGGCGGCGAGGCCTTATCTGTTGTGCGCCAGCATTCGAGGAGACCTTTTCCATGACCGACTTCAGCTATGACGCGTCCCGCCACCTGAAGAAGGGCCGGGGCAAGGTCTATGACTCGATCGTCGACACCATCGGCGACACCCCCATCGTGCGGCTGCCGCGTCTGTCGGCGGAATACGATACAAAGGCGACGGTTCTGGCCAAGCTGGAGTTCTTCAACCCCATAGCCTCGGTCAAGGACCGGATCGGCGTGGCCATGGTCGAGGCGCTGCAGGAGGCGGGCAAGATCGATCAGGACACGGTGCTGATCGAGCCGACCAGCGGCAACACCGGCATCGCCCTGGCCTTCGTGGCGGCGGCCAAGGGGCTGAAGCTGACGCTGTGCATGCCCGAAAGCATGTCGATCGAGCGGCGCAAGATGCTGGCGCTGCTGGGCGCGCGGCTGGAGCTGACGCCGGCCGAAAAGGGGATGAAGGGCGCGATCGCGCGGGCGCAGGAACTGCTGGAGACCACGCCGAACTCGATCAGCCCGTCGCAGTTCGAGAACCTGGCCAATCCCGCCATTCACCGCGTCACGACGGCCGAGGAGATCTGGAACGACACGGCCGGGGCGGTGGATATCGTCGTCGCCGGCGTCGGCACCGGCGGCACCATCTCGGGCGTGGGTCAGGCGCTGAAGGCGAAGAAGGCTTCTGTGCAGTTCATCGCCGTCGAGCCCGAGGCCTCTCCGGTGCTGTCCGGCGGCGCGCCCGGCCCGCACAAGATCCAGGGCATCGGCGCCGGCTTCGTGCCCGCCATCTATGATCCGTCGGTGGTCGATGGGGTCGAGCAGGTCTCAAACGACGACAGTTTCGACATGGCCAGAAAGGCCGCGCGGGTCGAGGGCATTCCCGTCGGCATCAGCTCGGGCGCGGCCCTGACCGCCGCCTTCCGCATCGCCGCGCGCGAGGAGAATGCGGGCAAGACGATCGTGGTGATCATCCCGTCCTTCGCCGAACGCTATCTGTCGACGGCCTTGTTCGAAGGGCTTTGATGCGGCTCACGCCCGGTTAACCGCTCGCGTCTAGGGTGGGGGGATGGGCGATCCCGCAGCCATGATCGAGGACGAGGCGACGCCGCCGCCTTTGCGCGCGCGCCGGGCGCTGCTGAAGCGTTTGGCCGATGTCGTGTCGCTGCCCGCCAGCCGCATCAACGCTTTCGAGCGGTCGGTGACCGGCGACCTGCTGGTCGAGATGCTGCGGCTGGCCTCGCACGACGAGCGCAAGCGCGTGGCCGCGCGTCTGGCGCCGCTGGCCGAACTGCCCAACAGCGTGGCGCGCATTCTGTTGCGCGACGATCCGGATGTCGCCGCCCTGCTGATCGAACAATGCGCCTCGCTGAGCGATGCGGACATCGTCGGCTGCGCGCGCGACGCCGGCTTCGAGCACAGGCTTATGATCGCGGCGCGACGCGGTCTGTCGGAGATCGTGACCGAGACTCTCTTCTCGTTCGGCGAGATGGAAGTGATCGAGGCGGTGTTGCGCAATCCGACCGCGCGCCTGTCCCAGTTGGGCGTCGAGACGGTCGTGGGCCTGAGCCGCCAGTCGCCGGGCCTGTGCGCACCCTTGCTGAAGCGACCCGAGCTGAGGCCGTCGGGCGCCTATGTCATGTTCTGGTGGTGCGCGCCCGAGGATCGCCGCACCATCCTGCAACGGTTCGCCGTGTCCCGCGAAGTCATGCAGGAGGCGTCGGAGGACGTCTTTCCCATGGCCAACCAGGAAGGCTGGTCCGACCCCGCCGCGCGCAAGGCGTTGCAGTTCATCGAGCGTCGTCAGCGCAATCGCGCGGCCGTTGAAAAGAGCCCGTTCGACAATCTGGAACACGCCGTCATGGTCGCCGCCAGCGATGGCCTGACGCGCGAGACGGCGTCCGAGATCGCCTTCCTGGCCGGGATCAAACCGCTGACGGGGGCCAAGCTTCTGGGCGATCCCGGCGGCGAGCCTCTGGCGATCCTGTGCAAGGCGACGGGGATGTCGCGCGTCGATCTGACCAATCTGTGGCGCTCTATGCGGCGACCCGAGACGACGGCGGACGGTCATATCCATCCCGATTGGGAGCGGGTGCAGATCACCTATGAGATGTTGGCCGTCGATCGCGCCCAGACGGTGCTGCGTTACTGGAACTGGTCATTGTCCTCGGCGCTGACGCCCACGCTGTTGCGCGCGATTCGCGACGGAGAGGATGACGCCGTCGATGAATATTCGGCGCCCGAACGCGCGGCGATGATGGTGCTGGCCGAAGACTTCGGTCGCTAGCTCTGGCCATTAACTTCAACTGCATAGACGTGGATAACGCACCGCCTTGGCGCGTGTTTGCTTTCGAATTGAAATAACACTATGACGCTATACGCATCGTTCGGTTGGAGAATCAGCCGAACTCAATAGATCAGGAAAGCGAAGCCGATAATGGAAGATAAGCCCGAACTGCTGGAGATGACCGCAGACATCGTGTCCGCCTATGTCGGCAACAACTCGGTCTCGGCAGAGGCCTTGCCTGCGCTTATCGCCAATATTCACGCGGCGCTGTCGGGTGTGTCGAACGGTCCGGTCGAGGCTGAACCTGAACCCAAGGAACCGGCGGTGCCGATCCGCAAGTCGATCGCGCCCGATTTCCTGATCTGCCTGGAAGACGGCCGCAAGTTCAAGTCGTTGAAGCGTCACCTGCGCACCAAATACGACATGAGCCCCGAAGAATACCGCACCAAATGGGGTCTGCCGAAAGACTATCCGATGGTCGCCCCGAACTACGCCAAGGCGCGGTCGGAACTGGCCAAGTCCATGGGCCTGGGCCAAGGCGGTCGCAAGCCCGCCCGCGCCGCCGGCACCCGCGCGAAGAAATAAGCCGGATCAGTTTCGGTGTAGAGACGCCCGCTTCCGACAGGAGGCGGGCGTTTTTGTTTTGGGGGCACGAGCATTCTCCCTCCCCCGGCGGGGGAGGGTGGGCGCGTAGCGACCGGGTGGGGCCGGCCCAGCAGGGACGCACTTTCTTGAAATAAGAAGGATGGTGGGACGTCGCTTTGCCGTCCCCACCCGGCTTCGGCTGCGCCTCAGCCACCCTCCCCCGCAGGGGGAGGGAGAGGTCAGTGAGGCGTTACGCCGCCTGGGCGGTTCGGCGCATGCGCCAGAAGCGCAGGGTGCGCAGCGCCGCGTCGCGGGTCAGTTCGCCGTAGAGGCGGCCGTAGGCGGCGGCCTTGCCCATCGGATTGTCTTCCGACCCCAGGATGGCCACGGCGTAGGTCAGATAGACGGCCCGGTCCATGTCGGCCGCCTTGCAGACCACCGACAGGGCGTCGAGATCCTTGCGCTCGACGATCCCTCGCGCGGTGTGGAAGTCGATCTCGGCCAGCTTCGACAGGGCGATCAGGAACTGGGTCTTGGCGTTGGAGCGCAGGAAGCGGATCAGGGTCTGGGGTGTCAGTTGCCCGGCCGCCTGAAGCTCGTCGATATAGGCCAGGTTCTCGACGTAGTCCGCAGGCAAGGAGCCGTCGTGGGTGGCGACGCGGGTTCGGCCGGCGGTCAGCGCCGCCTCCAGCAGGGCCGGGTCCATGCGGGCGTTCTGTTCCAGGATTTGGTGACGCAGCCGCGCCTCGACGACGAAATACATCTCGTTCAGCAGGTCGGCCGGCAGGCGCTGGCGCTCGACCGTGGCGGCGTGCAGGGCCGGATTGGCCTTGGCGCGTTCGACGGCGGTCTCGGACGCCGCACGCGACAACCGGGCGCCGTCGTTTCGCAGCAGGGTGTCCAGCGTGTGGTCGTCGCCGTGTTCGACGATTTCGTCCGAGACGGCCTCCGACACGGTCGCCCGGCCCGAGACGGCGCGCAGATGACCCTGGCTGCGCTTGCGCACGATCTGGATCAGGTCGTCGTCGGTCAGGACGGTGGAGGCGCGCAGCACCTCCTCGGCGACTTCGATCTCGTCGTCGGCGAAACGTCGGATCAGGCTGTGGGGTGCATTGGGGGCGTGGGCGAAGCGCGCGGCCAGCTCGGCGCGGACCGCGACCTCCATCTCGTCGGACAGCTTGGCCAGCACCGCGCCGTAAAGCAGGTTCTCATTGGCGTTGGGGGCGGGCACGCCGAAGAAATGCTCAGTCAGTTCGCGCAGAAGCAGGCGGCGCTTCTCGCTGGACTCCTCGCTGGCCAATCCAATGAGTTCGGGCAGGCGCGAGCCCTCGATCACGGCGGGTTCGATCACGACAGGATCGCTCATGGCAGATTGTCGGCTTCAGTTTGGGGCACGGCGCGCAGGGAGCCGTTGGCGTTGCGGATCAGGGCGGGCGGTCCATCCGGTTGGGCCAGATCACTGGACTGCGGCGTCTGGGCCATCTGGACGGGCAGGGCGTCTAGGTAGGTCTGCTGCGGCGCGGGGATGGTGTCGGGATGACGGCCCGCCTGGCGGTGGACCGAATAGTAGCGGGCGCTGTTGTCGCCGGCAGTGGGCGCTTGGGCGGCCTGATCGCTGGCGGCGACGGCGGCGGCGTCCACGGGCGCGCCGGCCTGGGGGCGTTGCAGGCGGTAGATGGGGGCGTCGCGGCGCGGGGCCATCGGGTCGCCGACCGCCGCCTGAGCCGGTTGGGGCGCGGGTTGGGGCTCGACCTGGGCGGCCTGTTGCGCGGCAGGCGCAGGTTCGGCCTGCATCTGAGGTTCAGGCTGACGCTGAGACTCAGGCGCGGGGGCTTGTGGTTCCGGAACATAGGGCGATGGCGCGACGCGCGTCGCGGTCGCCTGCGCCGGAGGAGGCTCGACGGGTGCGGTCTGCGCCTGCATCGGCGCACGCTGGGGCATCCAGGCGCTGGCGGGCGTCAGGCCGTTGCTGCGCGGCGTCGTGCCGGATCGCGCGGGCGACAGGCGGGCCAGGGGCATGGCGCCGGGCAGGGTGCGGTTGGCGGCCGATACGGTCGGCGACGGCGCTTCGGCCTGGGTCACGGCGGGCGTAGGGGCGGGGGTCGCGCGGGCGCCGGCGGGCGGCTTGCCCGGCCAGGACAAATAGCGCAGGCCCGAGGCGTTGGTCGGCGCCTGTTGCGCCACGGCGGCGCCGGCCGCCAGATTGACGGCGGTCAGGACGATCGAAACTGCGAGGGCGCGGCGCATGGCGGCTCTCCGGAAGAGGAATCCCAGCGCGCACACTAGGGATCGACCCCTTAATCCCGCGCTAATGTGAAGCCGGGAGCGGACAACGACCGGGTGTCAGCCGCGACCGGGTAGATAGTTGTCGGTGAAGGCGTCGCGCCAGTTCAGCCCGTCTTCGTAGACTCCGGCCTTTGAGGTCACGTCGAAGAAGGCCTGCCAGCGTTCCTCGGTCAGGGCGCCCAGGCCGTAAAGCGCCGCGTCGCCGCCGTCGACGATGGCGTGGTCGCGTAGGCGTTCGCGGGCCTGATCCAGCAGGGCTTGCGTCATGTCCGGGTTGTCCTTGCGGATCAGGGCGTCGGCGGCCGAGGCGTCGCCCCGGATATAGTCGCGCCACCCTTCCGCCGAGGCGGCGATGAAGCTGCGCAGCGCCGCCGCATTGTCGCGGGCGAAGGCGTTGGGGGCCAGGACCATGGCGGCGTAGGAGGGATAGCCCTCGTCGGCCAGCAGGAAGACGCGCGGGTCGAAATCGGCCGCCTGTGCGATGGCGTAGGGATCGCTGGTCAGATAGCCCTGCTGCACCGCCCGTGCATTGGCGATGAAGGCGGCGGGGTCGTAGGCGAAGGGGCGCAGCTGCTGGTCGGTGAAGCCGTATTTGGCCTTCAGCCAGACCCAGAAGGTGCTGATGCCCGCCTCGGACAACAGGAAGGGGCGACCGGCCAGATCGGCGATGGTCTCCAGCGCCGCGTCGGGATGGGCCATCAGGACCTGCGGGTCCTTCTGGAAGAAGGCGGCGACCGCCTTCACCGGCGCGCCGGACGCGACCAGGTTCAGGGGGATGAAGCTGTTGGAGCCCATGCCCAGTTCGACCGCGCCGGTGGCCAGCAGGTGCGGCACGTTCACGCCGGGGCCGCCCTGGACGATCTGGACGTTCAGCCCGCGCTTCTCATAGGCCCCGCTGGCGAGCGCCTGATAGAAGCCGCCCTGTTCGGCCTGGGCGCGCCAGTCGGTGGCGAAACGCAGGCGCACCCGGCCCTGTTCGTCGACCGGCGCCTCGGCCCGCCCGCAGGCCCGAAGCCCGATCGCCCCCGCCGCCACAGCCGCCCCGCCCGCGATCAGCGCACGGCGACGGGTCAGCAGGCGATTCCCCAACAAGCTCATGCCCCTGACTTACGGGGCGATAGGGGCCTTGGGAAGGCGGGGCGTCAGTCGGCCGCGTTGTCAGATGTCGGGGAGGCCCCGTCGCCGGGACTGTGGGAAAGGATATAGCGGACGGGCGCGACACAGCGGACGCCCGCTTCAAACCCGGAGTCGGCTCGGCTGGTCTGAACCACGCGAACGCCGGCGTCGCCAAACGCGGCGGCGGGCTGAGCGTCGATGACCCCCACATTTCCGATTTGACCCCATGTGGCGAAGTCGAACCGCACACGGGCCCAGCCCTCGATCCCGCGATCCCTGAAGGCCTGAGGGTAGGTTTCCGGCGTTGCGCGCGCCTGGAAGCGTGCGCCGACTTCGGGTGGGCAGTTCTGCAGCGGATCGTCGCTGGTTTGCTGCATCACAGGTGCGGGCAGATTTTCGCCGTATCGGTAGAAGTTGAAGACGCAGCCTTTCAGCGGCGCTCCGTTCTCGACCACGGTTTCCGACACGGCGCGTCGCGTTTCAGCATCAAAGGACGTATCGCCGGCCGAACCCAGGGTCTCGACGTTGACGGCGCGTCCATCGGCATCGACGTCCCAGCGAACGACCGTCCAGGATCGACCGCCTGGCGGCGGACGCTGTCCGATATTGTAGTCCGGATAGCTGACGACGCGGGGCGCGCGACCGCCTCTGCGCTCTCCTCCGCAGTTGGCGTCTGGCCCGGCGAGACGAGCAGCCACGGCGTCGCGGATAGGACCGCGCGTTCGCGTGACCGCGAAATAGCGCAGCAGATCGCCTGTCGTCGCCCCTATAAAAGGCTTGGCCGTGTAACGAATGGTCATGATGCAGTCGCGACGAGGGCCATCGAAGCGCCAAGCGGCGAGGGCGGCCTGTTCATTTTCTGAGCCAATGCCGGTGGGGATGATGATCGGGCTGTTGGAGGGCGTCGCAGTCCGGGGCGCACGAATGTCGAAGGTGCGGCCCGTGTCATCGACGCTGAAAGACAGGGAGACGGACGTTCGGTCGGGGCGAGATGGGCCGGTGGTTTCCACGCGGAGATCGTCGGAAAAGGTCGGCTGAACCGCTTGGCCGTCACATTGGATGTCGGTCGAAGGGATCAAAAACAGGGCCTTCTCCGGCGATGTCGCACTTTGAGGGCGAACGACCGGCGCTTGCGCCCACGCGGGCGCGGTCGTTGTCAGGGTCAGGCCGAGGCCGAACAGGATCGCGCGCATGGGTGTCTCCGTCTGCACTCCATGGGTGCATCTGGCGCGGCGGCTGTCTAGCGTGATTTCGTGAAGTTAGCGCCGAATTGAGCGAGGGGACGAAGCGTTCGGGCGGACCCGTCAGCTTCGTCCCCTCGCCAAGTCCGGGTTGGACTTGGCCATTCGGGTCTGGACCTCGGCGTCGGCGTCGTTTCGGGCGAACCCGAAAGGGCGGTCGGCTGTATCCTGTCGCGCTCCTGGTCTTCGGCGTCCCACGGCATTGCGTCCGCGTCGTCCGTCGATCCCGATCCGGTTCTCCTGTCTGCCGTCGATCCGAAGACCGTCGAAGACTGGAGCCTGGATCCCGCCTGTCGCACGTTACGATCCGAAGACCGCCCGAAGCGCCGGGTCGGAGAGCCGGGCCGGTTCGCTGGAGGTCCAGGTCTCCCTGGATTTCCGCTGCCCCGTGTCCCTTGGCCTGTTGACGTTCGGACGAAACCGGCTATGAGGCAAGCGCCCGAACTCGCCCCAGTGTGCACGATTGGCCCGGCGGCGGTGGACAAGCCTGTGAACATCGGTGGACGGATCAAATTCGCGATTGCGGATCAGCGACTTGCCTTGTCCACAGAAACCCGGCGATAGAGTCTTATGTTCGGTGTCGGACACATTGCGTGCAACCCAGCGGGGGCGCTTCGGGTTCTAGGCGCAGCGGACGACGGTCCTCGGGGGAATTGAGTGTCTATCAGCGGGTCTGACCACGCCTTGTCTATCGGTATCAATCGCAGCCAATTGGCGCAGATGTTCGCGCATGCGCCGGGGTTCATGGCGCTGCTTACCGGGCCGGAACACAGGTTCGAGCTGACCAATCCGAACTACCAGAAGGTGATCGGCCACCGCGAGGTGGTCGGGCGCACGGTGGCCGAGGTGCTGCCCGATGCGGTGGCGCAAGGGTATCTGGATCTGCTGGACCAAGTTTACCGCACCGGCGAACCGCACCGCGCCGAAAGCGCGCGGTATGCCGTTCAGGCCGAGCCGGGCGGGGCGGTGGTGGAGCGTTACGTCGACTTCGTCTACCAGCCGCTGAAGGATGCCCAGGGTCAGGTCTGGGGCATCTTCGTGCAAGGGATGGACGTCTCGGATCGCCACCGGGCGGACCAGGCGCTGGCGCTGAGCGAAGCGCGATACGGCGCCGTGTTCGAGGCGATGGCGACGGGCTTCTGCGTCATCGAGATGAAGTTCGACGCAGCGGACCGCCCCGTCGATTACAAGATCGTCGAGGGCAACAAGGCCTTCGAGGAGATGACCGGCCTGGTCGACCCCTACGGCAAATGGGTCAGCGAGATCGCCCCGGGGTTGGAACGGCACTGGTTCGACCTGTACGGGGGGGTGGCGCGGACTGGCGAGCCGGTCCGGTTCGAGAACCCGGCCGACATCTTCGGTCGCTGGTATGACGTGCAGGCGCTGCGGACCGGCCAGCCGGGCGCCTGGCAGGTCGCCATCCTGTTCAACAACATCACCGAGCGAAAGCAGAGCGAGACGCGCCAGAACGCGCTGCTGGAGCTGAACGACGCGATCCGCGACCTGACCGACGCCGGCGACATCGCCCAGGCCTCGGCAGAGGTTCTGGCCCGCACCATCGGCGTCAGCCGGGCGGGTTACGGGACGGTGGACACGGTCGCCGAGACCATCACCATCGCGCGCGACTTCAACCAGCCGGGCGTGAGCAGCATCGCCGGCGTCCTGTCGTTCCGCGACTACGGGTCCTATATCGAGGACATCAAGCGTGGCGAGACGGTGGCGATCGACGACGTCGCCCTCGATCCCCGCACGGCGGATACGGCCGAGGCCCTGAAGGCCATCAGCGCCGGGTCGTTCGTCAACATGCCGCTGATGGAACAGGGGCGGGTCGTGGCGATGGTCTTCGTCAACCATGCGACGCCGCGCCATTACACCGACAGCGATCTGCGCCTGATGCGCGAGGTGGCCGAGCGGGTGCGTACGGCGACCGAGCGCGCCCGAAGCGAGGCGGCCCTGCGCGACAGCGAGGCCCAGTTCCGGGTCTTCGCCCAGGCCACGCCGATCCAGATATGGGCCAGCTGGGCGGACGGGTCGCTGTATTGGTTCAACCCCCAGGTCTATGCCTACTCCGGCCTTGCAGAGGGCGCGTTGGACGGCACGACCGGGTGGGGCAAGGTCGTTCACCCGGACGACCTGGACTGGGCGTCCGAGCGATGGGTCCAGGCCCTGGCCAGCGGCCAGGTCTATGAGAACGAGTTCCGCATACGCCGCCACGACGGCGTCTATCGCACCTTCATGGTTCGGGCCGAGCCGGTGCACGACGAAGAGGGGCGGATCCTGCGCTGGGTCGGGTCCAACACCGACATCGAGGACCTGCGCCGCCAGTCGGCCGAACTGGCGCGGTTCAACGAAACCCTGGAAGAACAGGTCGCCGAGCGCACCAGCGCCCTGATGCAGGCCGAGGAGGCGCTGCGTCAGAGCCAGAAGATGGAGGCGGTGGGACAGCTGACCGGCGGTATCGCCCATGACTTCAACAACCTGTTGGCCGGGATCAGCGGCAGTCTGGAACTGATCACCAACCGGATCGCGCAGGGGCGTCATGCCGAGGTGGAGCGGTTCACGGTGGCGGCACAGGGGGCGGCGAAACGGGCGGCGGCCCTGACGCACCGGCTGCTGGCCTTCTCGCGGCGTCAGACCCTGGATCCCAAGCCGACCGATCCCAACCGCCTGATCCGCGGGATGGAGGATCTGGTGCGGCGCACGACCGGGCCGGGCATCGAGGTCGAGGTGGTCGCCGGCGCCGGCCTGTGGCCCGTGCTGATCGACGCGCATCAGCTGGAAAACGCGGTGCTGAACCTGTGCATCAATGCACGCGACGCCATGCCGAGCGGGGGGCGTCTGACGATCGAGACCGGCAACCGCTGGATCGATGCGCGTACGGCCAAGGCCCAGGATCTGGAGCCGGGCCAATATGTCTCCATCTGCGTCAGCGACACCGGCACGGGCATGGCGCCCGAGGTGGCGGCGCGCGCGTTCGAGCCCTTCTTCACCACCAAGCCGCTGGGCGAGGGGACGGGCCTGGGCCTGTCGATGATCTATGGCTTCGTGCGCCAGTCGGGCGGGCAGGTGCGGATCTATTCCGAGGCGGGCGAGGGTGCGATGATCTGCCTGTATCTGCCGCGCCACTTCGGCGAGGTGGACGATGCCGATCTGATCCCCGAGGTCGAACAGGCCCCGCGCGCCCAAGCCGGCGAGACGGTCATGGTCGTGGACGACGAGCCGACGGTGCGGATGCTGGTCGCCGAAATCCTTCATGAGCTGGGCTATCAGTGCATCGAGGCCTCCGATGGCGCAGCGGGGCTGAAGCTGCTGCAATCGGGGGCGCGGATCGACCTGTTGGTCACCGACGTGGGTCTGCCGGGCGGGATGAACGGGCGTCAGATGGCCGATGCGGCGCGGATCGATCGGCCCGACCTGAAGGTGCTGTTCATCACCGGCTATGCCGAGAATGCGGTGGTCGGCAACGGGCACCTGGATCCCGGCATGCACGTCATGACCAAGCCCTTCGCCATGGAGGCGCTGGGCAGCCGGATCCGCGAACTGATCGAGGCCCGCTAAAGCCGGGCGTTCAGCCAGGTGCGGATCGCCTTGCGCGCGCCGCGCGCGGCCGGGCCGCCGAAATGCAGGAAGCCATGCGGGGTCTCGGGCACGCGGATCAGGTCGGCGTCAGAGGCCTCGCCCCAGCGCGTGGCCATCAACAAACTGTCCTCGAACAGAGGGTCCTGTTCGCCGGCGAGGAACAGGGCGGGCGGCAGGCCGGTCAGGTCGGCATACAGGGGCGAGACGTCGGGCTGGCGCAAGGCCGCCTCGTCACGATCCGGCGCCAGGCGCGCCAGATCGGCCTGCATCGTCGGGCCATTGAACAGCAGGGTATCCGGCCCGGCCGAGCGCACGCTTTCGGTCCCCGACAGGTCGAAGACGCCGTAGGTGAAGACGCAGCCCTTCACCAGATCAATCAGCCCCTGGTCGCGCAGGGCGACGGCGGTCAGGGCGGCCAAATGCCCGCCGGCGGATTCGCCCGCCAGAAACAGGGTCGAGGCGCCCAGTCGATCGACATTGGTGACCGTCCAATAGGCGGCGGCCAGACAGTCGGCGATGGCGGCGTCGATATAGATCTGACGCCGCTCGGACAGCAGGCGATAATCCACCGAGACCACGCAGAAGCCGTGGTGCGCCAGATGGGCGTTCAGCCGGTCGTTCAGCCCGGCGCTGCCCAGCACCCAGCCGCCGCCGTGGATGTCCAGGATGACGGCGCGCGGCGTGCCCGTCGGATGCAGGACGCGCAAAGGCACGGGGTGGTCGCCGTCCGTCTGGACGATCTCGACCGTCACGCCGCGCTTTTTGAGACGCGGCGTGGTGACCCGCCCGGCGGCCGCGTCCAGCCACAGCGACAGCCGCTGGCCCGCATCGATCCGCCAGCCGTCGGTGCGCAGACGCGGCGCGCGGGCGAGGACGGCGTTGATCCGCCGCACCGCCGCCTGCTGGGGCGGGGCGAACTCGACGAGGTGGCTGCGCAGGGTCATGAAGCTTGAGTGTGCGGCGGCGGGTTTGGTTTCAAATCGGGGCCTTTGGCCAAGCCTCGTCAGCCACGACAAAGCCGGTTATCGTGCGCCCCATGAAACGGCTCACCCCCTTCGGCGTCCTGTTGATCTTTGGCCTGATCGGGCTGTTGTCGGGCAAGTTTGGCCTGTGGTTCGCCTTCGGCCTGGTCGCCTGCATCGCCGTCAGCGTGCTGCAGACCCGGGGCGCGGCGAAGACGCCGCCCGGGGATCCGGACAGTCAGGGTTAGGACCTGAAGCCGTCCTCGCCGGGTGACCAGCCGTTCGGTCCCTACCCGGCCAGGGCCGCCTTCTTCTCTTCCAGCTCCAGCCATTCCAGTTCGGCGGATTCCAGCTCGGCGCGAGCTTTTTCGGCGGCCTTCATGGCGGCGTCGAAGGCCTTGGGATCGCGGGCGTAGAGGCCGGGGTCGGCCAGGGTCGCATCGTGTCTGGCGATCGTCGCGGGCAACGTATCGATGAGGGCTTCCAGCTCCTTCAGGCGATGGGCGTCCTTGAAGGAGAGTTTGGCGGTCTTCTTGGGGGCGACGGCGGGCGGGGGCGCCGCGGCGGCGCGCTGGGCGGCGGCCTTGTCCTGGGGGCGGGGGTTGGAGCCGGGCTGGAGGAAGCCGGGGTTCTGGCGGATGAAGTCGGTCCAGCCGCCGGGGGTCTCGACGATGTCGCCGCGCCCGTTCAAAGCCAGGGTCGAGGTGGACAGGCGGTCGATGAAGTCGCGGTCGTGGGAGACCAGGATCAGGGTGCCGTCATAGCCCTCCAGCAGCTCTTCCAGCTTGTCCAACGTGTCCATGTCCAGGTCGTTGGTCGGTTCGTCGAGGATCAGCATATTGGCCGGCTTGGCCAGTGCACGGGCCAGCAGCAGGCGGTTGCGCTCGCCGCCCGACAGGGTCGAGATCGGCTGGCGCAGCTGGGCCTCGGAGAACAGGAAGTCCTTGGCGTAGGCGGCGACGTGTTTGGACACGCCGCGCACCAGAATGCTGTCGCCGCCGCCCGGCGTCAGGGCGTCCCACAGGGTCATGTCCGACTTCAGCCCCTCGCGCGACTGGTCCAGATAGACCGGCTCGAGGTTGGCGCCCATGCGCACCGTGCCCTCGTCAGGCGCCAGTTCGCCCAGCAGGGTCTTGACCAGGGTGGTCTTGCCCGCGCCGTTGGGACCGACAATGCCCAGACGGTCGCCGCGGATGATGCGCGTGGTCAGGTCCTTGAACAGGGTGCGGCCGTTGAAGCCCTTTGAGACATGCTTGATCTCGGCGACCAGCTTGCCCGAGGTCGAGCCGGAATCGACGCCGAGATACAGTTCGCGCGGCACATCCTTCATCTTCTCGGCGCGTTCGGCGCGCAGCGCCTGAAGCGAGCGGGCGCGGCCTTCATTGCGGCTGCGGCGAGCGGTGATGGAGGAGTAGAAGGTGGCGGTCTCGCGCTCGATGGTCTTGGTCAGGCGCCGAAGGGATTCGGCCTCTTCCTCCAGCACCTTGGAGGACCATTCGTCGAACTCGACGAAGCCCTTGTTCAGGGTGCGGACCCGGCGGCCTTCCAGCCAGTGCACGGTGTTGGTGACGCGGTTCAGGAAGGCGCGGTCGTGGCTGACGACCAGCAGGGCGAACCGGGCCTGGATCAGCTCGTTCTCCAGCAGTTCGATGGCCAGGATGTCGAGGTGGTTGGTCGGCTCGTCCAGCAGCAGCAGGTCGGGTTCTTCGGCGAAAGCCTTGGCCAGGGCGGCGCGGCGGGTTTCGCCGCCAGACAGGCCTTGGGTCGACTTTGCCGGATTCAGGCCGAAGGTTTCCAGCCAGCTTTCGGCCGTCCAGGTCTCCGCCTCGCCCGACGACGCATAGTCCAGCAGGGTTTCGCCGGTGATGACCGGCTCTTGCGGCAAATAGGCGAAGCGGACAGCCGACTGGATCGAGCGGTCGCCGCTGTCCGGCTCGATCAGGCCCATGACGACCTTCATCAGGGTGGACTTGCCCGCGCCGTTGCGCCCCACCAGGGCGGCGCGGCTGCGCGGTTCGACCGCGAGATCGACGCCGTCGAAGAGGGGGCGCTGGCCGTCCTGAAGACGGACGTCCTTGAGTGCGACGAGAGGGGGTCTGGCTGCCATGGGCGGCCATATAGATGAGGGGAAGGCTAACCGCCACGACCTTTGGCATTTGACAGTTACCGTCCGGTTGGTATGTAACGTGGATGGACAACACCACACGCCGTCGCGCGCCTGACGACACGCGCGCCGAGATCATCGAAAAGGCCTTGGAGGTCGCCGCCGAACTGGGGGCGTCAGGTTTCACCCTGGATGCGGTGGCGGCGCGCACGAGTGTCAGCAAGGGCGCGCTTTTGCATCATTTCCCCAGCAAGAACGTCCTGTTGGAAGGGGTGGTCGATCATCTGGGGCGAATGCACACGGACATGATCCTGGCCGAGGCGGCGCGCGATCCTGAACCCTATGGCCGCAACGCGCGGGCCTATCTGAGGGCGACGGTGAACGAGCCGGTGACACCCCAAGACGTCAGCATCGGTCGGGCCATCATGGCCGCCTGCGCCATAGAACCGGCGTTGGCGCAGCGCTGGAATGGTTGGATCGACAAGGTGAAGATCGACGATCCCAGCGATCCGGTCGGGGCCGACGACGCCCTGATGCTGAGGCTGATCGCTGATGGCTTGTGGATGTCGGACCTGTTCGGCACCCATGCGGTGTCACCGGAGCAGAGGCAGGCGCTGCTGTCGCTGCTGACGCCCGGCCGTCCGATCACGGCGAACGACGCGTGAGCCTTGTGACCTGGGCCGCGCTGCTGGGCGCCATCGCGCTGGAGGTGGCGGGCACGACGATGCTGCAGGCCTCCGCGCAATTCACGCGGGTCTGGCCCACGGCGGGCATGGCGGTCTGCTACGGCCTGGCCTTCTATCTGCTGTCGATCGCCCTGCGGCAGATGCCGGTGGGGATCGCCTATGCGATCTGGAGCGGGCTGGGGGTGGTGCTGATCTCGGTTATCGGGGCGGTGGTGTTCCGTCAGAGGCTGGACCTGCCGGCGATGGTCGGGCTGGCGATGATCATTGGCGGAGTCGTGGTGATCAACCTGTTTTCCAAGACCGTCGGGCATTGAAACGATTCTCCCCTGCGAAGCGGGGGAGGAGGACCGCGAAGCGGTGGAGGGGGCGGAAGCGGGCTGGGTGTCAGACGGTCGGCGCAGCGCGCGTCCTTGCCCCCTCCACCACGCTACGCGCGGTCCCCCTCTCCCGTGAACGGGGGAGGATCTCGAGGGACAGGATGAATTCGGCGACGGCGTCCGGGTCGTTCAGGACGGCGGTGGCGGGGATGCGGATCGTGCGGACATCCTTGTCGGTCAGGCAGGCATCGCGACGGGCGTCGCGGGCGAGGTCGTGCTGTTGGCCGTCGATCTCGATGCAGAGGCGGTCGCTGGGCCGATAGAAGTCCAGGATGAAGGGGCCGAGGGCGTGCTGCCGACGAAAGCCGTGGGCTCGAATACGCTGCCAGATCAGGACTTCGGGCAAAGGCATCGACCGGCGAAGACTTCTGGCGCGTTTTTGGGTAAGGACCGGCGCTCTCATGGAGCGTATCACCATCACAAGCTGTGCTTTTGGCAAGGGGATGCGTCGCGCATGGTGCGGCGCCCGCCCCCTCCACCGCTACGCGGTCCCCCTCCCCCGCAGGCGGGGGAGGATCTGATGGCGCCCTACTGGGAAACCAAGACCTTGGCCGAGATGTCGCCTTCCGAATGGGAGGGGCTGTGCGACGGGTGCGGGCTGTGCTGCGTGATCCGGTTCGAGGACGAGGATACGGGCGAGGTCATTCCGACGCGGGTGCATTGCAAGCTGTTCGACCCCGACGCTTGCGCCTGTTCGGACTATGCGAACCGCAAGGCCCAGGTGCCGGACTGCATCAAGCTGACGCCCGGAAACATCGAGGCCTTGGAGTGGATGCCCAAGTCGTGCGCCTATCGCCGGCTGCACGAGGGGCGGCCGCTGGCGAAATGGCATCATCTGATCTCGGGCAGTCGCGAGACGGTGCATACGGCGGGCGTGTCGGTGCGGGGGCAGACAATCTCGGAGCTGTCGCTGGCCGAGCCGGAGGATGCGCTGGATTTCGAGGCGCCGGAATGGGCGGTCGAACGGGGCCGGGAGCGATAGGGTAGCACCCCCTAGCCAGCGCAATGACGCTGGTTGAAAGGCTGCGAAAACAAGCCATTGGCGAATTATGTGGGCGTTCTTCCGGCCTGAGGACGCTGGTCCGCTATGGTTTGGGCATGACGGGAAATCGGGATGGCGAAGAGGGCGGCTGCGGTGGCGCGCGCGAGACGGCTGCGTCCTGCGGCGGATGGATGGAGCCCCTGTTCCTGATGATGAAGGCCAAGATCGAGGAGACGGCCAAGAGCGTCTGCGAGACGGACGTCAAGGACGCCGCCGTCGCCGAAAAGGTCGCGCGCTAGATCGGGGTGATTGCGCGGTCGGCCAAGGCGGTCGAGGCGATGCGGCTGCTGTGCCTGAGCGACAACGAAGAGGACGAGATGGGTGGACGAACCTACGACCCCGCCGAGGACGAGCGAATCCGAAGAGAACTGCTCGTCGAATACGAGCGGATCGACAGCATCATCGAGAGAAAGGATGCTGAAGCAGCTGCACGGGCGCGCGCTAAGGCTGAAGCGCAATCATGCGCGGCTGCTGGAGCACCAACACAAGCCGCGTGACCTCGACCTGAAGACCTGGCTGCTGCTGGGCGGCCGGGGTTCGGGCAAGACGTTCGCCGGGTCGGTCTGGATCGACAAGATGGCGCGAAAGCTGCCCGGCATCACCCTGGCCCTGGTCGGCCCAGCCCTGCACGATGTGCGCGAGGTGATGGTGGAGGGGGCGTCGGGGATCAAGGCGCTGGCGGAGCCGGGCGACCGGCCGCGTTGGGAGGCGGGGCGGCGTCGGCTGGTGTGGGGCAATCAGTCGGCCGCCTATGCATTTTCGGCCGAGGATCCCGACAGTCTGAGGGGGCCGCAGTTTCACGCCGCCTGGGCGGACGAGTTCTGCGCCTGGAGACGGCCGGAAATGGTGCTGTCGAACCTGAGGTTCGGACTGCGGCTGGGGGCCTCGCCGCTGCTGGCGGTGACCACGACGCCCCGGCCGATCCCGGCGCTGAGGCGGCTGATGGCCGAGGCCGGGACGGTGACGGAACGGGCGGCGACGGCGCTGAACGCGCAGAACCTGTCGCCGGGCTTTCTGGCGCATCTGAACGACGTCTATGGCGGGACGCGGTTGGCGGCGCAGGAGCTGGAAGGCGTGGTGGTCGAGGGCGAGGGCGCCCTGTTCCGCATCGCGGACCTGAAGCGGGCCAGGGGCGCGCGGCCGGCCGAACTGGACCGGATCGTCGTGGCGGTCGATCCGCCGGCGACCGCGACCGGAGACGCCTGCGGCATCGTGGTCGTGGGGCGAAAAGGTCGGCAGGCCTTCGTGCTGGCCGACCGGACGGTGCAGGGGCGCTCGCCGCAGAGCTGGGGCGGGGCGGTCAGCGCGGCCGCGCACGAGTTCGGCGCGCACGAGGTGGTCGCCGAGAGCAATCAGGGCGGCGACATGGTGCGCTCGGTCCTGGCCATCAGCGCCTGTCCATGCCGGATCGAGATGGTCCATGCCTCGCGGTCCAAGGCGGCGCGGGCCGAGCCGGTCGCCCTGCTCTATGAACAGGGGCGGGTGGTCCACTGCGACGCCTTCCCGGCGCTGGAGGAAGAGATGCTGGCGCTGGGCAGCGAGGGCGGACCCAGCCCGGATCGGGCCGACGCCCTGGTGTGGGCGATCACGCGGTTGATGCTGGGGCCGCAGTCGGCGGGACCGCGGTTGCGGGGCTTGTGACGGCTTCTCCCTCCCCGGTCCGGGGAGGGGGGCGCGAAGCGACCGGGTGGGGGCGGCCCGGCCGGGG
>AMYY01000018.1 GCA_000335735.1 alpha proteobacterium L41A | reverse complement strand
GGAGCCGATCCGGTTCGTCCGGGACGGCTCCGACCTTCGAAGTCGTCGAAAGACAGAACGCCGCCTCCGAAAGGAGGCGGCGTTTTCTTTGCCGTATCATCTGCCCGTTTTGAGCAGCGACAGCAGAAAGGGCGGCACCTTGCGACGCCGCCCCAGGTATTCTGACTTGAGGCCTGATCAGCCGGTGAACGGACGGATCAGGATTTCGACGCGGCGGTTCTGCGCCTTGCCTTCGGCTGTGGCGTTGGTGGCCACGGGTTCGCTGGAGCTCTTGCCGGCGACATAGAGACGCTGGGCTAGAACACCGCGGCGAACCAGTTCCGAAGCGACGCTGCTGGCCCGACGTTCCGACAGCGGCTGATTGATCGCATCTCCGCCCGAGGAGTCGGTGTGGCCGATCACGTCCACGGTCGACTGGTCATACTGTTGCAGCACGCGGGCGACGTCCTCCAGCACGGGCAGGAAGCGCGGGTCGATCGACGATTGGTTGGTGGCGAAGGTCACGTCCGACGGCATCCGCAGCACAAGCAGGTCGCCCTGACGTGCCACGCCGACGCCGGAGCCGGACAGTTCGGCCTCCATCGCACGCTGCTGACGATCCATGTATTGGCCCACTGCAGCGCCGCCCAGCGCGCCAACGCCAGCCCCAATCAAGGCGTTCTTGCGGCCCTGCTCGCCGTTCGACGTGTTCGTCAGATAGCCGAGAAGCGCGCCGCCGACAGCGCCGGCGATGGCGCCGGTTCCGGTGTTGTTGCGGACCGGACCCGAGCGGTACGGGTCGGTGGTGGTGCAGGCGGCGGCGCCTAGGAGGGCGGCGATGGAGACGCTGGCGACGATAAACTTGGCGCGCATGGACTAGTCCTTTTCTCTGATTGCGATCTGGCGCGAAAACGTAGGCTCACTGTGAAGGTTCCAATCTGTATCGGGCATGAACGCCGGCGCGACGGTACCGCGACGCCCTGACAAGGGCGCAGATTAGGCGTATGGGAACCGCCGCACCTTTTCAGATCGAGGATGTTCGTGAGCACGACCCTGAACGACAGCCCTGCCGGCCGCGCCATCCAGCCGGTCTCGATGACCCAATATGATGTCGATTTCCAAGGGTTCAGCGGCGCCCTGGGCGCGTCCTTCTCGCGCTACGGCTTCGCGGTGGTCGCCGACCATGGTTTGGACGAGGCGCGCATCGCGGCCGCCATCGACGACGCCAAGGCCTTCTTCGCCCTGCCGGAGGACGTAAAGCGCCAGTACCACCAGCCCGGCACAGGCGGCGCGCGCGGTTTGACGCCGTTCGGCGTCGAGGCGGCCAAGGACGCCAAGACGGTCGATCTGAAGGAGTTCTGGCACGTCGGTCGCGAACTGCCCGAAGGCCATCCCTATCGCCGCTATATGCGCGACAACGTCTGGCCGACCGAAGTCGCGGGCTTCCGCGAGCATTTGTACGGCATGTTCGAAGACCTCGACGCTCTGGGCGCCAAGATTCTGCGCGCCATCGCCCGCTATCTGAAGCTGGGCGACGACTTCTTCGCCGACAAGGTCGAGATGGGCAACAGCGTCCTGCGCATGCTGCACTATCCGCCGGTGCCGGCCGATGCGCCGGGCGTTCGGGCCGGCGCCCATGAGGATATCAACGTCATCACCCTGCTGCTCGGCGCCGAGGAGGCCGGTCTTCAGCTTAAGGACAAGGACGGCAGCTGGCTGGACATCGCGCCACCGCCCGGCGCCCTGGTCGTCAATATCGGCGACATGCTGCAGCGACTGACCAATCACGTCCTGCCGTCGACCACCCACCGCGTGGTCAATCCGGCCCCCGAACGTCGCGGTTTCGCGCGCTATTCGACGCCCTTTTTCCTGCACTTCAATCCGGACTTCCCGATCGAGACCTTGCCCAACGCCATCACGCCGGACAATCCCGATCGCTATGCCGGCAAGACCATCCTAGCGGAGGATTATCTGACCGAGCGCCTGCGCGAAATCCGCCTGCTCTAGGCTGTCAGCGGGAGATCCTTAGTCGGGTGATGTCACGTCCGATGGCCTGGAAGTCGTTGGACAGGTCCGCCCCCGACTGCGGCAGGAAGGCCTTGTCCTTGTCGGTGGCGCAGCTGCTGAGGATGTCTGCAGCATCGCTGCCGGGGGTGATCGAGAACCCCACAGTATACACGATCACGTCCTTCGCCTTCATGCCGGCGCAGAGCTTGGCCGCCTGGTCGAACGGGTCGCCGTTTGTCGCGTCACAGGCGATTTTGTCGTAGAGACTGCCTGACCCGGAGCCGGCGTTTCGAGCGATGACGCCGCCGCAATAAGGGGTGTTGAACTCGCCGTCGGTCATCAGAATGACAGCCTTCAGCACCTTGGTCGGCGCATAGGCGGCTGCCGGATTTGATGACCACAACCCGTTGAACTGATTGGATACCGTGTACCACCCCCAAGCGAGGCCGATCTGACCGGCAGTCGATCCTGTGACCGACAGACCGTTCACCAGGCTGGTCAGGGTGTCGATATTGGACGTCAGAGGCTGGATCGTCGCCGCGGGACAGGGATTGCGGGGAGACGCGTAGTTTCGGCCGACGTAGGCGGAACCGGGGGCCGTGTCCGTATAGGCCGACGATCCCGCACGCTCGCTGACGCAGGTGGTGTTGTCGAACACATTGAGGCGATTGTACTGCGGATCGCGGAAGACGCGTTTGGCGCATCCGTCACGGCCGCATTGAACAGACCCGCCATTGGAGTAGTCAGCGTAGGCGGCACCTCCGACGGGCAGGACGAAGGCATCGTTGGATGTGCGCTCATAGACTTCGAAAAGGCCGCCGTTGTTGTTCAGCGCGCTCATGCCGTTCACGCCGGTGATCTGGACGCCTTCGTCCTCGGACAGGCCATGGTTATTGGAGGTGATGGTGATGAAGCAGTCCGAGCGCGTGCATTTGCGGATCTGGCCGCCGGAGCTGTAGCTGCTGTAACCGCTGCTCGTGTTCAGCGCATACCAGTTGCCGCCGGACTGATACTGCAGGGAGACCTTGTTGGAGTCGATGCGAACGACCTTGTAGGCACGGTTGTTGATCTGGGTCATGCCGCTGACGCCGCTGATCCAGACGTAGTCGTTGGTCGCCAGTCCGTGGCTGTTGGCGGTCACGACGCCGGGTGAGGCGCGGGTGATGCCGGAAATCGACTTGGCGGAGGCCGCCGCCCACGAGGCGCCGGTGATGCTGGTCGATCCGATGGAGGCGCCGCGCGCGGCGTCGGCGCGCGCCCCCAGGTTCACGCCGATCGAATAGGGTACGATGGCCATGCGCGAATAGTAGGGCGTCTGTTTCGCCGCCGGTTGAACGACCAGCTTGATCAGCTGGTTCGCCGCGTTCTTCAGATCGCCGATCCGGTTGTTGCTGCCCATGGAGCCGGTGATGTCGAGCACCAGCGAGACCTCGATGTCCTTGGACGATCGGTTCACCTCGGAGTGGACGCTCACGGGCAGGGTGTCGTCCAGAATCTTGCCATAGGGCGGCAGGACGACGTTGGCGATCAGGGTCTTCACCTGCACCTGAATGTCGGCGATGACGACCTGCTCCTTCGTCAGCTCGATCTTTACGGCATCATCGGAAAACGGCTCGACCGAGGCGTCGCGCAGATTGGCTTTCAGGGCCACCAGGGCGACGGTCTTCAGGTCCTTGGGGTCGGTGTAGGAGGACCGCGCGGCAGCGAGCGTGGCGGCGTCCAGCGCGTCCTGCACCCGCGCCTTGGCCGTCGTCACCCGATTGATGTCGATGCCGCCCAAGGTCAGCATGATCAGGGCCGGCATCACCAGGGCGAAGATCATCACGACGTTCCCGCGCCGGTCCGAAGCCAGTTGGATCGCCAGCCTGCGCAGGGCCCGAACCGCTTTTTCGATCCGTGTGGACGCGTTCACAATGATCATCCCCAAGGGCGCAGATCGCCCGGATACCGCCTGAATAGCGCTCAGTCTGCCATCAGGCGGTTAAGGGAAGCCTCAAGCGGAAGAGTTAACCGCGCCTCATGATCAAGTGGCGCTCCAGCCGCATTGATGGCCTCGGTTCTGTTCCTGAAGCCAGACATCGAGCGGTGCGAAATAGTCGGCGATGGCCGAGGCGTCGTTGCCGTCGTCACCGGTGAAGGCCTTCATCGCCTCCTGCCAAGGCCGCGACTGGCCCATTTGCAGCATGGCGTTGAAGCGGGCGCCGACCTCCTTATTGCCGTAGACGGAGCAGCGATGCAGCGGCCCGGTCCAACCCGCCTGTTTGCAGGCCGCGCGCTGGAACTGGAACTGATAGATGGCCGCCAGGAAGTAGCGGGTATAGGGCGTGTTGCCGGGCACATGGTATTTGGCGCCCGGATCGAAGGCGTTGGCCGGACGCGGACCGGGCGGAACCAGGCCTTGGTACTGCAGCATGTCGGCGGTCCAGGCGGTGTTGTAGGCGGCCGGCGCCGTCTCGCCCGAGAAGACGTCCCAGCGCCAGCGGTCGACCATCAGGCCGAACGGCAGGAACGCGATCTTGTCCAAGGCCATCTTGAGCAGGAAGGGAATGTCCTCCTCGGCGCCCGGCGTGGTTTTGAGCAGGCCGATCTGGTTCAGATAGGTGGGGGTCAGGGCCGACAGGCCGACGAAGTCGCCGATGGCCTCATGGAAGCCATCGTTCGCGCCGTTCCGGAACAGCATCGGCTGGTTCTTGTAGGCCCGCTGATAGTAGTTGTGACCTAGCTCGTGGTGGACGGTGTAGAAGTCGTCGCCGTTGACGTTGGTGCACATCTTGATGCGGATGTCGTCGGCGTTGTCCAGGTCCCAGGCCGAGGCGTGGCAGACGACTTCGCGGTCGCGCGGGCGGGTGATTTGGCTGCGTTCCCAGAAGGTCTGTGGCAGCGGATCAAGACCCAGCGAGACGTAGAAGCCCTCGCCCGTCTTGACCATCTTCGTCGCGTCGTAGTCGGCGGCCTTGAGCAGTTCGGTGAGGTCATAGCTGGACGCGCCGCCGCTGGGCGGGGCGACCACATCATAGATATTGCCCCACTGTTGGGACCACATATTGCCCAGCAGATCGGCCCGGATCGGACCGTGATCGGGTTGCACCGCGTCGCCGTATTTGGCGTTCAGCCGGGCGCGCACATAGCAGTGCAGGTTCTCGTAGAAAGGCTTCACCTGGGCCCACAGCCGGTCGGTCTCGGCGGCGAAGTCGTCGGCGGGCATGTCGTAGCCTGACCGCCACAGGGCGCCGGTGTCGGCGAATCCCAGTTCGCGCGCGCCTTCGTTGGCGATCTCGACCATGCGGGCGTAGTCGTCGCGCATGACCGGGGAGATGGTCCGCCAGCCTTCATATAGCGCCTTGGTCTCGGTGGGGTCGCGGCTGTCGGCCAGGATCAGCGAGGCCTCGTCCAGCGTAATCGGCTTGCCCTTGAAGTCGAACTTGCCGGTCGAATAGGTCGAGTCTAGTCGCGTGGTGATCTGCGCCAACTCCTCGGCCGCGCCAGGTCGGTTGGGGGCGGGCAGGACCAGGCTGAGCCGCAGCAGGTTCAGCTTGCGGCGCACGACCGGATCGACCTGGACGTCGTTGAACTTGGCCGCCTGATTGGCCAGCTGGACCTGAAGCTCGGTCGCCTCGGCGTTGGCCTTGGACTCCAGCCACATCGTGTCGAAGGTGATGTTGGTGGCGCGCGCCCATTGGATTCGGGCGACATATTCGCTGACCTCGGCCCATTTGGTTTCGGCGTCGGCGATGAAGGCCGTCGCGCCCTCGGCGGTGATCGGATAGTCGGCGCGCATGCCGCTGACGGCCGGCGCAGGCGTCGTCGAGGCCGTCTGTTCGACGCCCGGGGCTGCGGCGGCGGGTTCGCTGGTGCTGGCGCAGCCGGCGGCGAAGGCGAGGGCGCAGACCGCGACGGCAGTCATCATCTGACGCTTCATGATGGTTCTCCTGAACAGCGCGGGCAGGAGAGGTCAGGCCCGGTCGCCCGTCAAGCGTGACGGTTCAGCGACCGACGACGCAGGTGTTCAGACCCTCGTTGCGCACCGTGCCCATAGCCGCCTGAATACGCGCGGCGCGCCGACGCACATAGGGGCCGGGCGCGGCGGCTTCGTAACGACGCGGGGCCGGCAGGATGGCGGCCAGACGCGCCGCCTCACGCGGGCTCAGGTCGCGGGCGTCCTTGCCGAACCAGTGGCGCGAAGCGGCCTGGGCGCCATAGACGCCGGGCGCCCATTCCACCACATTCAGATAGACCTCCATGATCCGGCGCTTGGACCACACGGCCTCGATCAGGACGGTGTAGCCCGCCTCCAGACCTTTTCGGATCCAGTCGCGGCCGGGCCACAGGAAGACGTTCTTGGCCGTCTGTTGGCTGATGGTCGACCCGCCACGCAGACGCCCGCCGTCTGCGTTGTGGTCCAGGGCCTTCTGGATCGCCTCCATGTCGAAGCCGTGGTGGCTGCAGAACCGGGCGTCCTCGGCGGCGATGGCCGCGTTCACCAGGTTGGGCGAAATCTGGTTCAGACCGCGCCACTGATAGTCCATGCCGTCGCCCCTCGCGAGTTGGCGCAGCATCAGTATGGTGGGCGGGGGCGGGACAATGGCGACGATCAGCACGCCCGCGACCGGGATCAGGGCCAGGATCAGAAGCGCGGTCAGCACCACGCGACGCCAGCTCTTGCGGCCCGTCGCCATCAGAGGATCAACACCCCGGCGGCGCCGTCCTCGTCGGCCCAGGCCACCTTGTCGACGGCGGGGCTGAGCGACAGGGCGACGATGGCCGGCCCCTTCTCGGCCTTGACGAAGTTCAGACCCTGGGCCGCCGGATGCGCGAGCCAGACCCGACCGTCGGTCAGGCCGGCGGCCAGCAGGCCCTGATCGGCGCGGGCCGAGACCAGATTGACCAGGGTCGTGTCGTCATAGCCGATCTCGGTCGCCTCGCGGCCCATCGGTCCATTCGATCCGATGAAGGGCCACAGGACCGCGCCCTGCGCGCCTGAGGTCGCCATCAGCTGACCATTGGCCAGGAAGGCCATCGACCGCACCTTGCCCGGATAGCCGCCCATACGCAGGTTCTTGGCGTCCTTGATGCGCCAGCCGTGCATCTGATTGTCCTGCATGGTCGTGACGACGAAGGCGCCGTCGGGCGAGAAGGCGACGCCGGTGTGCGATCCGGCCCAGGCCAGTTTCACAGGCTGCTGCTTTTCAATTCGCGCATACCACAGCGCCGCCCCGCCATAGGTCGAGGCGGCGATGCGCCGGCCCTTGGGCTCGAAGGCGACGCCGGAGACGGTGCGCTCATGCTGGAAGTCGCGCCGGAAGCCCACCTCCTTGGGGTCGATCACCGACAGGGTGCGGCCGAAGGAAAAGGCGATCAGGCCCGAGGCCGGCGAGGCGTCGATGGCGTCGATCCATTGGTTCTTGGCCGTGGCCAGAACGACCGGGTCGTCGTCGCGACGGCTCCAGACGACCTTGCCGTTGTCGCCGCCCGTGACGATCCCGTCGCCGGACGGGTGAACGCAGGCGCACAGCACGGCGCCATCGTGCGCCTCCACCCGCGTCCGGTCCTCGAACCGGACCGAGCCGTCGCCAAGGGCGAAGACGGCGCCGGTGTTGTCGAACAGGGCGGCGGTGACCTGGGCGTCGAAATCGAAGTTCATAGGCCGCATGTAGCGATCCGACCTCGCCGCGTCACCTTCTGCCTGCCTTCTAGACCGGATCGGTCGGCTTGGGCGTCACTGGTGCCGGCTCCGCCTGCGCCTTTGCGGGTTCGTCGGGCAGGGGGATGAACTCCAGATCGTCGGCGTCCGGCAGCGTCATCCGGCCTGCCTTCCAATCGGCCTTCGCCTGATCGATGCGGGCTTGGCTGGAGGCGACGAAGTTCCACCAGATCAGCCGTTCCCCCACCGGCTCGCCGCCCAGGACCATGACGGTCGATTGGGTCAGGGCCTTGACCGTCGGCTCGGCCGTCGGCTCCAGCACGACCATTTGGCCTTCATAGAAGGTTCGATCTCCGACCTCGATGGAGCCCTTCGCCACATAGAGGGCGCGCTCGCTCATGCCTCCGGCCCCCTTGCCGGACGGCGGGGCGGTGCGCACGCCGGGCTGAAGCTCCCAATGGATATAGAACAGCGGCGACGACACCGGCACGGCCGCCTTGGCGCCGTAAGCCTCGCCTGCGACCAGCCGCGCGAACAGACCCCCGTTCTCGTAGGCGGGCTGGGCGTCCTCGCCCAGGTGATGGAAGGCCGGGTCCATCTCCTCGGCCTCGTCGGGCAGGGCGACCCAGGCCTGCATGCCGTGCATCGGCCCGCCTTTGCTCTTCTTCAGCGGATCGGTGCGCTCGGAATGGACGATGCCCTTGCCGGCGGTCATCCAGTTGACCTCGCCCGGCCGGATCGCCTGATCGTAGCCGAGATTGTCGTGGTGCATGATCTCGCCCTCGAACAGATAGGTCAGGGTCGACAGGCCGATATGCGGGTGAGGCCGCACGTCGATGGCCGTGGCGCCCGGCGCGAACTCGGCCGGTCCCATCTGGTCCAGGAAGATGAAGGGCCCGACCATCCGGCGCGAATGGAAGGGCAGGACGCGCCCGACCTCGAACCCGCCCAGGTCCTTGCGGCGCGCGTCGATCACCAGTTCGATCATGTGTCGGCTCCCAGTGCGGCCCGCGCCGCCTGAGCGACGTTATCCGACGTGAGGCGTGACGATGCCAAGAGGCAGGGCGGTCACATTCTTCACGCCGCGCGTGACGATGTGGCTTTCGCAGTCCGAGACGATGCCCAGGGCCAACAGCTTTTCGCGCAGGAACAGGTCGAACGCATGCATGTCCGAGGTGATGATGCGCAGCACATAGTCCTCGCGCCCCGTGATTGTGGCGCACTGGACCACTTCCGGCCATTTGGCCACGGCGGCCTCGAAGACATTGAGGTTTTCCGCCGAGGGCAGCATCAGTTTGACGATGGCGTAGACCTCGAAGTCCAGACCCAGCAGCTGAGCGTTCAGCAGGGTGACGCGCTTGGTGATCAGGCCAGAATCTTCCAGCCGCTTGATCCGCCGCCAGCAGGGCGAGGCCGACAGTCCGACGCGATCGGCGACCTCTGCGACCGACAGCCCGGCGTCTTGTTGCAGGATATCCAGGATGCGGGCGTCGATGGGGTCGAGTTCGTCGGCCAATGCGTTTCTCCGATTATGATTATCGCGAAATAAAATACCCGATATCGGGATTGCGCAAGGTCAAATTGAGCGAGCACCTGCTTAGGGGTCGTGTTATCACACGTCCAGAGGAAACACGGACGGACCCCAGAACGGATATGGACGCCCGCATGAACGACAAAATGAACAAAAAGAACAGCCAGCCCCTGTCCTTGCGCGTGCCGGAGCCGTCCGGCCGTCCCGGCGATACGCCGGACTTCAGCCATCTGCAGATGGACCCAGCCGGCGTGGTCGAACGGCCCGAGGTCGGATCGACGCCCTATCAGATGCGCGATCTCGCCTTCAGACTGATTCGGGTGATGGACGATGAGGGCGTCGCGGTCGGTCCGTGGAACCCGCGCCTGGATCCCGAGACGATGCGCCGGGGCCTGAAGGCCATGATCCTGACGCGCGCCTTCGACGACCGGATGCACCGCGCCCACCGCCAGGGCAAGACAAGCTTCTATATGAAGTGCACCGGCGAAGAGGCCATCGCGGTCGCGCAGGGCATGATCCTGAGCCGCGAGGACATGGGCTTCCCCACCTATCGCCAGCAGGGGCTTCTGATCGCGCGCGGCTATCCGCTGGTCGCGATGATGAACCAGATCTATTCGAACGCCGAAGATCCGATCAAAGGTCGCCAGCTGCCGATCATGTATTCGGCCAAGGACTATGGCTTCTTCACCATCAGCGGCAATCTGGGCACCCAGGTTCCGCAGGCCGTCGGTTGGGCCATGGCCAGCGCCTACAAGGGCGACGACAAGATCGCCATCAGCTGGATCGGCGACGGCGCCACGGCCGAAGGCGATTTCCACAACGCCCTGACCTTCGCCTCCGTCTATCGCGCCCCGGTCATCCTGAACGTCGTCAACAACCAGTGGGCCATCAGCTCCTTCCAGGGCATCGCCGGCGGTCTTGAGACGACCTTCGCCTCCAAGGCCATCGGCTATGGCCTTCCGGCCCTGCGGGTGGACGGCAACGACTTCCTGGCGGTCTGGGCGGCGACCCAATGGGCCGAGGAACGGGCGCGGTCGAACCAGGGGGCGACGGTGATCGAGCTCTTCACCTATCGCGGCGCCCCGCACTCGACCTCCGACGACCCCAGCCGCTATCGCCCCGGCGACGAGCATGAGAAATGGCCGCTGGGCGATCCGATCGAACGTCTGCGCCAGCATCTGACCGTCATCGGCGAATGGGACGACGAGCGTCACGCCGCCGCGCTGAAGGACGCCGTCGAGCAGGTCCGCGCCGCCGGCAAGGAATCCGAAGCCATCGGCACCCTGGGCCAGTCGCGCCCCAGCGTGAAGACGATGTTTGAAGAGGTCTATGCGACCGAAGACTGGCGGCTGATCGAACAGCGCCGCGAGGTGGGGGTCTGACCATGAGCGAGCAAACCACCTTCACCGACGCCGATCGCAACGACGGCGTCGAGCCCGACATGGTCGACCAGAACGCCGCCCCCGCCTCGGAAGCGACGGGCGCGGGCGTGGTCCCCATGAACATGATCCAGGCGCTGAACTCGGCCATCGACGTCAAGATGGCGGAAGACGCCAACGTCCTGTCGTTCGGCGAGGACGCCGGCTATTTCGGCGGCGTCTTCCGCGTCACCGACAAGCTGCAGCAAAAGCACGGCCTGACCCGCAGCTTCGACGCCCCGATCTCGGAATGCGGCATCGTCGCCGCCGCGATCGGCATGGGCGCCTATGGCCTGCGTCCCGTCGTGGAGATCCAGTTCGCCGACTACATCTATCCGGCCTACGATCAGATTGTCTCGGAAGCGGCCAAGATGCGCTACCGCTCGGGCGGTCAGTTCACTTCGCCGATCACGGTGCGCAGCCCCTATGGCGGCGGCATCTTCGGCGGCCAGACCCACAGCCAGTCGCCCGAAAGCCTGTTCACCCATATCGCGGGCCTGAAGGTCGTCATTCCGTCCAACCCCTATGATGCCAAGGGCCTGTTGACCGCCGCAATCGAGGATGACGATCCGGTCGTCTTCTTTGAGCCGAAACGCCTCTACAACGGCCCGTTCGACGGCTGGCACGAGAAGCCGGTCTCGCCGTGGAAGGCCCAGGATCTGGCTCAGGTCCCGACCGGCAAATATGTCGAGCCGATCGGCAAGGCGCGCGTGATGCGCGAAGGAAACGACGTCACGATTCTGGCCTATGGCACCATGGTCTGGGTCGCCTTGGCGGGTGCCGAGCACGCGGGCGTGGACGCCGAGGTCATCGACCTGCGCTCGCTCGTGCCGCTTGACATCGAAGCCATTGAGGCCTCGGTGAAGAAGACCGGGCGCTGCGTCATCGTGCATGAAGCGCCCAAGACCTCGGGCTTCGGCGGCGAGCTGTCGGCCCTGGTGCAGGAGCGCTGCTTCTATTCGTTGGAGGCGCCGATCGCGCGCGTCACCGGTTGGGACACGCCCTATCCGCACGCTTTCGAATGGGAATATTTCCCCGGACCGCAAAGGGTCGCAGACGCCTTGAAGAGCGTCATGACGGGAGGTCGCTGATATGGGTCGTTTCGTCTTCAAACTGCCCGACGTGGGCGAAGGCACCGCCGAGGCCGAACTGGTCGGATGGCACGTCAAGGTCGGCGACACGGTCGCCGAGGACCAGATCGTCGCCGACGTCATGACCGACAAGGCCACGGTCGAGATCACCGCTCCGGTCAGCGGCAAGGTCGTCGCCCTGCATGGCGAACCCGGCGCCATGGTGCCGGTTCGCGGCCCTCTGGTGGAGTTCGAGGTCGAGGGCGCGGGCAATGCCGAAGAGAACCCCTCCGTCTCTCCGCTTCGCTCCGAGCCACCTCCCCCCGCTTCGCGCGGGGAGGAGACTGTCGCTGCATCGTCTCCTCCCCACGACGGTGGGGAGGGGGACCGCGTAGCGGTGGAGGGGCTCTCTAACGCCGCACCGACATCGGGCAATTACGTCTTCAAACTGCCTGACGTCGGCGAAGGCACGGCCGAGGCCGAACTGGTCGGCTGGCACGTCAAGGTCGGGGACGCGGTCGAGGAAGACCAGATCCTGGCCGATGTCATGACCGACAAGGCCACGGTCGAGATCACCTCGCCGGTCGCCGGAACCGTCGTCGCCCTGTACGGCGAGGCGGGCAAGTCGGCGCCGGTCGGCGGGCCGCTGGTCGCGTTCGATGTCGAGGGTCGGGGCAATGTCTCGACGCCCGTCGCGGCGCCGAAACCGGCCCCGAAGCCGGCCGGGAATGCGACGACGGCTCCCGCCGCGATTTCGACAGCTCAGAGGGCGACTTCAGCGACTGCGCCCTCCAAGCCCGTTCCCGCCCTGACGGGACGTGCGCCCGGCGAACGCCCGTCGGCCTCGCCGGCCGTGCGCAATCGCGCGCGGGATCTGGGCGTCGATCTGACTTTCGTGCCCGGTTCCGGCCCGGCGGGTCGGATCACGCACGAGGATCTGGACGGCTTCATCGCGCGCGGCGGTTCGCAACCCGCGTCGGCGCCGTCCGGCGGCGGCTCGACCTATGCGAAGGCGCAAGGGACGACCGAGGTCAAGATCATCGGCCTGCGCCGCAAGATTGCGGAGAAGATGGCCGAGAGCGTGCGCCGCATTCCCCACATCACCTATGTCGAGGAAATCGACATGACGGCCGTGGAGGAGCTGCGCGCCCACCTGAACGCGACGAAGTCCAAGGATCAGCCCAAGCTGAACGTCCTGCCCTTCATCGCCCGCGCCATCGTGGTCGCCCTGCGCGACCAGCCCCAGATCAACGCCACCTATGACGACGATGCCGGCGTTCTGACCCAGCACGCCCCGGTCCATCTGGGCATCGCCGCCCAGACCCCGAACGGTTTGATGGTGCCGGTGGTGCGACACGCCGAGGCGCGCGACCCCTACGATACGGCGCTGGAGATCGCCCGCGTCTCGGGCGCCGCCAAGGACGGTTCGGCCAAGCGCGAGGAGCTGTCCGGCTCCACCATCACCATCACCTCGCTGGGCACGCTGGGCGGGGTGGTTCACACCCCGATCATCAACCACCCCGAGGTCGCCATCGTCGGTCCGAACAAGATCGCCGAACGGGTCATGGTCAAGGACGGCCAGATGGTCGTGCGCAAGATGATGAACCTGTCGTCCAGTTTCGATCACCGCATTGTCGATGGGCATGATGCGGCGGTGTTCGTGCAGCGGATTAAGGGGCTCCTGGAAAACCCGGCGACGCTGTGGATGCGGTGAGGCGATGAGGTTCGCCTCAGCGTTTGCTGCAACATTGCTTGCTTTGCTTGCGTCAAGCAGGGCTGACGCCTGCACGCTCAGCCCTCTCAATATGATCTTTCTGACTGAGCCGGCAGTGTTCGAAGCTGAGGTAGTTCGAGTTCGTCGGGTTTACCCCATGGACTGGGAGCGCAGCTTGGGACCGATTCACGAAGCCGAGTTCAAGCTCATAGGGCCTGTCCCACCGAGAAATGTGCCGAGGTACAGGTGGGCGGAAAACGATGATTGCGGCCCGAGTTACGAAGTGAAAAGAGGCCAGCGCGTCTTGCTTCTACTAGAGTCGGATATTGCCGAAGCGCGTCGCCAATATGCCGAGATCATGGAATCTGCCCGCCTCGAAATGCCTTCTCGTGCCGAGGGCGATCCGGGTTATCAGGAAGATCTTCAAGTGCTTCCCTACACGAATGACCTGTCCAAAATACGTGAAATCTTAGAGCGTTATCGGCGATGACCCAGACCCTGAACACCAAAGTCCTGATCATCGGGGCAGGCACCGGCGGCTATGTCGCCGGCATCCGTTGCGGCCAGCTGGGCCTCGACACCGTGCTGGTGGACGGCGGCGATGGGCTGGGCGGCACCTGCCTGAACGTCGGCTGTATTCCGTCCAAGGCCATCATCCATGCGGCGGGCAAGTTCGAGACCGTGGCCAAGGCGGCCGGCGGCGGAACGCTGGGCATCACGGCGGCGGCGCCGGCCATCGACCTGTCGCAGACGGTCGAATGGAAGGACGGCATCGTCCGTAAGCTGAACGCCGGGGTCGCGGCCCTGCTGAAGAAGGCCAAGGTCAAGGTCGTCAAGGGATGGGCCGAGTTCGCCGACGCCAAGACCTGCGTGGTGAAGACCGACGAAGGCGACATCCGCATCACCGCCGAACACGTCATCCTGGCGACGGGGTCCGAGCCGGTCGAACTGCCCTTCCTCCCGTTCGGCGGCGACGTCATTTCTTCGACCGAGGCGCTGAGCCTGTCGGAGGTCCCCAAGAAGCTGGTCGTCGTGGGCGGCGGCTATATCGGCCTGGAACTGGGAATCGCCTATCGCAAGCTGGGCGCCGAGGTGGCCATCGTCGAAATGGCCGACCGCATCCTGCCGCTCTACGACAAGGCCCTGACCGATCCGGTCGCCAAGTGGCTGGAGAAGCATGGTGTCGAGCTGCACCTGGGCGCACGCGCCGGGGGCTTCGGCGACGGGAAGCTGTCGATCACGACGAAGGACGGCGAGCCGCTGCAACTGGACGCCGACAAGGTGCTGGTCACGGTCGGCCGGCGTCCGCGCACGCAAGGCTGGGGTCTGGAGAACATGGGCGTGGCCATGGCCGGCCCGTTCGTGAAGATCGACCAGCGCTGCGCCACCAGCATGAAGAACGTCTGGGCGGTCGGCGACCTGACCGGCGAACCCATGCTGGCGCACAAGGGCTCGGCGCAAGGGGAAGTGGTCGCCGAGATCATCGCCGGTCACGACCGGGTGTTCGATCCCGTCACCATCGCCGCCGTCTGCTTCACCGAGCCGGAGATCGTCTCGGCCGGTTTGGGCCCGAACGAGGTCGCGGGCCGCGACGATGTGATCCAGTCGGTCTTCCCCTTCGCCGCTATCGGTCGCGCCCTGGCCATCGAGGCGGGCGAGGACGGCGGCTTCGTGCGGGTGATCGCGTCCAAGACCGACCACCGCATCCTGGGCATCCAAGCGGTGGGCCAGCATGTGTCGGAACTGTCCAACAGCTTCGCCCAGATGATGGAGATGGGGGCGGTGCTGGAAGACGTGGCCGGAACCATCCATGTCCACCCGACCCTGGGCGAGGCCTTCCACGAGGCCAGCCTGCGCGCCCTCGGGCACGCCATCCACATCTGATCAGATCCGGTCCAGCCGTTTCGCGTGGTTCGCCACCATGCGAAGCGCCAGGCCGTCGGGCAGGAAGCGCGCCAGTCCGGCCATGACGTTGTTCATAACGCCGGGGGTGACGCTGGGACGGTTGGCCTCGCAGGCGTCATAGCCGATGCGCGCCACGCGCGCGGCGTCCATCCACATCCAGGCCGGATAGGCGCTGGAGACCTGCTCGCGCGAGCCGTTGACGTCGTGGAACTCGGTCAGGGTGTAGCCGGGGTTCAGCACCGTCACGTGAACGCCGGTCCCCTGCGTCTCCAGATACAAGCCCTGCGACGCCTTGATCAGGAAGCTCTTGATCGGCCCATACAGGGTGTCGCCGCCCGTCGCGGGCATCTGGCCAGCCAGCGAGGCGACGTTCAACACTCGGCCGAAGCCGCGCTGGATCATGCCGGGCAGCAACAGGCGCGACAGCTCGACCGGCGCGGTCAGCATGACCTGGATCATGGCGCGGTGGGCGCCCAGGTCGGTATCCAGAAAGCCGGTGACCCGGCTGAATCCCGCATTGTTGACCAAGCCGTCGACGGTCAGGCCGCGGGCCGCGATGGTCGCGACCAGCTGCTCGGGCGCCGCGGGGTTGGACAGGTCTTCGGGGATCACGGTCGCGGTCACGCCGTGGGCGGAGGTCAGTTCGTCGGCCAAGGCCTGCAGCGGGGCTTGTCGACGCGCCGTCAGGATCACATTCCAGCCCTCGGCCGCATAGGTCCGGGCCAGGGCCGCGCCGATGCCGGCCGAGGCGCCGGTGATCAGGGCGGTTCGATCCACGGCGCGGTCAGGCCGCGACGGGGCAGGACTTGTGCGGCGCAAAGGCCGCCAGCGCGATCGGGTTTTCGGCGAGAAGATCGGCGATGGTGATCTTGGACAAAGCCTCGGTCGCGGCCTCGTCGGCGGCGGTCAGGGCCTTGGCGACTTGGCGCGGTATATGTTCGCTGATCGGGCAACCCTTGGCGCCGGCGGGGGGCGAGCCGATGTGGGCGCAGCCGTTCACCGCCTTCAGCACCTGATCCAGCCGGATGTCCTCGGGCTGCCGCAACAGCCAGGAGCCGCCCGTGGCGCCCGGACGGGTGGCGATCAGACCAGCCTTGGCCAGAAGGGCGGTCACGCGGCGCACCACGACGGGATTGGTCGGGATCGAGGACGCCAGCACGCCGCTGGGCATCGCCTGCGCAGGCCGGAACGCGCCCTTGTGGGCCATATAGGCCAGGGCGTGGGCGGCGACGGGGAAGCGTTGGCTGTCTGACATGGTTCTGTTCCTGATGCAAAAATAGGCGGTCAGGGGCCGAATCACAAATCGCGCCGCAAAACGCCGAAACCGAATCCGCTGCCGCGCGATTGAAGACGGCGTGGAATGGGCCTAAAGGCTCGCCGCTTTGAAGGGACCGACGCCGCGTCGGAGACCCGGAGGATACGCATGGCCGGGGACACTCCCCACGACGCGAGCGCTCCCTCGCCCGCGTCGAACACGCCGGACAAGCCCACGCACGCCACGGGTCCGGACTCCCACATCCCGGGCGGCCAGGCCGCCAAGCACGGCGGCTTCTGGGCCCTGACCATCGGCGCGATCGGCGTGGTGTTCGGCGACATCGGCACCAGCCCGCTCTACGCGCTGCGCGAGGCGATCGACCATGCACGCACCGGCGTCGGCGGCGATCTGGCTGTGATCGGCGTCGTGTCGCTGGCCTTCTGGGCGCTGATGGTGGTGGTGACGTTCAAATACGTCTTCTTCCTGATGCGCGCCGACAACAAGGGCGAGGGCGGCACCCTGTCCCTGATGGCGCTGGCGCAGTTCGCGGTCGGTCGGCGCAGCGCCTGGATCTTCATCCTCGGCGTCTGCGGCGCGGCCCTGTTCTATGGCGACGGCATCATCACGCCCGCCATCTCAGTCCTATCGGCCGTCGAAGGGCTGCAGGACGCGCCGGGTCTGGCCGGGCGGCTGGATTCCTTCATCGTGCCGATCTCGGCCGGCATCCTGATCGCCCTTTTCCTGGTCCAGTCGCGCGGCACGGCCAGCCTGGCCAAGTATTTCGGCCCGATCACCGCCATCTGGTTCCTGAGCCTGGGGGCGCTGGGCCTGTATCATATCTTCGACGACGTCAGCGTGCTGCGCGCCCTGTCGCCCCACTACGGAATCCAGCTGCTGTTCAACGACGGCTTCCTGGGCTTCGTGATCCTGGGCAGCGTCTTTCTGGCCGTTACGGGGGCCGAGGCCCTCTATGCCGACATGGGCCATTTCGGAAAGGCGCCGATCCGCATGGGCTGGCTGGCCTTCGTCCTGCCGTGCCTGACGCTGAACTATCTGGGCCAGGGTGCCCTGATCCTCGACAATCCGGCCGCGTCCGAGAACCCGTTCTGGAACATGGTGCCGCAGTTCGCCTATTGGCCGATGCTGATCCTGGCGACCGCCGCCACCGTCATCGCCTCCCAGGCGGTGATCACTGGCGCCTTCTCGGTGACGCAGCAGGCGGTCCAACTGGGACTTCTGCCGCGCATCGACATTAAGAACACGTCCGAGACCCAGGCCGGCCAGATCTTCGTGCCGGCGGTCAACACCTTCCTGATGGTCGGGGTGCTGGTGCTGCTGGTCGTGTTCCAGAGCTCGCATAACCTGACGGCCGCCTATGGCGTGGCGGTGACGGGCACGATGCTGGTCAATACGCTGATGGCCTATTCGGTCATTCGCAAGGGCTGGAAATGGCCGATGTGGGCCGTGGCCGGGACTCTCATTCCGTTCGCCTTCATCGACAGCGTCTTCTTGACGTCCAACCTGCTGAAGATTCCGGACGGCGCGTGGATGCCGCTGGTGCTGGGCGCCCTGCTGGTCGTGGTGATGTGGACGTGGGTTCGCGGGACGCAGATCCTGACGGCCAAGACGCGCAAGGACAGCCTGCCGCTGAACGATCTGATCGAGATGCTTCAGGCCAGGCCGCCGCACCGTGCGCCGGGCATGGCCATCTTCCTGACCTCGGATCCCGACGTCGCCCCGGTCGCCCTGATGCACAATCTCAAGCACAACAAGGTGCTGCACGAGAAGAACGTCATCCTGACCGTCCGCACCTCCGAACGCCCGCGCGTCAAGGAGACCGACCGGGTCCGGATGGAGCCGATCAACGACGACTTCAAGAAGGTCACGGTCACCTATGGCTTCATGGAGACGCCGAACGTGCCGCGCGCCTTGGGCCTGTGCCGTAAACAGGGGCTGAAGTTCGACATCATGTCGACCAGCTTCTTCCTGGGTCGTCGCTCGCTGATCCCGTCGGCGCGTCAGGGCATGCCGCTGTGGCAGGACAAGCTGTTCATCTTCCTGATGCGCAACGCCGCCAATCCGACCGACTTCTTCCACATCCCGCCCGGCCGCGTGGTCGAATTGGGCGCCCAGGTGGCGGTATGAGCACCGAGGGACGGGGCGGACAGAGCTCGCAGGCGCGCGGCCGTCGTATGGCCACCAAGGGCCGCCCGCGCCCGGCCCCGGCCGAGGCTGCTCAAGGTCCGTCGCAGGACGACATCGGCGTCGAGGCCCGCGTCGTCGCCGGCATCCTGCTGAACGCCGCGCTGGAGAAGCGCAACGGATTGGACGAGGCCCTGTCGCAGCCCGCCGCCCGCGCGCTGGAGCCTGTGGATCGCGCCTTCGCCCGCGCCGTCGCCATGGCGGCGCTGCGTCGTTTGGGCGAGATCGACCAGATCCTGGATCGCCGCCTGAAGAAGTCGCCGCCGGAGGCTGTGCGCACCCTGATGCGCATCGCCCTGGCCCAGACCCTGGTGCTGGAAACGCCCGCCTTCGCCGCCGTCTCGACGGCGGTGAAACTGGCCGAGCGCGATCCCAAGACCCGGCCCTACAAGAATCTGGTCAATGCGGTGCTGCGCGGGGTTGGGCGTGAAGGCCCCGGCCTGACGACGGCCGAGAGCAATCTGCCGGACTGGATCGCGGCACGCTGGAAGGCGACCTATGGCGAGGCCGCCCTAGCGGGTCTGGCCTTGGCCGCGCGCGAAGAACCCGCGACCGATCTCAGCCTGAAGCCGGGCGTGGATACCGCCGCCGTGGCTGCCGCTGTCGATGGCGAGGTGCTGACCGGCGGTACGGTCCGCACCGGCCGTCGCGGCGATGTGGCCGGCTGGCCGGGTTTCGAGGACGGCGACTGGTGGGTTCAGGACGCGGCCGCCGCCGTGCCCGGCCGGCTGCTGGATGTGAAGCCCGGCGAGACGGCGCTCGATATGTGCGCCGCGCCTGGAGGCAAGACGCTGCAACTGGCGGCGGACGGCGCCACGGTCGTCGCGCTCGACCGTTCGGCCACGCGCCTGAAACGCCTGACGCAGAACCTCGAGCGGACCGGCCTGACCGCCGAGGTGGTCGCCGTTCCGGCCGAGGACTGGGAGGACGCACGCACCTTCGACGCCGTCCTGCTGGATGCGCCCTGCACCGCGACGGGCACCTTCCGCCGCAATCCGGAGGTCCTGCGCGCCACCAAACCGGCAGAGGTCGCCAAACTGGCCGACGTCCAGCACCGCCTGCTCGACGCCGCCGCCGAACGCGTGAAGCCGGGCGGCCGTCTGGTCTATTGCACCTGCTCGCTGGAGCGCGAGGAGGGCGAGACCCAGATCATCGCCTTCCTGCGTCGCAACCCTGCCTTCCGCACCGTCGCCGCCGATCCGGCCGTCGGCGCCCCGCCCGAGGCGCTGACGCCTGAAGGCTGGCTGCGCATCCTGCCCTCCATGTGGGCCGAACACGGCGGACTGGACGGCTTCTTCGCGGCAAAGCTGGAGCGGATCGCCTAGGTTTTTTTAGGCGCCCGCTTCGAAGCGGGCAGAGCGTCGGCGGCTTTTCTCAGGTCTGCGTATTCCTGCTGCACCCGTGATTTTTCCAGCGCCCGTCGCTGCATGTCGAAGGCCTTGTAGGCCGCCTTGGCGTGGCGGTCGGCTTCGTCCTTGGACACACGTCCGCCGTTGGACAGAACCACGCGGCCCAACCCTTTCAACTGGGCGTCCAGAAGCTCGGAAGCCTGGGCCATTGTAGTCAGACGGCCCGTCTCCAACTGGTCTTCGAATATGGTCAGCAGCACGTCGGTTAGGCGGTTCAACTCGCGGACTTCCGCAGGCGCGAGGAAGTTCTTAGCCACGGTCACGTCGGCCGAAGCGATTCGCTCGCCCTTCCAGGTCTGAAGACCCATGTCGGGCTCCGCCGCATCGGCGCGCGGCATCAGTACTTCCGCAGGCGTGTGGCTAGTCACCGCATAGCAGAGCTTGGCCTGTGTGTTGCGGTAAAAGGTGCGCCAAGCGTCCGACTTGGGATCATAATCTTGGCAAAGACTGCAGATCTGACGGACTTCCGCATAGAGATTGGCTTCCTCATTTCGGATGTCGCGAATGATGTCGCGCAGTTCGCGGATGCGATTTTGCTCGCCGCCCGCCTTCATTCGCTCCACATCGACCACGAACCCGCGCGTGGCGAACCGGATCAGCACGGCGGTGGCCCACCGACGGAACAGTGTCGCCTGAGAAGAACTGACCCGGTAGCCGACCGAGATCACCATATCGAGGCTGTATGCTCTGACGGTCCGATCAGCGGGACCCTTAATTTGCATAAAATGCAAATCGGCGGCCTCGCCCAACTCGCCCTCTTCCAGAATTGCCGCGATATGCCTTGATATGACTGAGACATCCCGGCCAAACAGGCTCGCTATCTGCGCTTGGCTCATCCACAGCGCATCACCGTCGAAGCGGATTTCGACCCGTGCGCCGTCATGCGCGCCATAGATCAGAAAGCGGTCGCCTGAGCCGTCCTCGAACACCCGAACGGGCTCGGCGGCGGACGGGTCTTGCATCGACATAACAGGACTTCCTGCGCAGATTTGGCGTGAACAAGAGTAGAACATGTCGAGGCGTTCTCGCCAAGTCGGTTGCTCCGGCGGACGCTGCGCCTTATCCGGAAGGCCATGGCCGTTACCCCTCTGATCTGCCCGTCGATCCTCGCCAGCGATTTCGCGCGGCTGGGTAAAGAAGTCCGTGCGCTGGAGGCGGCGGGCGCCGACTGGATCCACGTCGATGTGATGGACGGGCATTTCGTGCCGAACATCACGCTTGGCCCCGACATCGTGAAGGCGATCAGGCCGCACACGACGCTGCCGTTCGACGTGCATCTGATGGTCGCGCCGGTGGATCCTTGGCTGGAGGCGTTCCGCGAGGCGGGCGCCGACGTTCTGACCGTCCATCCTGAAAGCGGTCCGCACCTGCATCGCACCCTGGGTCGCATTCGCCAGCTGGGCGCCAAGGCGGGCGTCGTTTTCAATCCGGCGACGCCGCTGTCGATCCTGGAAGAGGTGGTCGATCTGGTCGATCTGGTGCTGATCATGTCGGTCAATCCGGGCTTTGGCGGTCAGAAGTTCATCGACAGTTCGCTGAAGAAGATTGCGGGCGCGCGGGCCATTCTCGACCGCGCCGGTTCGTCGGCTCACCTTCAGGTGGACGGCGGCGTGACCTCCGCCAACGCCGCAGCCTGTGTCGCCGCTGGGGCCGACGCGCTGGTCGCTGGGTCGTTCGTGTTCAAGGGCGATTACGCGACCAACATCGCCGCCCTGAAAGCCGCGCCGGCTGCTCCGAGCCTCTCGTGAGCCCGCTCGGTCCCTTCGCCCCGCGGGGCCAGGAAACGACGCTGGACGTCGCCTCGGGTCAGATCCCCGGCCTGCCTGGCGCCCCGGTGCGCACGCCGGTGCGGTCGGGCGACACGATCGCAGGACCCGGCCTGTGGCCTGCCATCGCCGGCCGACTGGCGACGCGGCAGCTGTGGATCGAGCTTTACGGCCTGCCCGGCTACGGCCTGACGCTGGGGACGCCGCTGGGCGGGGGCAAGGTGACGGCGTTCGCCGCCACGCCGCGCGATTTCCGCCCTCATGATCCGGCGCCGGGGCGCAATGTCCTAGCCGGGCGTTTCATGCTGGCCGGCGCCTCGATGGAGGTCGAGCCGCCGACCGATCCGTGGAACCGGCCCAGTCCCTCGCGGCCATTCGCGGTCGAGCTTCACGCCTTCGCCTGGTTGCCGGCCTTGATGGCTCAAGGCGACCGTGGGGCGCGCGAGGCGCTGCGTCTGACCCTGGCCTGGGCCGACGCCTTTGCACGGTGGTCGCCCTTCGCCTGGGGACCGGAAATTCTGGCGCGGCGGGTCGTCAATCTGGCGTGCGGCGCACGGCGGATGGGCGCCGTTGCGACCGAGGCCGAGCGACTGAAACTGGCCGACAGTCTGGCGCGCCAGACCCGACAGCTGCTGCGCCCGCCCGGCGGTCTTGCCAGCCGGGCCGAGCGGTTGACGGCGGCGGCCATCGGCGGCTGCGTGTTGGCGGGGGCGCCAGGGCAGGCCTTGCGTCGCCGCGCGTTGTTGCGGCTGGACGCCGCTTTGAAGACCACGGTGCAGGCCGACGGCGGCCACGCGTCGCGCAGTCCCGAGGCGGGGCTTGAGCTGCTGCTCGACCTGCTGACGCTGGACGACGCCCTGTCGCAACTGTCCGAACCGACGCCTGAAAGCGTATCTGCCGCCATCGCCCGGCTGACGCGGGGCCTGCGCCTGCTGACCTTGCCCGATGGTCGTCTGGCCAGCTTCCAGGGCGGCGGCCCGTCCACCATTGAACGCGTCGCGGCCGCCCGCGCCCACGACGACGAAGCGATGGCCAGTAGCGACGACGCGCCTGCAGCGACCGGTGCGGTCGCCGGCCTGACGCGCATCGCCAGCCCCCTGCTGACCATCATCGCCGACACCGCCCCGCCGGCGCGCGACGCCTGGGGGGCGGCCGCCTGCGCCCAGCCGCTGGCGCTGGAGATCGCTTGCGGCAAGGATCGTCTGGTGACCGGCTCGGGGTGGACGCCGGCCTCGACCGACCGCCACGCCCTGCGGCTGACGCCGGCCCATTCGACCCTGACCTTGGGCGAGCGATCGCTGAACGAACCGCTGGGCGGCTGGAAGGGTGAGCTCTTGGGCCCGCGCCTGGTCGGACCGCCGATCCATGTGACCACCGACCTGCGCGACGGCGACGGCGCCGTCTGGCTGGAGATGGAACACGACGGCTGGAATGCGTTGTTCGGCCTGAACCATCAGCGCCGGCTTTATCTGGACCAGCGCCTGGACGAACTGCGGGCCGAAGAGAAGCTTTTCCCCACGCCAGGCCGCAAGGAGATGGTGCGCCAGATTGCGGCCCCCTACGCCATCCGCTTCCATCTGGAGCCGGGAGTGCAGGCCTCTCTGGCGCGCGACCGGCGGTCGATCCTGCTGCGCGGCGCCTCGGGCCGGGGCTGGTGGTTCAGGACCGACGGACCGGACGTGGCCATCGAGCCCAGCGTCCATATCGACGCCGGCCTGACCCGCCGCTCCCTTCAGATCGTGGTGCGCGGCTCGGCCCGCACCGACAGCGAGACCAAGATCCGTTGGAAGCTGAGCCCGGCCGGCGCAAGCGGCGAACCGACTTGATGCAAGAGCCTGATTCACGGCGTCGATAAAATCGCGCAGCGATTTGATCTCTGCCGATCAGGCTCTGAAACCGCCCATGGGGTGACGGCGAAGCGGTTTGGGTCTAGACGGCGCGCCATCCTCCCAGCCTTCACGGACGCCGCCCATGCCCGCCGCTCCCGACTTTCCGCCCGCCCCTGATCGGGTCAAGCCGCAACGCGCCCTGATCTCTCTGTCCGACAAGACCGGGCTGGAGGACGCGGCCCGCACCCTGCACGATCTGGGCGTCGAACTGGTCTCGACTGGCGGTACGCGCGCGGCGATCGAGAAGCTGGGTCTTCCGGTCAAGGACGTAGCCGATCTGACGGGCTTCCCCGAGATGATGGACGGCCGGGTCAAGACCCTGCACCCCATCGTTCACGGCGGCCTCTTGGGCGTGCGTGACGCCGCCGACCATGCCCAGGCCATGACCGATCACGCCATCGGCGCCATCGATATCGTCTGGATCGACCTCTATCCGTTCGAAAGCACCGTCGCGGCCGGGGGCGCCTTCGAGGCGGCGGTCGAGAACATCGACATCGGCGGCCCGGCCATGATTCGCTCGGGCTCCAAGAACCACGGCTATGTCGCCGTCGCCATCGACGGCGAGAGCATCGGTCTGATCCTAGAGGCGCTGAAGGCCGACGGCTCGACCGATCTGGCCCTGCGCAAGCGCCTTGCCGCCCGCGCCTTCGCGCGCACCGCCGCCTATGACGCCGCTGTCTCCGGCTGGTTCGCTGGCCAAATCGAGGATGCCGCGCCGGCCCGCAAGTCGATCGCGGGCGCCCTGGCCCAGACCCTGCGCTACGGCGAGAACCCGCATCAGACGGGCGCCTTTTACCGTACCGGCGAGCGCCGTCCGGGCGTGGCCTATGCCGAACAGGTCCAGGGCAAGGAGCTGGGTTACAACAACATCGCCGACGCCGACGCCGCCTATGAACTGGTGGCCGAGTTCGAACAGCCGGCCGTGGTTATCGTCAAACACGCCAACCCGTGCGGCGTGGCCGTGGGAGGTGATCTGTCCGAAGCCTACGCCCGCGCCCTGGAGTGCGACGCCGTCTCGGCTTTCGGCGGCGTCATCGCGGTCAACCGCCCGCTGAACGGCGATGACGCCCGCGCCATCACCGGCATCTTCACCGAGGTCGTCATCGCCCCCGGCGCCGACGACGAGGCCAAGGCCGTCTTCGCGGCCAAGAAGAACCTGCGCCTGCTGATCACGGACGGCCTGCCTGACCCCCACGGCGCGGGCGAGGTATTCCGCTCGGTCGCCGGCGGCTTCCTGGTCCAGAGCCGCGACCGGTCGCTGATCAAGCCATCGGACCTGAAGATCGTGACGAAGCGCCAGCCGACGCCGACCGAGATCCAGGACATGCTGTTCGCCTTCACCGTGGCCAAGCACGTCAAGTCCAACGCCATCGTCTACGCCAAGGACGGCCAGACCGCCGGCATTGGCGCCGGCCAGATGAACCGCCGCGACAGCGCCCGCATCGCCGCCATCCGCGCCAAGGAGGCGGGTGAAGCCAAGGGTCTGACCCAGTCCCTGGCCGAGGGTTCGGCCTGTGCGTCCGAAGCCTTCTTCCCCTTCGCCGACGGCCTGCTGGAAGCGGTCGCGGCCGGGGCCACGGCGGTGATCCAGCCGGGCGGCTCCATGCGCGACGCCGAGGTCATCGCCGCCGCCGACGAAAAGGGGATCGCCATGGCCTTGACCGGCGTTCGCGTCTTCCGGCACTGATGCTGGAAAGAAAGGCGCTAACGCTCGACGCGCGGCGTCTCGCTGCTTGAGCGCCCTTCTTCCCGTTTTAAATCGCGCCTTAACGTGACTGGACGGCTGTCTTCGGCCGTGATGCTCTGACGCCTTTACTGCGTTGGAGCGTCCCATGACCGTGCTGATCCGCCCCGAAGGCCAGACCGCCGATGACCTCAAGCTGAGCCGTCGAACTCTGGGCGCCTTGGGGGGCTTGCTGTTTTCTGGCTATGCGGTCGCGGCCCTGGCCCAGGAAGCCAAGCCCATCACGACCGACGCCGAGGGCCTGTCCACCGAGACGGTGACCTATGCCGCGCCGGACGGGTTCCAGCTTCCGGCCTATGTCGCCCGGCCGGCGGGCGACGGGCCTTTCCCGGTGGTCGTGGTGGTGTCCGAGATCTTCGGCGTCCACGAATATATCCGCGACATTTGCCGCCGTTTGGCCAAGCAGGGATACGCCGCCATTGCGCCGGCCTTCTTCGTCCGGGTCGAGGATCCCGCGCCGCTGTCCGACATGGAGCGGATCATGCAGATCGTCGGGGCGGCCAACTATGAGCAGGTGATGGGCGACCTATCGGCGACCCTGGAATGGGCCAGCCAGCAGTCGTGGTCCAAGGACGGCAAGGTCGGCATCACTGGCTACTGCTGGGGCGGCAAGGTGGTGTGGCAGGCGGCGGCGCGCTTCGCCGCCATCGGCGCGGGCGTGGCTTGGTACGGCCGTTTGGCGCCCGCGGCAGAAGCAACGCCTGTTCAGATCTCATCGGGCCAACCCTGGCCGGTCGACATCGCCGACGATCTGAAGGCGCCGGTGCTCGGCCTGTACGGCGGCAAGGACCAGGGCATCCCGCTGGCCAGCGTCGAACGGATGCGCGAAGCCCTGGCCCGCGCCGGCCAGACCGGCAGCCAGATCGTCGTCTATCCCGACGCCCAGCACGGCTTCCACGCCGACTACCGCGCCAGCTACTCGGAAGCGGACGCCAAGGACGGCTGGTCCAAGCTGCTGGCGACATTCGATAAAGCGTTAAAGAATTAGGGCGTTACTGGTGCGAAGGCTGCGGGAAGCAGCCTCGAGTATGGGAGGGTAGGCGTGAACGGATTGAAGCTTCGCGGAGCGGTGGTCCTGGGTCTGGGTCTGCTGTTTTTACCGCTGGCCGGTTGCGGCGGCGGTGGTGGTGGAGGCGGCGGCGGCGCGATCACGCCCCCTGTTCCTCCGCCCCCACCGCCCCCGCCTCCTCCCCCGCCGCCTCCTCCCCCACCATCACCACCGCCTCCGCCTCCTTCGGTCACGTCGAGCGAGTATCTGCGCAGCTACGGCCTGGCCAATATGAAGGTCCAATCCGCCTGGCAGGCCGGGGCGACCGGAGCTGGCGTCACCGTCGCCGTCGTCGATTCCGGCATCGCCAACACCCTGCCTGAGCTGGAGGGACGCATTTCCAGCGCCTCGACCGACGTGGTTGTGGGACGCAACACGCCCTATGTGGCCTCAAGCAGTCACGGCACGCGGGTGTCAGGCGTGATCGCCTCGAACTTCAACGGGTTTGGTACGATCGGGGTGGCGTACAACTCGACCATCCTGTCGATCCGCACCGACATCTCCGACTGCACGGACAAGAACACGGACGTCTGTTTCAGCAGTTCGGATCTGGTACGCGCGCTGGACTACGCCGTCGCCAATGGCGTCAAGATCATCAACATGTCGCTGGGCGGCGATGGGCGGCTGGGCTCGGCATTCGAGGCGGCGCTGCTGCGCGCGGTCAACTCGGGCGCCGTGATCGTTGCTTCGTCGGGCAATGACGGAAACGCCAATCCGGGCTGGCCCGCGCGTTACGCCATTGACCCACGTTTCGCCGGCAGCGTCATCGCGGTCGGATCGCACGGCGCGACCGATGTCATGTCCAGCTTCTCGAACCGGGCAGGGGATACGGCGGCCGGGTATATTTCAGCCCCGGGCGAAGATGTGATCACAGGGTGTGAGGGCACGTCGTGCTGGCGTGTCAACGGCACATCCTTCTCGGCCCCGCATGTGTCCGGCGCGCTCGCCTTGCTGATGCAGGCCTTCCCCAATCTGACGGCACGCGCGGCTCTGGATATCTTGCTGACGACCGCACGCGACGCCGGTGATCCCGGCACGGACATCGTCTATGGGCGCGGCCTGCTGGACATGGCCGGCGCGTTCAGACCGGTCGGAACGACCTCGACGCCGATGGCGGACGGAAGCTCCATCGTCAGCATGAGCGAACCGGGCAGCTTCGTCGGCGCGGCGTTCGGGGACGCTTTCGGTCGGCAGACGGCGCTGAACACGGTGCTGTACGACGCCTATGATCGGATGTTCGCCGTCCAGCTGGGCGGCGCCTATCCGACTGCGCCGAGCCGATCCTATCAGGCGGCGCCGTTTGAGCAGAACACCACGGCGACCACCACCCTGGCCCTGCCGGGCGGCGGTCGATTGAACCTGATCGCGGCCCAACCCAGCGCCCGACCCGAGCCGATCGCGCCTCGTCACGATCTCTATGACGCGCCCTGGATGGGGGACGAACCGCGTCAGGAGGCGATGCTGGACATCGCCACGGGCCGGATGAACTTCTCGGTCTGGCAAGGAAAGGGCGGGGCGACATCGCCATTCAACGGCGCGGCGGGCGATGGTTTCACCGCCCTGGCCCAGGCCGACCATGCCATGCGCGGCGCCATGCGGTTCGGTGCGGTGACGGTCTCGGGCGAAAGCGGCGGCGGCGATCGCCGGATGCCGCTGCGTCGTGTCGAGCAGGACGTCTCGACCTACAGTCGCGCGGCGATCGGATGGCGCGGAGCGGAGGGCGGTCTTTCGTTCAGTGTCGGCGCCTTGGATGAACGGCTCGGGCCTTTGGGCGCCTTCTTGCCGGGCGGATCCGACTTCGCCCTGCCGTCACGGACCAGCTTCTATGCCTTGGGTGGCGACTGGACCCTGCGGCCGGGCCTGCGCCTGGTTGGCGAGGCGGGGATGGGGTCGACCCGGATCGAGGGCCGGTTCCTGTCGATGGATCAGGCGGCGATCAGTTCGAACTGGCGGCTGGGCCTGCTGACGGGCTGTTCGATGATCTGCGACCGGGTCAGCTTCACCCTGGCTCAGCCGCTCAGGATCGAGCGCGGAACCTTTTCCGCCATGCTGGCCGATGTGCCCGTCGAATATTTCGATCCGCTGACCTATTCGCGCCGCAGCTTCTCGGCGACGCCCAGCGGCCGCCAGATCGACTTCATCCTCGGCGGCGAACGTCGGCTGTGGGATGGGTCCAGCATGACACTGCAAGCGGTCGCCAGCCGCGAGCCGCGCCATGTCGCAGACGCGCCGCCGGAGTTCGCCTTGATCGGAGCCTGGCGGCGTCGGTTCTGACCGACGCCGCCAGACGACTGCGGATCAAGCCTTGCCGTCGAAAGTATGATTTTCGGCGGCGGGGGCGGCGCTATAGGGGTTCGGCGCTTGCGCCCCGGATCCCTTGGCGGCGACGACCACCATGGCGGGGCGGACGGTGCGGCCGAACAGTTCAAAACCGGACTGCATAGTCTGGATCACCGATCCGCCGGGCACGGTCTCGGACGGCTGTTCCATCATCGCCTGGTGCAGATGCGGGTTGAAGGCCTCGCCCGCCTCCGGCGCGACGCGCTTCAGGCCGTTGGCATCGAAGGCCTGCAGCAAAGCCTTCTGCGTCAGCTCCAGCCCGGTCACCAGACCGGCGGTCGCGCCCTCGGCTTCCTTGGGCGCAGCCATCAGGGCGCGTTCCAGATTGTCGGCGACGCCCAGCAGGTCCTTGGCGAAGCGCTGAATGGCGAAGGCGCGGGCGTCGTTCTGCTGCGTCTCCGAACGGCGCTTCAGATTCTCCATCTCGGCGGCGACGCGCAGGGCGCGGTCCTTCCATTCGTCACGCTCGGCGATCACGGCGTCCAGCGGCGCCAGATCGTCTGACGGATGGGCGTCCAGGCCGTGTTCGGCGTTGGTTTCGGCCATGTCGGCGTCCACGGCGTTTACTTCGTCGTTAAGGGGCTTGTCGCTCACTTGTCGTTCCCGTCCAGCATCCGGCCCAGCACCCGGGCGGTATAGTCCACCAACGGAATGACACGGGCGTAGTTCAGTCTTGCGGGGCCTATAACACCGATGGCGCCCAGAACCCGCTGTCGGCCGCTCATATAGGGCGCCGCGATCACGGCGGAACCCGAAAGTGAAAACAACCGTGTCTCGGCGCCGATGAAAATACGCACGCCTTGGGCCGCATCGACGCCGTCCAGCAGGCTGATCAACTGTTCCTTCTGCTCCAGATCATCGAAAAGGACGCGGACCCGCTCCAGATCGGCCAGGCCTTCCCGGTCCTGAAGCAGGTTGGCGCGGCCGCGGACGATCAGGGCGCGCTCCCGGTCGGCGCCCCCGGACCAGGCGGCGAATCCGTCCTCGACCAGGCGAGCGGCGGTCTGGTCCAGTTCACGCCGTGCGATTTCCAGCTCTTGCGTCATCTCGCGCCGGGCGTCGGCGAAGGGGCGGCCGCGCAGGCGGGCGTTCAGGAAGTTGGAGGCCTCGACCAGGGTCGAGGGCGTGACGCCGGCCGACAGGGTCATGATGCGGTTCTCGACCGTGGCGTCGTCAGCGACGATGACGGCCAGCGCCTGATCTCCGCCCAAGGCGACGAACTCGACATGTTTGACGCCGGAATCACGGACCGGGCTCGATACGACGCCCGCGCCGCCGGCCAGGCCGGACAGCAGGTTCGAGGCCTCGTCCAAGGCGGACTCAAAGTTCCGGCCGCGCCCGGCGAGCCGCCCGTCGATCTCGCGACGCTCTTCCTTGGTCAGGTCGCCGACCTCCAGCAGGCCGTCGACGAACAGGCGCAGGCCCGCATGGGTCGGGATGCGCCCGGCCGAGGTGTGGGGCGCCGCCAGCAGGCCCGCGAGGGTCAGATCCTGCATGGTGTTGCGGATCGAGGCAGGCGATAGGGCGATGCCGCCCAGCGACAGGGTCCGCGACCCGACCGGCTCGCCCGTCTCCAGATAGCTTTCCACGATGCGACGGAAGATGTCGCGCGCCCGAGCATCCAGCCCCGCCAGACCCGCGAGGGCCAGATTCGGGGATGGGCCGGCGTCGAACGGCGGGTTTTTCGGGGCATACAGGCTCACGGTTTCAGGATAAGCACCGCCGCCACAGCTTCCAAGGTCAGACTTCCAAGGATCCCTCCCATGCGCCATTCGCAACGCACCGACGATCAACTGCGTCCCGTCACCATCGAGACCGGCGTCAACCGCTATGCAGAGGGCTCGTGCCTGATCAGCTTCGGCAACACCAAGGTGTTGGTGACCGCCTCGATCGAGGACAAGGTGCCGGGCTGGATGCGCAACTCGGGTCAGGGTTGGGTGACGGCCGAATACGGCATGCTGCCGCGCGCCACCCACACGCGCGGCCGTCGTGAAGCCGCCGCCGGCAAACAGTCGGGCCGCACCCAGGAAATCCAGCGGTTGATCGGCCGCTCCCTGCGCGCCGTGGTGGACCTGAAGGCGCTCGGCGAACGTCAGGTGCTGATCGACTGCGACGTCATCCAGGCCGACGGCGGCACCCGCACGGCGTCGATCACCGGCGCCTGGGTCGCCATGAGTCTGGCCCTGAACTATCTGCGCGACGAGGGCGTGCTGAAGGCCGATCCGATCACGGACCAGGTGGCGGCGGTGTCGTGCGGCGTCTGCGACGGCGTGCCAGTGCTGGACCTCGATTACGAAGAGGACTCCGAGGCCGAGGCGGATTCGAACTTCGTCCTGACCGGCTCGGGCCAGATCGTCGAGGTCCAGGCCACCGGTGAGAAGCGCGGCTTCTCACGTGCCGAGTTCGACCGGCTCTTCTCACTGGCCGAGATCGGCTGCACCGAACTGTTCGCCCTGCAGAAGGCGGCCCTGGCGGCGATGAAGCGATAAGGGGGTTTCACCACGGGGCGCGGCCGGGCATCGTCGCCCGGTCGATACTGACCGGAGATATGCCCATGCGTCGACCTAAATGGCTTTCGCTCGCCGCCTGCGCCTTTCTGGCGGCCTGCCAGCCGGCCGGCCCGAACCAGAAGTCGGCGTCCGACGATCCAATGGCGAACGCTGATGTGATCGACGCGGTGCCGCTGCAGGCGGACGCTGAGCCACCGACGCAAGCTCAAGAACCTGTTTCAGAAAAGACTGAGCCACAGCCAGCGCCTGCACAGCCGCCAGCTGAGGCTGCGTCAGCGCCTGATGCAGAGCAATCGCGGACCACAATACCGGAAGCTTGGGACATGAAGGCCGGCGAGGTGCAAAACTGTCGCGACGCCATCGGTTCCGCAGCCGCCGCGCGACTGGTTGAACGCTGCATCCGTGTCAGCCCCGCGACCCGCCCTCCCTGCAATGCCTCAAACCCCTGCGCCCTCATCCAGGGTGAGATCGAGCGGTCTTGTAAGCTATGGCAGGGTGACGGTGATCCGCCGGCGGAGTGCCGGAACTAGCGACGGTCAGGCTGAGCGCACCGCGCCCGCCACATCGGCCACCACCCGCTTGACCAGCGCCTCGTCGTCGCCCTCGGCCATGACGCGGATCAGTTTTTCCGTGCCCGACGGTCGCACCAGCAGCCGTCCCTGACCGATCAGGGCCGATTCGGCCTCGGCGATGGCGGCCTTGACCGTGTCGGTCTCCAGCGGCTTATCGGCGGTGAAACGGACGTTTTCCAGCTTTTGCGGAACGGGATCGAACTGGCGCGCCAGTTCGCTCATCGGCTTGCCGGATTCGACCAGGACGGCCAGCACCTGCAGCGCCGCCATCAGGCCGTCGCCGGTGGTGGCGTGGTCGTGCAGGATGATGTGGCCCGACTGCTCGCCGCCGATGTTGAAGCCGCCTTCGCGCATCCGTTCCATGACATAGCGGTCGCCGACCTTGGTCCGCTCCAGCGTCAGGCCTTCGGACTTCAGTTTGCGCTCCAGCCCCAGGTTGGACATGACGGTGGCCACCACGCCGCCGCCGGTCAGGAGGCCGCGCCTGGCCCAGTCCAGCCCGACCAGGGCCATGATCTGATCGCCGTCCACGACCCGACCCATCTCGTCGCAGATGATCAGCCGGTCGGCGTCGCCGTCCAGGGCGATGCCAATATCGGCGCGATAGCGTTTGACCGCATCGGCCAGGGTCGCCGGATAGGTCGAGCCGCACTCGGCGTTGATGTTGGTTCCGTTCGGGGTCACGCCCACGGGGAAGACCTCGGCGCCCAGTTCGAAAAGAGTGGTCGGCGCGACCTTGTAGCCGGCGCCGTTGGCGCAATCGACGGCGATGCGCAGCCCTTGCAGCGTCAACCGTTTGGGGAAGGCCTGTTTGGCGATCTCGATATAGCGGGCCTGGGCGTCGTCGATGCGTTTGACCCGGCCCAGCTTATTCGACGGCGCCAAGTCCTTATCCAGGCCTTCGTCCATCATGGCCTCGATTTTCAGTTCGATCTCGTCCGACAGCTTGTAGCCGTCCGGCCCGAACAGCTTGATTCCGTTATCGGCATAGTCGTTGTGCGAGGCCGAGATCATGACGCCCAGATCGGCGCGCATCGAGCGGGTCAGCATGGCCACTCCGGGCGTCGGCACGGGCCCGAAGGTGCGAACGTCCATGCCCACCGAAGCAAACCCGGCGACCAGGGCGGGCTCGATCGTATAGCCGGACAGGCGGGTGTCCTTGCCGATCACCACCAGATGGCGGCGATCGTCGTCGGTGCGGAACAGTTTCCCGGCGGCCAGACCGACGCGCAACGCGACCTCGGCCGTCATCGGATAGGTATTGGCGCGCCCGCGAATGCCGTCGGTGCCGAAGTATTTTCTGTCGCCCAAGGTGCGGTCCTTTGTTTCGGGTAACGATCCGAAACCCCTTTTTTGATGCGGCCTGTCTTAAGATTGCATAGACGGCCGGTGGGGCTTGATGTGTGGCTTAGCCCCGGATCGCCGCCAGTGCAAAGCGGCGCCCTTTTACTGACTTCTCGGAGCCTTCGCTCATGTGCGGCATCATCGGCGTCACCGGCAATGGTCCTGTCGTTCCCCGGCTGATCGACAGCCTGAAACGACTGGAGTACCGCGGCTATGATTCCGCCGGCGTCGCCGCAGTCGTGGACGGCTCGGTCGAGCGCCGCCGCGCCAAGGGCAAGATACGCAATCTGGAAGCCGTCTTGGCCGAGGATCCGATGACGGCGATGGTCGGCATCGGCCATACGCGCTGGGCCACCCACGGCGCGCCGACGACAGCCAACGCCCACCCGCACAAGGCTGGGCGCGTCACCCTGGTCCACAACGGCATCATCGAGAACTTCGCCGAGCTGAAGGCCGAACTCGCCGCCGAGGGCCATGTTTTCGAAAGCCAGACCGATACCGAGGTCATCGCCCACCTGCTGGATGCCGAACTGAACACGGGCCGGGCGCCGCTGGAGGCGTTCAAGACCACTCTCGACCGCCTGACCGGCGCCTATGCGCTTGCGGTGCTAATCGACGGGACGGGCGACCTGATCCTGGGCGCCCGGCGTGGCAGCCCCCTGGTGGTCGGCTGGGGCGAGGACGAGATGTATCTGGGCTCGGATGCGCTCGCGGTCGGTCCGTTCACGCAGAAGATTTCCTATCTGGAAGAGGGCGATTACGTCGCCGTGACCAAGGCCTGCGCCCAGATGTTCGACGTCGCGGGCAAGCCGGTCGAACGCGCCATCGTCCAGGTCTCGGCCTCATCGGCCATGGTCGAGAAGGGCGAATATCGCCACTTCATGGAGAAGGAAATCCATGAACAGCCCGACAGCGTCCAGCACACCCTGTCGGAATATCTCGACCTGGTGACGGGCAAGGCCAAGACCAATCCTGTCGATTTCGCCGCCATCGACCGCATCCAGATCGTCGCCTGCGGCACCGCCTTCTACGCCGGCCAGATCGGCCGTTATGCGTTCGAGAAACTGGCCGGCCTGCCCTGCGATGTCGAGATCGCGTCCGAGTTCCGCTATCGCTCGCCTGCCGTGTCGCCCAAGACGCTGGCGGTCGCCGTCAGCCAGTCGGGCGAGACGGCCGACACCCTGGCCAGCCTGACCTGGTGCAAGGCGCAAGGGTTGCAGACCGCCGCCGTCGTCAATGTTCACTCTTCCTCGATGGCGCGCGAAGCCGCCGTCCTGTGGCCCACCCATGCCGGGCCCGAGATCGGCGTCGCCTCTACCAAGGCCTTCACCGCCCAGGTCGCGGCCCTGCTGGCCCTGGCCGTGGCGGCTGGCGTGGCGCGCGGCCGGATCGATGCTGCGACCGAGGCCGAACTGGTCAAAGCTCTGTTCGAAAGCCCGCGCCTGATCGCCGAGGCCCTGACGATGGGCGACAGCATCCGCGCCGTGACCCACGATCTGTCAAAGGCCGACGATGTCCTTTTCCTGGGCCGGGGCGCCATGTTCCCGCTGGCCATGGAAGGCGCGCTGAAACTCAAGGAGATCAGCTATATCCACGCCGAGGGCTATGCCGCCGGAGAGTTGAAACACGGCCCCATCGCCCTGATCGACGAGGAGACCCCGACCATCGCCCTAGCTCCCCTCGACGATGTGTTCGAAAAGACCGCGTCCAACCTGCAGGAGGTTGCGGCGCGTGGCGGCCCGGTCATCATGATCGCGCCGGAAAAGGCCCCCGATCCGCACGGCGCCGGCATTCGCCGCATCCACGCCCCCGACTGCCACCCGCTGATCGCGCCTCTGGTTTATGCCGTGCCGGTGCAACTGCTGGCCTATTACACCGCCGTCCAGAAGGGCACCGACGTCGATCAGCCCCGCAACCTGGCCAAGTCCGTCACGGTCGAGTGAGGCTCGCCTGCCAGCCGGCGTAGCGTGTCCGGGGCGATGATTTGGATCGCGCCGCGCCGGAGCCGTACCGCCCCGGCTGCGCACAGCTCCGTGCAGGCGGTCGATATGCTGGCGCGCCTTACGGCCATCAGCTTCGAAAGCTCGGTTTGACGCAGGGCGAGGACGTCGCCCCCTTCTCGGTCATGGACATCGAGCAGAAGGGCCGCGAGCCGTTGACTGACCTTCAGGGCCGCTTGGCGAGAAAGTTCGGTTTGAAGCGCGCGGTTGCGACGCCTAAGGTCTGTCAACGACGCCTCGACCAAGCTGTCGTGAGGGAGTGTTTGCGCGAGTTTTGTCGCCGAAACGGTCAGGAACCGTCCCGGGGTCAACCAAAGCGCGGATTCGGTCTCGCCGCCGCCCACCACGGCATCGAAGTTGATCACGTCGTCGCTGGAGGCGAGCCCTCTCGAAAGGAAGCCGTCGAACCCGATCCGAGCCACGACGCCGGAAAGCACAAAGGTGACGATGGGGTCGCCATTGTCGTTAGGTGCGGTCCGTACGCCGGCCTCGGCGAAGAACGCGTCGCCTGTGTCCAGGCCTTGGAGTGCAAGGCCGGACAACAATGTTTGTGCGAGGTTCGACGTTGACATGCCTCGTCTAGAGGGCCGATCGCCGTTTTTCGCGATAACATGCGTTAAGCCATCAGACGGGCTCTGATTGCAGACGAAGATAGGTCGGATCGAACTCGGCGATTTCAGCCAGGCGACGCCAGTCCAGAATATCGATCCGCCCGCCCGCCCAGGCGACGACGCCCTCGCTGCGGAGCTCGGAAATCAGACGGCTGACATGGACAGTCGAAAGGCCGAGCGCGTCACCCAGCGTCGTCTGCGTCAACGGCAGATCAAAGGTCAGGTCGCCCGTCTGGCCAACCGCCTGGAGACGCAGATAAAGCTCGCACACCAGATGCGCCAGATGGCCAAGCCCGCTCCGTCGGCCCATGGCGACCAGCCACTGCCGATGAATGGCAGCGTCGATGATGGTGTCCAGCCAGAGAAGTCGGCCCAGATGCGGGTGGCGCTCGGTGATGTCGATCAGCCCGCTGTGCGGCGCCTCTGCGATCACGCAGTCGGTCAGCGCGACGACGCCATGATCCATCTGTTTCATCAACAGGCTGTGCAGGTCGATGAAGTCGCCCGACACATTGATCTCGGTGATCTGCCGAGACCCGTCTTCCAACGTCGAATATCGCGCGGAAAAGCCCGAGATCAGAAGCGTGCTATGCATTGGCCGGGTGTGCTCGCGAACGATGTCGGACCCGGCGGGCGCTGTCTTTGGGGCATCGAGCACATCTCGTAAGGCGGCGATTTCCTTTTCGTCGAGACGGTCTCTCAGCGACAGCTTGTCGACCAATGTGGTGATCTTGGCGGGGCTGCCGGCCTTCTGCATCAAACCTCTCCCGCCAGCGTCCAACCTTCAGGCGCCTGGTCAGACGCGGCCGCCGTCACGCTGACTACGGTCTGACCCTCCGCATCCGTGACGATGACGCTGAAGGCGCCGGTCGTCCAGAAGGACGCGCCCCTGTACCGCAGGATCTCACCAAGGACGGCGACGGCCTCTTCGCGCGCCGCGTCGATGTTCTTCAGTTCCTCGCCCTGCTCGTCGCGGACGCAATCGCCATTCTGGGTGTGGAAAAAATAGCGCGGCAATCTTCCCTCCTGGCCTCAGACGAGAGGGAAGCGGTCACGGACGCGATTGGTTCAGATCAGAGTTTGTGATCTAGGACAAAGACCAAATCTTCGGTGCGCCACACTGCCAGATAGCCATCTTCGTAAATAGGTGTCGGGAAGCTGAAAGGTTCAGTTCTGAGATTTAGAAGCCGAGACATGCCGCCAACATTTCGGGGCAAATCTTCGTTCGGAGTGGACACGCTGTTAGACGTGATCATCAAATAGGTCGCGCCAGAACGGATCATGTTGGCTAGAGCTTTCCAAACATCCCTGTCTAGAAGGTGATTCACCAAATCCTTTGAGAAGATCAAGTCGGCGCGGGGTGGAACCTGTTCTGTAATATCGAGGACATAAAATTTAACGGACGGATGTGACTTGCGGTTTTGAGAGACCAGGCCGCCAACGATGTCATACCCCGCGTAGGCTACTGAAGGATGCTTTTCCAAAAACTCGGGCATCCAGTTAAAATCTCCGCACGGAATGTCGGCCACCGAACGAACTTCATATTTTTCGACAATTTGGGAAAGCGCAATCAAGGCTTGGCGAACCGAGCCCGAATTCCGCTCAGAACCGGGCCCCGAAAGAGATTCTGATGATCCCCAAGCAGCGGATCTGTAAACGCCTGTGAAGCGAGCCCTGAGACTCTCGGCGGCATCAGCTGGCTTGGCTTGTCTCAAAAGTTTCCTGGCTCGACGATATGATGTCTTCAAGAAAGCGATCATCTGGATTCCGTCCCAAAAACATGCTCGCGGCAAGCTGACGCTCAGATTTCTTGATTGAAAGCGCCGATTTCCGGATAGGCGGCCAAGCGTGGCTTGATCTCCCTACGGAACAGGTCGCGCATGTCGTCTTCGGAGCGCATGCTCTCGACCACCACGACCAGTTCCGGCTTGTTGGACGAGGCGCGGACCAGAACCCATGAGCCGTCCTCCAAGTGCACGCGCACGCCGTTGACGGTGATGGCCTCGACAATCTTGCGGCCCAGGATTTCGCCGCCGGCATCGGCCAGATCGGAATATTCCTTCACGATCCGCTCCAGCACGCCGTACTTCAGCTCGTCGTCGCAATGGGGCGACATGGTCAGGCTGGTCCAGGCGTCCGGCAGGGCGGTCTTCAGTTCACTGAGTTTCTTGTCCGGATTGCGGTCCAGCATGGCCAGCACCGCGCCGGCCGCGACGAGACCGTCGTCGTAGCCGTGGCCCAGATCGCCGGCCATGAAGAAGTGGCCCGACTTCTCGAATCCGGCCAGGGCGCCCAGTTCGGCGGTCTTGCGCTTGATGTAGGAGTGGCCCGTCTTCCAATAGATTACCTCGGCGCCGTTTGCCTTCAGCACATCATCGGTCTTGTAGAGGCCCGTCGACTTCACATCGACCACGAAGGTGCTGTCCGGATAGACCTTGGACAGGTCGCGCGCCAACATCAGGCCGATCTTGTCCGCGAAAATTTCCTCGCCGGTGTCGTCGACCACGCCGCAGCGGTCGCCGTCGCCGTCGAAGCCCAAGGCCAGATCGGCGCCCGTCTCGCGCACGCGCTCCGCCATCTGGACCAGCATGGCATGATCTTCGGGGTTCGGGTTGTATTTGGGGAAGGTGTAGTCGAGGTCGGTGTCCATCTCGATCACCTCGACGCCCATGCGACGCAGGGCGTCGGGGGCGAATGCGCCGGCCGTGCCGTTGCCGCAGGCGCAGACGACCTTCAGGGGTCGCTTTATCTGCACCTTGGAGGCCACGTCGGCGATATAGGTTTCTCGGAACTCATCGACCCGCACCAGATTGCCGCCCGGCCGGGCCACGCCCTCTCCGTTGAGAACGATTTCTTTCAGTCGGCCCATCTCGTCAGGGCCGAAGGTCAGGGGCTTGTTGGCCCCCATCTTCACCCCGGTCCAGCCGTTCTCATTGTGGCTCGCCGTGACCATGGCCACGCACGGTGCGTCCAGTTCGAACTGGCCGAAATAGGCCATGGGCGACAGGGCAAGGCCCACGTCCAGAACCTCCATCCCGCCCTCCAGCAGCCCGAGGATCAGGGCCTGCTTGACGCTGAGGCTGTAGCCGCGGAAGTCATGGCCGGTGACGATTTTCGGCACGACGCCGATTTCGTGGACATATGTGGCTAGGCCCAGTCCCAGCGCCTGAATGCCGAGAAGGTTGATTTCTTTTTCTACGATCCAGCGCGCGTCGTATTCGCGGAAGCCTACCGGTTTCACGAAGGCGAGATTTTCGTAATCGGCGGTGTTTGGCTTCAGGTCCTGCCTGGGCTTGAGCATTCTGATTGGCTCAGGCGGCGGCGCGTTTGCGAATCCGAGCGATGCGCCGCAGGCGACGCCAGAAGCGGCCGCGCTCAGGTTCGGGATAAGGCTGAAGGTTCTCCACGAACTGCTCGGCCGAGGCGCGCCAGCTGAACTTTTCCGCATAGGCGCGCACAGCCTTGCGATCGAGATCAAGGCACTGCAGGCAGGCGGTCTTGAGGTCCTTGTCGATTGCGCCTGCGTTCGATCCGGGAATGATGTCGATCGGGCCGTGAGCCGGATAGGCCGCGACCGGCGTACCTGCGGCCATGGCTTCCAGAATCACTAGGCCGAAGGTATCGGTCCAACTGGGGAAGACGAAGACGTCGGCGTCGCGAAAACAGCGGGCCAGGTCGTCGCCGAACTTGGCGCCGAGGAACTTGGCATCCGGATATTTCTCTTCGAGCTCGGCGCGGGCCGGGCCATCGCCGACGACAATCTTTGTGCCGGGTAGGTCCAGTTGCAGGAAGGCCTCGATGTTCTTCTCAACCGCCACACGACCGACGTTCAAAAAGAACGGCCGCGGCCAGTCCTTACCACCAAGCTCGTCGTAGATGCGGTCCAGGTCGGGATTGAACACCTCCGTGTCTACGCCCCGCGACCAGGGCGAGACGTTCTTGAATCCATGCTCGACCAGTTCGTCGCGCAGGGTCGGCGTCGCCACCATCAATCGGCCCGACGGCTTGTGGAACCATTTCATATAGGCGTAGCCGACCTGAACCGGGATCGGGAAACGCGCCGAGACATATTCGGGGAATTTGGTGTGATAGCTGGTCGTGAACGGCAGCTTCCACTCCACGCAGATGCGTCGCGTGGCGATGCCGATGGGACCTTCGGTGGCGATATGGACAGCCTCGGGTTCGAAGGCGCGCAGCATCTCGCGGATTTCTTCTTCCGCCCCAAGCGCCAGCCGGATCTCCGGATAAGTCGGGCAGGGGATGGTCTTGAACAGACTGGGTTCGATGACCTCGACCTCATGGCCCATGCCGCGGCATTCCGCGACGGTGCGCGTCAGGGTGCGGACGACGCCATTGACCTGAGGTTCCCAGGCGTCGGTGGCCAGAACGATGCGCATTGAGGCGGGCGGACCCTGAGCCGTTGAGTAAGGGCGGAACTTCTAGACGGTTCGCATGACGAAGGCGAGACGGATGTCGGCAGTCCTGATTACAGATCCAGCGAAGAGGCGAGATCGGGGCGCAGGGCGCCGAGCGTGGTCCTGATCTGACTATAGGCGGCCATGATGTGGTAGAGGGAACTGGCGGGCGCTGGCTCGTCGATGAAATCGCCGCTCTCCAGCATTTTGTCGCGCCACAGACCGACGGGCGTCAGATAACGCCACACGGCGCGCTGCGCTCGGGCGGCTTGCATCAGGCACAGATCGCGTCGACCGTCGTCTGAAGACGAGGCCAGGACCAAGGCGGCCTTCAGCCACTCCGTCTGCGGCCACAGGCGCGCCCGCCCGCTCCGGATCGAGCCGTCGATATCCATCGCATCGATCGCTACGCCCCGCGAGCGATCGACACCCTTCAGGCCGGCTTCGAACAGTCGCCAGGCCACCCCGAGCGTCTCAGCGTCGGCGCGGGCTCTGGCGTAACGAGCCAGAAGCCAGGCCCATTCAAACTGATGACCTGGCTCTATCAGCGAACCGTCGCCGCCGGCTGCCGGGGACCAGTCCGAAGAGAAGAATTCTCGGATCATGCCGGTGTCGGCATCGATGAATCGTCTCTGCGCCAAGGCGACGATCCGATCGGAAAGCCCGGCCCAGGACGAGTCGCCTCCTGCGTCCTCCCACGCCAGCGCCGCTTCCAGCAGATGCATATGCGCGTTCGCTTGATAGGGATGGTCGCCAGCTTCCACGACACCGCCGTCAGCGTCCATGGAAGCCACCAACTGATCGCGGATTTGGGTCGCCTTATCCTCGACGGCTGCGGCGGGCATGGCGATCGAAATGTCGGCCAGGGCGAAGAGAAGGAAGGCCTGATCGTAGATGGTCGTCGTGTCGTCTTCCGGCGCGCCGGAGAAGGACAACCGAGTCCGCATCCGCCCATCAGTCTTCACGAGGCGCTGGCGTGTCCAAGCCAAGCCTGATGCGACCACAGCACTCCAAGGTCCTGACCAGCCTAGACGACCTGCTGCACAATAGACCTGCAGCTGGCGCGCCTGCACGACGGCGCGTCGTGAGGCCGGAAGTCGCCGCCCGTCCTGGGCCAGCAACTCCTCGAAGCCGCCCTCGGCGTTCTGACCCAAGGTGCACCAGGTCGGCAGCGCCGTTTGCCGCATCCACGCCGCGAAGCGGACTGCACCCTGCTCAAGCGTTTCCTGAGGCGTTTGGGGGAAGTCGAGATGGCGCGGCGACAGCCCTTCCAATCGACTTACGATCTTTCGCACGTCCTGGCTTCGCGCCAGATCGGTGACCAATACCGCGTCCTGTTCGACCACGATGGCGAGATCGGACACGCCGACGGCGGCGACCAGAACGCCGTCGCAGGCCCGGACCAGGCAGTTCTCTGCGTCCTCGAATACATGCAGGCCGACGTCGCCCTCACCCGACCGGTGAACGGCGTCCCAGGCGCCGAGGTCCGACCAATCGAACGCCACCGGAAGGACTGCGGCGCGCCGAGTCTTTTCCATGACGGCGTAATCGATGGAGATCTTCGGCGCATCGCCGAATCTGCGGCCCAAGAGGATCGCGCCGCCGTCCGAGAGCGAAGAATCGAGCGCATCAGAAACGGCCTCGATCAGGCCTGCGGTGGCCTGGCGTAGCTCGTCTTGAAGGACATCGGCGCGGACGACAAAGTTGCCGCTGTTCCACAGATACCCCTCGGCGATGTAGCGTTCCGCGGTGACGAGGTCGGGCTTCTCGACGAAGGCCTTGACCTCCGCCAACCCCTCGCTGCGGGGGGCAATGTATCCATAGGCCGACGAGGGGCCGGAAGGCACGACGCCAAACGTGACGATGCGGCCGGTATGTGCGGCCTCGCTTGCCGTGAGAACTGCAGCGCGAAAAGCGTCGCCGTCTGGGATGTGGTGATCGGACGCGACGAACAAATTCACCGCATCAGGATGCTGTCGCCTGGTCCAGATGGCGGCGGCGGCCATGGCGGCGGCGGATTCGCGTGCTTCAGGTTCCAGAAGGACGATTGCGTCGCGTCCCAGCTCTTTCAACTGTTCGCAAATCGCCTGTCGATGCGCAGCGCCGCCAATAACGATCAGCCTGCCCTCCGAGCCGGCCAAATCGATTACGCGCTCGACGGTCTCCTGAAACAGGGACCGGTTGCCTGACAATGGAATGAACTGCTTTGGGCGCGACGGTCGCGACGCGGGCCACAAACGCGTGCCGGAACCGCCGCACATGATGACAGGGAAAATAACCGGCATTGGCGACGGCGTCGTACCTCGTTGTTGTGCGTGTAGGCTTAGGGGAACTGAGAGCGTCCGTCACCTGCCGCGCAGTCCCAAGTGGTGTAAATGCAACCAAGAGTAACCCTCGCCTCGTTATAGAGGCAGCACGGTCGTCGATTTGACCTCTTCCAGCACCGCATAGGTGCGGGTCTCCCGAACGCCCGGCATCCGCACCAGAACGTCGCCCAGAAAGGCGCGGTAGGCGTCCATGTCGCCGACGCGGGCCTTGATCAGATAGTCGAAGCCGCCGGCGACCATGTGGCATTCCAGCACCTCCGGCTGACTGCGAACGGCGGCGGCGAAGGCTTCGAAGACGTCGCCGGTGGTGCGGTCCAGCAGGACCTCGACGAAGATCAGCAGGTCCCGGCCGACCTGGGCCGGGTCGATCATGGCGGCGTACCCGGTGATGATCTTCTTTTCGCGCAGCCGTTTGACCCGTTCGAAACAGGCGGCGGGCGACAGGTTGCAGCGTCGCGCCAATTCGGCGTTGGAGATGCGGGCGTCGGTCTGAAGCACCCGCAGAATGCGGCGATCAACGGAGTCGATATCGATCATAGGAAATCTGGGCTGCGTACCGAACGATCTTCGGCCTAGTCTGATATCATACGAAGCACCTTCAATGAACTCCGGCATATACGGCTGAAATCCACAGGATTTGCCACCGATGACTTCGACCGCCTTCACGCCTTCGAGCCTGGCCGCCTGGGACGGTCTGGACGCGCACAAGTTCCGCGACGAGCGCGAGGCCGTCGCCGCCAATCTGGCGCGCATGCCTCTGGATGCGACCGAACGGGCCGATGTGGTCGCCGAGGCGACGGCTTTGGTGGAACACGCCCGCCGCAGCCAGAAGAAGCAGGGGGTCGTCGAAAGCTTCCTGCAGCAATTCTCGTTGGGCACCCGAGAGGGTCTGGCCTTGATGTGTCTGGCCGAAGCCCTGCTGCGCGTGCCGGACGAGGACACCCGAGATCGCCTGATCGCCGAGAAGATCGGCTCGGCCGATTGGGCCGCCCACCTGGGTCAGTCCGACAGCCTGTTCGTCAACGCGTCGACCTGGGGTCTGATGCTGACCGGCAAGCTGGTCGATGTGGACGACGAGGCCCGCAGCGACCTGCCCGGCTTCCTGAAGCGGATCGCCGGTCGTCTAGGCGAGCCGGTCATTCGCCAAGCCGTGGCCACCGCCGTCAAGATCATGGGCGAGCAGTTCGTCGTCGGCCGCACCATCCAGGGCGCGCTCAAACGGTCGAACAAGGAAGGCTGGCTGTGCAGCTTCGACATGCTGGGCGAGGGCGCCCGGACCATGGCCGACGCCGACCGCTACGAGAAAATCTACGCCGACGCCATCGAGGCGGTGGGCAAGACGTCGAAGGGCCAGGGGCCGGAGCACGGCCACGGCGTGTCGGTGAAACTGTCGGCCCTGTCGCCCCGCTATGAGGCGACGCGTGAGGATGACGTCTGGGCGACCCTGTATCCCCGCATCCTGCGCCTGGCCCAGATCGCGGCCAAATACGACATCAACTACACGATGGACGCCGAGGAGGCGGACCGTTTGGCCCTTTCGCTGAAGCTGCTGGACCGGCTGGCGCACGAGCCGTCGCTGGGCGGCTGGACGGGCCTCGGTCTGGCGGTTCAAGCCTATCAGAAGCGCGGTCTGGAGACGATCGAACGCGTCGCCGACCTAGCCCACCGCTCCGGCCGTCGTCTGATGGTGCGCCTGGTCAAGGGCGCCTATTGGGACACCGAGATCAAGCGCGCCCAGGTGTTCGGCCGCACCGACTATCCCGTCTATACGACAAAGGCGGCGACCGATCTGAACTACCTGGTCTGCGCCAAGGCCATGATCGAGGCCGCGCCGGCCATCTATTCCCAGTTCGCCAGCCACAACGCCCATACGCTGGCGGCCGTGAGGCGTATGGCCCGCGATCACGGCGTCGCGGTCGAGCACCAGCGGCTGCACGGCATGGGCGAGGCGCTTTATGACGCGGCGCACGAGGCCTGGGCCGATGAAACCGTCATCGTCCGCGCCTACGCCCCCGTTGGCGGGCACGAGGAACTGCTGCCCTATCTGGTGCGTCGCCTGCTTGAAAACGGCGCCAACTCCTCGTTCGTCCACGCCCTGCTGGACGAGCGCGTGCCCGCCACGGCCGTTGCGGCCGATCCCATGTCCCCGGTCGAGCAGGCGCCCGACCGTCACCCCAAGATTCCGGTTCCGAAAGATATGTACGGCGATCGTCAGAACTCCCTCGGCCGCGATTATTCTCAGGCCGCCGACCGTGAAGCCCACGCCAAGGCGCTGGAACTGGTCGACCGCGAGAAATTGACCAGCGGCCCGATCATCGGCGGCAAGCTGCGGGCCGGGATCAACGCTCAGGACGTGACCAATCCCTTCGACCGATCACAGATACTGGGCCATGTCTCGGAAGCTGAGGCGGGTGACATCGACGCCGCCGTCCAGGCTGCCGCCGAGGCTCAGGTCAAATGGGACCGCCAGGGCGGCGCCAAGCGCGCCATCGTCCTGCGCGCCATGGCCGATGCGCTGGAGGCCGATCTGGATCGGCTGGTCGCACTGCTCAGCCGCGAGGCGGGCAAGACCCTGAACGACGGCGTCGCCGAGGTGCGCGAGGCCGCCGACTTCTGCCGCTACTACGCCCTGCTGGCCGAACGCGACTTCACCGCCCCCGAGACCCTGAAGGGGCCGACCGGCGAGACTAACCAACTGTTCCTGCACGGACGCGGCGTCTTCGCCTGCATCTCGCCGTGGAACTTCCCCCTGGCCATCTTCACCGGCCAGGTCGCTGCGGCCCTGGCCGCCGGCAATGCTGTTCTGGCCAAGCCTGCCGAACAGACGCCGCTGATCGCCGCCGAGGCCGTGCGCCTGTATCACAAGGCCGGCCTGAACCCTGACCTGCTGGCCCTGGTCCCCGGTCGCGGCGAGACGGTCGGCGCGGCCCTGGTCACCCACCAAGGGATCGACGGCGTCGCCTTCACCGGCGGCACCGACACGGCCGCCGCCATCAACCGATCCATCGCCGCCCGGCCCGGCGCTATCATCCCCTTCATCGCTGAGACTGGCGGCCTGAACGGCATGTTCATCGATACGACAGCGCTCAAGGAACAGGTCATTGACGACGTGATCCAGTCGGCCTTCGGCTCGGCCGGCCAGCGCTGCTCGGCCCTTCGCGTCCTCTATGTGCCCAAGGATTCGGCCGACGCCCTGATCGAGGGCCTGAAGGGCGCGCTGGCTATCCAGACCGTCGCCGACCCCGCCGATCCCAAGACCGACATCGGCCCCGTTATCGATCCCGAATCCCGTCGGGCCCTCGAAGCCCACGTCGAGCGCCTGTCGAAGGAAGCGAAGATCATCGCCCGCGCCGCCCTGCCGATGGGCGCCGAAAAGGGCGACCTGTTCGCCCCCACCATCGCTGAAATCCCGACGCCCGACTTCCTCGAACGCGAGGTCTTCGGCCCCATCCTGCACATCTACCGCTACGCCCCGTCCGACCTGAAGTCGGTCGCCGGCAAACTCGCCGCCCGCGGCTACGGCCTGACCCTGGGCGTGCACAGCCGCATCGAAACCTTCGCCGCCGAAGTCGTCGACCTGGTCCCCGCCGGCAACGTATACGTCAACCGCTCGATCACCGGCGCGGTGGTCGGAGTCCAACCCTTCGGCGGCGAGGGCCTGTCGGGCACCGGCCCCAAAGCCGGCGGACCCAACAGTCTGATCCGTTATGCAGCAGAGAAGGCGATCAGCGTCAATATTGCGGCACAGGGCGGGGATCCGGCGCTGCTGAGTTTATGAGGGTCACTGCGCGTTTAGCACCGTGTCCCGCAGATACTGGCCATAGGTGCTCTTGCCCAGTTTTGCGGCCAGTTGTTCCAGTTGGGCGGCGTCGATGAAGCCCTGCTGGTAGGCGACCTCTTCGGGGCAGGCGATCTTGAAGCCCTGACGCTTTTCCAGGACACGCACGAACTCGGCCGCCTCGATCAGGCTATCGGGTGTGCCGGTGTCGAGCCAGGCGTAGCCCCGGCCCATGATCTCGACCGACAGCTTGCCGCGCTCCAGATAGATGCGGTTGACGTCGGTGATCTCGAGCTCGCCACGCGGTGACGGCTTCAGGTCGCGGGCGATCTCGACCACGTCCTTGTCGTAGAAGTAGAGGCCTGTCACGGCCCAGTTGGACTGGGGCGCCGCCGGCTTCTCCTCGATCGACAGGGCGCGCATGTCCTGGTCGAAGGCGACCACGCCGTAACGTTCAGGATCATTGACGTGATAAGCGAAGACCGTCGCCCCACCGGGCCGGCTCATGGCCGAGGTGAACAGATCAGTAATGCCGTGGCCGTAGTAGATGTTGTCGCCTAGGATCAGGGCCGAGGGAGAGTCGCCGACGAAGTCCGCCCCGATGACATAGGCCTGGGCCAGACCGTCGGGACTGGGCTGGACCGCGTACTGGATCTCCATTCCCCACTGCGAGCCGTCGCCCAGCAAGGCCTGGAAGCTGGGGACGTCGCGCGGGGTGGAGATGATCAGCACTTCGCGGATGCCTGCCAGCATCAGGGTCGACAGCGGATAGTAGATCATCGGCTTGTCGTAGACCGGCATCAGCTGCTTGGAGGTGACCAGGGTCATCGGATGCAGGCGCGTGCCCGACCCTCCGGCCAGGATGATGCCCTTCATGGGAGGGTCCTTTCGGCGTGGAGTTCGTGGACAATCTCGGCGACAGCGGCTTGCCAGGGGCGGGGCGCTATGCCATAGTCGCGGGTCAATTTCTCAGTCGCCAGGCGCGAGTTGGTCGGGCGCTTTGCCGGGGTCGAGTATTCGCTCGAAGGAATAGCCTCGACTGTCGCCGCCGGGCCGCCGCACGCGGCGCTGAGGGCGAAGATCTCGCTGGCCAGTCCGGCCCAGGTGGTCTCGCCGGCGTTGACGAACTGATAGACGCCGGTGGGGGCGTCCGCGTCGGCGATCATCTTCAGGGTGAGGGTCTTCAGCGTCTGTGCGATATCGCGAGCCGAAGTCGGGCAGCCGTGCTGGTCGCCGACGACGCGCAGGGCTGGCCGGTCAGCGGCAAGGCGCAGCATGGTCTTGAGGAAGTTTGCGCGGTGCACGCTCAGCACCCAGGCCGTCCTCAACACGACCGAGCGCGGATTTCCGGCGCGCACGGCCATTTCGCCAGCCAGCTTGGATGCGCCATAGACGCCCAGCGGCCCTACTGGATCGGTCTCGACATAGAGACCGTCCTTGGACCCGTCGAACACATAGTCGGTCGAAACCTGGATCAACGGGATCCCGGCCTCGCGCGTGGCGTCCGCCAGGACTGCTGGCCCCATGGTGTTGGCGGCGAAGGCGGCGGCGACTTCGCTTTCGGCCTTGTCCACCGCCGTATGGGCGCCGGAGTTGATCACGGCGGCGAAAGGCGTGGCAGCGAAGGCGGCCCGCACCGAAGCGGCGTCGCCCAGGTCCAACTCGGCCCGCGTCGGGGCGTGCAACACGACGCCTACAGGCCACGCGGCGGCCTGGAGTTCCAGTCCCACCTGACCGGCCCCGCCCGTGATCAGGATGTGGACGGGATCAGGCATTGGCCACGCCCAGACGCTGGGTCGAATAGCGGGCATCCAGAATGTCCTGCCACCAGGACTGGTTCTCCAGATACCAAGTCACCGTCTGTTCGATGCCCTGTTCGAAGGTCACAGCCGGCGTCCAGTCCAGGTCGGATCGAATCTTGGAGGCGTCGATGGCGTAGCGATGATCGTGACCCGGCCGATCGGTCACATAGGTGATCTGATCGGCGTATTTACCTTCGGCCTTAGGCCGCAGCCGGTCTAGGATCGAACAGATTGCGGCGACCACCTCGATGTTCTTCCGCTCAGCATTACCGCCGACGTTGTAGGTTTCACCCGGTGTGCCAGTTTCGAACACGACCTGTAGCGCGCGGGCGTGGTCATCAACGAAGAGCCAGTCGCGCACATTAGACCCATCGCCATAGACCGGCAGAGGCTCGCCATTGAGTGCCCGGATAATGATCAACGGAATCAGTTTCTCGGGGAAGTGGTAGGGGCCATAGTTGTTTGAGCAGTTGGTCACCAGCACCGGCAGGCCGTAGGTGTGTCCCCAAGCGCGCACCAAGTGGTCTGATCCGGCTTTGGACGCCGAATAGGGCGAGCGCGGGTCGTATGGCGTGGTCTCAGTGAAGAAGCCGTCCTCGCCCAGTGAGCCGAACACTTCGTCGGTCGAAATGTGGTGGAAGCGGAAGGCCGACTTGGCCGCGTCATCTAACCCACGCCAATATCCCAGCGTTTGATTCAGCATGACGAAGGTGCCGACCATGTTAGTCTGAATGAACTCGCCCGGTCCGTCGATCGAACGATCCACATGGCTCTCTGCGGCCAAGTGGGCGACAACGTCGGGCTTGAAGTCGCGCAGTGCCTTTGCCACGGCGTCGGGGTCGCAGATGTCGGCCTGGACGAATGCGTAACGGTTGTTGGAAACCGCCGGCGCCAGCGAGCTAAGCACGCCAGCGTAAGTCAACTTATCGAAAACCAGAACTTCATGGTCAGTGTGCGCAATCAAACGACGCACCAAAGCCGAACCAATGAACCCGGCGCCGCCGGTCACCAAAATACGCATCGAACTCCTTTCCGTGAAAGCGTGACAGTCGCCGAGACTGCGGCCGTATCCGTATCCGTTTTCGCTACACGCTGACGCCGTCCGTCAGAATACGTTTTGGCAATCAGAACCGTTGCCGAACCATAGGCCTCAAAACCGCGGACAGCACCTTTGCTCTAGGCAGGCTTCGCGAAAAACACCGCCGCATATCGTAGGACCATGACGCTGTCTATAACTTCTGAAAGCCTATGGATCAGGCTGTCTTCCTCGTCAGATGTTCGTACCCTGTTGCCTCCCAGAACCTTTTCACAGCATTTCAGCACGTATTGTACGCCGGTCACGCCTCCTGGTTCGCCAAACTCCGAAGCGTAGCTGGTGTGCAAATCTTCGACGATGTACTGGCCCCCGGGCTTCAGGTGAGGCAGCAGGGTTTGGAGGCCGATAATTTGATGCGACCAGATGTGCGACCCGTCTTCGACAATCAGGTCGAAGGGACCGTTCTGCTCAGCAAAGGCCTGCAAGGCCGCAGCGTTGGATTGATCGACCAACTGAATGCGAATCCGATCGCCGGTGACATTCAGAGCGCTTTCCGCGATGTCTAAGCCATAGATCGTCGCGTTGGGGAAGTACTCTTCCCACATGCGAATTGACGCCCCCTTCTGGACGCCGATCTCAAGCACCTTGAGAACCTCGGTGCGCTCCAGCACGGAGAATCGTTCATAGATGCGAAGATAGTCATGTCCTTTGCCGGGCTCGCCTCGTTTTCCGTCGACGGCCTTGTCAGTCCGGTATTTTAAGCCGAGTTCATTAAGAAAGGACATGCGGATACCCTTAGGTTTGCTTCCGGAACTATTGGCGGCTTACGCAATAATATCAAGCAACAAGGCGGAGCTTTGGCCGCCTTCCCCGAAGGGCGCGTTGCCGGATGGCCTCGGGGGCACTAAGATTCGGCGCGAAAATAGAATGTCAGTGGAGCCATCGTCGGCATGAACAACCCGTATGTCGGCCTCGAGGATCGCGCCTTCTGGAAGCTGGCCGTCGCCTCGCGGAGCCTTTTCGATCTGACCGATCTCTGGAAGCCCAAGTTTGATCTAAAGACGTCGGATCAGTTCGTCACCTTCGGATCCTGCTTCGCGCAACACATCGGTAGGGCCTTGGCTGCCAGAGGCTTTGCCTGGTTCAATGGCGAACCCGCGCCTAGAGGGCTATCGATATCAAGCGCCAAGGCGTTTAATTACAATGTTTTTTCTGCCCGCACCGGCAACATCTACACCACGTCGATTCTTGCCCAATGGGTAGGGTGGGCCGCTGGCGTCCTCTCTTTGCCGGAGGAAAGCTGGGAAACCGACGGCCGGTTCTATGATCCGTTCAGGCCCGCTGTGGAACCAGACGGCTTCGATTCGGTCGACGAGATGCAGGCCAGCCGAGCGGTTGCGGTAGCGGCCTTCAAAACCTGCATCGAGAAGGCCGACTATTTCGTCTTCACGCTGGGGCTGACAGAACGCTGGCGGAACATCGAGACGGGTTATGAATATCCCATGTGCCCGGGAACAGTGGCGGGGATTTTCGACGACAGGACGCATGCTTTCGACAACCACACCGTGATGGATGTCCTGACCAATCTCGAGACGGCCATGGACCAGATGAAGGTTCTCAATCCGAACCTGCGGTTTATCCTCACCGTGTCCCCTGTGCCGCTGACCGCCACAAAGTCCGGCGGCCACGTCATGGTCGCCACCATGGAGTCTAAATCCATATTGCGCGCCGTGGCTGGGCAACTGTCGCGACAGCGGCCGGACGTCGATTATTTCCCTTCCTATGAAATCATAAATAGCCCGGTCACTAAGGCGGTTTTCTTCGAACCTAATCAGAGGGACGTGAACCCGCGCGGTGTCGATTTCGTTATGGACAACTTTTTCAGCGCCGTATCGGCCCAACCGACGTCTGCGAAAGCCGTTAAGCCCAAGCCGACCTTGGGCGCGGAGCCTGTCGCTTCTGTAGCGGATGACGTGGTGTGCGAGGAAGAGTTGCTTCAGGCATTTGGAGGCGCCGCATGACAATCCCCAAACTTTGCGTACTGGGCACAAGTTATATCGGAGCCGTCTTCTCCGCCTACAAAATCGGCGCCCCTGGCGACGATCGTTATGAAATAGATTTTTACGGCCACAGCAATGGTGGGTTTCCTAAGGTCGACGTCATCGGCGGCCATATCCGCAATGTTCGATTCAAGTCGGGCGCCAGTCTCGATGTCGGCTCATACGACGCCTTCATTGTCTATGCGGATCTTCCATCGCCGCAGGACATTCACAAGGCGATGGCTACGGCTGTCAACGCCGGATGCTCGCTTCAGGTCGTGACGCGCGTCGCAACAGACATGGTGAGAGAATCGAACGCTTACCGCCTTGCAGAGCTCTTGAAATCTCTTACGGGCAAAACCGCATTGTTGGTGTCGGCGAACGTCGTATCAACGACTACCATAAAGATGGACGATGCGCGGTTTAGATACGTTCAGGCCATCATTCAGCGGGCGTTGGGCGATCATGACTACGTGCCCTTCCCGCGTGTCCTTTTCGACGATCTTCATCGCCCCTTGGGCGAATTTTATCGGGGCTCGGTTCTGTTAACAGGCGAAAAGGCCGTCGAGAACGCCGGCCACGACTATCATCATATGAACGAGAAAGGCGGGCGCGAAGTTCTTGACGCCGTGCTTCGCCATCTGGACCGGAAATTCGATCTTCAGAGGCGGGCGGCCTAAAAATCGTCATGGGCCCGCCAAGGTGCGGATGCGGGGTGAGCCATGATTCACAGGCGTACAGTGCTGGGCGGGTTGGGTCTCCTTTCGGCGGTTCCGACCGCCGCTTGCGCCCGGTCTTCCGGCGAGGCCCTTGCACCTGAAGTTTTCGGCGCGCAGGCGGGCCGCGTGTCGCGGGCGGAAGCCATCCGGAATGTCGCCGCGCTCAAGACAGCGTTCGAGAGCGGCAGGGTTATCGACGGGAACGGCGCAACCTATGAAATTCACGGCGAACTGCGGATAACCGCGCCGCCCTGCCTGCGTCGTTTGACCTTGCTTCAGACATCGGTCGATCCCAAGCTGGAGAAAACGGTTGTCCTAGACGGGCTGAGCGCTGGTCGGATAGAGATCGAAGACCTCGTCATAGATCTCGCGAATCTTCAGCAGGACGCCGGGATGGGACAGTGCTCGGCCCTGCAGATCAGCAATTGCGCGTCGGCGGTCCTGACCCGAGTGACCGTCCGCAACGCCGGCGCCATCACCGGCATCAAGGTCATCGCCACGCCCGGCGCTGTGCTTCGCGACATCGTCATTCAAGATTTCAAACCGCGTTTCCTGCGAGAGCCGGAAAACGACGTTTGCCAGGGCGTCGAGTTTCAACTGTGCCGCGGTTTCTCAATCTCAAACGCCAGGGTGTCGGGGCTTGTCGCCCAATGGCCCGGCCAACCGGCGCTGTCTCGGCAGTATTCCAGAGGCGTCGTCTGTGGGTCTTCCACGGACGGCCGGATCGCGAAATCGAGCATCGGTCCAGGTGTCGAGCAGGGCGTGGACGTCAGCGGTCGTGGAAACCGTCGGATATCGGTTGTCGGCAACCGAATTCTGGACGCCGGCACTTGGGGCGTGAAATGCGCGAATTGGTTCAACGATATCATCGTTGCCGACAACCAGATCATCCGGCCGGGGTGCGCAGGCATCACCTGCTCGGCCCCGGGAGACGCAAATGGCGACCTGCCGGGCGATGTTCAGATCATCGGCAATGAGATCGTCAATCCGGGCGCAAGCGGTCTTTGGCGCGCGTCGGAACCGGCTGGGATTATTCTTTACGCCCGGCAAGAAACTGGCGCGACGGCACCTTATGGCGTAGTGGCCCGCCAAAATCGGATCATCGACGATCAATCCGCCCCAACGATGACGAGAGCCTTCGACTCGGTGATGATTGGAACGTCGGGCACCGGGACGCTACGCGCTTGGCAGACGTCTCGCGCCGATCGCCCCAACATCGAGTTCGACAACCTCGCGTCTGGTTTCACCGTCGAAAGAAGTCGCGGATGGCGATCGGGCTGATGTCAGCGCGCCTTGTCTCCGGTCAACTGCCGGATGGCTTGCAGTTGCTTTTTCTGCAACACGACCAATTCGGCCAGATGGCGCTCGATTTGAGCCAGCACGGCGGAATCGGGGGAGGATTTTATGGGGGGAGCCATAGGAAGTTGTCCGACTGAATAAATGGTGAGAGCGCGATAAACGCCCTTTTAGGCGAGGGTTCAACTGCCCCTTATCCGATCGTCAACATCCGTTTTGAAATCGACCGTGGCCTTACGACACTCGGCAAGTGCGTCCGGATAGGCGACCGCCTGACCGAGATAGCGCCGCCATTCGGAGGCTTCGCAAAGGACGGGAGTATGTTTGAACCGGTACATCTTCGACATGTTCGGGATGGCTAACACCCGTCGACCCAGGAGAGTCGCCCAGTAGGCGCCGTGATACGAATTTGTGATCACGGTTTCGGCCGATGCCAGAAAATGCAGAACCGCATCGATATCTTCCTCGGCGTTCGTCATCATTGGGTGGCCGTCGATCGGAAGCGGAATCCGCTTGTGCGCGTAGAGCACGATGTCTTGCGTCGGTGCAGCAGGCTGGTCGAACTGGGGCAACATGCAGCTCACGCAGGGCGTCCAGCGAAATTCAGTCCCGAAATCGCGGAGACCGACAAGATCGAAGGCTTCGAGATATGCCGGCAACGAGCCGTCGTAGGGGGAAACGAACCCACCCTTGCGGTCGATGATCAAACTTTCCCCGATGCCCCAGGCGACGAGACTGGAAAGGCGAGGGCGCTGGGCCGCCAAAGCTGTCATCGCTGCGGTAAACGTCGCCGCAATCAATCCCCCCCCGCCTAGAATGACATGGCCGCCCGGTGGCGGGTCGGATTCGATCTCAAGGATGTCCTGACAGACTCCCTTCAAATCAGGGAAATAGCGATCCGGCGAACAGTACCAGTCGCCGACGTTGGTCCGATCAGAGCGAAAGACGGAAGTGATCGTCATCGGGCAGAAAACTCGTAGACGCGTTCGCGAGGTCCGTGGGGCACGATCCCGAGGAGGCGATACCCTGCGCTATCCGCCTTTGAGACCAGCTGAGCCGACGTCATGTCGTTGAACCACCCATGTGTTCTGCGGTCGCGCCCGTGGTCAAGGTCTGTCGGATTGTAGGTGACGATCGCACGGGGCCAGCGTTTCGCCATGGCCGTCAACAGGCGTTCAGGCTGATGTACGTATTCCAGAACCCCCAACATCGTCACAACATCTGCTTCGACGCCAGGCATGCCGTCGCCGTTGAGATCCACGATGATCGTGCGGCAGTCGCGGGCGACAAGATCGGCGGGTAGATACGTCGTTCCATTCGCCAGTTCGTGCTCCAAATCCATTGCGCCGCAGCCGAGATCCAACACAGATGTCCCTGCCGGGATCAGGCTCGCGACGACTGCTGCGCGCGAGCGCCATGCGGACTTGAGATTGGACGTCTGGGCCCATCGCAGTGTGTCGGACGCGCCGCTATCCATCATACTGCGGGTTTCGGCGGCCCGCTCCTGAGCCGTTTTTGCCGAGTAAGCCGCTTGCATGCCTCGTTCTGGCGCCGCCTGATCAAGTTCGGCCAAGCGGTTTCGCCTCGCGGACAGGTTTTCCTTTTTCTTATCGTCTTCGGAATCGTGGAAGCGCTCCCGGCTGGCCTGAAGATGTTCGATAAGGGGGATGATCGGAGGGCTGAATTTCCGGTTGAAGACGCAGCACAATTCAGGCGGCAGATAGTCGATGACTACGCCGTCTTCACCGTGACGATGTCGTTTGGCGACTTTCTCCAAACAATGCTGATCCCAGAGTTTCGGAGACTTTGCCTGTTCCGCCACCCATTCCTCCAGGAAATGCACGGCGCCGGGCGTGTCGTTGATAAGGACCGTACCGCTGATGATCGCCTCTCCTTGGTGGCCGGCGAGAGCCACATCGCTTTCGTAGCCTCGCAGATATGGCCAAGGATCCGCGTGAACCACCGCATCCACGTCGATGTAGAGAAGCGGTCCACGCAGGCGCTTTCTCTTTTCCAGCAAAAAAGCGGGTTTGCATTGCACCGAGGCAAGCCAGTCCCGAGGCTCGATCGCGGTCAAGTCTATTGGCAACCCCAATGTCTCGATCGAGACCTTCATACGTCTGGCTTCTTCGACATAGAGCTCGTCCGCCGTATGGAAGCCGACAATAGTTCCGGGCGTGTCGTCAAAGGCGTCGGGTGCTTGTTCCCGCAAGAGAGCAAACCAGCGGCGATCGCCGGGCACCTCGTAGTCGTGGGCTTCCAGGGTGTCGAACAGGGCGGGAGCCAGTCGGAACTGGCGTGCGATGCGCCGCGCGGCGCGTGGCGAGAGAGACCCTGACGATAGCTTCTCCCTAAAGCCGGCCGCCGCCGCATCCGGTTCATGGGTCAGCAAGCCCGCAAACCCCTTGCGAAGGTCGAGGCCGGTAAAGCTGGCCAAGGCCAGTTGCGTGACATGCGGCCTCCGGAGGATGTCTTCGTGACGAAGCAGAAGGACGCCAGCCGCATTTCGGATGGTCGCGTCGGCGACACCATGCTGAAAGAGAAGGCCCGGTGCGGTCAAGGTGACGATCTTGCGGGCCACGTGAAGTGCGTGATCATATCCCGTGATGTAGGGCGCTTCGCTGTTTCCAACCTGTTCGACTAGGATGTCCCGAGGGTCGCGGACACAGATGACGACCCGCGTGTCTGCGCGTTCCTGATTCGACCAGCTTCGAATCTTCTTCAGACCCAGCAGATCGCTGGCGGCCGTGGTGACCAAGGTGCGGTCGCCAGCGAAATCGGTGGAGAAGGCCGAGCTGGATACGACCTCTACCACCTGACTCGCGCTCCTTCGAAGTAGTCGGCCGAGAAGGGGAAGAGTCTGGGCGCTTGGCCCGCAGAGAATGATACGACGACACGGCGCAGGATTGACCATGAGCGCTTGTCGCCGGATCGCGTTCGCGCTTCAAGGGCGTGGGGTGAGGCGTTACCAGGAAATCATCATGACGCGCAGAATTCTTCTGGCCAAGCCGAGACTCGACTGTTCGTTCAAGCAAGGCCCGGTTCCCGACGTGATTGGGCCCCCGCTCAATCCGATCCTGCGCGAGTTCGGGCGTTTTTTGGATCAGATCCAGTCTTTTCATGAGGCCCGAGGCGACACTGTCGTCGTTGATGAACAGCCTCTATGGCGCTTCGAGCTGTCAGAACTTCAGGCTCGGGCCGCTGCTTTCGACAGGGTCTACTTTCCGCATAAGCTGAGACAGCAGTTTCCTATCGGAACGAACGCCTGGTTCTACAAGAATGCGCCCTTGGCCGGCTTCATGACGGTTGATCCCTCGGGATGGGGCGCATCTCTGTCATTCTTGCCGCCGCCGGTGTCGCCAAGCGAGGTTGCGGATCAAGGCTACGCTGTCCTGCGGGAACGCATTGCCCGCAACGAATCGCTATTTGCGCAGCCGGCCTTGAAAGGGCCGCCTGTCCCCGGTGCATATGATCTGTTTCTCTGCCAACTGCCACACGATGAGACCATCCGGTTCCATTCGGATGTCGGGGTGTCTGAGGCACTTGCAGCGGTGCTTGCCCACTGCCGGGTCGCGGGACGTCGGCTGGTCGTCAAGGGACATCCCGCCAACCGCAAGTCGATGGAGCCTCTGAGGGCGATGACAGCGGCTTACCCCGGTGCGGCGTGGGTCGATGACGTGTCGATCCACGCCTGCATCGCGGGAGCGGCTTGCGTCTTTACTGTCAACTCTGGCTCGGGAATGGAAGTTTTGCTGCATGATCGTCCGCTGATCCGGTTTGGGCGTGCGGAGTATGACGCGGTCGTGGACAAGGCGGATATCGATGATGTCGCTTCGGCCCGCGGTAGGATCAGCACCACGCGTGAACGCGCCGCCTTAATTCACGCCTATTTGTCGCGCTGCCTGGCGATCGATGATCCAGAGAGTTTCGAAACCGTTCTGGGCTGATGTGACTACCTCGCGGCTTGCCCACAAACCGGCGAAGGCGTATGGCCACCTTCTCCGGGGCGGAGCCCAGATCGATTGATGTTTCACAGTGATTGAAAGACTCTCCGCAGGACGCGTTCTACACAAGGTCGCGGCCTAATGATCGTCAAATCGGTCACCCATCACATCAACATCGTCGTTTCGCTAATATTACGCGAGATCATCACGCGGTACGGCCGCCGCGGTTTGGGCTTCTTCTGGTTGGTCGGCGAGCCATTGATGTTCACGATTGCCATTATCATCCTGTGGTCGTTCATCAAGGCGCCCTACCAGCACGGCATTCGGATTGCGCCGTTTGTGATGACGGGATACATGTGTCTGATTATGTTCAGGCACATGGTGTCATACAGCATGGCCGCCGTGAGTGGAAACACGGGTCTATTGTACCACAAGACCATTAGTATCCTGCATGTCTACATGGCGCGGTACGCTCTAGAGTTTTGTGGTTCAACTCTAGCATTCTTCATAATCTATGTCGCGTTGGTGTTTCTGGGCCAAGTTGGTCCGCCGCAGAACCTTCTGCTTGTCTACTGGGGATGGTTCTCGCTGTTCATTCTGTCAATGGGCATCGCGATGGTGCTGAGTGCGTTAGCGGCCGAGTTCGAAATTCTGGAGCGTATCGTACCGATAATGCTGTATGCGGTTTTGCCCTTCTCGGGCGTTTTTGCGATGGCTGCTTGGATTCCGGCTAGCTATCGGGCCGTCTATCTGGCCATGCCCTTGCCGCATCCCGTCGAAATGATCCGCGCGGGTGTGTTTGGCGAGTTTGTCGAGACGCATTATAGTCTTCTCTATCCCGCGTTCTGCGGCGGTATTCTCATTCTGTTTGGATTGTTGCTGCTTGCTCGTGCGAAGGAGCATCTGGATGCCGACTAGGCGTATCGATAGAGAGGCGCCGTCGGCGACTAGATTGCATGGCTGAATCACGGATCACTTATCTCGGCCCGAGCGAGGGCGATCGTCCGCCCTCCAATGCTGCTCGACGGCATACGTTTTGGAAGCGCGTGCCGCTGGCGTTCTTGGTCGTGGTGGCCTTGCCGACGCTCGCGACGGCCATCTACTTTCTGTTTATCGTTTCGCCGCGCTACGTTTCAGAAGCCCGCTTCATCGTCCGCGCTGCGTCTCAGGAGCAGCCCTCCACATTAGGCGTCGCCTTGCAGGGCGTCGGCCTGTCGTCGAATGCTACCGATGCTTTCGCTGTCCATGAATATATTCAGTCGCGCGACTCCCTCAGTGATCTGTCAAAATCGTTCGACGTTGCTGCGGTTCTGGCTCGGCCGGGTGTGGATCCGTTGTCTCGTTATCCAAAATTTGGCGCTGACACCTCTCGTGAAGGCCTGTTTAAAGCGCTGCAGAAGTTCGTCACGGTCGGCTACGAATCTTCAACCGGCATCAGCACGCTGCGTGTTCAGGCGTTCGATCCTGCCGACGCCCAGGCGATCAACGCCGCCATGCTTGACGGTGGCGAGCGCTTGGTCAACCGGCTGAACAACCGCGCGTCAGCCCGAGCCGTTGACGACGCGGAACGCGCGGTGATCGAAGCTGAACAACGTCTTCGCAATGTGCAGTCGCGGCTGAATATGTTCAGAAATCGCGAAGGAATCGTCGATCCGATGTCGGCGGCGGCGGAAAATACCGGCATCATCGCCGAACTGTCCACCACCATTGCAACGCTTCAAGCGGAGCGGGCTCAGATTTCCAGCCAGGCGCCGCAAAGCCCACAATTGTCGTCGATCGACGCACGCCTTGCTGCGTTCCGCAGTCAATTGGCTATCGAGCGGCAAAAGGTGGCAGGAAACGCCGGGTCGCTGGCCACCAAGGTCGGGGGCTATGAAGCCCTGGAGGCCGAGCGCACCATGGCGGACCGTGCGCTTGCCGCCGCCAGTGCCGGTCTCGACTCTGCGCGCATCGATGCGCGACGTCAGAAGTTGTATCTGGAGCGGGTAGTGAATCCCAGCCGCCCAGACGCCCCAAGCGAACCTCGCCGTCTTATGGCCATCCTGGTCGTCTTCATCACAACGATGTTGATTTACGGAATTGGATGGTTGGTCTGGGCCGGACTTAGAGAGCACCGACAAGTTTGACGCGCGAAGCACCAGGCGGTGTCGGCCTAGAGGTGTCAGGTCTGGGAAAGACCTATAAGCACGCTCCTGGCGGGAAGCCGCTGTTCTCCAATCTATCCTTCACGGTCGGACGACAAGACCGGCTGGCGATTCTCGGCCGTAATGGTCAGGGCAAGTCGACGTTGATCAAGATTCTGGGCGGGGCGCTGGGTTCGTCGGAAGGCAGGATCGATTGGCGTATGACCAATTCTTGGCCGATCGGCTTTTCAGGCGGATTTCAGGGCAGCCTGTCCGGACGTGACAACATCAGGTTTTTATCCCGGCTCTACAACCGCGATTTCGACGAGATGTTGCGCCGGGTCGACGGCTTTGCTGAGCTGGGGTCGAAGCTGGCGCTGCCGGTGAAGCACTACTCGTCGGGGATGCGGGCCCGCCTCGCCTTCGGGCTGTCGCTGACGATCGAGTTCGACTGCTATCTCATCGATGAGTTGGTGGCTGTAGGTGACGCGCGCTTCCAGCGCAAATGCCGCGAGGAACTGTTCGAACATCGAGCGGATCGCGCCTTCATCATGGCGTCGCATGACATGCGGTTGATCGAGAAACATTGTCAGCGCGTCCTCATCATCGAAAGCGGGCGTGTGAAGATGTTCGACGACGTGCGTGAGGCCATCGACATCTACAGCTGGCTCCGCGCCTCATGAGCGAGATTTTCAAACTGGGCGTGCTGCTTCTGCCGTCGCCGACCGAGGCGGCGTGGCGGGATGCCGTGCTCGAGGCGTCTGCCAAGGCTGGATACGCCGTATCAAAATCGGTGGACCGCCTGTCTTCCACCAATGCGGTCGGGCATGTGCTGATCGTCAGCGACGCGGCCGAAGCGCGCGCGTTCGGCGATGCGGAGTGGGTGGTCCTGACCGCCGGCCTGCAGACGACGGTGGACACGATGCTGGGGCGCATGTCGCATGCGGTCAGAAAGGGCTACAAGCTGCTGGCTGGGCAACTCGCCGCCCAGGCTTGGCTCCTGGAGAAAGGCGCGCACTCTCTCGACTCGTCCGCCGAGGCGCTGGATTTTCCCGGCTTGGGGGGGGTTGTCCGATCCGCGAACATCTCCGAGCCTTCACCGCGCGCCGACGCTGGGCCCCTGAGGGTCTATGATCGGCCGATCCCCGCGCCAGGAGCGGCCGCCGAATGGCCCACAGGCGCTTTCATCTTCAAGAATCCCGCCAAGGCGGGGTTCGCGCCGCCAAATGTCGATCTGACGGGACGCGGACGCGTGGTGGTTCACGGTCCCCGCTACGACCTTCCTGCGGGGCGATGGCGCATCGCGGCCCGTTTCGCGGTCGAGACAGAAGGCAGCGATCTCTATCTCAAGTTCGAGTGGGGCGTCGGCGAGGATCTTGAGACGCTGGAGGTCATGCTGCAGATGTCGGGCGGCTATGAGGTCGTGCTTGACCATGCCTGGACCTTCCCCGGCCCGGCGGAGCTCAGGATCTGGGCCTCCAACGCGCATTTCGTTGGGCGGATGGAGTTTCAAGGCTGTCGGGTCGAGCGCCTTGCAGACAACCCCAAGCCCGACTGATCCATACGCCCGGCCGGCCATCAGTCCGCCGGGCGTCGCCGCATTTGTCGATCAGAGATCGACGAGCGGTCGTCCGTCGTAGGCGAAGGGGCTTTCGAATTGCGACAGAAGTGGCAAGCTCTTGTCCTTGTCCGACAGAACCGGACCCGTCGTCGGCAAGGGCCAGTCTATCCCCAGAGCCGGATCGCTCCACAAGACGCCGCCGTCGCAGTCCGGGGCGTAACCGTCGGAGCACTTATAGGCGATTTCGGCGTTGGGAGTCAGGGTGACGAAGGCGTGGCCGAAACCGACGGGAATGAACAGCTGGTCACCGTTGTCCTCGGTCAGTTCCGCCGCGACATGCTTACCGTACGTGGGCGAACCCCTTCTGAGGTCGACGGCGTAATCCAAGACCGCACCTTTCAGGCATCTGACCAGCTTGTCCTGAGCGTGAGGAGGGCGCTGGAAATGAATTCCGCGGATCGTGCCGACAAAGGTGGACCGCGATTGATTGTCTTGGACAAAGGCACAGGTTACGCCAAGCGATTCGTAACGCGTTTGCGACCAGGTTTCGGAAAACCAGCCGCGGTCGTCTCTGAAACGACGGGTTTTGATGAGTTTGACCGGCGAATCCATGATAACTCCGTGAGAATATGTCTCTCTAGGCCGCGCTCTGCGATCTCGGTCAAGTCAAACCGGAGGGAATGTCCGCCTGAGCCGGAGCGGCTGATTTGAAACCTGTTTCTTCTCTCGCCTGGCTGACGGCCCTTTGGGGCGGCCGTTCCAGCCGTGATCTCGACCGCCTAGCCGGGGACGCCGCGCGCGATCGAAAGGATTGGGCGGCGGCGGCCGACGCTTACCGGCGCCATCTGATGAAACGGCCCGCACATGCGGCGGTCTGGCTGCGGCTGGGCAACATGCTCAAGGAAAGCGGTCGACTGGAAGAGGCCGATCGTGCCTATTCGGAGGTGAGCCGTTTGATGCCTGACGCAGGGGTGGGGCCGCGAATGCGAGCCGAGCTCAGTCGAAGGCGCGGGGACCCCCTTCAGGCTTGCCGCTACTATATCGAGGCGTGGCGCCGAGATCGGGACCCCGACGCCGGCTTTCATCTCACCCGCGATGATTTGATCGCGTTTCTTGCCTCCGAGCAGTCGAAAGGCCTCGCCGCCCACGAGCGCATCATTGGCGCCGTCGAAGGCCTGCGCGGAGTAGCCATAGAAGGATGGGCCTGGAATCCGGATCGACCCGCCGATCCGGTGGCATTGAACATATCCGTAGCGGGAATGATCGTCGGGCGCGTGCAGGCCGATCTCGTCAGACCGGACATCGTGGAACTGGGGCTGTCCGATGTGCCCGTCTGCGGCTTCAGCTTCGGACTCGGTCCCTTCATCAAAGCCGGCGATGCTTTGAGCGTAGTCGTCGAGCGCGTGGATTCTCACGCGCCCCTGGCGGCCTCTCCTTTCGACATCGGCTCCATGAGAGGGATCGCTCAGTGGTTGGAACGCGCCGTGCCGCCGCCGACAGAAGCGGGCGGGCCGATGATCTCGATCATCACGCCTGTCCATGATGTCGATCCTGCCTGGTTCGCGGAAAGTGTGCAGGGCGTTCTTCGCCAGACCGAAGCGTCTTGGCGATGGATCATCGTTGACGATGGTTCATCAAACGCCGACCTCAAAAGCCTGCTGCGCCGAACGGCTGCGCAAGATCACCGCATCACCCTGATCACGACCGGCGAGCCCCAGGGAACCGCCGCCGCGATCAATATTGGATTGAGGGCGGCCGAAGGGGACTATGTTCTTTTCCTGGATCACGACGATCGTCTGGAGCCCGAGGCGATCCGTCTGCTGTCGTTTGCGGCGTCTTCCGGCGCGGACGTCCTCTATGGCGACGAAGCCGTCACGGGACGCGATCTGGACGACCTAAGGTCGATCATGGCGCGACCCGCCTTTTCATGGCGCTATTATCTCAGCCATCCCTATTTCGTTCATCCCGTCTGTGTTAGGCGCACCCTGGCCTTGGCGGGTTGGGACGACACCTTGCCGGCGTCCGCGGACATTGACTTTGTTCTGCGTATGATCGACGCGGCGCAAAACATCGCTCATCAGCCCGGCGTTCTCTACCGGTGGCGCACCCATGCGGACAGTTCCGGCCACAGGCTGGAGGACAAAGTAACGGGGGCGACGCTGGCCGCCATGGGCCGCCACTTGCAAAGACGGGGCGCTGCTGCGCGCGTCACGGCCGGTGAGACGTTCAACACCTATCGGCTCGACACCCATGACCCCGGCGGGCGCGTGCTTGTGATCATCCCGACAAAGGATCGCGCCGACCTGCTACGTCAGTGTTTGTCGTCCCTTTTCAGCACCTGCAGGGCCGAAGACTTGGACATTGTGGTTATCGACCACGATTCGCGAGAGCTCGAGTTGGCCGAGCTTTTATCCAGCATGACCCATTGCGTCCGGGTGATGCGTTTCAGCGGGCCTTTCAACTATTCGAAGATGAACAATCTGGCAGTCTCCGCCTTCGCGGGGGACCACCGTTTCGTCCTGTTCCTTAACAACGACATCCAGGCGCTGGACGTCGGCTGGCTCGAGCGGCTTCGCGCGTTGGCCTCTCAGGAAGACGTCGGTGCTGTGGGGCCAATTCTAATCTATCCTGACAACCGCATCCAGCATGCGGGCGTCTTCCTTGGACCAGGCGGTTATGCCGAACATGCGATGAAGTTCGAGCCCCTGGTCGTGAATGGCCGACGCAATCCCGGCTACAATTGCAGCCTGACGGCGGTTCGAGATTGGTCGGCTGTGACTGGGGCGTGCCTGATGATGAGAAAGAACGTGTTTCAGGGCGTCGGCGGGTTCGATGAAAGTCTGGCAGTCGGCTTCAACGACACCGACCTATGTCTGCGCGTGCGTGCGCAGGGCTTCAGCGTGATTGTCGACGGCTGGTCAGTGCTCATGCACCACGAGTCGGCGACCAGATCGTCAAGCGGGCAACTCGCTCACCCGGAGGACGCAGCCTATTTCGCAGAGCGGTGGGCCGGTTTGATCTCGGCGGGGGACCCCTGGTACAATCCGATGCTGTCGCTGGATCGCGATCACCAGGTCGAGCATCCCGATGTCGCAACGCTGCGCTATCGCGTGACGAAAGCGCCGGGAAAGGCCGTCCCATGAAGTCAGGATTGTGGTCGCGACTTACCACCATGCCTGTTGGACAGGCCGGCGGCCGGCGGCGGGCGAACCTCATACGGGGACAGGCCGAGACGGCGCGTGACCAGGGACGATGGCGCGAGGCGGCGGAGCTGTTCCAGACCCATGCGGGCATGAGGCCCAAACGGGTTGGATCGTGGATACAACTGGGCAACATGCGCAAGCAGGCGGGCGAGCATGAGGCGGCCGAAAGCGCCTACCGCCACGCAATCGCGTTGCGCCCCAATGCGGAGGCTTGGACGCAGCTCGGCCATCTTCTGATCACCCAAGGACGGAATGGCGAAGCTGTCGACGCCCTGAAGGCGGCGCTCGACCTTAGTCCCGGACATCGCGTGGCGCGAGAAGGCCTGATCGCGGCCGGGGCGCGCGGTCTCTTGCCGCTAGGCGGCGGCGATCCGGGCGGCCTGAATCGTCTGCTGGTCGTCTCGCGAGACATCGACGACGCCATAGCGGCCGCCGTCGACGCATCGATCGCCCCTCTCGCCTTCTATGATCAGTTCTGCCGCGCACAGGCCGTAACCCACCCGCCCGGCAGGCCGTCAGCCTCGGTCCTCGTCCTGATCGACGGCCGCGGCGTGTCGCCTGACCGACTGCGGGCCAGCCTGCTGTCCTTGGTCGACCAGACGTTGACCACTTGGACAGCCGTAGTCACGCTTGATGGTTTCCTGGAGTCGCATCCGGTCGCTTCGCTGGCCTTGATGGAACCTCGTATTCGATGGTCCAACGACCTCTCACCGACCGGCGACGCGGCTTTCGTAGTGACGACTGACGCCGGCGTCGTCTTTCGGCCGACCGCCTTGGCTTGGCTGGTGTTCGGCGCAGACCGGACAGGCGCCGGCGCGGTCTATTCCGATCACGACCATCTCACAGAGGCTTGGCCGCAAGGCGAAATCCGCGCCGATCCAGTCTTCTTCGCCGCGCCAGATGTATATGATCTAAGGACAGTTCCGGATCTACCGGCCGCCGTGCTTTGGAAGCAGGCGCACGCGCCGTCATCTCCGGGCGATGCCTCCGTGAGAGACGCCCTTGCAGCGTTGGCCCAGAAGGGCGACGCCGTCAATATTCCGCTGGTCTTGGCGAGTGTGAAACGGCTGTCGCCCCAAGCCAGGATGGGCCTTCCGTCGCCGCAAGAAGCTGCCGACGGTTATCTGGAGGTCTTGCGACGGCCCTCGCCCGTCCACGTCGCATCGACTGTAGATGATAGCCCGATAAAGGTTGTCATTCCCACGCGTGACGCCTGCGAAATGCTGTCCGCCTGCATTGACAGCCTGCTCGATAAGGCGCGCCTTCCGGAGCGGGTCAGAATCATGATAGTGGACAATCGAAGCATAGAGGCTGACACGCGCGGGTTCTTTCTAGAGGGCCAGATGAGTGGACGGTTTTCTGTCATGACCGTCGATGAACCTTTCAACTGGGCGCGCATCAACAATCTTGCGGTCGAGGCGGCGTCGGAGCCCAACCTGCTCTTCCTGAACAATGATACGGAAATGCTGACCCAGGGGTGGGACGATCGGATTTCCACATACCTCGCTCAGGATGACGTCGGCTTAGTAGGGGCCCGTCTGCTCTATCCGGACCGAACCCTGCAGCACGGCGGCGTGGTTCTCGGTCTGGGTGGAGGCACCCCCCGGCATGAAGGGCTTGGCGTATCGGAGAGCGACGGGGGCCCCAGCGCGCGATGGCTGAGGACGCGATCTGTGGCTGCTGTCACGGGCGCATTTATCGCGGTTCGACGCCAGACCCATCAGATGCTAGGTGGGTTTGACGAGTTGAACTTCGCCATCGCATACAACGATGTCGATTATTGCCTTCGGGCGCGCAGCCAAGGCATGAAGGTTATTTACGCAGCCGATATCGAGGCTATCCACCACGAATCTCGTACGCGAGGCCTTAACGACACTCGCGGAAAAATGGCTTGGGATTTAGCGGAACTGATGACCCTGAAGCGGATTTGGGGTGACGAGATGATGCGGGATCCAGCAGTGAATTGTCACTGGATAACGGGTTCTGCCCGTCCATTTGACGGCATCCGGGCTGTGTCGGCTGAACAGGCCACAGACTGGCTGGATAGGGTCGGAATGCGCCCTTCAGGTCAACCGGAGATGGGGTCGGTGTGAACGGCGGGCCGATGGCCGGTTAGGCTCCGTCGGACCGAGCGAGATGATTCTGACAATCCTAATCTCGTTACTACCATCTTGGCGACCAACCTCAGTGAGATGGCGGGCGCACCCCTCCAGACACCGAGCGCTTCTGCCTGCTAGATATCCCATTGCACCGCGCGCCGTGCGCCATGGCGCTAGTCATCGCGTACGCCGCGGAACACTACGCCATCAGTTCTACGGTCGACCAGAACATGAGCAGGGCCGCGCCGTCCTCTTCAACAGTACCGTAGATG
>AMYY01000017.1 GCA_000335735.1 alpha proteobacterium L41A | reverse complement strand
CGTCGGGGTCCCCCTCCCCCGATGGGGGCGGATTTGTCGGACAGCCCTGGTCCATCCTGATCGGGCCGGAGGGCGGGTTCTCGCCGGAAGAGGGCGAGCGGCTGCGGTCACTGCCCTTCACCACCGCCGTGTCGCTGGGCCCGCGCATCCTGCGCGCCGACACCGCCGCCATCGCCGCCATGACGCTGTGGCAGGCGGCTGTGGGCGACTGGGAACGCTGACTCATTGCCAATCCGTCGCCTGTCGGGGACAACAGGCCATGGCTTTGGAACTGGCGATTGCGACAGTCATGGTCTTGCTGACCGTCGGCATACACGGCGTCGGCATCCTTGGCATGGCGCGCGTGCTGTCAGGATTGGACGCACGTCGCGGGCAATACCGCATTAGTCCGGTATCTTGGGAAGGCGCGACCATGGCCGGCGCCGTCGCCTTGGGCCTTTTGAGCCTGCACGGGGTGGAAATCTGGCTTTACGCCTATGTTTTCATGATGCTGGATGCGATCACCAGCCTGCGGGACGCGGTCTATTTCTCGACCATCAGCTACGCCACGATCGGCTACACGGATGCGCCTATTCTGGAAGAGTGGCGACTGCTGGGGGCGATCGAGGGGGTCAACGGCACCCTTCTTATGGGGTGGTCCGTCGCCTTTTTCGTCACCGTGATGACCCGCATCCTGCCGCGCGCGCGTCGATGAAGTCGCCTTACAGCTTCCCCCCTCTTGAGCCTTGCCGCAATCTTGCCCATCTAGCCGCGACACACGGTCGCTCACGATGCGCCCGCAGGGGACTGACGCATGACCGACAACGCGCCGCTGACCCGGACCGCCCTCATCGAGGCCATGTCCAAGGGGATCAAGCCCAAGGACCAGTGGCGCATCGGCGCCGAGCACGAGAAGTTCGGCTTCGACAAGACCACCCTGGCGCGCCCCGCCTATGACGGCCCGAACGGCATCAAGGCCATGCTGGAGGGGCTGCAACGCTTCGGCTGGTCGCCCGTCGAGGAAAACGGCTTTCTGATCGGACTGGAGCGCCGAAACAGCGAAGGCTTCGTCGCCTCCGTCAGCCTCGAGCCGGGCGGTCAGTTCGAGCTGTCGGGCGCGCCGCTTTTGACCATCCACGACATCTGCAACGAGACCGGCCAGCATCTGATGGAGGTCAAGCAGGTCGCCGACCAGATCGGCGTCGGCTTCCTGGGCGCCGGTTTCGACCCGCTATGGACGCGCGAACAGGTGCCAGTCATGCCCAAGGGCCGCTACGACATCATGCGCGCCTATATGCCCAAGGTCGGCACCCTGGGCTTGGACATGATGCTGCGCACCTGCACCATCCAGGCCAATCTCGACTTCGATTCCGAAGCCGACATGGTGATGAAGTTCCGCACCTCCCTGGCGCTGCAACCCATCGCTACCGCCCTGTTCGCCTGCTCGCCTTTCACCGAGGGCCGCCCCAACGGCTTCCTGTCGGCGCGGGCCAATGTCTGGACCGACACCGACGCCGACCGCACGGGGATGCTGGGCTTCGTGTTCGAGGACGGGTTCGGCTTCGAACGCTACGCCGACTATGCGCTGGACACGCCGATGTATTTCGCCAAGCGCGACGGCCGTTATGTCGACGCCTCGGGCCAGTCGTTCCGCGATTTCCAGGCCGGCAAACTGCCCGCCCTGCCCGGCCAATATCCGACCCTTAAGGACTGGAACGATCACCTGACCACCCTCTTCCCCGAGGTGCGGCTGAAGGCCTATCTGGAAATGCGCGGCGCCGACGGCGGACCGTGGAGCCGCATCTGCGCCCTGCCCGCCCTGTGGGCCGGGGTTCTGTACGACGCCCCGTCGCTGGCCGCCGCCTGGGACCTGGTCAAGGACTGGGACATCGCCGACCACGAACGCCTGCGCCGCGACGTGACCCGCCTGGGCCTGAAGGCCGAGGTGGCGGGCCGATCGGTGCGCGACATCGCCGTCGATCTGGTGAACATCGCCAAACAGGGGCTGAAGAACCGCGCCAAATTCTCGGGCGGGATGGTGGACGAGCGCGGCTATCTGTCGGAACTGGAAGACATCGCCGACAGCGGGATCACCCCGGCAGAGCGCCTGCTGGAACTGTATCACGGCGCCTGGCAGGGCGACGTGAAGCGCATCTACGCCGACTTCGCCTACTAGGGGACGGTGTAGTCCGAGCAGTCGGGCAGCGGGCTGTTCGGCCGGTATTCGGCCGTCTTGGCGTCGAAGACGAACCGGCGGCTGAAGCTGCATTTCGGATCGCGCGCGGCGACCAGGTCGGCGGGCTTCAGCGGCGGTTTCTCCGACGAATCCTCGGATCGCGAGGCGCCACGCGGATAGGCCGTCGCCGTGGTCGCATAGGTCAGCACAGGCAGGCCGCCCTCTTCCACTCCCGCCTCGACGGTGAGGACGCCCTTGAAGCTGTAGTTGTCGTGGCAAGCCTCTGCGCGCCGCTTCATATCCTCTTCGGTGAAACAGGCCCGGATCATGACCGCGCCCTGAATCGGCACGGAAAGAACCGGCGCCGATGCCGCATCGCCCTCGGCGTCCAGCCGGTAAAGCCGCAGCTCGATCGCGTGGCCGCTGCCGCCGGAATACAGACTGCTGGCCTCCTTCTCGACCCCGGCCAGGAACCCGCCGTCCGACAGTCGGATCAGGCCGCTCCAGGGCCGATAGGTCTCCACCTCGCCCGACGCCTCTTTTGGACCGGTCGGCAGCGCGACCGGCGCGCGGACGACAGGGGTGAAGACCGGCTCGCCGTCGCGCGCCTGCTGCGCCAGCCCCACGCACAGCCCCCCGTCGGCCGTGCAGGCCCGGTCGTCAGCCAAGGTCAGGGGTTCGATTCCGGCCCCTGACGGCGGGGATTGCAGAATGGCGATCCAGGCGAGGAGGAAGATCATTCGCTGATCCTAGCCGACATGGCGAACGACGCCACCAGGCGTTTCGCGCCGCTGCAAAGGCGAGCTTAACGGATGCGCCGTAACATGGGTCTCAATTCAAGAGAGTGCCCATGACCTGTTCGTCCGTTGCGGCCCTGGCCTTCCCCACAGCCGATGTCGATCTGGACACCTTCTTCGATGTGTCGCTGGATCTGCTGGTGGTGCGCGAGCTGGATGGGCGCGTGGTCAAGGCCAGCGCCTCCTGGTTCACGATGCTGGGCTATCGGCCCGACGAGATCGAGGGTCAGGGCCTGCTGCGCCTGATCCACCCGGACGACCATGCCGCGACCCGCCAAAGCATCGTCGAGGTTGAAAACCGGCGGCCGGGCGATCCGGTCCTGGGCCAGGTCAATCGCTATCGCCACAAGGCCGGCCATTATGTCACCGTGGAATGGCGCGCCCACCGGCAGGGCGACCGCATCTATGGCATCGCCCGCGACGTGACCGAAAAGGTCGCGGCAGAGCAGGCCCTGCGCGAGGCCACCGCCGCCGCCGAGGCCGCCAACCGGGCCAAGTCCGACTTCCTGGCCAATATGAGCCATGAGATCCGTACGCCCCTGAACGGCGTGATCGGCATCGTCGACGCCCTGTCGCGCACCGAGCTGACGCCCGAGCAGGCCGAGATGGTCGCCCTGATCGCAAGCTCCGGCGTGACGTTGGAACGGCTGGTGTCCGACATTCTGGACGTGTCCAAGATCGAGGCCGGGCATCTGGACCTGGAAAGCCGACCCTTCGATCTGGACGAGGCCGTCGCCGGCCCGCTGGACGTCATGCGGTTGAAGGCCGAGGCCAAGGGGCTGACCTTCAACATCCGCCGCGACGCCGATGCGCGCGGCATGTTCGTCGGCGACAGCACCCGCATCCGTCAGGTGCTCGACAACCTGCTGTCCAACGCCATCAAGTTCACCCATCAGGGCTCGGTCGGCGTTGTCCTTGCGGTGGACGAGGATTCCGACGGCCTGACCCAGCTGACGCTGCGGGTCGAGGATACCGGCGTCGGCTTCTCCTCCGAGCACGCGGCTCGTCTGTTCGACCGGTTCAGCCAGGCCGACAGCACCATCACGCGCCGGTTTGGCGGCACGGGACTGGGCCTGTCGATCTGTCGTTCACTGGTCGAGCTGATGGGCGGGCGGATTTCCGCCGCCTCCACGCCGGGCGTCGGCAGCTGCTTCACCGTCGAGATCCCCCTGACGCGCGCCGCCTCACTGACCGAACACGATGCGCAACGGCGCGCGCGTGCGGCCGAGGCCGACCGCCCCCTGGCGCCCCTGCGCGTGCTGCTGGCCGAGGATCACCCGGTCAATCAGCGCGTCGTTCAGTTGATCCTGGCGGCGCACGCCATGCAGGTCGTCACCGTCTCGGATGGCGAACAGGCCCTGGCCGCCTTCCAGTCCGAGACCTTCGACCTGATTCTGATGGACATGCAGATGCCGGGTATGGACGGCCTGACCGCCACCCGCGCCATTCGCCAAGTCGAGGCTGCCCTTCCCGATCAAGCGCGCACGCCGATCATTATGCTGAGCGCCAACGCCATGAGCGAGCACCGCGACCAGGCGCGCGACGCCGGCGCCGACCTGCACGTCCCCAAGCCCATCACCGCCGCCAGCCTGCTGGCCGGCATCCAGGCGGCGACCGCGCCCTGATCCGACGTTGACAAAGTTTGCCAAGTAGCCATTCTCGTCGAGAGGAGGCCTACCATGGCGACGATGAACATCTCCCTGCCCGATCCGATGAAGGCCTGGGTCGAGGAACAGGCGAAATCCGGGCGCTACGCCAACACGTCCGACGTGGTGCGCGATCTGATCCGCCGCGAGCAGGTCAAGGCCGAGAAGATCGCCAACATGCAGCGCCTGATCGATGAAGGCCGGGCCAGCGGGATCAGCCAGATGACCATGGCGGATATTCGCGCCGAGGCCCTGTCACGCATCGCCGCGCGGCGTAAGGCAGGATGAGCGGCTATCGGTTGTCGAAGGAGGCGAGCGAGGATCTCGTCGCCATCTACATCCAGGGACACGACCAGTTCGGTCCGCTACAGGCCGACGGCTATCAGGACGAACTCGACGCCCTGTTTCGGCGGTTGGCCGCCTCTCCCGGCATGGCCCGACTGCGTCTGGAATACGATCCGCCCATCCGCGTGTTCGCCTTCAAGGCCCACGTGATAATCTACGATCAGCAACAGCACGGCGTCCTCATCCAGCGGGTTCGTCACGGACACGAGGATTGGCAAGGCGCGACCGGCGACGAACGGAGCGAACCATGACCCACCCCATCCATGTCGGCATCGGCGGCTGGACGTTCGAACCGTGGCGCGGCGTCTTCTATCCCGAGGGGTTGGTTCAAAAGCGCGAGCTGGAATATGCGGCGTCGAAACTGACCTCGATCGAGATCAACGGCACCTACTATTCCACCTTCAAGCCCGACAGCTGGAAGAAATGGCGCGACGAGACGCCGGACGGCTTCGTCTTTTCGGTCAAGGCCAGCCGTTATTGCACCAATCGCAAGGTGCTGTCCGACGGCGCCGAAAGCTTCGACAAGTTCCTGAGCCAGGGCCTGACCGAACTGGGCGACAAGCTGGGCCCGATCAACTGGCAGTTCATGGGGACCAAGAAGTTCGACGCCGGGGACTTCGAGGGCTTCCTGAGGCTGTTGCCCAAGGAAAAGGACGGGGTGCGGCTGCGGCACGCGCTGGAGGTCAGGAACCCGACCTTCGCCACCGAACAATTCTACGATCTGGCCCGCAAATACGGCGCGGCCATCGTCTATGCGGTCGATGACGAGGAGCCGACCTGGCCCCAGATCGACGAGGCGACCGCCGATTTCAGCTACGCCCGACTGATGTCCAGCCGCGAGGATGAGCCGACCGGCATGACGGCGACCGAGCTGGATGCGGTCGCGGACCAGGCCAGGGTCTGGGCCAAACGCGGCGAGGTCTTCGCCTATTTCATCTCGGGCGCGAAGGTGCGGAACCCGGCGGCGGCCCAAGCGCTGATCGCCAAGCTGAAATAACGGTCCGCCGTCTCGCGGACCCCTGCCCGCCCTCTCATCTGAGGCCGGCTCACCGCAAAGCCTGAAGGACTTCCCCATGCCGATCGCCACACGCGCCTTCGCCGCGACCGCCGCCGACAAGCCGCTGTCGCCCTACAGCTTCGACCGTCGCGATCCCGGCCCCGACGACGTGCTGATCGACATCAAATACTGCGGCGTCTGCCACTCCGACCTTCACGCCGCGCGCGGCGAGACGGGCGGCACGGCTTTCCCCCTGGTGCCGGGTCACGAGATCGCGGGCGTGGTCAAGGCGGTCGGATCGAACGTCACCCGCTTCAAGGAAGGCGACCGTGTCGGCGTCGGCTGCATGGTCGACAGCTGCCGCGGATGCGCCTCCTGCCAGGAAGGCGTCGAGCAATATTGCATCCCCGGCTTCACCGGCACCTATGGCGGCAAGGACAAGAAGGGCGGCACGTCGGAAGCCATCACCCAGGGCGGCTATTCCGACCACATCACCGTCGATCAGCATTTCGTCCTGTCCATCCCCGACAGCCTGGCCCTGGACGTCGCCGCCCCGCTGCTGTGCGCGGGCATCACCACCTATTCGCCGCTGAAGGAATGGGGCGTGGGACCGGGCTCAAAGGTCGCGGTCATCGGCCTGGGCGGTCTGGGCCACATGGCCGTCAAGCTGGCGGCGGCGATGGGGGCGGAGGTCACCGTCCTGTCCACCTCGGACCGCAAGAAGGCCGACGCGGAGCGGATGGGCGCCAGACACTTCCTGATCAACTCCGACAAGGCAGCGATGAAGGCGGCGGCCGAGAAGTTCGACCTGATCATCAACACCGTCTCGGCCACGCACGAGATCGCGAGCCACATCCAGTTGCTGGCTCGCGACGGCACCATGATCATGCTGGGCCTGACCACCGAGGGCCTGCCCGTCTTCGCCATGCCCCTGCTGTGGCGTCGTCGCCGCATCGCCGGATCGCTGATCGGCGGCATCAAGGAGACGCAGGAGATGCTGGACTTCTGCGCCGAGCACGGCATCGCCTGCGACATCGAGACCATCGCTCCGGATCAGATCAACGACGCCTACGAGCGGATGCTGAAATCCGACGTCCGCTATCGCTTTGTCATCGACATGGAAAAGCTGGCCGCCTGATCGCCGGAGCGAACATCATCCAAACGCGACGGAGGCATGAAACTTCCGTCGCGTCAGATTCTCGCCTTGCGCGCTTCCGCTCGCGCGTTAATCCTGAGCCGCGACAAGACCTTCTGAAGGGTCTGCACAGGGACAGGAGACGATATGGCGCGCGTAGCATTCGTGACGGGCGGGACCCGGGGCATCGGCAAGGCGATCGTTCAGCGCCTGCATGAGGACGGCTTCAAGGTCGCCGCGGGCTATTCCGGCAACGACGAGGCGGCCAAGGCCATCGCCGACGCGCTGGACGTCATGGTGGTCAAGGGCAATGTCGGCAGCTTCGACGACTGCGCCCGCGCGGTGAAGGAGGTCGAGGATCAGCTCGGCCCCATCGACATCCTGGTCAACAACGCCGGCATCACCCGTGACGGCTTCTTCCACAAGATGAGCCACGACCAGTGGTCCGACGTGATCCGCGTCAACATGGACAGCGTCTTCAACATGACGCGCCAGGTCATCAACGGCATGCGCGACCGGGGCCACGGGCGCATCGTCAACATCTCCTCGATCAACGGTCAGAAGGGTCAGATCGGCCAGACCAACTATTCCGCCGCCAAGGCGGGGATGATCGGCTTCACCAAGGCGCTGGCGCTGGAGAATGCGCGCAAGGGCGTGACCGTGAACTGCATCGCGCCGGGCTATATCGACACCGAAATGGTCGGCGCCATGGACCCCAAGGTGCTGGAGGGCATCATCAGCCACATCCCCGTCGGCCGCCTGGGCAAGGGCGAGGAGATCGCCGACATGGTGTCCTGGCTGGTGGGCGAGCGTGCCGGATATGTCACAGGCTGCACACTGTCGCTGAACGGCGGTCAGTACCTGGTGGGTTGAGGCGAGCTTCGCCCAAAATCCGCCGCGCGCGGGTTTCATCAAGTCTGTCATGAAGTTGTTGGGATCGGTCAGGGCGAAAAAATCGCCACGCGTGACCGCGATGGCGGTCGCCGCCATCGCGGTCATCGGCGTGGGCGTCGCCGCGCCCGTGGTCGTCCCGACCGAAAGCCAGGCCCAGTCCCGCCGGACCGTGCCGCCGAGCGCTCGCTACGTCAGCAGCAGCGGCCAAGGCTTCATCCTGGACACCTCCGGATCGCGGCCTTTGATGCGGCTGGAACGATCGACCGAGGTCTGGGTCTTGCGGCCGACGCCCGCGCCGCGCGGCGACATCATCTATCGCAACGACAATGGCGATCAGGTGTTGCGCGTCACGCCCGACGGCGCCGTGACCCTCTATACCACCGCGACCCCCCAAGGCTCGCCGGCTTCGCGCGTCGGCGAGGCGCAGGGCCTGGCCAGCGCGGCCATGACCGGCGCCCAGTTGGTCGACTATTTCATGCGTCAGAGCTACCGCGCCAGCACGGCGATGGGCCGGCTGATCGTCATCGACGTGGACATTCAGCCCGGCTCTGAACAGATCGCCGCCGACACCGTATCGGCCGCCAGCGACGCCATCGTGCGCATGGCGCGGTCCTCCAACCTGCGCGCCCAGGTCGAGCGCGTGCGCCGCGTCGTGGTCTCCGATCAGGGGCGTCCGGGCGTCAGCCTGGTCCAGGGCACGCTGCGGATCGTCATCGACGCCGACGCCGGCATCGCCGGCCGCCCGTCTTCGGCTCGGATCGTGCGGGTCGTGGGCGGGGACGCCCTGAACCGCTAGCCCTGGAAGCTGTCCTTGGCCGCCCGGCGCGCGGCGAACTGATCCGCATCCGTCGCGGTCAAGAACGGATTGAACCGCTTCTCCACCCCCAGCGTCGTCGGCACGGTCGGTTCGCCCCGCGCGCGCGCCGCGAAGATCGCCTCGGCATGGGCGGCGGTCTCGGGCCGGTCATCTAGGCTCAGGGTGAAGCGGGCGTTCGAGGCCGTATATTCGTGCGCGCACCAGATCACGGTCTGGTCGGGCCAGGCCTTCAGCCGCTGCAGGCTTCCGAACATCTGCTCCGGCGTGCCTTCGAACAACCGACCGCAGCCCAGGGCGAACAGGGCGTCGCCGGTGAAGGCCAGTTCGTCGCCCGGCGCATGAAACACCACATGGCCCAGCGTATGGCCGGGCGCTTCGGTGACCTCGAACCGCGTCTCGCCCACCATCACCACATCGCCGTCCGCGACCACGCGGTCCAGCGGCGCGACCTTGCGCACCTCTTCCGGCCCGACGATTTCGCAGGCCCAGTCGGCCTTCAGCCGCGCGTTGCCCTCGGTGTGATCGGGATGCCAGTGGGTGTTCAGGATCAGGTCCAGCCGCCCCCAGCCCAGGCCTTCCAGCTCCTCCAGAATGCGCGCCGCGTCCGGCGTATCGACCGCCGCGACGACGCCGGTCGCCGCATCGCGGATCAGGAAGCCGTAGTTGTCGGCGCGGCAGGGAAACAGATGCACGTCCAGGGTCATGCGCCCATCCTAGCAGCAGGGCCGCCGACAGGCCTATAGTGGGCCCATGCGGCGCAGCATCGACGAGCTTCGAACCTTCTACGGCGAGCCGACCGGGGCGCTGGCGCGACGGCTGGTGGCGCGACGGCTGGACGACGCCTGGGGCGAGGCGGCCGACTGCGACGTGCTGGGCGTCGGTTACGCCACCCCCTGGCTGGACGCCTTCGTCGGCGCGCGGCGCGTCGTCGCGGCCATGCCGGGCGGACAAGGCGTCGAGCATTGGCCGACGGTCGGTCGCAACCGCACCCTGCTGGTGGATGATCGCCGCCTGCCCTTCCCCGCCGGATCGTTCGACCGCATCCTGCTGGTTCATGCCCTGGAAGAGGCCGACGACCCCGCCGCTCTGCTGCTGGAAGCGGTGCGCGCGCTTTCGCCGACCGGGCGCATCATCCTGGCGGCCGCGGCGCGCGGCGGCCTGTGGGCGCGGGCGGACAACACCCCCTTTGGTCACGGCCGACCCTTCACCCGGCGCCAGCTGGAGCGGTTGGTGCGTGATGTCGGGCTGGAGCCGATGGCCTGGTCCCAGACCCTGTATGTCCCGCCTTGGGGGCCGATGCTGCCGCTGGCCGAAGGATTCGAACAGGTCGGGCGCCGGGTCTTTCCCGGAACCGCCGGGCTGATCCTGCTGGAAGCCTCGCGCCACAACTACGCCCGCATCCGCCCCAGCGGCCATGCCCAGCGCGTCGCCGCCCCGGTCCTGGCGCCCCAGCCGGCAGCCTCCATCTCTTCGCGAGGCGAACATCGCGACTGACGGCGAGTTGACCGTCGCCCCATCTGGCGGGCCGGGCGAAACCGCCTTATGGCGAAGGCCATGCACCGACTGATCCTGATGCGGCACGCCCAGGCCGAAGCCTCCGCCCCCTCTGGCGGCGACGAAGCCCGTCCCCTGTCCGCCGCCGGCCGCGCCGAGGCCCTGCTGATGGGGCGCGCCCTGGCCGAGCGGGGTCTGAAGCCGGACCTGGCGCTGGTGTCCACCGCCGTGCGCACCCGCCAGACCTGGGAGCAGATGCACGACGCCTTCGGCGATGTGGAAGTCCGCGACGAGGACGCCCTCTACAACGCCCCCTCCGACGTGATCCGCCGCTTCGTCGAGGCCAGCGAGGACGAGGCCGGCTGCCTGCTGATCCTGGCCCACAATCCCGGCGTCCACGTGCTGGCCGCCGAATATCTGATCGAAAGCGCCGCCTCGCCGGCGGTGGTGGACAAGCTGTCGGCCGGCTTCCCGACCGGCGCCGCCGCCCTGTTCAGCGTCGATGTCGCGGGGCGCTGCACCTACGAAGGCTTCCTGACGCCGCGGTCTCTGGGCGCGCCATCCGCATGAGCGACTTCGCCTACAAGATCGTCGACGCCGCCGAGTGGCGCGCCGCCGTCGCCGAGGGCCGATACGACGGCGCGCCCGTCGATCTGGCCGATGGCTACATCCATATGTCGACCGAGGCGCAACTGGCCGAGACAGCGCGGCGTCACTTCGCCGGGCGCGGCGACCTGCTGCTGCTGACCGTCGATCTCAGCGGTTTCGGCGACGACCTGATCTGGGAACCGTCGCGCGGCGGCGATCTGTTCCCGCATCTCTACGCCCCCCTGCCCGTCGCCGCCGTCACGGCCTCGCGCGCCTTTTCAATCACGGACAACGGCGAGATGGCGTTCGAGGACGACGCATGAGCCTGGCTGACATGGGCGCCGCCCTGCTGCGTCGGCTGGACCCGGAGCAGGCGCACCAGCTGGCGATCAAGGGGCTGGCGCTCGCCCCGTTGCCGACCCCGCCGGCGGACGATCCGATCCTGAGAACGCAGCTGGCCGGTCTGGACCTGCCCAATCCGGTCGGTCTGGCGGCGGGTCTGGACAAGAACGGCGAGGCCCTGCGCGGCCTGTCGCGCCTCGGCTTCGGCTTCGTCGAATGCGGCTCGGTCACGCCCCGGCCACAGCCCGGCAATCCCAAGCCGCGCCTGTTCCGCCTCAGCGAGGACCGGGCGATCATCAACCGGATGGGGTTCAACAACGCCGGGCTAGACGCCTTCGCCGAGCGGCTCGACCAGCGCCCGACGGGCGTCGTCGTCGGCGCAAATCTGGGAGCCAACAAGGACACCGAGGACAAGGCGGCCGACTATGTCGCCGGTCTGCAACGCCTCGCCGGCCGCGCCGCCTACTTCACCGTCAACATCTCCTCGCCCAATACGCCGGGCCTGCGCGCGCTTCAGGGTCGCGAGCAGTTGGACGACCTTCTGGGTCGCATCGACGCCGCCCGGCCGGCTGCCGCACCTGACCGCGTGCCCGTCTTTCTGAAGATCGCGCCCGATCTGATCGCCGACGAGATCGGCATGATCGTCGAGGCGTCGCTGGCCCACCGGATCGACGGCCTGATCGTGTCAAACACCACGCTGGAGCGCCCCGAAACACTGCGCTCGTCGAACGCCCACCAGACCGGCGGCCTGTCCGGCGCGCCCATCCGTCCCTTTGCGGAAAAGGCCCTGCGCGCGGCGGCCGAGGCGGCGGCCGGCCGCCTGCCCCTGATCGCCGTCGGCGGCATCGACAGCGGTGAGGAGGCCTATGCCCGCATCCGCCTGGGGGCTTCGGCGGTCCAGATCTATTCCGCCCTGATCTACGAGGGGCCCGGCCTGGTCGCCCGCATCAAGCGTGACCTGGCCGCCCGCCTGCGCGCCGACGGTTTTTCCACAGCGACGGCGGCGATCGGGACCGGCCGTTGACAGAGCGTTAGTGTCGATCGGCCTAGGATGAACGATACGAGCGACCTGCGTTCGTCATTCGAGGGCCTGAATGAAATCGACCGCCGTCGATACCGCTGAAAGCAGTTGGACCGCCGCCGTTCGCCAACGCTCGGACGCCGCGGTGCAACGGCTCGTGGCGTCGGCGGCTGTCGCCTTGATCGTGATTCCGATGATCGGGGTGCGCCTGACCGTCGGCTGGATCGTGCTGTATCTGGCGGTTCAGGCCATGGAGATGGTCGTCTATCGTCCGATCCTGAAAGGCCCCTATGAGCTTTCAGCCGGTCGCAAGCTTGCGACACTTGCCGTCGTCGCCGTCAATTCGGCCGTCTTCTCCTCCCTTTCCTTGCTCCTGTGGTGGATCGGCGGCGCATTCGGCGGCGTCTGTGCAGTCCTGTTGCTGACTTCGGTCATGCTGACGGCGATCGTGAACGCCACCCGGTGCCAGTCCGTGATGATTGCTGGCCTTGTGCCCCAGGTCGGCTTCCTTCTGGCGACCCCGTTCTTCGTCTATGCCCTCGGGGCATCGGGTCCGCTGGTCATGTCCGCCGCCGCGGCCGTGGTGCTGTTCACCTTCTACGTCGCCATCACCGGCCAGCGCATGATCGAGACCAGCGTCACCGTGGTTCGCGCCCATGCTTTGGCCGAGGAATCCCGCCTCCGGGCCGAGCGCAACCTGGCCGACCACACGACCTTCCTGGCCGCCATCGGCCATGACCTGCGCACGCCCATCGGCGCGATCCTGGCCGGCGCCGCCGAACTGCGCGCGCCCGACGCCCAGTCGCGCGCCAGCGCCAATCTGATCACTGACGCCGGCCTGATGATGAAGGCTCTGCTGGACGACCTGCTGGACCACACCCGGATCGGCGCCGGACGGATGACGGTCGAGGCCAAGGATTTCGACCTGCGGCAAATGTTGGCACAGACGCTGATGCTGTGGCGCGGCGTCGCCGACGCCAAGGGGCTGAAGCTGCGTGTCGAAGGCGCGTCGGCCATGCCGCGCCACGTCAAGGGCGACGTGATGCGCATCCGTCAGGTGCTGAACAACCTGATGTCCAACGCGATGAAATTCACGGAAGAAGGCCAGATCACCCTGCGCGTCCAGGCGTGGCCCGAAGAGCCGTCAGGCTACGCCCTGCTGTTCGAGATCGCCGACACCGGTCCGGGCATGACCGCCGACCAGTTGGCCCGCCTGTTCACCCCGTTCGACCAGACCGCCGAGGGCGTCACCGCCCGCCACGGCGGCTCGGGCCTGGGTCTGGCGATCAGCCGCAATCTGATCGACCTGATGGGGGGCCGACTGACGGTACGCAGCACGCCGGGACAGGGCTCGCGCTTCACCGTCTCCCTGATCCTGCCACGCGGAGACGAGGCGGTTCAGATCGTCGAGGTCGTCGACGAAAGTCGCCTGGACATCGCCCGTTCGCTGACACCCTCCATCGCGCCTACGCCCCAGCCCTCGCCCGTCGCCGCAGCGCCTGAGGCCGAACCGGTCGTCGCGACGCCTACGGTCGCCGACGAGGCCGAAGACCAGCCGCTGCGCCTGTTGGTCGTGGACGATCACGACATCAACCGCCGCGCGGTGCAGCTGATCCTTCAGCCGCTGGGCTGCGAGATCACGACCGCCGCCGACGGCATGATCGCGCTGGAACGCTGTCAGGAGGCGGTGTTCGACGTCATCTTCATGGATGTGCGGATGCCCGAGCTGGACGGGCGCGAGACGACGCGTCGCCTGCGCGCCGGCGGCGGACCCAACGCCGCCACCCCGGTCGTCGCCGTCACCGCCGACACCGCGCCCGAGGACGTCGCAGCCTGCCAGGCAGCCGGCATGGCCTATTTCGTCTCCAAACCCCTGACGCCGCCCGCCCTGATCGGCGCCCTGCAGCACGTGCTGGACGACACCGCCGCTCAGGCCGCGACAAAGGCCGCCTGACCCAGGATCGTCGCGATCAGACGCGCGGCGAAATCGGCCTGTCGCATCTCGCATTCCCAGACGACGACCACGCGCCAGCCTGAAGCCGCCAGCGCCTTCTCGGCGGCGGCGTCGCGCACGCGGTTTCGGTCGATCTTGGCGATCCAGTAATCGGCGTTGGTCTTGGGCTGACGCGCGCCGCGCGGACAATCATGGCCGTGCCAGAAGCAGCCGTGGACGAACAGCGCGACCTTGCGGCCCTTCATCACCACGTCAGGGCGACCCGGCAGACCCATGCCGCCCAGCCGATAGCCGATCCCGGCCGTGCGCAGGATCCTGCGCACGGCCAGTTCCGGCGACGTGTCCCGCCCCTTCACGCGACGCATCACGGCGCTGCGCTTCTCGGGGCTGAACACATCCGAGTTCACGATCAATCCACGCTCAAGTAGCGAAGCGGTAGCGTGGATTGATCCAATTTAGAGCTGCGCCAGCAGATGCTCGGCGGAGGACACCTTGAACTCGCCGCCCTGCTCGATGTTCAGCTGCTCGACCACGCCGTCCTTGACCAGCATGGAATAGCGCTGCGAGCGCTCGCCCAGGCCGAAGCCCGTACCGTCCAGCACCAGACCCAGGGCGCGGGTCAGTTCGCCGTTGCCGTCGGCCAGCATGACGATGCTGTCGTCGGTGACGCCCTGGCTCTCGCCCCAGGCCTTCATGACGAAGGCGTCGTTGACCGAGATGCAGGCGACCGTATCGACGCCCTTGCCCTGGATGTCGGCCAGATGATCCTTGAAGCCCGGCAGGTGGCGCGCCGAGCAGGTGGGGGTGAAGGCGCCGGGCACGGCGAACAGGGCCACGGTCTTGCCCGCGAAGATATCGTCGGTGCTGACGGGCTTGGGGCCCTCGGCGGTCGCTTGGGCGAGGGTTGCGTTCGGGATGCGATCGCCGATCTGGATGGTCATGTCTGTCTCGCTGAGGTTTGAGGCCGGCGCGTTTGAACGGCCGTGTGCGACACATAGACACCACGGGCGACACCGCAAGCGCCGGTTCGGCTTGCTTGCGCCGCTTTCCGGACGGATGATGCGAGGATCATGAGCCAAGCCTCCACCCTGACCGGCCGACTGTTGGTCGCCATGCCCGGGATCGACGACGCCCGGTTCGAACACGCCGTCATCCTGATCTGCGCCCACGGGCCGGATCACGCCATGGGCCTGCGGCTGGATCGACCGGCGCCGGGCGTGGATCTGAAGACGGTTCTGGACAAGCTTGACGCGCCGGCGCCCGATCAATCCATCGGTCGCGCGGTTCTGATGGGCGGACCCGTCGAGCGAGAGCGCGGCTTCGTCCTGCACACCGACGACTGGACGGTGGGCGACGACACCCTGGCCTTCGGCGATGGGCTGGCGATGACCGGCACGCGCGAGGCTCTGGCCGCCATGACCGACGAGGTCGCCGGCCCGCGCCGATCGGCCCTGCTGCTGGGCTACGCCGGTTGGGGCGAGGGTCAGCTGGAGGAAGAGCTGGCCGATAACGTCTGGCTGACCGCCGACGCCGATCTGGACCTGATTTTCGACGGCGAACACACGTCGAAATGGACACGCGCCCTCGCCCAGTTGGGCGTGGACGCAGCCATGCTGTCGAGCCGGGGCGGCCGGGCCTAGAAGCCAGACCGCCCCGCTTGACGCTTAGAAGCGGTAGTTCATGCCGATGCGGACCATGTGGGTTCCGAACCGACCGTTGCTGCGGATCATGTCGGTTCCGGTGGTGTTCGGGGCCGAGATGAAGGGGTTCGTCGCCGGAGTCGTGCCGGTGTTGCCGACGCGGATCACCGGGCTGTCGACATCCAGCGAGGTGTAGAGGTATTCGCCGCTGACCGTCAGGCCGCGACCCAGGGCGTATTCCACGCCGCCGCCAGCCTGCCAGCCGTCGCCGTCATCGCCTTCGCTGGTTTCGGTGAAGCTGTTGGCCTGGTTCGAGGTGCGGAACTTGTTCTCGAACTTGCCATAGGCGTAACCGCCGGTGCCGTAGATCAGCGCAGGGCCATAGGCGTAGCCCAGCTTCAGACGAGCCGCCGCCGTGCTCTCCAGCTCGCGCGTGAAGGTGTAGAAGGCCGGGGTGGTCGAGAAGCCGGTCACCGAATCCTGGACGTTGTTGACGCTGTATTCGGCCAGGGCGCCGACGACGAAGTTGCCGAACTGCATATCGTAACCGGCGCGCACACCCGCTTCGACACCGTCGTTGTCGTCACGGCAGCCGGTGCCGGGGGCGGTGCTGGTCGCCATGCCGCCGCAGAAGCCGGGGCTGAAGGCGTTGGCGCCGGTTCCCGTCGAGACCTGATCGCCGTAACGGCCGTCCAGATTGCGATCGAAGCCGAGGTTTTCGTCCTCGTCGTCGTTCGCTTGGTTGTAGCCGCCGAAGATGCCGACGTAGGGGCCGGACCAGCCGGGGGCGACGGATTGGGCCAGGGCGGGGGTGGAAACCATGGCCAGGGCCAGGGCGCTGGAGGCGAGGGTCTTGATCATTTGGGGAGGCTTTCGTGCCGAAATTGCGGGCGCGACATCCCCGCTCGCCGTCACAAAAGCCGAACGCGGCCACAGGTTCCTTGGCCGACCCATCGCTAAATGTCGCACATCCAATAGCTTAGGTTGTGCGTAGGGGCCGCTAACGCGTCGCCATGGACACCAGAAAAGCGATCAACAAAATCAGGCTGACCCCCTGCCAGAACCGCACCGGATCGCGCTCGATCAAGGACAGCTGACGCGGCGGCGGCGCGGCGACGGCGCTGCCGGTCTCCAGCACATGGATCAGTTCCTCCACATCTTCGAACCGCTCGTTCGGATCGATGGCGACGGCGCGCATGATGGCCGCCTCCAGCCAGGCGGGCATATCCGGCCGGTGTCGCGTCGGCGGTGCCGGCGCCCGGTCGAAGCGCGGCGCATCGGCCGGATCCACCTCGCCCCACGGATAGGTTCGGGTGAACAGGCGATACAGCGTCACCCCCAGGGCGAACTGATCCGTGGCGGCGTCGCCGCTCTCGCCCGCATACATTTCCGGCGCCTTATAGCCGGTGGTGCCGGGCGCCTCGGCCTCGGCGAACTCCTCGGCCAGCCGCAGGCGCGCGACGCCCAGATCGACCAGTTTCAGCCCGCCCTGTGGCTCCAGGATCACATTGTCCGGCTTGATGTCACGGTGCGTCACCCCCGCCCGGTGCAGGGCCGAGACGGCGCGCGACAGGCGCAGCGCCACGCCGATCCCTTCGGCGATTTCGAACGGCCCCTCCTGCGCCAACCGCGCATGCAGGGTCTGACCGGCATGGAAGGGCTGGGCGATATAGAGGCGGCTCTGCCGACCGGCGTCCAGGCTCAGCACCTTGCCGACGAAGGGGCTGTCGATGCGCCGCCCGATGAAGGCTTCACGCAGAAAGGCGGTGCGCGCGCCGCGCTCGGACACCACGGCGGGCTTGGGAAACTTCAGCACCACCATGCCCGCGTCGCCCAGCGTATCCTTGGCCAGGAACAGGGTCGTATAGCGCCCGTCCGCCACGATCCGCTGAAGCGCGAACCCGTCGACATTGTCGCCCACGGCGGGCGGCGGCAGGATCGCCAGCCCTTCCGTCTCGGCCGTGATCGCCTCCCAGTCCGGTGCGCCGGTACGGACCACGTCGATGACGATGGCGGTGGCGTTGTCGCGCGGACCCGCCGCCTCGACCTCGGCCAGGATCGCTTTGGCGTCCGCATCGGGCGAACTGCGCCGTCCCAGGAGGCCTGCGATCACCGCATCGGCCAGCACCCCATGCACCCCGTCGGTGGTCAGCAGCAGACGGTCGTGCGGCTCCAGCCGCACTTGCCGGACGTCCAGCTTCACATCCGCCTCGATGCCGACGGCGCGGTACAGCACATGGCTCAGCCCCTGCTGAGCGCGCGTGTGGTCTTCGGTCAGCCGCGTCAGAACCCCGTCGCGGAAATGCCAGGCCCGGCTGTCGCCCACATGAAGCGCCGTCGCCTCGCGCCCGCGCAGGATCAGGGCCGTAAACGTGGTCGCCGCCCCCTCCATCGCCGGATCGATCCGCCCGCGCGAATGGAGCCAGCGGTTGAAGCCCCGCAGCGCCTTGATGCCGTTGGCGGCGATGCCGTTCAGCGGGTTCTGATCCAGATAGCCGTCGATGAAGCTGCGCGTCGTCAGCTCCGCCGCCATCCGCCCGGCCTTGGATCCCGACACCCCGTCGGCGATCACCGCCACGACCCCATGCTCGCGCTGCTCGGCCGCCGTGCCGATGTGGACGCCGCCGAAGTCCTGATTATCCGCCTTAGGCCCCTGCAAGGTCGCAAAGCCGGCGGCGATCTCCAGTCTGGCGTCGGTCATGGGCGCAACTGTCGTCGAAAGACGGCCCGCTGAACAGAGGTCTCAGAGCGCGAGAAGGGCGCGCACCGCGACATAGGCGGCGACCACCAGGATCAGGCCCGCGAACAGGATGCGCCCAAGCCGGGCGTTCGCCCCCAGCCGGCGCGCCAGCGGCAGACCCGCCGCCGTGCCCGCGACCCCGCCGACCGCCATGGCCGCGACCAGACCCGAATCGACCAAGCCCGACAGCGCATAGTTGCCGGCCGTCGTCGCCCCGAACGCGGCGACGCTGAGCAGCGAGGTCGCCTGTGCGGTCGCCAGGCTCATGCCCGTCGACGCCATCAGGCCGGGCACGATGAGAAAGCCCCCGCCGATGCCGAAGAAGCCTGCCGCCGAGCCGACGCCGGCGCCCGCCATGCCGACGCGCGGCGACATGGCCCAGTTCAGCCGGGGCTCGACCCGCGCGACCGCCGCCTTGGGGCGCAGCATCGATACGCCCACGGCCGCCATGGCCACGGCGAAGATCAGCAGCAGCTGATGGCCGTCGATCATCTTGGCCAGGGACGATCCGAACCAGGCCCCAGCCGCGCCGGTGACGGCGAACAGGGTCGCGCAGGGCCAGCGCACCCGCCCTGCCCTGGCGTGACCGGCCAAAGCCGTCAGGGCGTTCAGCGCTACGCCCGCCGCCGACACGCCGATGGCGACATGGGAATCGGCGACGCCGACAACATACAGCAGCAGCGGCACGGCCAGAACCGACCCTCCGCCGCCGAACAGGGTCAGCAGCAGGGCGACGACGCCGCCGCTGAAGGCGGTCAGGACCAGCGGGGTCAGTTCGGTCGTCACCGGATCACGCCGCTCTCGTCACGGGCCGGGTCGCGGTTCTGTTCCAGGGCATGACGGCCAAAAGCCGCGCCATGCCGCAAAATCCCGTCGCGCCCGCGACGAACAGGCCCGCGCCGACGAAGGCGGACAGACCCCAGAAGGCCGGATGCACCAGCAGGCCCAGCGCCGCCCCGATCAGGATCAGGCCGCCCGCGACCATCTGCACCTGACGCATCAGTTCGATCGGCTTTGAGCGGTCGGCATGGGTGGCCAAACCCTGCGCCTTCCAGGCGTCCAGCCCACCTTCCAGAACAAAGGCTTGGCCCATCGTCTTGGCCGCCAGACGCTCGCAGCTGACGCCCGTCCGATTGCCAGTCCGGCAAGTGAAGATGACGTCGCGCCCGTCGACGCCCGCCGGCGTGTAGGCGTCGAAGGCCGACAGCGGCACATGAACGGCGCCGACGACATGCTCTCTGGCGAACTCGTCGGGCTCGCGGATGTCGATCAGCACGGCTGTATTCTGCTTCAGCCGGCGCGAAACCTCGGCGGGGGAGAGGGGGGTCAGGACGCTCATCGGGATCATGCCTTTTCGGAAGAAACAGGGGGACAATAGATTTCGGCCAGCACGGCGATGACCTTCAGGACGGCCGGATCGGCGATGCGGTAGAAGATGGTCGTGCCGTCTCGACGGGTGCTGACCAGCGCCTCGTCGCGCAGCTTGGCCAGGTGCTGGGACAGGGCCGATTGCGACAGGCCGACCTGAGGCAGCAGTTGGCCTACGGACATCTCGCCCTCGCCCAACTGACACAGGATCATCAGCCGCTTCTCGTTGGACAGCGCGCGCAGCAACGCCGCCGCCTCGCCCGCGCTGGCCTGGAATCGTTCAAGTCCGATGGTCTGAAGGTCGATCATGGGGCGCAATATATCCGCACTTGCTAAATAAGCAATACCTAATATATTAGATTGCGAAAGGAGCGTCCTCCATGACCCAATCCCCCGACGTCCGCGGCTTTTTCGATCCCGCGACCCACACCGTCACCTATCTGGTCAGTGACCCCGCGACGGGTCAGGCAGCGATCATCGACCCCGTCCTGGACTTCGACGCGCCCTCAGCCCGCACCTCGACGCGGTCGATCGACGCCGTCATGGCGGCGCTGCGGTCGAAAGCGCTGACCTTGGCCCTGGTGCTCGAAACCCACGCCCACGCCGACCACCTGACGGCGGCGGCGCACCTGCGTGCGACGACGGGCGTGTCGATCGGCATCGGCGGGCGGATCACCCAGGTTCAGTCCGCCTTCGGCCGCCTTTTCGGCGCTGACGATGTGCGCCCGGACGGCGCCGTCTTCGATCATCTCTATGCGGACGGCGACGCCTTCGCCCTGGGCGATCTGAAGGTCGAGGTGATCCACACGCCCGGCCACACCCCCGCCTGCGTCAGCTACCGGATCGGCGACGCGGTCTTCACCGGCGACACCCTGTTCATGCCCGACTACGGCACGGCGCGAACGGACTTTCCCGGCGGCGACGCCCGAACCCTGTATCGCTCGATCCAGCGCCTTCTGGCCCTGCCGGACGAAACCCGCATCTTCGTCGGTCACGACTACCTGCCGCAGGGCCGCACCGACTACCGATTCGAGACCACCGTGGCCGCACAACGCGCACACAACATCCACATCGGCGGCGGCGTATCGGAGGACGCCTTCGTCGCCATGCGAGAGGCCCGCGACGCCACCCTGGGCGCACCTCAACTGATCCTGCCCTCGCTTCAGGTCAACATCCGCGCCGGCGACCTGCCGCCCCCCGACGCCAACGGCCAGCGCTACCTGCGCCTGCCGCTAAACGCGATCTGAGCCTTACGCCGACCGCTGCTTCAGCGGCGCGGTGCCGTCGGCCAGGCTTTCGGCCAAATAGACCTCGGCCTCCTGCGCCGGCAGGGCGGGGGCATAGCCGAAGCCCTGGCCGTAGTGGCATTGGGCGTCCAGCAGCAGGCGGGCCAGTTCAGCGTTCTCCACGCCCTCGGCGACGACTTCCAGCGACAGGTCACGGCCCAGGTTGACCACCGACTTGACGATCTTGGCCGAGCCTTCGTCCTTGTTCATCGTCAGCACGAAATAGCGATCGATCTTCAGCGTATCGAACGGCAGGCGCGCCAGATAGGACAGCGACGAGAAGCCGGTGCCGAAGTCGTCCAGCGCCAGCGAGGCTCCGACGTCTTTCAGCGATTGCAGCACCTCGGCGGCGCGCGCGGTGTCGCGCATGATGTCGCCCTCGGTGACTTCCAGCTTCAGCGCGCCCTTGGGCAGGCCGGTCTCCTTGATGATTCGCGCCACGTCCTCGCACAGGTGCGGGCGCTCGATCTCGCCGACCGACAGGTTGACGCTGCAGAACAGCTTGCCAGCCAGCGGATGGCGTTCGATCCATTCGGCCAACTGACGCGCCGACTGGGTCATCATCAGCAGGCCCAGGTCGTTCATCATCCCCAGGTCGGCGGTCAGGCCCAGGAACTCGTCCGGCGGCACCAGACCCCGGCGCGGGTGACGCCAGCGCGCCAGGGCCTCGAAGCCGGCGACGGCCCCGGTGTTCAGGTTCACGATCGGCTGGAAGAAGGGCACGATCTCGCCGCGCACGAAGGCGTTCCTCAGATCCGCCTCCAGCGCCAGACGGCTTAAGGAATCGCTTTCCAGCGCCCGGCCATAGGCGGCCGATCCGCCGCGCCCGGCGCCCTTGGCCGATTCCACCGCCAGCTCGACCCGGCGCAACAGTTCGGCGGCGTCAGGCGCATCCGGCCCGCCCTCCACCATCACCGCCCCGATGGAGACGGTCGGATAGATGTCGAAACCCGCGACCCGCAGCGGCTGTTCCAGCGCGTCGCGCACACGGTAGCTGGTGTGGGAGGCGGTCTTGGGCACGATGATGGCGAACTCATCCTCGCCGATTCGCGCGGCCGAGGCGTCCTTGTTGAAGGCGGCGGCCAGACGCGAGCCCAGGGCCGACAGCACCAGATCGGTCCGCTCATGCCCCAGCGCCTCGTTCAGGCGCCGCAGCCGGTCCACGTCGCCGACGACCATCTCGTATTCGCCAGGCTGGGTCAGCACCTCGCTGACGCGGGCCAAAAAGGCGCGACGATCCAGAAGGCCCGTCAGAGTGTCGCGGTCCGATCCGGCGAACTTGGTCTCCAGCGCCACGACGCCGGCGGCGCGAAGCCCGTCCTCCAGCCAGACGCCGCGCCACAGACAGGTCTCGGACCCGCGCATCCGCAGACGCACGGCGATCTCGGCGCCCTCATCCTGGGGTTTGAGCATCCGCTCGGCTAAACTGCGATCTTGCGGCATGGCCAGGGCGACGAATCCGGCGGCCGTGCATTCCGGCGCCAGCGGCCCCAGACCCAGCGATCGCGTCGCGCCGGTGAACCGCAGTTCGTCCGCCGCGGGCGTCCAGACCCACAGGGCCGTCTCGGCGGCGGCCAGCGCCTCGATGGCGGTCGTGGCGTCCCAGGCCAGCGATCGGGATCGTGGTGTCACGCGTCTCGCCCTTCCAGACGGCCCCCGGCCGTCAACGCTCGTCCTCGACCAGGCCGAACAACAAATGGTCTGCCCACTCGCCGTTAATTTTCAAATAAGCCCGCGCCCGACCTTCGTTGCGAAAGCCGGATTTCTCCAGCACCCGTCGCGACCCGTGATTGGTGGGTAGACAGGCCGCCTCCAGCCGGTGCAGCTTCAGCTTGTCGAACGCGTATCCGACCACGGCCCGAACGCCCGCCGTCGCCACGCCCTGACCGGAAAACGGCTGGCCGATCCAGTAGCCCAGCGTCCCCGTCTCGGCGACGCCGCGCCGAACGTTCGACAGGGTCACCGCCCCCGCCAGGGTCTTGCCGTCCTCGACGAAAACGAAGAAGGGCCAGGCGTTGCCCAGCTCCATCTCGCGCGCATAGATCGACAGCCGGCGCCGGAAGGCCGCCTTGGTCAGGTCGTCCTCGGGCCAGGCCGGCTCCCACGGCTGCAGATAGTCGCGCGAGCCGTCGCGCAGGGTGGACCAGGCGGCGAAATCCCCAGCGCGCGGCGGGCGCAGCAGTACGCCGTCTCCCCGGATAACGGGCCCGGCCACATCGCTCATCCAGTCCAGAAGCGCCATCGATCGGGACTATAGCATCAAGATTCGGCTCTGAACCTTACGGTTCGGCCAAAAGTGTCGCGGTCAGCTTCAGCGCCAGGTCGCGTCCCAACCCCTCCGGCGCGCCCAGCATCGGCGTCAGGATGTCTCCGATCAGCCCCTCGGCGAAGGCCATATAGGCCGCCGTCACCACCAAAGCCTTGGCCCGCTCGGCCGCCCTAGGATCATCAGGCGCCATGGCCGCCAGCCGTTCGGCCAGATCGCGCACCACCTCTGCGAAGCTTTCGGCCCGGCCCTGCTCGCGCGCCAGCGCCAGCCAGGCCGCCATCTGCGAGGCCCCGCCCGGCCCGAAGGCGTCGAACACCACGCTCATCAGCCGCCCCGGCTCGACGCCGTCGCGCCCCTCTCCCAGGCCGGCCTCGATCCGTAGCGCCAGATCGCGCACCATCGCATCCATCAGCGCGCCCTGAAGCCCGGCCGCCGAGCCGAAATGGTGGATCAGATTGGCGTGACCCACGCCCATCCGTTCGCCCACCGCCTTCAGCGTCACCGCAGCCGGCCCGCCCGACAGCAGCAGGTCGCGCGCCGCCTCCAGCGCCTCTTCGCGCGCGACCACCCCGCGTCGCCGCTTCATCGGACCATTAGTTGACATTGATGTCAGTTAACTCCATCCTCCGCTCGAAATCGAGGAGCAGAACCATGGCGAAATCCGCCACCCCCGCCGACCTCCAGATCAAGCCGCGCGACCTGCATATCGACCGCGAGGCTCCGACGCCACGGTGGTGGCTGAACGGCGACCCGTTCGGCACCGCCGTGATGAACGCGCTCAGCCTGACGTTCCCCGACGGCGAGCGGTTCTTCATCCAGTCGGTCAAGCGGTTCGCCAAGAACGCGCCCGCGACCCTGGCCGCCGACATCCGCGCTTTCACGGTCCAGGAGGGCGCCCACACCCGCGAACACATGGCCTTCAACGCCATCACCGAACGCGCCGGCTACGACACCGCCGAGATCGAGGCCTATGTCACCGCCCGTCTCGACATCGCCCGCGCTCGTCCCGCCCTCGCCCAGCTGGCGGCGACCATGGCGCTGGAGCATTTCACCGCCGCCTTCGCCCATCGGCTGCTGGCCGATCCGGAACTGCTGAAGGGCTCGCCCCACGACCTGGCCCGCCTGTGGCGCTGGCACTCCATCGAGGAGATCGAGCACAAGGGCGTGGCCTATGACGTCTTCCTGCACGCGACCCGGGACCTCAGTCCGCTGAAGCGCTGGCGCATCCGGCGCTGGGCCATGTTCCTGACGACGCTGCTGTTCACCCGCACGGTGCGCGAGACGACCTTCATGCTGCTGAAACAGGACGGCATCGTCGGCTGGCGGGCGCGTCTGGGCCTGTTCCGTTGGCTGTGGCTGAAGCCGGGTCTGTATCGCCGGATGATCGGCGACTACCTGGCCTTCTACAAACCCGACTTCCACCCGTGGCAGGTCGACGACCGCGACCTGATCGCGGACGCGGAGGCCGGCCTGGCCCAACCGGCCTAATCGGGCCGCATCGCCCCTGTCCGTCATTCCGGGGCTGAGCGTAGCGAAGAACCCGGAAGCCAGGGCCACAGTCGCCTTGCCTCATGCATAGACGCCGGGTGCGCGAGCCCTGGGTTCCGGGTTCGTCCTGCGGACGCCCCGGAATGACGGCAAGCAATGTGTCGCGACGGAAAGCCGCCTTTTACTACGTTACAGTCTCAAGAGACGGACGAGGAGAAGGCCATGGCTTCATCACCGACCGACGCCGCCGTCGCCCTGACGCGCCTGGGTCTCGGCGCCCGGCCGGGCGAGATCGACCGCGTCGCCGCCGATCCGCGCGGCTGGGCCATGGGCCAGATTCGGCCCCAGGGCGCGCCCCAGCCGTCCGGCCAGTTCGCCGACACCGCCGAACGCGTCGCCCAATATATCGACTATCAGAGCGACGCCGGCCTCGCGCGCCGCGACCGACGCGCCGCCGCTCCGGCGACGGCCGATGCCGCGCCCGTCCCTGCCCCCGCTCCCGCTCCCGCTCCCGGCATGCCGGACGCCGCCGATCCGCAGGCCGTCGCCCGGCGCGAAGCCCGTCAGGCCGCCCGCCGCGACATCACCCAGGACACCGCGCAGGAGTTCCTGGCCCGCGCCCAACTCGGCGCGACCACCGACGACGGCTTCGCCGAGCGCTGGGCCCTGTTCTGGTCGAACGCCCTGACCGTCTCGGCCGCCAAGTTCGCCAGCGGCGCCTTCGTCGGCCAGTACGAGCGTGAGGCCGTCCGCCCCCACGTCTTCGGCCGGTTCGAGGATCTAGTCCTGGCCGCCGAACAGCATCCGGCCATGCTGCTTTATCTGGATCAGGCCCGCTCGGTCGGTCCCGACAGCATGGCCGACGCCCGCCGCAACGCCGGGCTGAACGAGAACCTGGCCCGCGAGATGATGGAGCTGCACACCGTCGGCGCCGACGGCGGCTATACGCAGGGCGACGTGACCGAACTGGCGCGCGCCCTGACCGGCTGGTCCATTCCCGCCGCTCGCGACCAGCGTCAACCGAACCGTCCGCGTCGCGCGCGCAACATGGCCGCCCAGGCCGAGCCCGGTCCGGACGGCTTCGTCTTCCGCGCCAATGTCCACGAACCCGGCGCCCGCACCGTGATGGGCAAGACCTATCCTGCGGCCGGCCTGGCTCAGGGGCAGGCCATCCTGCGCGACCTCGCCCGACATCCGGCGACGGCCAGACGCCTGTCGCGCCGTCTCGCCGCCCATTTCGTCGCCGACGATCCGCCGCCCGCCCTGGTCGCCCGACTGGAAGCGGCCTGGACCGGCTCCGGCGGCGATCTGGCCCAGGTCGCCCGCGCCCTGGTCGACGCGCCAGAGACCTGGACGCCCCAGCCCGCCAAGATCAAGACGCCCTATGACTTCATCGTCTCGGCCCATCGCGCGCTGGGAAGCCGGCCTCAGCGGGTCCAGCCGTTGCGCCAGGCCCTGCTCGACATGGGCCAGCCGCCGTTCGCGCCCCCGTCGCCCGAGGGTTGGCCCGACACGGCCGCCGACTGGGCCGGCCCCGACGCCCTGGTCAAACGGCTGAATTGGTCGCGCACCGCCGCCGATCTGGCGCAGGCGAGCGATCCAAACGCCGTCGCCGCCGCCGCCCTCGGCCCGCGCCTCGGCGAACGCACCCGCCTCGCCGTCGCCCGCGCCGAAAGCCGGCCGGAGGCCCTGACCCTTCTGTTCATGTCGCCGGAGTTCCAACGCCGATGACCGCCCTCAATTTGAACCGCCGCCATCTGCTGGCCGCCGCCTCCGCCGGGGTCGGCCTGGCCTTCGCCGGCCGTGTCGCCGCCCAGACCAACGGCCCTGCCAACAAGCTGGTCGTCGTCATCGCGCGCGGCGCCATGGACGGCCTGTCCGTCACCGTGCCTTACGCCGATCCGAACTACGTCCCCTTGCGCGGCGGCCTAGCCATCGCCGCGCCCGGCGAGGCGAACGGCGCCCTGGCCCTGAGCGAAGGCTTCGGCCTGCATCCGGCGCTGGCGGGTCTGCACGCCCTCTATGGTCAGGGTCAGATGCGGTTCGCCCCCGCCGTCGCCCTGCCCGTGCGCATCCGCTCGCACTTCGACGCCCAGGACGTTCTGGAAAATGGCGGCGAAGGTCTGCGCCAACAGTCCGACGGCTGGCTGAACCGCGCCATCGTCGCGGCCGGCGGAACGTCGCTGAAGGGCCTGTCGATCGGCGCCCAGACCCCGCTGATCCTGCGCGGCGACGCGCCGGTGTCCAGCTGGGCGCCCGGCGGTCTGGTGCGCGACGGCGACCGCATCGCCTCCCTGCTTCAGGACCTTTATGTCGAGGATCCGATGCTGGGCCAGAACCTGGCGCGGGGTCTGGCGACCGAGCAGCTGGTCGGCATGGACGGCGGCGACCAACGCCTGCGCCGCAACGACGTCCAGGGCCTGGGCCAGGCCGTCGCCAAGCTGATGACCGGACCGGAGGGCGCCGACATCGTCGCCGTCTCGCTGGAAGGCTGGGACACCCACGCAGGCCAGAGGGCGCAGCTTCAGACCCGGCTCACAGGCCTCGATCAGCTCGTCATGGGCCTGAAGGACGGTCTGGGCGACGCCTGGTCGCGCACGGCGGTCATCGTCGCCACCGAGTTCGGCCGCACCGCCCGCGCCAATGGCACCCAGGGCACCGACCACGGCACCGGCTCGTCGCTCCTGCTGGCAGGCGGCGCGGTCAAGCGCGGCGGCCCCATCGGCGACTGGCCGACGCTTGCCGACAATCGCCTGTTCGAGAACCGCGACCTGGCCCCGACCCTGGACATCCGTTCGGTGTTCAAGGGCGTGTTGCGCGATCACATGGGCCTCGACCGCGCCGCCCTGGACGCCCGCGTCTTCCCCGGCAGCGCCGCCGAGGCGCCGGCGATGGACGGTCTGGTCTAGCCGCCACGCTTGCTTTTTGCGGCGCAACATCCCATCGGGACGCCATCACCTTGGACCCGGCCCTGTTCGCAGGCGACGGGTGGCTATCCCCGCCGCCGATCCGCTGGGAAACCGAGCCGCCGGAAACCGAAGCATCGGTCAGGCTCATCCAGATGAAATCCTGAAATGTCCATCATCGCCTCCGCGCGCCAGCAATGGCTCGCCAATCCTCGCCGCGATCTTCTGGCGGGGACCGTCGTGGCCCTGGCCCTGATCCCCGAAGCCATCGCCTTTTCCCTCATCGCCGGCGTCGATCCCGCCGTCGGCCTCTACGCCAGCGTGGTCATCGCCGTGACCATCGCCTTCGTGGGCGGCCGGCCGGCCATGATCTCGGCCGCGACCGGCGCCATGGCCCTGCTGATGGTCACGCTCGTGCGCGACCACGGGCTGGAATATCTGTTCGCCGCCTCGATCCTGTGCGGCGTGTTCCAGATCGTCATCGGCCTGCTGAAGCTGGGCCGCTACATCAAGTTCGTCAGCCGCAGCGTCATGACCGGCTTCGTCAACTCGCTGGCCATTCTGATCTTCCTGGCCCAGATGCCCGAGCTGATCGGCCGCGGCTGGATCACCTACGCCCTGGTCGCGGCGGCCCTGGTGGTCATCTACGGCTTTCCGCGCCTCACCAAGGCCGTGCCCTCGCCCCTGGTCGCCATCATCGCCATCAGCGCCCTGGTGATCGTGCTGAAGCTGGATGTGCGCACCGTCGGCGACATGGGCCAGATGCCGACCAGCCTGCCGATGTTCCACCTGCCCGCCGTCCCCCTGACGTGGGATACGCTGGTCATCATCGCGCCCATCTCCGCGACCCTGGCCTTCGTCGGCCTGCTGGAAAGCCTGCTGACCGCCAACCTGATCGACGACATCACCGACACCGCGTCGGACAAGGATCGCGAAACGCGCGGCCAGGGGATCACCAACATCCTGTCGCCCCTGTTCGGCGGCATGGCGGGCTGCGCCATGATCGGCCAGTCGATGATCAACGTCACCTCGGGCGCGCGCGGGCGTCTGTCCACCCTGTGGGCCGGGTTGTTCCTGCTGTTTTTGATGCTGGCGCTTCAGACCTGGGTCGCCCAAATTCCAATGGCGGCCCTGGTCGCCGTCATGATCATGGTCTCGATCGGCGCCTTCGACTGGTCCTCGGTAATGAAGCTGCGCTCCACCCCGCTTCAGTCGTCCATCGTCATGATCGCCACGACCGTGACGGTCGTCGCCACCCACGACCTGTCCAAGGGCGTGATCCTGGGCGTACTGCTGTCGGCGATCTTCTTCATGCGCAAGGTCGGCAAGACCATCGCCGTGACCGACGTTCCGACGCCGGAACCGAGCGTCCTGCGCTACCGGGTCTCAGGCCAGCTGTTCTTCGCCTCGGCCGATCTGTTCGCCGCCAGCTTCGAGCATCACGGCCAACCCACGCGCGTCGAGATCGATCTCAGCGACGCCCATCTGTGGGACCTGACCGGCGTCGCCGCCGTGGACAAGGTCGTCTTTCGCTACCGCCGTCAGGGCGCGGATGTGCAGGTCACGGGCATGAACGACGCCGCCCGCACCCTGGTTACGCGGGTGGGGCGGTTCGAGAAGATGCATCTGCCGGACGGCGCCGGCGCGCATTAGGGCTCAGGCGGCTTCGGGCTTCGGCATCTTGCAGATGCGATTCAGGTCGGCGCGGATCGAGCTGCCCTGGAAATGCGAGATTTCGGCGCCCGAATACCCTTCTCCGGACAGCGCCTTGACGACGTCGCCGGTGTTCAGACAATCGTTGGTGCGGGCGAGCTGATAGGCGCGCTCGACGACGTGTGTGCGGTTCATGGGAATGGCCTTTCATGCTGTTCGGTAACGCCTCCCAAGCTAAACCGTTCCGATCATTGGATTTTCGGACGGATCGCCCCAAGCTTGCATCCACAGCCAATATCTGCGCACATAGGGCTCGTCGATCTCTCTGCGTAACGCCCACTCTCTCTGCGAACGCACGAGTCAAGGCCGCTCCCATTCAGACCCGACAGGCCGCAGGGACGTTCCCTCGGTCAATTTCTAACGGAGGTCTCAAAATGGCTACCGGCACTGTCAAATGGTTCAACGCCACCAAGGGCTACGGCTTCATCCAGCCTGAAGACGGCGGCAAGGACGTCTTCGTCCATATCTCGGCTGTCGAAGCCGCCGGCCTGCGCGGCCTGGACGAAAACCAGAAGGTTTCCTACGAGCTGGAACGCGACAAGCGTTCGGGCAAGGAATCCGCTGGCCAGCTGCAAACCATCGGCTGATTTCAGCGTCAAAGCTGATCTGGCGACGGCGGCTCCTCACGGAGCCGCCGTTTTCAATTGGGGGTATGGCAGATGGCGAAGGCGCTGTTTCGAACATCTGTTAACGGTTGAAGACGGTCTCTGCACCAGAAATGGGAAGCGTCAGATGACCGCTCGCGCGAGACTTATGATAGCGACCAGCAACAGGGCTGCGAGAGCGGCGTAGAAGGCCCGCTTCCGCAAGGGGCTGCCCCATCGCTTCCGCTCCGAGTCATTCATTGATTCCACTCAGTCATTCCGACAGCATAAACGGCTTCACGCCTTCGTCTTGTCGATCCACGCCGCAAAGGCGTCGGTGAAGCTCTTCAGGAAGGTCTTGGTGTCGTCCTTCTTCAGCTTGCCGTTCTCGTCCAGCAGGTCCGCGACATTGCCGATATAGGCCTCGGGCTGCTGCATCGTCGGCATGTTCAGGAAAACCAGCGGCTGGCGCAGGTGGTGATTGGCGCCAAAGGCCGCGACGGCGCCGGGCGAGACGCTGACGATCGCGGCGGGCTTGCCCTGCCAGATGCTGTGGCCATAGGGGCGCGAGCCGACGTCCAGGGCGTTCTTCAGCGCGCCGGGGATGGAGCGATTGTATTCGGGCGTGACGAACAGCACCGCCTCGGTCGTCGCCACCTCCTCGCGGAACCGCTCCCAGGCCGGCGGCGGGTTGTCGGTTTCCAGGTCCGGGTCATAGAGCGGCAGGTCGCCGATCTCGACCGGCTCGATCTCCAGACCCGGCTCAGCCAGCGCCTTCAACGCCATGCCAATGGCGCGCGAATAGGAGCCTTTGCGCAGGCTGCCGACGATCAGGGCGACGCGGACGGTCATGGAGGTCTCCGGGCTGGACGGGTTCAAGCGCCAGCATAACCGATCCCGGCGGTCGGATGTTCCGTTCAGCCGGCCGTTCATCCGCACGCGCACGAAGCGGACATTGCAACGTGCTGTTACGGGTGGCGATCAGGCATTGTCCCGGCTAATCATGGGTCATGAGCGATGCGCGCCAATCCAGCCAAGAGCGGCGAGCTAGCGAAAGCGATAGATGGATTGGAGCGGGAAGCAGCGCCGACCCCGCTCCCCGATAAACCAAACAAGCTGCCAGAGCCCGAACTCGGTCCAAAGACGAAGTTCATAGTCAAAATACTGACTTGGTTTTTCCGGGTTTATTGGGTGGGCTGGATAACTATCACCTTGACGGTAGATCCACCCCTGCAGTTGGAAAAGTGGCTCTACGTCCCGTTCTCAGCGCTTGTTTGCTGGCTTATTTTCCAGTTCCACAAAGCCGTAATCGTCGCCGCCGCTAAAAAGATTTCTAGCTCTCGCCGAAGCTAACAATGTCCGAATAGGTCGTGAAGGGAAGTTCGCGCCCGGACGCTCAGACGGCGACCGCCAGAAGTCGTCTATCACGGTGAACGCCCGCCCGAGCAGCCTAAATCCTAACCCGCGAACAGGGCCGCCGCGAAGGCTTCGCCCGCCGGTCCCGCCGATTTCGGGCCCAGGACGGCGCTGGCCGCCTGGCCTGAGGCCAGCACCCGGCCGCCGACCGCGCGCACGTCCTCGATCGTCTGGGCTTCCAGCTGTTCAGTCATCGACAGGCTGGCGCGCGGGGCGCCGAAGATCAGGGTCTGGGCGGCGTTGCGCCCGGCCCGGCTCATCGGGTTTTCGTCCGACATCCACAGGCCGGCCTTCATCACCGCCTTGGCCCGCGACAGCTCCTTGTCGCTCGGTCCGGCCTCGGCCAGGGCCCGCACCTCGGCCGCCGAGACCTCGGCCAGTTCTTTCGCCCGGTCCGCCGCTGCGCCGGCGTAGATGCCCAGCACGCCCGTATCCTCATACGGCTCCTGATAGGCGTCGATGGCGTAGGCCAGGCCGCGTTCTTCCCGCGCGCTCTGGAACAGGCGCGAGGCCATGCCGCCGCCCAAAATCTCGCCGAACAGCCGCATGGCCGAAAGCGCCGGATCGGTCGCGGACAGGGCCGGCAGCTGGAACACCAGATTGGCCTGTTCGATCTTGCGCGTCAGCGTCGCATGGCCCCCGACGAAGGCGGCCGGCGCGGGCTCGTCAGCCGAGGTTGCGACCGCATCGCCGAACCAGCGCTCGGCTAACGCCAGCAGCTCGGTCTCGTCCACCGCGCCTGAGACAGACACCACCATCCGGTCGGGCGAATACAGCCGCGCGCGCCACGCCTCGACCGACACCTTGTCGGCCGGCTTCAGGCTGGCGACCGAGCCCAGGATCGGCCGGCCCAGCGGTTGTTTGGCGAAGGCGCGCGTCTGGACCATCTCGAACACGTGGTCGTCGGGCGTGTCGAAGGCCTCCGCGATCTCCTGGGCCACCACATCCTTCTCGCGCTCGATCTCGGCTGGGTCCAGTGTGGGCCGGAACACCAGGTCCGAGAGCACCTGCATGGCCAGCGGCAGCGAGCCGTCCAGTCCCCGCACCTCGAAACTGGTCCGCTCATAGCCGGTGGAGGCGTTGATCGTGCCGCCCTCGGCCTCGATCCGCTCGACGATCTCGCGCGCGGCCATGTCGCCGGCGCCCTTGAACACCAGATGCTCCAGCAGGTGCGACCAGCCGGACCGATCCAGCGGCTCCCACCGCGCCCCGCCCTTGACGGTGACGACGACGGCCAGGGTCTTCAGCCCCGGCATCGGATCGCAGATGACGCGAACGCCGTTGGACAGGGTGTGCAGAGAAGAAGTCAGGAGATGTCTTTCTTCATTCGACGGCGAAGCTGCGCCACATAGAAACCCGCAAGCGCGATCGCCAGTCCGAACCATGTCAGGGCGTAACCGAAATGGTTGTTGGAAAAGGCCGCAGGCGGCGCGGACGGCCTGAGCGCCGGGAACTCGGGATTGACGGCGGTGATGGCGAACACGGCCTCGGGCCGGACCGGACCCACGACATTCAGCGCCCTGGCCATCGCGACCGTGTCGCGGGCGTAGAAGCGGCCGTCGCGCGGCGCGGGGCTCATGGCGCCGGGCTTGTCGAAGGTGCGGAACTCTCCGACCATCACCAACGGCAGGGTGGTTTCGACCACGCGCGGACGCGCCGTCACGCCGTCGCCGACAAAGCCGCGATCGACCAGCAGGGTGAAATCCGCCCCCGCTGGCTTGCAGGCCGAGATCAGCCGCACCCCGGCCTCGCCGTCATGGATGCTTTGAAGCTCGACGAAGGGCGCGCTGGCCAGGCCCGGACAGACGATCAGCGCCTTCCTGAACTCCAGATCGCCCCCATTCCTTGTCTCGGCCAGCACCTGCTCCAGCGGCGCGGGCGGTTTGGCCGCCGCCGCATCGGCTGCCGCGATCAGTCCTTCCTTCCACTTCAGCCGCTCGACTTGCCACACGCCCAGCCCGATCAGCAGGATCAGGGCCAGCACCGTCAGCACGGTCAGGATCCAGGGGAAACGCTTCATCGCTGGTTCCGATATTGCAGCCCGATCATCAGCCCCCGCCCCGGCCGCATCAGGGCCAGCGACAGGGCGACCACCAGCGGCAGCCAGACGATCAGATGCACCCACATGGGCGGATGGTATTTGATTTCCACGAACAGCGCCGAGAACCCGACGATGAAGCCGGCGATCTGCATGATGAAGCTGGCGGGGCCGTCGCCCGTCTGGATGGTGGAATAGTCCAGACCGCAGGCCGTGCAGGCGGGAGCCACCTTCAGAAAGCCTGCGAACAACGCGCCCTGGCCGCACCGGGGACAACGCCCCCGCAGCGCCCAGCGAACCGGCGTATCGGAAACGACGACGGCGCGGGACGATTCCTCGTCCCGCGCCGCTGCGATGTCTTCAGGGCCGTCTTGGATCAACCGAAGACGACATAGACGAAGGCGAACAGGAACAGCCAGACCACGTCCACGAAGTGCCAGTACCAGGCCGCCGCCTCGAAGCCGAAATGCTTCTGCGGGGTGAAGTCGCCCTTCAGCAGGCGGATCAGGCAAACCGCCAGGAAGATGGTGCCGATCAGGACGTGGAAGCCGTGGAAGCCCGTCGCCATGAAGAAGATCGAGCCGTACAGGCCCGAGTTTACGGCCTCTTCGTTGAAGAACAGCTTCTCGTGCAGGATGTGGTTGTACTCATAGGCCTGGACGCAGGTGAACAGCACGCCCAGGGCCACGGTGATGATCAGGGCCAACTTGGCGCCCTTGCGGTCGCCGACCTGGATCGCGTGGTGGGCCCAGGTGACGGTGCAGCCCGAGAGCAGCAGGGTCACGGTGTTCAGCAGCGGCAGCTGCCACGGCGACAGAACCTCGACGCCCTTCGGCGGCCAGGTCGACCAGGCCTTGGCGGTGTCGGCCCAGGTGCCGACTTCCGGCGTCAGCGCCCGCGATTCATGGAACAGCGCCATGTCGAAGAACATCCAGAAGAAGGCGACGAAGAACATCACCTCCGACGCGATGAACAGGATCATGCCGTAGCGCAGGCCCAGCGAAACGACCGGCGTATGGTCGCCCGCCTTGGATTCCTTGATGACGTCCGCCCACCAGCAGAAGGCCGAGATCAGCACGCCGGCCAGACCGGCGAAGAAGACGCCCGGCTTGCCTTCGGCCAGGAAGTTGGCGGCGATCGGGCCGCCGTCCGCGGGGGCCAGGCCCTTCATCCAGATCACCGCGCCGATGAACATGATGGTCGCAGCGACCGAGGACACCAGCGGCCAGGGGCTGGGCGCCACCAGGTGGTAGTCGTGCTGCGGAGTGGCGTGGGCGTCAGCCATGAATCGCGTCTCTTCGTCGGCCAGAGTCGGTTGTTATAGCGGCTATAGCGTTCGATTTTCCCCGACGCCAGAGCCGTGCCGCTATTCCGCCTTGTTCAAGGCTCTGAACGCCTTGGCCGAAAAGGCCGACAGCGGCTGGGGCAGGTCGTCCAGCGCGAACCAGCGGATCTCCGACATCTTGTCCGGCTCGGTCAGCTTGGCCTCGCCGGTGAAGTCGCGGGTGACATAGATCAACGACACCCAATGCTGGCCGTCGGCGGGAATGATCTCTTCGGCCAGGCACAGGAAATCGACCGCGCCGATCTTCAGCCCGCTCTCCTCCTCGGCCTCGCGTCGCGCGGCGTCGATGGAGCGCTCCATCAGGTCGACCTTGCCGCCGACGATGTTCCAGAACCCGGCCTCGGGCGCCTTCAGCCGTTTGCACAGCAACACCCGCCCGTCAGCGCGCTGGATCACCAGGCCGCAACCGACGCCGGGAACGTCCACGCCCGGCTTCATGCTCACGCCTTGGGCGCGTCCACGGACGGATAGAAGGTGTAGCTCAGGGTGATGTCGCGCGCGCCCTTGGCCTCACGGTCCGTGGCCAGTTCGGGGGCGATGAAATACTGGACCGGGAACTGGCGCGTCTCGCCCGCCGCCAGCGTCTGGTCGGTGAAGCAGAAACATTGCAGCTTCTGGAAATACGGCCCCGTCTGCTCGGGCGAGACATTGTAGCTGGCGCGCACCTGGATCGGCTTGTCCGAGGTGTTGGTCACGTCGAAATAGGCCAGGCCCGTCTCGCCGATCCGCACCCGCTGGGTCGATTGCTCGGCGCGGAAGGTCATCGGCACGCCGCGCACATTGGTGTCGAACCGCACCATCACCGTCTCGTCCAGCACGGTGTCGGAGGCCTTGTCCGCCTTCATCGTCGTGCCGCCAAAACCCGTGACCTGGCAGAACATCCGATAGAGCGGCACCGCCGCGAACGCCGCCCCGGTCATGCCCATCACGCCGAAGACGCAGATGATGGCGATCAGATTCTTGCGGCCGGCCTTCATGGCTGGGAGGTCTCCACGGCCGTCGCCAGCGCGCGCTCGGCCGCTTGGTTTTGTTGCAGGCGCAGCACCGTGGTGGCGAACACCAGCACGATGAAGGCCACCAGCGCCGAGGCGATCCAGACGTTGCGACGCTTGCGCGCGCGAAGTTCCTCAGGCGTCAGACGCATGGTTTTACGCTCCCAGACCGGACAGGGCCTCGACCAGCAGCGCCGAGAACAGCGCCATCAGATAGAGGATGGAAAAGGCGAACAGGTCACGCGCCGGTTTGGCCTGGACCTTGACGTCATACAATGCGGCCTCGCGTCCCACGGCCTCGGCCTTGTCCGGCTCGTCGCCCGCACGCGAGCGATAAAGCCGCACAGCCAAGCCGAGGAAGCCCAGGCCGCCCGCGACCGACACGACCAGATAGGTGATCCCCCCCAGCCCCGCGAAGGCCGGGGCGATCGCGACCGGCACGAAGACCAGGGTGTAGAGCAGGATCTGCAACCGCGTGGACCTGGCGCCCCTGGCCACCGGCATCATCGGAATGCCCGCCTTGGCGTAGTCGCCGGCCGAATAGAGCGCCAGCGCCCAGCTGTGCGGCGGGGTCCACAGGAAGATGATTAGAAACAGCAGCCACGCCTGCCACGGCGCATGGCCCGTCGCCGCCGCCCAGCCGATCACAGGCGGAAAGGCCCCCGCCGCGCCGCCGATGACGATGTTCTGGGGCGTCCGCCGCTTCAGCAGCAGGGTGTAGAAGCCGGCGTAATAGACGATGGTCATGGCCAGCAAACCCGCCGCCAGCCAGTTGGCGTTCATCCCCAGCAGCATGACCGAGAACAGGCTCAGGATGACGCCGAAGGCCATGGCGTCGTTCTTGCGCACACGCCCTGCCGCCACCGGCCGGCCGCGCGTGCGCCGCATCAGAGCGTCGGTCTCGCCTTCCAGCGCCATGTTCAGCGCTCCGGCCGCACCGGCCCCCACGGCGATGCACAGGATGGCGATGGCCGCGACCAGCGGATTGACCGACCCGGGCGCGACGATCAGCCCGGTCGCGGCGGTGAACACCACCAGCGACATCACGCGCGGCTTCAGCAGCTGGAAGAAATCCTCCGGCTGGGCGGTCGAGATGGCGGGGCGGGTCTGAACTTTGGTCATCGGTGAGGGCCGCATAGCATACCCAAATGAAGAAGGCCGCCCCTTCCGACGGAAAGAGCGGCCTTCGATTTCATGGCGCTGGAAAGGCTTAGTGCTCTTCCGCCTTGATGACCGGCAGTTCGTTGAACTGGTGGGCCGGGGGCGGCGAGGACAGGGTCCACTCCAGGGTCGTGGCGCCTTCGCCCCACGGATTGGCGACGCCCGGACGACGACGGATCGCCGCCTCGACCAGCATGATCAGGAAGACGATCACGCCGACGACGGTGACGGCATAGCCGATCGACGAGACGTGGTTCCACAGGGTGAAGGCTTCCGGATAGTCGATGTAGCGACGCGGCATGCCCTGCAGACCCAGGAAGTGCTGCGGGAAGAACACCAGGTTCACGCCCACGAACATGATCCAGAAGTGGGTCGCGCCCAGGAACTCGTTGTACTTCACCCCGAACATCTTCTCGAACCAGTAGTAGAAGCCCGCGAAGATCGCGAAGACGGCGCCCAGCGACAGCACATAGTGGAAGTGCGCCACCACGTAATAGGTGTCGTGCAGGCTGTAATCGATGCCGGCGTTCGACAGGACCACGCCGGTCACGCCGCCGACGGTGAACAGGAAGATGAAGCCGATCGCCCACAGCATGGGCGTCTTGAAGCTGATGGAGCCGCCCCACATGGTGGCGATCCAGCTGAAGATCTTCACGCCCGTCGGCACCGCGATGATCATGGTGGCGGCGATGAAATAGGCGCGCAGATTGATGCTCATGCCGACGGTGTACATGTGGTGCGCCCACACGATGAAGCCGACGAAGCCGATGGCCACCATGGCGTAGGCCATGGCCAGATATCCGAACACCGGCTTGCGGCTGAAGGTCGAGACGATGTGGCTGATGATGCCGAAGCCCGGCAGGATCAGGATGTACACTTCCGGGTGACCGAAGAACCAGAACAGGTGCTGGTACATGATCGGGTCGCCGCCGCCGGCGGGATCGAAGAAGTGGGTGTGGAAGTTGCGGTCCGTCAGCAGCATGGTGATGGCGCCGGCCAGCACGGGCAGCGACAGCAGCAGCAGGAAGGCGGTGATCAGCACCGACCAGGCGAACAGCGGCATCCGGTGAAGCGTCATGCCCGGCGCGCGCATGTTCAGGATGGTGGTGATGAAGTTGATCGCGCCCAGGATCGAGCTGGCGCCCGCGACGTGCAGGGCGAAGATGGCCAGGTCGAAGGCGGGGCCGACGTGGCCCGTGGTCGACAGCGGCGGATAGGCCGTCCAGCCCCCGCCGAAGCCCTTGCCCGGTCCGCCGTCGGTGAACATCGACAGGATCAGCAGGCACCAGGCGGCGACCAGCAGCCAGAACGAGATGTTGTTCATGCGCGGGAAGGCCATGTCCGGCGCGCCGATCATGATCGGCACGAACCAGTTGCCGAAGCCGCCGATCATGGCGGGCATGACCATGAAGAAGATCATGATCAGGGCGTGGGCCGTCACGACGGCGTTATAGCCGTGCTTGGACTGCTCCACGAGACCCAGCAGCTGGATCGACGAGCCTTCCTTGAAGATCTGGATGCCCGGCTCGGCCAGTTCCCAGCGGATCAGCCCCGACAAGGCGCCGCCCACGATGCCCGCCATGATGGCGAACATCAGATACAGGGTGCCGATGTCCTTGTGGTTGGTGGACAGGAACCAGCGGGTGAAGAAGCCCAGCTTGTGGTCGTGATGGTGGTCGTCGTGAGCGTGACCGATGTGGGTCGCGTCGCGGGTTACGGTAGCGTCAGCCATGTGTCTCTGTTCGCCTCTTACTGGGCGGCCGGCGCGGCGGACGCCGCGGCGGGAACGGGTTGGTCGGCGGTGGCGCCAACGGGGGCGGCGACCGGGGTCGCGGCGTCGGCGGCGGGCGCAGGCGCGACTGCGGCCGGAGCGGCGGCTGCGGCGGGCGCGGCGACCTTGGGCGTCATCGAGCCGCCCTTGGAGGCGATCCACTGTTCGAACTGGGCCTGGGTCACGACCCGGATCTCCAGCGGCATGAAGGCGTGGTCGACGCCGCACAGTTCCGAGCACTGGCCATAGAAGACGCCGGTGCGCTCGGCCTTGAACCAGGTGGTGTTGATGCGGCCGGGAACGGCGTCGGTCTTCAGGCCGAACGCCGGCAGGGCGACCGCGTGGATGACGTCCGAGGCGGTGATGACCAGCTGCACCGTCTTGCCGACCGGCACGACCATCGGCTCGGTCGCGGCCAGGCGATAGGGCACGCCCTTGGCCTTGGCTTCGTCTTCCGGGAGCATGTTGGAGATGTATTCCGCGACGCCCTGGTCCGGATACTCATAGGCCCAGTTCCACTGGTTGCCGGTCACCTTCACCGTCACGTCCGGCGACGGCATGTCGTGATAGGCGAACAGCAGGCGGAACGAGAACAGGGAGATGAAGACCAGGATCAGCACCGGCAGCACGGTCCAGATGATCTCGATCGTGGTGTTGTGGCTCCAGCGCGCAGGCGTCGGATTGGCCTTCTTGTTGTAGCGGAACACGATCCACGCCAGCAGGCCCAGCACCAGCAGGGTGATGGCCGTGATGATCGGCATCAGGATCACGTCGTGGAAGAAGTGCGCATCATGCTTCAGCGGCGACGCCGCCGGTTGCAGCGTGATGCCGCCCGGGGTCGGCTGACCCATCAGGTCCTGCGCCCACGTCGGCGCCGCAGCGAACATCGCCAGTCCGGCGCCCAGAACGATGGAGGACGCGCGAGTCGCGGCCTTCTTCAACGTCCCTTGGGCTCGCTTGCCCATCCCCATATGAGACTTCCCCATAAAACCGTTATGCAGCAGATACTTGCGAATGGATCGCAAGAGATCACGCTGGCGCGATTCCCACGCCCGGCGTTCTCGGTCACCTATCGGATCGCTTTCGGCTTGCCAAGCGATCAACGGCGCCCACGCCGCAAAGCCGCCTTCAGCCGGCCTCGATTAAATCGCTGTCATGTTTCGATAGCTACCTTGCGTCACAAGATACCTTGTCGTAGTCAATGGTCATCAACGGGAGAGCCGAGGTGCCAGAAACTATCGAGATACAGCTGAAGAAGGGCGTTTTGGGGCTTTGCGTCCTGGCCCTTCTGAACCGGGCGGACAGCTACGCCTACGAGATCGCCAGCCGCCTGTCGGACGCGATCGATATGGGGGAAGGCACGATCTACCCCCTGATGCGCCGCATGCAGTCCGAAGGACAGGTCGAGACCTATCTGGTCGAATCCTCCGCCGGGCCGTCACGCAAATACTACCGACTGACCGAAGCGGGCCGGGGGGCCCTCGCCGCCCAGACTGCCGAATGGTCCGCCTTCACCAAGGCCGTCGACGCCATCGTGGCGAACGACGCCGATAAGGGAGCCGCTCAATGACGCGCGCCGAATTCATCGATCGTCTGAAGGAAGGCCTCGTCGGCCTGCCGACCACGACCGCCAACGACATCATCGCCGACTATCAAACCCACTTCGACGACGGCATCGCCGCCGGCCGCACCGAGGCCGAGGTCGCCTCCGCGCTCGGCGATCCGGTCCGCCTGGCCCGCGAGCTCAAGGCCGAGGCCGGCATCCAGCGCTGGCATCAGGAGAAGAATCCTTCCGCCGCCGCCGGCGCCGTCTTCGCGGTCTTGGGCCTGGGGGCGCTGGACATCCTGATCCTCCTGCCCCTGCTGATGGGCGTGATCGGGACCGTGTTCGGCTTCTTCATCGCCGCCATCGGCCTGTTCATCGGCGGCGGCGTGATCATGGTCGCCGGCCCCTTCGCCGGCTTCCCCGGCGGGCCGTTCGCGGCGATCCTGATGGGGCTGGGCCTGATGGCCGGCGCCGTCTTCATCGGCGCCCTGCTGACCATCTTCACCATCTGGCTGGTCAACGGCGTCGTCTGGTTCGCCCGCCTGCACTACCGCCTGCTGAAGCCGGCGCTTGAGCCGACCAGCGTTCAATCCACCTCGACCTCGGGAGTCTCGGCATGATCCGCACCCTGTTCATCATCGCCGGCGCCGCCTTGGTGCTGTGCCTGGTCACCGTCGGCGGCGCGCTGGCGATCGGCGGCCACGACCTCCAGCGCCACGGCTGGGCCTGGACCATCAAGGACCAGGACGGCGAGACCATCCGCTTCGAGCGGGTCAAGGGCGGCGGGACCGACGACCTCGGTCCCCTGACCACCCGCACCCTGCCTTGGACCGGAGGCGAGACCCTGACCGTCGATTCCAGCATCGACGTCGACTATGTCCAGGGCGACGCGAACACCGTCGTCATCACCGGGCCCAAGGGTCTGACCGACCGGGTCCGCCTGGTCGACGGCCGCCTCGATCTGGGCGACGGCGACGAGCGGGTCGTGTTCGGCTGGGACAACGACGGCTTCTCCGCCCGCTCCGAGCGCGACGAACTGAAGGTCGTCATCACCGCGCCCAAGGTGGACCGCTTCAACGCCAAGGGCTCGGGCGACCTGCAGATCACCGGCTATGACCAGCCGTCGCTGACGGTCGACATCGCCGGCTCGGCCGAGGTCACCGCCTCGGGTCGCACCGACGAGCTGAAGCTGGACATCGCCGGCTCGGGCGACGCCTCCCTGGGCGACCTGGCGACCCGCGACGCCTGGGTGGACATCGCCGGCTCCGGCGACGCCCGCATCGCCCCGACCGGCGACGTCAAGGTCGCCATCGCCGGCTCCGGCGACGTGGCCCTGGCCACCCGCCCCGCCAACCTGAACAGCACCGTCTCCGGCTCCGGCGACGTCTATCAGGACTGACGGTCGCGCCGATCACCGTGGAAAGGGGCTGGATCCTCCAGCCCCTTTTTTCTGTGCGCCCGCCTTGGAAACGGGGAGCGGCGCCTTCACCCCTAGTCCCCTTCGCGCTAAGTCAGCCGCATGACTTTCGCTCCCCTCCCCGACGCCGGCGCCAACTGGGTCGATCGGCATGCGCCGGAGGGGCTGAAGCCGTGGTTGAAGCTGGGGCGGTTCGATCGGCCCATCGGAATCTGGCTGCTGCTGCTGCCCGGCTGGCAGGGGATCGCGCTGGCCTTGGCGCAGTATCGACAGGGGCCGGGTCTCTATGACCTGTGGCTGTTCGTCGGTTTCGGCATCGGCGCCTGCCTGATGCGGGCGGCGGGGTGCGCCTTCAACGATATCGTCGATCGGGACTTCGACGCTCAAGTCGCCCGCACCGCCCAGCGCCCCATTCCGTCTGGCCGCATCTCGGTGAAGCAAGCCTGGGCCTTCGTCGTCGCGTGCAGCCTGATCAGCCTTCTGGTCCTGCTGACCCTGCCGACCGTCGCCATCGGCCTGGGCGTCGGGTCGCTGGCCCTGGTCGCGGCCTATCCGTTTATGAAGCGGATCACCTGGTGGCCCCAGGCCTGGCTGGGCCTGACCTTCAACTGGGGCGCGCTGATGGGGTTCGCCGCAGCCCTGCCGTTGGCGGCGGCCGCCTTGCTGCTGCCCGCCGATCTCGCCGGCGAGTTCCGGCCATTCCTATGGTCACCCGCCGGCAACAGCGGCCATGCGATCGCACTAGCGTGGCAGGCCTATCTTCCCGCCGTCCTGCTGTGGACCGGCGGCGTCTTCTGGACCCTGGGCTACGACACCATCTACGCCCTGCAAGACATCGAGGACGACGCCATGATCGGGGTGAAGTCCTCGGCCCGCCGTCTGGCCTCGGCCGTGCGGCCCGGCGTGGCGGTCTTCTATGGTCTGGCGGTCGCGCTCGCTGCCTTTGCGGGCCTGTCCGCAAATCTCGGTCAACTGTTCTGGCTCGGACTACTGATCTACGCCGCACATCTGGCGTGTCAGGTCATCCGGCTGGACCGCAACGACGGCGCCCTGGCGCTGAAACTGTTCAAGTCCAATCGCGAGGCCGGCGTCATCCTGCTGGCCGCCATCGCTCTTGGCTCAATCTCCCTGTGATCCCCCCGATGATGGAGTTTCCCATGTCGCGCACCGCCCGTACCCTGCTGTTGTCCGCCGCTGTCGCCGCCACGCTTTCCGCGTCTCTGGCTGCCTGCCAGCGCAAGGAAGACAAGGCCCAGGCACCGGCCGCGCCGGCCCCGGCCGCTGCGCCGGCCATGTCGAACACCCCCGTCGGCTATGACAGCAAGACCCCCTATGCCGCGGTAAAGCTGACCCTGCCCCAGGCAATCAAGACCACGCCTTCCCTGCACGCCGCCCTCTACGCCGACACGGTGCGCGACCTGAAGCAGTTCGAGGAAGGCGCCCAGGCCGATCTCAGCGAGGCCGGCGGCGGCCCGAACCCTTATGAAAAGACCATCGCCTTCGCGCCGGGCGCCGAGACCGGCAAACTGGTCAGCCTGACCCGCACCGATTTCGAGTTCACCGGCGGCGCCCATCCCAACACCAGTTTCGACGCCGTGATCTGGGACAAGACGACCAACAAGCGACTGGGCTTCGCCGACCTGTTCCGACCGGGCGCCGACCTGTCGGTTCTGGACAAGGCCCTGTGCGCCGCCGCCAACGCCGCCAAACAGGCCCGCTCGCCCGGCTCGGAGGCCGCGACCCTGGACGGCAAGATGTGGACCTGCCCCAAGGCCGTCTCGACCCCGCTCGTGCTGACGCCGGGCACGACGCCGGGCAAGGCGGGGGGCGTGACCTTCCTGATGGGCCCCTATCAGATCGGCCCCTATTCCGACGGCCCCTACTGGATCGCCCTGCCGCAGAGCGTCTTCCGCGCCCTGCTCAACCCCGCCTACGCCGACCAGTTCGACGGCGCACCCGCCAAGGCCGGCGACGTGACGCCGAAGAATGGCTGATGACAACTCCCTCCCCGCGCGGGGAGGGACACATTCACTTCGCCAAAAACGCGTCGACCAATTCGGCGAACCGCGCCGGCTGATCGGCCATGATGAAGTGGCGCGATCCATCGACGCGGATCAGGCTCACGCCGGGCAAGGTCGCATACTCCCGCGTCCACATGGCGTCCGCCACCCCCGCCGGCGCCCCGCCGTCTGCATCGGCGGCGTAAAGCGCCGTCACCGGCGTCGTCATGGCCGCCAGCCCCGGCCGCGCGTCGGTGGTCATCACATCCTTGATCGCCGCCGCCATCGCGTGTCGGTCGCCCGCCATGGACCACGCCACGATGTCCGCCTGGGTCGCCGGATCTCTTGAATAACCCGCCGCCGTCTGCGTCTGGCCATTGCGGAAGGCGTCCCGCGGGGTGTTCAGAATGCCGCTCGCCGCCTGATCGGCGAAGGGACGCGCGGTCTCGGACGTGACCTGCGGCCCGAACAGGGCGGAAAAGAAGGGCAGGCTGTCGACACTCATCAATCGTCCCACGGCATCGGGATGCGCCTGCGCCAGCCTCAGCCCGACAAGCGCGCCCATGGAATGGCCGATGACCGCTGGTCGGTTCAGGGTCTCCTGGCGAATGTAGCGATCCAGCTCATCCACCACAGGCTGCAAGAAGGGGCCGTCCCCATGCGACCACGTCTCGCCGGCGAACCCGGCCAACTGCACCAGATGCACCCTGTGCGTCGCCTTCAGCCGATCGGCCGTCGCCCGCCAGACCTCCCGCGAACAGCCGAAGCCGGGAATCAGGATGACATCGAGGCCCTGTCCCACCACCTCGACCGACAGCCGGTCGGAGGCGAAGGGCGCAGCGGCGGACGCCGCTGGCAGCGCGGTCTGGGCACGGGCCTGATCGCTGGTCACGGCGCCGGCGATCACAACGCCCAGGATGACGGCCAGGCGCGATGGGGCGAAGACGCCCCGGCAAGGGCGAATGACGTTCGACATCACAGTCTCCAATTGTAAGGTTATTCTGACTTTTGGTCAGCCCGCGTGCGGGTTTTCAAAGATCTCTTCGACCGGCCGCTCGAACACGGCGGCGATCCGGTAGGCCAGGTCCAGCGAGGGGTCGTGCCGCTCGGTCTCCAGCGCAATCACCGCCTGGCGAGAGACCCCCAGCGCCTTGCCCATCTGTTCCTGGGTCCAGCCGCGCTCGACGCGTAGAAGCTTGAGGCGGTTCTTCATCGGCTGCTCCGGATGAAGGGTGAAACGACGCCGTACAGCGCCCAGAAGACCGGCACGATCAGCCAAGTCTGCATATGCGGCGCCCCGGCGAAACTTTCGCCAAAGCCCCAGAAGGTGGCGGCGGCCATGGTGAGCCCTGCGGCGACGATGAACTGTTTGGCGGTCACGCCGCGCACGAACTCGTCGCTCTCGCGCATCAGCGCCAGGGTCGCCCAAATCTGCCCGATCACCGGGGCCGACACCGCAGCCGCCAGACCCCAAGCCGCAGGCTTGCCCATGACTTCATCGAAGGCGTCTGTCGTCATCATCGCGACGCAGATCGCGACGTAGGGCACGGAGAAGGCCATCGTGCGGATGATGTAGCGGCGGTGCGCAGGTGTTCCAGTCTTCCAGGCGGTGAACATATCGGCTCTCCTTGTGTAAGGACAACCTGACACCGATCGAATGTCATGTCAACCTGACTTTTTGTCACGAACGCCCAACATTTTTCACCGCAGTCACAATGAGGTCGCCGCGACAGAACTATGCCAGCAGGCTGAAGGCTGTTACGCGGCAGCTGGAATGACCGTCCTCGATCCCGCCGCCTTCATCCGCGACAACACCCGGCTTCAGCCCGTGCCGCACGCGCCCGAGATTTCGCTGTGGCTGGCCGACGAGGTCACCCCAATCTGGCGGCTGACGGAAGAAGAACTGGGCGAAATGGGCGTGCCCCCGCCCTTCTGGGCCTTCGCCTGGGCTGGCGGTCAGGCGCTGAGCCGTTATCTGCTGGATCATCCGCATGAGATCGCCGGCAAGCGCGTCTTGGACTTCGCCGCCGGTTCGGGCCTGGTCGGCGTGGCGGCGATGAAGGCGGGGGCGACCCATGTCCTGTGCGCCGACATCGATCCCTTCTGCCAGGCCGCAGTCGCCGCCAATGCCGCGGCGAACGACGTGGCGCTGGACTTCACCCAGACCAATCTGCTGGACGCCGCGACGCCGGATGTAGACGTCATCTGCGCGGGCGACATCTGCTACGAGCGCCCGATGACCGACGCCGTTCTGGCCTGGCTGACCCAGGCCCGCGCCAAGGGGACGCGTGTCCTGATCGGCGATCCGGGACGCACCTATTTCCCGCGCACAGGCCTGGATTTTCTGGCCGAGTACCGCGTCCCGACGTCGCGCGAACTGGAGGACCAGGAGATCAAACGGTCCTCCGTCTGGGCGATGCCTTAGGCGGCGGCCTCCTTTAAGCGGCGGCCTGCCCCTCATGGCGACCTTCGGCGAACTCCTCGATCATCTTGGCGTTGAAGGCGGGAATGTCGTCGGGGCAGCGGCTGGTCACCAGGCCCTCATCCACCACCACTGCCTCATTGACCACATTGGCCCCGGCGTTCTTCAAGTCGGTGCGGATGCTTTCGAACGACGTCATCGTGCGCCCCTCGACCACGCCCGCCTCGATCAGCAGCCACGGCGCGTGACAGATGGCGGCGACCGGCTTGCCGGCGTCGAAGAAGGCCCGGACGAACTTCACCGCGTCCTCGTCCGCCCGCAGCAGGTCCGGGTTGGCGACGCCGCCCGGGAGAAGCAGAGCGGAATAGGTCGAGGCGTCGACCGCCGCCACCGCCTTGTCCGCCGTGACCTTGTCGCCCGGCGTCAGATGGTCGAAGCCCTGGAACTCGCCGGCCTTCAGCGACACGATCTCGACCACCGCGCCCGCATCCTTCAGCGCCTTCATCGGTTCATTCAGTTCGACCAGTTCGACGCCGTCGGTCGCGAGGATGGCGACGGTCTTGCCGGAAAGGGATTGGGCCATGAGGAATGCTCCGTTCGTAAAGGGGGTTCGGCGGGATGAACCCACAGAAACTCAAAGGGTTGCTGCTCCGCTTGGCGGCGATGGCGCGCGTCCCCACATCGTGTCCATGCGATCGCTCCTGACCCTGACCGCCCTGTTGGCCGCTGCCGCTACGCCGGCCTTGGCCCAGACCTATCCGCAGGCCGGCCGTCCCTACGGCGCCTATCCGGGGGGCGTCCCCGCCGCCATCGCCGACCAGCACCGCTATGAGAACGACCGCCTGCGTTCTCAGGCGCAGTCGAATGCGGACCAAGCGCGTCGCCAGCAGATCGAGACCCAGCTTCGCCTGCGCGCCATCGAAGGCGCACGCGAACCGACCGTCGCCCAGCCCTTGCCACCCCGACCGCTCTACAGCCCCGCGCAGGAGCGGACCTTGCGCCAATCCGCCGCCGAACGCCGCCAGCAGACGGCCCAAGGCATGAGCCAGATCGACAACTGGCTGGCCCGTTCGCAATGAAGCGTCCGAACTGACGCATCCCTTCCCTTGCACCCGCGTTCCTGCCTAGCTTAACCAGAATTGGGCGGAGGATAGGGCATGCGCTGGCAAGGTGGACGGACAGGCGGCGGCGTCGAGGATCGACGGGGTCTCGGCGGCGGAGCCATCGCCGGCGGAGGTCTGGGCGTCGGCGTTCTGGCCATTATCGGCTATCTGGTCTTCGGAATCGATCCTTCGACCACGACTCAACTCGCCAGCCAGTTCGGCGGCGTCGGCGCCGAGCAACAGCAGGGTCAAGTCGGCACGCCCGAGGATCAGGCCGGTCGCTTCGTCGATGTCATCGGCGCCAATATCAACGATGTCTGGGCGCAGAAGCTGAACGGCTATCAGCCGCCGAAGGTCGTGATCTACGAACAGGGCACATCGACCGGCTGCGGCTTCGGCCAGTCGGCCATGGGCCCCTTCTACTGCCCGACCGACAAGACCGTCTATCTGGACCTCGGTTTCTGGCAGGAGATGGAGAACAAGCTCGGGGCCTCGGGCGCCGACTTCGCCCGCGCCTATGTCATCGCCCACGAGTTCGGCCACCACGTCCAGACCCTGACCGGTACCTCCGATCAGGTTCGCCAGGCCCAGCAGCGCGCCTCCGGTCAGGCCGAAGCCAACCAGTATTCCGTCGCGCTGGAGCTTCAAGCCGACTGCTACGCCGGCGTTTGGGCCCGGAACGCCTCAGCCGTTTCGAACGGTCAGGTCGCCCTGGATGCTGGCGAGTTCGAGGAGGGTATGAAGACCGCCCAGGCCATCGGCGACGACACCTTGCAACGGCGCAGCGGCAGCCGCGTCTCGCCCGAAAGCTTCACCCACGGCTCCTCGGCGCAACGGGTCGAATGGCTGCAACGCGGCTATCAGTCGGGCGACCCGGCTTCCTGCGACACCTTCAGCGGCGCCTGATCGCGGCTACGCTTCAAGACGATTGATTGACTGACGATGCATGACCGCGCCGGCACGACCGCACGCCCCGAAGACCTGATCGATCTCGACGCCCTGCTCGGCGCCTATGAGACGACCCGGCCCGACATGGGCGATCCGCAGCAGCGGGTCGTCTTCGGCACGTCCGGCCACCGGGGATCCAGCCTGGACGGCGCCTTCAACCAGGCTCACATCCTGGCCATCGCCCAGGCGATCGCCGAATACCGCGCAGCCCAGGGCGTCGACGGCCCGCTGTTTCTCGGTCGCGACACCCACGGCCTGTCCGAACCGGCCTTCCGCACGACGCTGGAAGTGCTGATCGCCAATGGGGTCGAGGTGCTGATCGACGCCCGCGACGGCTTCACCCCCACGCCGGCGGTGTCGCACGCCATCCTGACGCACAACCGCACGAATAGCCGGGAGGCGGACGGCGTCCTGATCACACCGTCGCACAATCCGCCCCGCGACGGCGGCATCAAATACAATCCCCCCTCCGGCGGTCCGGCCGGGGGCGAGGCCACATCCGCCATCGCCGCCCGCGCCAACCAGTTGATCGAAAACGGCCTGACCGAGGTCCATCGCGTCCCCTTCGCCCAGGCGCATGCGGCGGCGGGCCGGTTCGACTATCTGGCCGCCTATATCGACGACCTGCCCAGCGTTCTCAACTTGGACGCCATCCGCAACGCCGGCGTCCGCATCGGCGCCGATCCGCTGGGCGGCGCGGCCGTGGCCTATTGGGGCGAGATCGCTGAGCGCCACCGACTGGACTTGACCGTCGTCAACGACGCCGTCGATCCGCGCTGGGCCTTCATGCCGCTGGACGCCGACGGCAAGATCCGCATGGACTGCTCATCGCAAAGCGCAATGGCCGGTCTGATCGGCATGATGAAGGGCGGCTCAGCCTATGACGTCGCCTTCGGCAACGACGCCGACGCGGATCGCCACGGCATCGTGACCCCCGACGCGGGCCTGATGAACCCCAACCATTTCCTGGCCGCCGCCATCGCCTATCTGTTTGCCAACCGCCCCGGCTGGGCTGCGGACGTCGCGGTGGGCAAGACCCTGGTCTCATCGTCCATGATCGACCTGGTCGTCGCTGGCCTGGGTCGCCGCCTGCTGGAAGTTCCCGTCGGCTTCAAACACTTCGTGCCTGGCCTCTTGGACGGAACCGTCGGTTTCGGCGGCGAGGAATCGGCCGGGGCGTCCTTCCTGCGCCAAGACGGCACGGTGTGGACGACCGACAAGGACGGCATCCTCCTGTGCCTGCTGGCCGCCGAAATCCAGGCCCGCACGGGCCAGAGCGCCAGCCAACTCTACGCCGGTCTGACCGACCAGTACGGCACCCCTGCCTACGCCCGCGTCGATGCTCCGGCCAACCGTGCGGAAAAGGCCCGTCTTGCCGCGCTCAGCCCCTCGGACGTGACCGCAACCGCCCTGGCCGGCCAGCCGATCACCGACATCCTGACCAAGGCCCCCGGCAACGGCGAAGCCATCGGCGGGCTGAAGGTCGTCACCGCCGACGCCTGGTTCGCCGCCCGCCCCTCGGGCACCGAGGACGTCTACAAGATCTACGCCGAATCCTTCCTCGGCCCCGACCACCTCGCTCAGGTTCAGGATGAGGCGAGGGCCGTGGTGGCCACGGCGCTGGCGGGCTAGATCAAGCCTTCCATCCACGCCCTCAGCGGATTGGCGGGATCGGACAGCAGTTTGATCACCATGCCGACGCAGATCGTCACCAGAAGCGGCCTGATCAGCTTCGGCCCGAACCGCATCGCGGCGTGCGACCCCAGCCATCCACCCAGCACCTGGCCGACGGCCATGGTCAGGCCGACAGCCCACAGCACATGGCCGCCGATGGCGAACACCGCGACGGAAACCAGATTGCTGGCAAAGTTCAGCGCCTTGGTATGGGCCGTGGCGCGCGTCAGCCCCATCCCCATCAGCGTCACCAGAGCCAGGGCGAAGAACGACCCCGCGCCAGGGCCGAAGAAGCCGTCATAAAACCCGATCCCACCCGCAACGGCGCCGAAGGCGAAGGGCGTCAGGCGCGCCCGGACATCCTCGTCGCTCGCCTTCGGTCCAACCACAAAATAGACGGCGATCCCAACCAGCAGCAGCGGCAACAGGACCATCAACCAGGTCGTGTCCACGAAACTGACCACCACCGCGCCCAAGGCCGCGCCGACAACCGTGGCGATCAGCGGCCATTTCAGCAAGGCGAAGTCGATCCGCCCCTTGCGCCAAAAGTTCCAGGTGGCGGACGCCGTGCCGAAACTGCTCTGGATCTTGTTGGTGGCGATGGCCGCTACCGGATTGACGCCGACCGCCAAAAGCGCGGGCACCGTGATCAGACCGCCGCCTCCGGCGATGGCGTCCACGAACCCGGCGGTCACGGCCGCAGCAAACAACAGCAAGAGGATTTCCGGGGCGAACTCGATCATGGCGCGACCTAGGCCGTTGTTCCGCGCCGATCCAGCCTCAATCCCTGATCAGGCGCCGACCGTGATCTCCATCGGCCGTTCGACGAACAGGCCGGGGCCGCCCAGGTCCAGCGCAAGCCGGCGGTTCTCGAACGCGGCCATGCCGACCAGGGCCTTGGGGAAGCCAGGCACGGCGACGTCGTCATAGATGGCGACCGCCGCCTGACGATACAGTTCGTCGCCGATGGTCAGGGTGCGCACGATGACGGTCTCGGCGCGCACGGTGCCGCCCAGGACGATGCTCTGGCCCGGCGTGCGTTCGCGGCCGTCCAGCAGGCCGGCGGCCTCGGCCGTCTCGCGCGTGACGGCCAGCACGGCCGAGGCGCCGGTGTCGATCACCGCATTGACCGTCGCCCCTTCCAGGCTGATACCCGCCTGCAGCGCCTTGCCGGCCCGTGTCACCGGCACGGGCTTCAGCGACGATGGCGGCGTCCAGCCCTCGCGCGGCAGGAACCGGACCCGATGCTCCGCCGTGTCCAGCTCCAGCACCAGTTCTCGCAACACGTCCTGACCCAGGATCAGCGCCGCGCCCAATCCCTGATCGCTGGCCAGCGGCCCCAGGCCGAGGATCGCCGCCCGCAATCCGCTCAGCCGCAAGCCGCCGATCGCCACATCCAGCGTCGTCCCGCGTCCGACCTGGGCGTCGCCGCCGACGCCGTAAGCCACCATCGGGATGTTGAAGACATTGGTCAGCCCCAGCCGCTCGACCAGCGACCGATCGATGACCGAATACTGGGCCCCGGAATCGATCAGGGCCCGCACCGGCTGTCCGTTCACGGTCACCTCGACCGTCGGGGTCGGCGCGCGGGGCTCGGCATAGGGCAGCCAGCCGCTGGAGCCGTTCGTCGCGAAGACGACCGTCGGCCCGCGCCAGACCACATGGTCGCGCAGCCACCAGGCCCCGCCCACGCCGCCGGCGACCAGCCCCAGCCGGATCAGAAGATCGCGTCGTCTCATGGCTTCTGACATGGACCGTCGCAGCGATCCGCGCCAGCGGGGCGATGTCGCAACCCCTTTTGCAGAGCCGATGACGTTGCGGGCGAAGCGGCAAAAATGTGCGCTTGAACCACCCCTTCTAAGCCCAAACGCGGATTGTCGGGCCACAGCCCCGTGAAAACCCGACAAAATCATCCAGAAAGCGGGTGACGCCGCCGCCCCGTCTGGCTACGACCATCGGCGTCATGAGCACCTCCAGCGCCCGCTACGTCTCGACCCGAGGCCAATCGCCCGAAACCGATTTCTCAGACGCCCTGCTGCGCGGCATCGCGCCCGACGGCGGCCTCTATATGCCGACCGCCTGGCCCAGCCTGTCGCACCAGGCCTGGACCGGAAAGGCCGACTACAAGTCCATCGCGCTGCAAGCCATCGGCCCCTTCATCGGCGACGCCCTGCCCGACGGCGCGCTGGACCGCGCGCTGGACAGACTGGCCGCCGGGTTCGACCATCCGCTGGTCACGCCCCTGGTCGAGCTGGAGCCGGGCCTGTTCGTGCTGGAACTGTTCCATGGCCCGACCGCCGCCTTCAAGGACCTGGCGATGCAGTTGGTCGCCAGCCTGACGGACGAGGCCCTGGCCGCCTCGGGCGAGCGGCTGACCATCCTGACCGCCACCTCAGGCGACACCGGCGCCGCCGCCGTGCGCGCCTTCGCCGGCGCCAAGTCGGTCGACCTGGTCGTGCTCCACCCGCTGGACCGCGTCTCGCCGGTTCAACGCAAACAGATGACGACGGTCGAGGCGGACAATGTCCTGAACCTGGCCGTGCGTGGTGATTTCGACGACTGCCAGCGTCTGGTGAAGGGCCTGCTGGCCGACCAGACCCTGCGCGAACGCGGCCGCCTGTCGTCGGTCAATTCGATCAACTGGGCGCGGCTGGCCGGCCAGATCCCCTACTATGTCTCCGCCACGGCTCAGTTGGGCGGGGCCGCGACCTTTGTCGTGCCGACGGGCAACTTCGGCGACGCCTTCGCCGGCATCACGGCTACGAAGATGGGCCTGCCGTCCAACGGCTTCGTCGCCGCCGTGAACCAGAACGACGCCCTCGCCCGCGCCCTCAACGACGGCTTGTATTCACGCCGTCCGGCGGTCGAAAGCGGCAGCGTGTCCATGGATGTGCAGGCGCCGTCGAACTTCGAGCGGCTGGTGTTCGAGGCGACGGGCCGCGACGCCGAGGCGACGCGCACGGTTTTCGAAACCTTCGCCCGCGACGGCGCCGTCGCCTTCGATCCGGACCTTCTCACCGCCCTGCGCGACCAGGTCTCGGGGGTCTCCATCGACGAGGACGAGACGCGCGCCGAGATCGCCCACGCCCATGAGGCCTGGGGCCGCGTCGTCTGCCCGCACACGGCCGTGGCGCTGGCCGCCGCGCGTCGGCAGGACCGCTCGAAAGGCCCCGTCGTCGCCCTGTCCACCGCCCATCCGTCCAAGTTCGGCGACTTCGTCTCGGACGTCCTGGGCTTCGAACCTGAACCCGCAAACGTCATCGCCGCCCTGGGCGACAAGCCCGAGCGGTTGACGGTGGTCGAGGCGGAGCTGGCCGCCATCCTGCCCCTGATCAGGTTTTAGGACGCCGCGACACTCAACGTCAGACGTGACAGGCCATAGTTCAGGCCGCATTTGACATCGTACTGCCGCGCCAGCGACAGGATCGGCCGCCAGTTCCAGCCAGTGAACTCGCCCTTGTCAGCCCTGGCCAGCAGGGCCTTTGACGCTTCGTCGCGCCCCTGCCAGATCGCGGTGTAAATCAGGCTGAACTCTCTCCCGCCAAGCACCGTATCTTCCAGAGACCGACGGGAAGATTGGGCCAAGGTTGAGCCGGCGGAGAACCAGTTGGCGCTGGAGTTGGGCGAGGCGACGCCGCCGATGGCTCCCAGAGCCAGGCCGACGATCTCAAGACTGCCGCGGGTGGCGTTGCGGTCCACCGACACGGCGGTCAGATAGCGGTCGCAACGCAGGTCGGACTCCGCAACCAGGGCGTACATCAACTGTTTCTCGCGCGAGCCCGAAGGCCATTTCAGCCATTCGCCGTCCATCCAGGTTTCGGCGTCGCTCACAGTTCGCGCGGTGATGGCGTCCAACCCAAGACGATGGCCTGAACCGCCTGCCCCTAGCTCCGCATCATTTTTAAGCGCCAAGCTCGTGCAACCGCTCGTGGCGAAAATGCAGACCAACGGAATCAATAGGCGCGAAATCATGGCGGCCTCCCCTCACGGAGAGACCGCCACAACAATCACCAGTAGTCAATAACGACGTTATATGTCTAGCGGCGACCGCCGCCGGTGAGGGCGCGCAGCAGAAGCAGGCCGACGCCGGCGACCGACAGGGTCGTGACCAGCGGACGCTTGCGCGCCTCGGCGGCGACGGTGCGGGCCTTGTCGCGGTAGTCGGCGGGGACCTTCTCGACCAGGCGATCGACCGAATCCATCGCCTTGCCGAAGGTTTCCAGCGAACGGCCCTTGGCGTCGTTATAGGCGCCTTCGACCTGCAGCTTCTGGTCGCCGACCAGCTTGCCGACGCCTTTTTGGAACTTGCCTTGCGCCTGCGAGGCGGCGCCGTTGATGGTTTCGTCAGTCATGATCTTCGTCCTCGGGGAGCGGCGCACGTCGCCGTTGCATCATCAAAATCCCGGCCAAGCTTTCGGTTCCAGCGACGAAGCCGCGCAGGCGCCTCAGGCCGGTTCGGTCGCGCGCCAGTGGTCCATCCGACGCAGGAAAACCGCCGGATCCTTGGGCGTCACCAGATTGGCGGGATCGTGGAAAATGCGGTCGTGCAGCCGCGTCACGGTGAACCGCAGGGCCGCCGCTTCGCCCAGGCGCGGCAAGGCCTCTCGCTCGGCGGTGTTCAGCGGCCGCACGGATTCATAGCCGCGCTGGAAGGCCGCCAGGGCGTCCGGCATGGCCCGCCCCTCGGCGTCGAAGCCCCAGGCGGACAGAGCGATGGCCAGGTCATAGGCGAAGGCGCCCGTGCAGCCGAAATAGAAGTCGATCACCGCTGACACTGCGCCGTCCTCGAACAGCACATTGTCGGGAAAATAGTCGGCATGGATCGCGCCGCCCGGCAGATCGGCCGTAAAGGGATCGCCCAGCCGCGCCAGCGTCGCCTGGACCTGTCTTAGCAGCGCGCGATCCGCGTCGGACGCCCGCCCTTCCCCCTCGACGCACCGATTGGCCAGCCGACGCCACATGGCCGGCCCGACCGGATTGGCGCGTTTCAGATCAAAATCAGCCGCCGTCAGATGAAGCCGCGCCAGCACCGCCCCCGCCGCCGCCTGATCGGTCGATGACGGCGTGCGCAGCCAGGCGCCGGTCTTCCATTCGATCACCGCCGCCGCCCGGCCGTTCAATCGTCCCAGCCATGCTCCCGACCGGTCCTTGATCGGCGTCGGGCAAGGGAAGCCGCGCGCCGCCAGATGCGCCGTCAGCCCCAAGCAGAAGGGCAGCGAGGCCTCGTCCGTCCGCCCCTCGAACAGGGTCAGCACAAACCGGCCGCGCGTCGTGTCCAGCCGATAGTTGGTGTTCTCCACCCCCTCGGCGATGGCCGTCAGTTCGACCACCTCGCCGATGTCGTAGCCGGCCAGGAACGCCTCGGCGTCGGCGATGGAAACGGGGGTGAAGACGGCCATGGCCTTAGTTTAGGCCCGCATCGGCGCGGCGTGCACGCACGATTTCAGCCAGGTCCGCCATGATGCTCTCGGTCGTGGCCCAACGCCCGGCGCCCCGGCCCCGGCAGCGCCAGACGCGGCCGTCGGCGCCGTAGACCTTCAACGCATTGCCCTCGCCGCGCAGGGTCGAGAACAGCGGATCGCCATGGTCGGCGTTCAGCGACACCGACGGGCGGATCACCCCGTCCTTCAGATGGGCGGCGCCGATCTGGCGCACGCCGCCGGCGGCCGAGGTCGCCTCGGTCAGGTGGTCGCGCGGCACCTCGCCGTCGGGCGACCGGCCGAAGGCCTCGTGGCACAGCAGCCGGACCTTGGCCGCCGCATCCAGACCTTCCAGATCCGAAGACGGGTCCTCCTCCGCAAAGCCCGCCGCGCGGGCGTCCGCCAGGGCTTCGTTGAAGGCCGCCCCGTCGCCCAGCCGCTCCAGCATGAAGTTGACCGTGCCGTTCAGCACCGCCTCGAAGCCGACCACCTCGCCGGCCGCGCGGGCCGCGCGCACCGTCTCGATCATCGGCGATCCGCCCCCGACCGAAGCCGACCAGAAGATGCGCCGGCCATTGGCTTTCGCCAGTTCTTGCAGCCCGCCCGGATCGCGGCTGACCGCCTGTTTGTTGGCGCTGGCGACATCGCAGCCGGCCTCGAGCGCAGCGCGGATCACCGCATGGCCCGCCTCGCCTTCCGACAGGGCCTCCAGCACGATGTCGGGCTTCTTGGCCCACAGGTCCGCCGGGTTGGAGGTGAACAACGAAGCCGGACAGTCGACGTCGCGGGCCTTCTTCGGATTGCGCACCAGCACGCCCACGACCTCATAGCGGGGATCGTCGAGCAGCCTGGCCAGCACGCCGCCGCCGACCACGCCGCATCCGGCGACAGCGACCTTCAGTGGCGGCAGGGCGGGCGCGGGGCCAGGCGGCGCCGACTTGTCGCCGATGACCGTGCCGTCGGCGCGATCCAGGGCCGCCACCTCGATCTCGACCCCGCGGCTTTCGCCCAGGTCGATGGCGTCGTGCTGGACCAGGGCGCCGCCCAGCTTGCGCGCCACATCCCAGGAGGCGCGGCGATAGCGCAGGGCCGGGGCCGTCTTGTCATTGGGGTCGTGGTCGTAAAGGCCGTCCACATCCTTGACCAGCCGCACCTTCTTCAGCCCCAGCTCAGCGGCCAGGAAAACCGCCGTCAGGTCCGATCCGCCCCGGCCCAGCAAGGCCACCTTGCCGTCCGGCCGCACCGCGCCGAACCCGGGAACCACCACCACCTCGTGGCGATCCAACGCCTGTTTCAGATGGTCGGGTCGCAGGCCGCAGGGCCGCGAATGCTCCGGCTCGCCCTCCGCCACGATGCCCAGCTCCCGCACCGACAGAGCGCAGGCGTCCAGGCCGATCCGGTCGCAGGCGATGGCCACCAGGGCCGCCGACTTTTCCTCGCCCAGGGCCACATAGCCGGGCAGCAGGTCGTTGGAATGGGCCAGGCCCAGCGCCCTCGCCTCGCCCAGCAGCCGGTCCGTCGCCCCGCCGAAGGCCGAGACCACCGCCACCACCTTCCGTCCCGCCCGCACATGGCCATAGACGGCCGAGGCGACCAGCGGCGCCTCGGCCGGGCTGCGCAGGATGGACGAGCCGAACTTCAGCACCACGACCTCGGGCCCAACCAAGTCGGGTGAAGGCTGACTGCTGGGGTCGAGGCTTTCGGATTTTTCTACGACGGCGAGTTGGGCGGACATCGGGGTTCTCGGGAAAGGTCGGGATGGGGTGGGGTGAAAAGAAAAACCCCGCCTGGCGGACCGGGCGGGGTTCGGGTTCTGCGGTTGCCGGGGTTCGGCGCGCTAAACTCGTCCCGCCCGTTCGGGCATGGTGGTGGTGCCGGTGGTGCCGCCGATAATCGTGCCGCCGAGGATCATGCCGAAACGCGTCGCGGCGAGGCCGGCGACGGTCGAAACTTCGGCGATGAGCGAGCGCTGTTGCACAGGGCAAGGTCCGGTTGAAATCTGAACCTAGGGTGATCGGACGCCCCCCGCCCTGTCAAGTCGTAGTGGATTATTTTTTCGCAACACGGCGCTTACGGTGCGTTTTCACCCCCTGGGAGTCGGCGCACGCCGTCAATGAGGTTGAATTTTTCGCTTGACCGGCGCCGCCTCGATCATCAACGTAAAGTCACTCATCAAGACCAGCCGAGGGATTAGGCCCTTTGACGCTGGGGCAACCATCGGGTCTCACAGCTCGAAACGGTGCCAACTCCTGCGGGGTCCTTCGGGATCGCGAGAGATGAGTGGAGCATCGACGAGACGACGCTCCACGCTCTGTCACCGCATCGAGACTTGCTGAGCGAGAACGATGCGGAACGACGATGACACTGGCCGAAACCACCCTGCTCGAAGACCCCGACTGTCGCCGCGCGACAGCCCCTGCCCCTGTCCGCGAAACGACGCGTGAGCGCGGCGGCGCCCGCGACGTCATCGTTCCCATTCCCGCCGACTTCCGCCTCGCCTCGGGCGAAAAGCTGAACCAACCCAATATCGTCGGCCGCCTGCACGGCCGGATCGGCGCCCCCGTCGTCGTGGTCGCCGGCGGCATCTCGGCCGGACGCTTCGTCCACCGGACGGAGACGAACGGCTTGGGCTGGTGGTCGGGCGCCGTATCGGTGCGCGGGCCCATCGACCTGAGCCGGCTTCAGGTTTTGGCCGTCGATTTCGCCCCCGGCGCCGAGTTCCTGGATGCGCCCGTCACCATCACCACCCAGGACCAGGCCCGCCTGCTGGCCCTGGTGCTGAACCATCTGAAGATCGAGCGCGTCGCCGCCTTCGTCGGCTGCTCGTACGGCGGAATGGTCGGGCTGGCCTTCGCCGAACTGTTCCCCGACTGGGCCGAGCAGCTGATCATCGTGTCGGCCGCCCATCGCGCCCATCCCCAGGCCACCGCCTGGCGCGGCATCCAGCGCCGCATCCTGCAGTTCGCCGTCGCCGCCGGCCGTCCCGAGGAAGGCGTCGCCCTGGCCCGCGAACTGGCCATGACCACCTATCGCACGGCCGAGGAGTTCGACGACCGCTTCGACACCACCGCGCCCGCGGCCGTCGGCGGCGCCTATCCCGTCTGCGACTATCTGACGGCGCGGGGCCAGGCCTACCGGACCCACACCACCCCGGCCCGCTGGCTGTCGATGTCCGATTCCCTGGACCGCCACAGCGTGACGCCCGAGGCCATCACGACCCCCGTCACGCTGATCGGCTTCACCTCCGACCGGCTGGTGCCGATCGACGACATCCGCGAACTGGCCGCGCGGTTGCCGACCCTGTGGCGCTTCGTCGAAGCGCCCTCCCTGTATGGCCACGACGCCTTTCTGAAGGAGGACGCCTTCGTCGGCGACATCCTCCGCGCCGCCTTGAAGGACATCAAAGCATGACCCGTATCGCCAATCCGCACACCATCGCCGCCCGCACGGGCGTGGATACGGACACGGCCCACGGCGCGGTCATGCCGCCGCTGTATCTGTCGTCCAACTATTCCTTCGCCGGCTTCGATCAGAAGCGGAAGTACGACTACAGCCGGTCGGGCAATCCGACCCGCGACGTGCTGGCCGAGACCCTGACCGAGCTGGAGGGCGGCGCCGGCTGCGTCATCACCGCCACCGGCATGGCCGCGGTCGACCTGCCCCTGGCCCTGCTGGAGCCGGGCGATCTGCTGATCGCGCCGCACGACTGCTACGGCGGCACCTGTCGCCTGCTGAACGCCCGCGCGAAGAAGGGGCATTTCGAACTGCTGCTGGTCGATCAGGGGGATCCCGTCGCCTTCGAGGCCGCCTTGGCGCTGAAGCCCAAGCTGGTGCTGGTCGAGACCCCGTCCAACCCGCTGCTGCGTCTGGTCGACGTCGCCGACATCTGCACCCGCGCCCATGCGGCGGGCGCAAAGGTCGTGTGCGACAACACCTTCCTGTCGCCGGCGCTGCAGAACCCGATCAAGCTGGGCGCCGATTTCGTGGTCCACTCGACGACCAAGTTCATCAACGGCCATTCCGACGTGGTCGGCGGCGCCGTCATCTCGGCCGACGCCGAAGATCACCAGACCCTGGCCTGGTGGGCCAATTGCACCGGCGTGACCGGCTCGCCGTTCGACGCCTATCTGACCCTTCGCGGCGTGCGCACCCTGTTCGCGCGCATCGAGCGGCAACAGGCCACGGCCGGCAAGATCGCCGAAAAGCTGGCCGCCCATCCGGCGGTCAAGGCCGTCCACTATCCGGGCCTGAAGTCCCACCCCAACCACGCCCTGGTCGCCACGCAACAGGCCGGCCCCGGCGCCATGCTCAGCTTCGAACTGCAAGGCGGCACGGACGCCGTGCGCGATCTGGTCGAGACGCTGGAGATCTTCACCCTGGCGGAATCGCTGGGCGGCGTCGAAAGCCTGATCGCCCACCCCGCCACCATGACCCACGCCGCCATGACGCCGGAACAGCGCGCGACGGCCGGCATCGGCGACGGCCTGGTGCGCCTGTCGGTAGGTCTGGAGCATGTCGAGGATCTGATCGCCGACCTATTCCCGGCGCTGGACGCCCTCGTGCCCGCAACCGCCGCGGCCGCGTAACTTTTTGCTTGCAGGAAGGGCCGAACCGGGGCACATGCGCCGCCCCGGCCGCGGTCCCTTCGTCTATCGGTTAGGACGTCAGGTTTTCAACCTGAAAAGAGGGGTTCGACTCCCCTAGGGACTGCCACGCGGGACATTTTTCCCTATCCTTTCCGAGCCTTAGAGGGCGAGTTGGCTAACCGGTTAGCGCGGTTAGCCATTTTCTGTTCTCCATTCGTCTCGATGGTCGCCAGCGCAGCGGCCGCCAGCCGGCGTTGGTCGCGCGCCCGGATGTACGTCTCGACTTCCTTGGAGTTCTTGTGGCCGCTGATGGCCATCATCTGGCTTTCCGAGCACCCGGCGTCAGCCAGGCGAGTGAGGATGCACTTGCGAAGACCGTGCGGTGAACACTCCGGGACACCGGCCTTCCTGCAGGCGCGCTTCAGCCAGTTGTAGAAGCCAGTCGGGGAATAGGTCGGTCCCTGGATCGTCGGCAGGAACATCATCTGGGCGGCCGGAACCGTCGCCAACGAGGCGGCAAGGTTCGGATGGATCGGGATCGTCAACTCGGCTCCGGTTTTCGACTGCTTCACGCGTATGCCGTCGCCGCTGATGTGCTGGCGACCCATCATGCGAACGTCAGCCGACCGCTGTCCCGTGTAGAGCAGCAGGTCCATGGCCAGGCGCTGTTTCGTGCCGATCGGGAAGCAGCTCTCGAACCGCTGAACCTCGTCCTCGGTCCAGGTGTGGTAGCCCTCGGTCTGATACTTGATCTTCTTTATGCCGGCCGTGGGGTCGTCGGCTCGCAGCTTCCGGGAAATGGCGAAGGCCATGAACCACCGCAGGGCCTTGATGAAGTTGTTCTGCGCCGCCTTGCCCTCGATCCGGTCGCGTAGCTTGAGGACAAAGGCCTGGTTCAATCCCGCCAGTGGAAGGGCGCCATAGTCCTTTCGCAGGCGCTCCATCACGCCCTTGTAGTTCGAGCGCGTGCTGGGGCTCAGCGCCTTCCATTCGGCCGATGCGTAGGCGGCCACCGCCAGGGCATTCATGGAGCCCGCAGCGGTGCGCGACGCTCCCGGCTCAACCGGAGCGCCCGTCGTCACAGCCGCATAGGCGGCCGCGAACTCAGGAGAGCCGGGGAGGCCGGGGAGATAGACGGTCGGAAACCCCTTCTTGCGGAAGCGGTAGCGGATCTTCCCGTGCCGATCCTTCATCGGCGAGACGTTGGAGAAGCCGATTACCTTAAGGCCGCGTCCCATGCCGCCTCCGCCGCCTTGAGGTCCTGAGACGGATCGGCCGAAGCGACCGGCGCAACGGCATGAAGCCTGACCAGACCGCCCGGCAGCAGATCGACCGCCGGCGGCACGATGCCGCGCGCCTGGAGGACATCCAGCACTCGGTTCAGCTCATTGGCTTTCACGACGCGAGCGGTCATCCTGCCAGCACCTCAGATGGCGGCAGGAAAGCTCGGCTCGCATCTTCGATGTCGATTGCATCGATCGCCCGACCCGAAAGCGCCTGTCCAATAAGTAAGATGGTCTCGATCCCAGCGGATCTGGACTGGCGGATGTAAGACGGGGGAGCCGCCTTATGCTCGCCGTATGTGTGGTGGATCGCGGGTCCCGCCTTCAGCATGACGCGCGCCCGAGCATCGCCTTCAAAGGCGACATTCAGGCCTGCGCCAAAGAACGAAATTTCCTTCTCCAACTCGACCTTGTACTCGTCGTACTCAGGCGAGGCCCGAAGATGTGCAGCCACCTGCTCAGCGACAGCGTCGAAGCGGCTCAGCAAGTCTCCTCGACGCGCCGCTTCTATTAGGGAAGTCAGGAGATCCAGCAGCGTGTGATCATCCGGCAGATCAACAATCGGATGACTTGCGCCGTCGGGCGTCCAAGCGGCCGAGATCATTGGCCAAGCATCGAAAGGGGTGGGGACAAGTTCAGTATTCGAAATTCGGCTGACGCTTTCCGCCACGTTGCCAAGACCCGAGACCATCACCGCAGTCAGCAAAACGGCGGCGTCGCGCGAGTCCATCTTCGCCGCGCTACGCCCTCGTCCTCCTGACTTCCGTAGCCTGGCCTCGGCCATGGCACGGTCAATCACGACAATCGATGGCTGGGCCATGCCGGTGATCGCCGCCATAGCAGCGACCAGTTCACCCGGCGTGATGACACCTTCCATTAGTTCCATACGCAAATGGATACTCCCCATTTGCGCTGGCGTCAAATGGCTCGTTGGATCGCCCATTCGATTTCACAGGGCAGAGGTTGCGCGCTGATGAGATCACACTGGTGGAACAGTTCCTCGAGCGCCGCTTCCTGCTCCGGCGTCAGCTTGTCGGGGATCATTGCGGACCCTCCTCGGTTTCAGGCGAACAGCCTTCGGCCGACTCGTCCACGCCGAAACCCACCATGCGGACGCCACCGAAGCTGGGTTCGCGATCGCTGTCGTGGCCTTCATCCTCGCACTGGTCTTCCAGGTCGTAGGTGAAGCCGCCGCCCAAGGGGCCGAGGTTCAGGGTGTGGCCATGGCCGAAGGTGATGCCGCAGAGGCTCGCCTCGGTCTCCCGGTCATCGTCCTCCTCTATGGCGCCCTCGTCGTCGCAGGCCTCTTCGAGGTCGGTCCATTCCGCATCGCCCAGCGGCAGGGTCTTGGCGCTGTGGGCCTGGCTCAGCCAGTGGCCGACCTCGGGATGGGCCAGAGACGGCTCAAGGTCGGGATCGGCGTCCAGACCGTCCATGATGGTGATGAGGCGGTCCACCAACACCGACAGGCGGCGGTGAAGACGAGCGCGGCTGATTGAGGGGTGTTCGATCACCTGCACTATGGGCGCGGGTGTGCTATGGGCGTCAAAGGCCATTCTCGATGCTCCAACATCGGGTTTCGGTTAGGGCTGGGGGGAAGCTCCAACTTCCCTCCGGCCTGCTACTCTGATAACAGAGTAAGCATGGATGGTAAAGATACCCTGATAACAAAGAAACGGCGCGGCCCGGCTCCCACAGGGAAGGGCACGCTCGTCGGGGTACGCCTCCAGCCTGATCAGCTTCGCGAGCTAGACGACTGGATAGCTAAGGAGGGCAAAGGCCAGACCCGGCCCGAGGCGATCCGCGAAATCCTGCGCCGCTGGTTCTTTCACTGATCGGCGCACCCTTGCGTGAACGGACGGGGAACGCCTACGCTCGCTCTAGTGGCGTATCCCCCAATCGAATCACACAGGAGGTCCGCACATGACGGATCTAAGCAAGCTTCGCGGCTTCGGCTCGTCGGAACGAGATGAGCAGATCAAGCGCATTCTCGAAGAGCCTGACAGGATCACCGCATCGACAGAGGCCTTCCGCCGCCAAATGGAAATGCAGCAGGAGGCGGTCAACCGGGCCAATCGCCCGGGCGATCTACTCGAGGAGGTTCTCGAGGCGCAGCACACTACGAACGGTCTGTTGAGTGACCTGGTCAGCGAGATCAAGATCCTGCGTCAGGTGATGGAGGGCACGAATGGCCGGTCGTGATTATTCCGGCGACGGGCTCCTCGTCGTCGGAGACGAGCGGTTTCCCGTTCGTTACCGCCTCCAGACATTCCTCAACCGAGGCTGGATGGACGGAGCGGGTGTCGTCAGCAACGCGGGTGGTGGAACCCAGGCGGCCTTCGATGCCAGCAAAGCTATACTGGAAATGGACAATGGCCAGAAAGCTCCGATCATCGTGACGCGCTGGTCACCCGGAGCGGAGTTCAGCGAGTTCCAGTTGGCTGGCGCTATCGAGTGATCGTCGGCAACCCGTAGGGGGTATGCGCAAAAGTGCGCAGGCCCTACGCAGCGTCCCTCCGCTCGATCTCTTGCACTAGGGCAACGGCGGCTGACAGGGTGACTGTGTTAGCCGCCTTGCTCTTCAGGAAATCGTCGTAGCTGCGCTTTGCGATGCCGGTCACGGCCTTCCGCATCTGCCCCACGAACTTGATGCCGCGTTCGGGCTCGTTGTGTTTGCGCTCGCAGGGCGGGCTCCAGACGCTTAGGCCGTGGTTCTTAGTCTGGACCAGGGCGCATCCCTTGATGTCCGCCACGCCCTCCAGGCGCAGGTCGAAATAGGCGATCAGTTGATTGTCGCCGACGTAGGCGTCGTGGACGAGACGGATCATGGTGACGCTGATGGTCATGGTTAGCTCCTATGCGAAGGTGATGTCCTCGATCCATTCGGACTCGAAGATGGAGGGGCCGGCCTCTGAGGCCTGGGCGCGGGCGATGGCCATGGCGGCCGCTACGGCGCCGTCGATCTTCTCGGCGCTCTTGGCCTTGCTGAACCGGGCGGTGTCGCCGGTCGGGCCGTTGTCGATGACGGCGTTGCCGAAGTTCCAGCGCAGGACGGGGTGGCCACCGTGGCGCACCTTGCCGGCGAGGAGGGCGCGCTCGGTTTCCTTGATGGCCGGGGTCATGCTGATCCAGCCCTGCCGGAAGTGGACGACGTTGATGCCCATGTCCTGCAGCCGGGGGACGATGCCGGCGGACATCGCGGGGTCGATGGCCAGTTCCTGGATACGGTAGCGCTGGCTGATCTCCTCGATGACGGTCTCGACGTAGGCGTAATCGACGACGTTGCCCGGCGTGGCGGTCAGATGGTCAGCCTCGGCCCAGATCAGATAGGGGACCTGATCGCGCTCCTGGCGCTTGGTCAGGTTGTCGGCGGGGCAGAAGAACCACGGCCGCAGGGAATAGCCCCCGTCGTCATCCCTGAAGGCTGCCACAACGGCCGTGAGGTCTTGGGTGCTGGATAGATCGACGCCCAGCCAGACCTGCTCTCCTTCGCGGGCATCCCAATCGATCGGCGCGGCGCCGCGATCATAGATGTCCATGTCGAGCCAGGGGTCGGGTGCCCCATCGGACCAGATGTTCAGGTAGTAGCGTTTGAAGGCCTCACGCTGGGCGGGGATCTCGGCGGCCTGACGTGCGGTGACGCGCATCTCTTCCAAGGAGCGGAAGCCCGAGGCGATGGCCGGATTTACCGACGCCCAGACCTCTTCGTCCTGCCAGCTGGCGTCCTTGTCGGCTTCGAAGAGGATCGGCAGGAAGGTGTCGTCCACGACCTGACCGGAAGCGACCTTCTTGGCGTAATCATAGAGCTCATAGGCTAGGCCGTGGACGCCGGAGCCGGCCGTGGTGATGACGATCGACAGCGGCTCTTCGCGCTTGCCCATGGACTGACGCAGCACGTCCCACAGCTCGCGCTTGGGCCAAGCGTGGACCTCGTCGGCGATCAGGCAGGAGATGGACAGGCCGTGCTTCGAATAGGCCTCGTGAGAGATGGCTTTGAGTGTCGAGCGCGTGTCGGGGTGCTGGATCGTCTTGTAGGAGGGCAGGACCTTCGTGCGCGACTTCAGCACCGGCTCTTGAGCGATCATGCCAGATGCGGCGTTGTAGGCGATGGAGGCCTGTTCCCGGTCAGCGGCCGCGACCACGACCTGACCGCCGGCTTCCTTTTCAGGACCGACCAGATGCAGCAGGCCCAGCCCGGCTGACAGGGTGGTCTTCCCATTGCCCCGAGGGAGCAGGATGAAAACGGTGCGGATGCGGCGCTGCCCATCCTCGCGGGTGTCGCCGTAGATCCGGCGCACGATGCGCTCCTGCCACCGCGCCAGTTTGAACCGCTGCCCCGCGAGCTTGCCCTCATGCAGCTTCAGCTTCTGGATGAAGGCCGCCGCTCTGGCGCCTTTGCCATGCGGATCGGGAATAGGGCTGTCGTCAGTCCACCAGGTCACCGAAGCCCCCGTTGTCGTCTGTATCGACGCCAAGGGCAGGGCGGGAACGAGAGACGGGCGTCAGGCCCAGTTCCGCCGCCATTTGACGAGCGAGGGTCATGGCGGTGTGCATCACGCGCAGCGCCGGGTGTGGGCGAGGGACGCCCTTGTCGCCTTCGAAGAAGAGGCTGGGCAGGCCAGAGAGCGTCGCCTGACAGTCCCTGACCTGACCGACCGCCAGGCAGTAGTTTTCGAGGCTGCCGAGATCGCCATCGGTCAGGATCTTGCGATCCGTCAGGACAGGTGCGCAGCGGTCCCATTCCTTGGCAGCGGCGGCCGGCATCCATGACGGCGCGGCCGGCGCGGCTTCCAGCGGGCTCTCGTCCTGGCGAAGGTTCGGCTTGTCACCCCGCATGGTCATCGGGCCTCCGAGGCTTCACCAGAGCGGCCGTCCAACGGCGAGCGATAGACATCAGCTCTTCGGTCGACTGCTTTACGGTCGAGCGGCGAATGACGTCCTGTCCGCCGATCAGCTTGGAGAGCAGGGGTATGCGACGCGCTCGGTCGAGCGAGGCGACGGTGTGGGCGTGCCAGGCGGTCAGCCGGAAACGACGCCCTTCGGCGTTCGCTCTTCCCTCGGCGACGACGGCGTAGAGCCGCGGCGTGATCGAGAAGAACTGTTCCGGCCATCCACCCATCTCGCACCAGCCGATCAGGAGGCCGTGCCAGTCCCAGCCGTCGCCTTCTGAGGGCGCGACTTGGACTTGCCCGCCTCCGGGAAGGCCTTGGACAGGGTCTTGGCGATTAGCTCGGCCGCTTCGAGGATGCCGACCTCGGAGATCAGGCGGCCGGCCTCTTCCTCCGTGCAGCCGTGGTGTTCCAGCAGGCCCGCCCAGAACAGGGTCCGGAGATTGGCCATGCTGACGTTCGCACCGAGCAGCTCGCCGATCTGCGACGTGCTGACCTGCAGCTTCTCTTCAAGGGTGACCAGCGCGTTGATCGTATAGACCAAGACGTAGTCATCGGCGCCGGCCTTGAAACCGACTTCGCCTTTCATGGGGTTGGCCATCAGTCGTTCTCCCGCAGAACGGCGCCGGACACCTTGATCGTGACGGTGGCGGTCATCCGGTCATCGTTCGGGGCGGCCGGCTCGTAGCCGGTGATGATGCCCTCGAAGGTCCAGGTGGCGAGGTTCGGGAAGACGATCCGGAAGTTTTTGGCCTCGCGCGCGTGGAGCGCCGTGACGATGAGCGTCTCGCTCGCCGAGCCCGGCAGGAAGGTCATCTCGAAGGACGCCTCGCCTGGGTCGATGATGCCCGCAACCGCCTTCATGTAGGGCGAATCGAGGGTCGAGTAGGTGACGGCGTTCACGGTCTCGTTGGGAGGCGTGATCTCCGACACTTCGGCGATGGTCGTGAAAGTGCCGGGCGTGGCGCTTTCGATTTGGAACTGAGAACCGTTCCCGATGGATGCTAGGGCAGTCATGTGTTGGCCTCCTGGTGCCAGACAGAGATGTCGATACGGGTGTGGAAGAGCGGCTGCTGAGGATCAGTGCGGTCCACGGTGTCGCTCTCGGATTCGATGAAGATGCCTTCGAGCACGGTGCCGGCCGCGACCGTCCGGCCGTGAGGCAGGGCGGGCACGACGGCGCGGCTCAGAAGCTTGGCGTCCTTGAAGGAGAGGCCCCAGCAGTCGATCTGCACTGTGCTGGAAACCAGGCCGGTGCGGCCCTCCAAGGTTCGGTCTCGCCGGCCGCTGACACGATGAAGGGTCAGGGCAGGCAGTTCGAAGTCGTCTGGTCTCGCCGACCAGTTCACCCGGTCGCCGGCGATCGTCGCGACCGCTGGACTGCCGAGCAGCAGGGATGTGATGGCTTCCTCCATCAGGAGGCTCCTTTCGTCTTGAGGGCTTTGCGAGCGGCTCGTTTGGCGGCGACGTCGATGCCGGCGGCGAGGCTGGCTTTCACAGCGTCGAGCGCGGCCTCTTTCTCGGCATCCCAGGCGGGGCGCATGAACGGGCGCGGCGTCTGTTTGCGGTTACCGAACTCTTCCTGGATGCCCTGCGGCTGCTGGCCGGGGCCCATGTGGACCTCGATGCGATTGACCCGCCGATAGCCCTTGCCCTTCGGCCGCCCCGACGTGATGCCGATGCTCTCACGAAGCTCTCCGGTGCGATCTTGGGCGACGTTCTGGCGGGCCGCTTCAGCCATGGGTTCCAGGGCCTCACGGAGGCTGCGGCGGCCGACATTTCGGGCGGTCGAAAGCTTCAGCCCTGCGAGGGCCTGGTCGAGCTCGCGGAGGCCTTGGACGCGGACTTTCACAGCGCCGCTCCTTCCGCGTGGATTTCGATGTAGCGGCGGCCCAGCGGTCGAACCTCGCGGATGATCACGACGCCGCCGTCGACCCGGACGCGATCGGTCGCCCTGATGTCTGGCTGACGATGGGTGCGCAGGACGATCTTGCGAGACGTCTGCACGCCGTCCGCTGCAAGGTAGTCACGGCCGCTCTGCTGAACACGCTGGGCCATGGCGGTCGTCACCAGCGCTTCGCCCTGGACCGGAGCATTGAACTGGTCCCGGCCGGTCTCGCCGTCCCGCACGATCTCGATGTAGGTGTCGAAGGAGCCCAGCTTCATCCGAACACCCATGGGCGTAGGTCGGCGAGCAGGACGCGGGCATCGTCCGGGACAGCGGCTCCCTCTCGACCCTCATACAGCGCCGCGACCGTCATCAGGACGGCTTGGTCGAAGATCGGCGGCAGCTCGTCGGGCAGGTTCTCCGACCCGATGTAGCGGTTGCAGGCGTCTATGGCGCTTTCGAGCAGGCGCTGGATCAGGGTGTCCTGGCTGCTGTCCAGGATGCCGAGGTGGTCCTTTGCGTCAACGACAGACGTGGTCATCAGTACCCGCTCCTGGTGTATCGGGACCGCTCGCGCTCTTGGCGAAGGGTCTTGAAGACGTGCTGGGTGGCCGCCACGCCTCCGGCCATGGCGACCTCTGTCGCGATGGGGCCGGCGATCTTCTCGACCTGCACGTCGAAATAAGGGGATGGATTGACGGTCAGCTGATAGCCGCCCTGCTGGCGCTGTTGCCCCGGCGTCGAGATGTCCACGCGCTCGCCTGGGGTGGCGCGGAAGGCGACCAGCTTGGAATCCACCGAGCCCGAGCCGCCGACTTCGAACGACCCGCCATGGGCGAAGCCGAGCAGGTTCTTGAAGAAGCCGCCCCCGCCACCCGTGCCGCCGCCGCCGACCATCGCTGAGACCGGAATGCCCGTGGCCATCTCGACGGCCTTCAAGGCCAGCATTTCCAGAATGATCTTCGCCACAGTCGCCACGAAGGATTTCAGCAGGTCGCCGAGGCTGCCTTCGCCGGTCAGGGCCAGATCGATCAGGCCGTCGGTCAGAGACTGCGTGGCGCCGCGAATGCCGTCGATGGCCTCCTGCATCTGTCCGCCGATCTGTGCCGTCGTGTTGCCGAGGCTTTCCAGCTGGGGCAGGGCATCGGGATCAATGAGCGGCGCCGGACTGATCTGCACGGGGGTGGGGGCCTGAAGGTTCTCTCCCCAAACCCCGGCTTCAGCGGTCGCCGCTTCCTTCGCGGTCAGCCCGCCCTGGGCCGCCAGCGCGCGGATCTTGGCGATCTTGTCTGCGACCTCGCGGGCATTGCGCTCGGCGTCGGTGAGCAGGCCCTCCATGATGACGGCGACGTCGTCACGAAGCTTTTGGAACGCGCTCTTCGCCGCGTCGGTCGCGTTGCGGGCTGGCTGAACCATGCCGGCGTCCAGCTTCGCCATCCACGCAGCGACGCCTTCCACCATGTCGGGCACGTAGCTGTGACCGACGACGGCGTCGTAGAGCTGGAAGAAGGCGTCACCAACGCTCTTCACCTTGCCGATCACCCAGCCCAGGACCGCCCCGAGACGACCCTGGAGCCAGGACGTGACGCCCTCGACCAACTGCCGCACGTAGCCGATCACACCGGGGAACAGCGCTTCGAAAGCCTTCAGGACTCCTGTGACCACAGCCCTGACCGCCGAGCCCAAGGCATTCCACATGGTCGAGAAATCGCCGCGCAGCAGGGCCGCCAAAGCTCTGAGCACGTTGGTGATGACGTTGACGGCGCCGGTGATGATTTCGACGGCGGCGCCAAGAACGCGGGCGACGATCTCCCCGAAGATCTTGAGATTGCCAGATGCCGATCCGGTGCCGCCCATGGAGAAGATGGCCGCGAAGATCTCGCCGACCGCTTTCACAGCGCCCATCAAGGCATCGAAGAGCGGCTTGATCTTCGGCCCGATGCTGTCCGCAAGCTGCCGCCCGAAGGTCTGGAGCATCGGAACGATGTCGTCGCCCCAGAGCATGAAGGCGGCGGCGACCGCAGCGGCGGCGATGCCTATGGGACCGAGGAAGGGCAGGAGGCCAGCCAGGACACCGCCACCCGCGAAGGCTGTGGCGATGGCGCCGGCGGCGGCGACCAGGCCACCGAAGGCGATCAGGACCGGGCCGATAGCCGCTGCAATGGCCGCTCCGACGGCGACGAACTTCAGAACCTCAGGCGACACGCTGGCGAAAGCGCGGACGATCTCGCCGGCCTTGGCGATCAGCGGGGCGATGACGTCCCGGACGATAGGTTCGAACGCGCCCTCCAAATCCATCAGGGCGGTTTTCAGAGGCTTCCAGGCGTCGGCATCACCGGCCGCCTTCGCAGCGCCACCGAACTGCTTTTCCAGCTCAGCGAGCATGATGGACTGAGCGCCGGCCGCATCACCGACCGCCACCATCTGCTTGATCTGTTCCTTCTGCTGAGCCGTGAACTGGATGCCGGCCCGGCCCAGGGCGGTCAGGCCCTTCACCGGATCGTTGAGCGCCTTACCGATGGTGAGGGTCGCGGCCTGCAAGTCGCCGCCCATGCGGGTCGCCAAGTCGAGAGCCGCCACCTGGGCGCGGTCGAATACGGTGCCGGCGACGTTGCCGAAGGTTAGAAGGTTGGATGTGACCTTCGTCAGGATCTCGTCGTCATCGATGCCGGTGAGGTTGCGCAGGCTTTCGGCGGTCTTGGACAGTTCGTCCGCCGTCTTGCCCGACGCCCCGCCCATGCTCTCCAGCGCCGCGTTGACCTGGCCAGCGGCGTGCGCGGCGTCCTGGCTGCCCTGCAACAGGTGCGCACCCAAGGCGATGAAGGGTGCGGTGATCGCGGCGGACATCCCGGCGCCGATGCCGGCCATGCGCGTGCCGACGCTCTGCATCGAGGAGCCGGCGGCCTTCAGCTTCTTCTGGGCGGCATCCATGCCGTTTTCGAAGGCGGCCGAGTCCAGACCGAGGGTGACGCGCAGGGCGCCGACGATGGCATTACCAGCCATGGGCGCGCTCCTGCTTCTGCTTCATCGAAGAGTGGCAGGGCGACGAGGCCATCGGCTGCCAGTTCGATCGGCGCCAGAAGAGGCCTTTGTCCCCGCGATGGGGTTTGATGTGATCGACCATGTCTGCCTTGCGGCCGCAGCCGCAGGCGCAATGTCGGTTCTCAGGAAGGGCGAGGAAGGCTTTGCTTTCCTTCTCCCATTTGCTGTCGTAGCCGCGCTCGCGAGCGGTCGGGCGCCGGGCGTCATAGGCCTTGGCGCGCGCGGTCGAGCAGGCGAGGCAGGATCGCCCCGTCTGGACCACACGGCCGCAGCCACAGATGCTCAGCGCCCGCATCGGCATCAGGTCACCGGCGCGTGCGAGGGGCGGCCCAGGATCGCCACGGCGCTGAGCGCGGTGCCCGTGCCGTGGGTGCCGCTGAAATCGCCGGAGAGGCGCACGTAGCGGGCATCGCCGATGTAGCCGAACCGCGTCACCGTCGGGGCGGCGTGGGCGGTCTTGAAGGCGGCGACGATGCCGTCATCAGCGAGGCCGGCGGGACCGACGATCTGGGCGCCAGGGACATCGGTCCAGGTGGAGCCGTCGTCACTGTGTTCCAGCAGCGCCTCGATCTTGTTGGTGCCGGTGAAGGTGATCCCGCCGACACCGACCTGCAAGGCGAAGGACAGGGAGCCGAAGCCCAGCCTGTCGATCACCGCGCCGGCGGCATCGGCGGTGTAGAGGGCCGGCGCAATCGCGGAGACAGTTTTCAGGGTGTGATGTTGATCTCGCATTGTGGGGCTCCTCAGCTCGTGGCCATCTTGAGTTTGCGGAAGGCGTCGGGACGGATGACGCCAGCGCCGACACGACGGCGACCGTGGAAGCGGACAAGGCCCTCGGTCGCCTGGGTGTAGGGGTCGCGCAGGACCGACAGGCCGATCCGGTCAGCGATGCGGAAGCCGGCGTTGAAATCGCCGTAGATGACCGGGAAGGCGTTGGCGGCGACGTCAGGCATATCGACGGCCTCGACGACGGGGCGACCCAGCAGCGTGCTCGGGGTGCCTTCGGTCAGGCTGTCCTGCCAGAGGTAGCGGCCGTTCTCGTCCTTCAGCAGACGGATGCCGGCGATGCTGTTGCCGTTCAGCAGCCAGGAGCCGCGATTCCGGTAATAGGCCGGCATCGCATACATCAGGCGGATCAGGGCATCGGTCGACAGTTCCGTGGCGCTGCCGTTCAGGACCTCGGGGACCGACGGATCCTGCATGATGCCGACGGGCTTCTTGATGCCGTCGCCGTTCACGAAGGCCAGGCCCTCCAGGCGGCCGAACTCCTCGGCGAAGTCGCTGGCCAGTTCAGAGGCCAGATCGATCGCGCTGTCTTCCAGCAGCCAGTTCGAGACGTCGATGTAGGCGGCCATCTCATGGACATCGAGCGCGGCCTGGCCGTAGGTCGGTTCGGTCTTCGAACGCTCCTCGGTCTCGCCGACCCACTTGGCTGTGATCGTGCCTGTGCGCTTGGGCCAGACGACCCGGCCGGCCGTGGTCGGGGTGACGCGGGCGGCCTGACGGATCGGGCTGATCTCGACCAGCTCCTTCTGCAACTGCGCTTCGAACTGCTCAGGCGCCAGGAAGCCGCCGCGCGTGTCGTCGGACACGACCAGCGCTTTGCGCTCTTCCGGCTCCAACGCCTCGGTGCCGCCGCGCACGAAGCCCCAGAAGGCTTTGACCTCGACCTTTTCGGGCTTGTCGTCGTCCGCGCCGCCGGGGCGCTTCAGGGCTGCGATGTCGGTGCGCAGCGCCTTGATCTCGTCCTGGGTGGCCTTGTGGGCGTCGTCCGTCGCCTGCTTGACCTTGTCGTCGACGGCCTTGGTCAGGGCGTCCAGGGCGTCCTTGACCTCGGTGTCGTCTTCCGGCGCACCTTTGGTTTCGAGAGGGGGGAGGATTTGGGTAATCATCTTGGTTCCTAGGCGCGCAGGGCGGCAGCAGCCGCGTTGAGCTGGGCCACCAACCGGCGCGCGCGGTCGGGGTCATGAGACTTCACCCGCTCGACGCGGGCGCGAGGGTTGGCACCCAAGGGGAGCAGGCTGATTTCGCCGAGATCGACTTCGTCCAGCAGACGGGCTTTGCGCTCGCGGTCTTGGCGGGATCGGATGGTGCGGTAGCCGATGGAGAGGCCCTTGGCGGCCCCGGCCTTAGCGAAAGCGAAGGCCTCGGCGCCATCGCGTGTCTCGGTCAGGATCCGGCCCTTCACCCGCAGACCGACGGTGTCCTCGGCGATCTCGGTCCAGACGCCGATCAAACGCTTGTGGTCGTGCCCCCACAGCATCAGGACATCAGCTGCGGCGCGGCCGGCGAGCGACTTGGTGAAGGCGCCTGGCTGGACGATGTCGCCGACCAGGTCGCGATTGCCAAAGGTCGAGGCATAGCCCTCGATCTCGCCGGTATCGCTGATGGTCTTGAACTCAGATGGGATCAGGGTGTCGGTCATGCCTCGTCTCCGGTCGTGGCGTCAGGAGCGGGCAGGGCGGGCGCGGCGCCGGCGACGGGCGGGAACTCATCACCGCCCGGCAAGGGCGCACGGTTCTCCATGGCTCGGGCTTCATTCGGCAGAAGAACCCGGCAACCGATGGCCTTGGCGTAGGCCTCCATGCGGGCTGCGAGGTTGGCGCGGGCCAGGTCGTCGATCATGAATTCGAAGACGTGGGACTGGCGCTCTTCAGGAGGGAGCAGGCGGCGCAAGGCGCCCTGCCACATCTGGAGCTGGGGCAGCAGGGCGAGAGACAGGAACTGGCGGCCCGACTCCTCCGAGTTGCTCCAGGTGGCGCGGCCGAAGTCCTGGACCATCGGCGGCGGGATGCGGAACGGGCGCAGGACTTCGATCACCTGCTGGGCGCGGATCTCAAGAAACTGGCTGTCCACGCTGCTGAACTGCGTCTGCTGCCAGGTGATGCCGTCCTCCAGAACGGCCGTCCCGCCGCCGCCCTCTTCGCCGCCGTGGGCCTTATTCCATGACGTGGAGGCCTTCCTGACAGCATCCACGCTCATGCCTTTCGGCAGCGTCAGCACGCCGGAAGGGCGGGCGCCGCGACCGAACAGCTTGGCGGCATAGCGCTCCATGGCAATCAGGACCGCCACGGCCTCGCGCGCTGCGGTCAGGGGCGCGACGCCGTCCATGGCGCGGAGGTGCAGGATGTCGCCGCGATCGTAGACGCGGGTGCGGCCGTTCGTGGTCACCTTGTAGACCGGCTCGCGGGTGTCGGCGTCCAGCTCGACCGAGCATTGCGGTGACGGGATCTGGACCAGCTCCTCGATCCGGCCGCCGACGCGGTTGATGAAGGCGAAGGCGCCCTGATCGTATCGAAGCGCGGACGACTCCATCGACAGGCGGAAGTCGTAGCTCGACGTCCACTCGTTCGGATGATCGGTCAGCAGGTCGTAGAGGGGATGGTCTGTCGCCCGCTCCTTGCCGCCATCGGCTGTGCGCTTGAACAGGTGCAGGGGCAGTTGGGCCACAGCCTGGGCGATCACCGCGACACTGGCATAGGCCGTCGGGCAGCGGTGATAGTTTTCGGGCGTGACCGAGATGCCGGAATGGCTGCGACGGGTGCCGAAGATCTCAGCGAGCCAAGCCGTGGAGCTGGCGTCGGTGGCGTCAGGCGCGACGGAGGGCGAGGCCTTGGCCTCGATCCCGAGCATCCGTGCAGCTTGTTTGAACAAATCGGCCCCGCCTTGTGAAAGCGGGGCCATGATCGGTGTTTCGCAGCGCGGCGTTAGGCCAGTGCTCGATATTGCTCAATCTTGCTCAAGGACGTGCGCCACGGTGGCGCGGGGAAAATCTCCCAATCTGGTGACTTTTCGTTTTGTGGGCCCCCGCCGGTCCCTAAGCGACGGATGAAAGTCTGGAAGCCCCCTACGCCGCTTCGCCGCGTTGCTGGGCGAACCATGCATCAATCTCGGACCGCCTGGCAACCAGTTCTCCGCCGAGCTTGTAGATCGGGAAGCGGTGCGGATAGCGAACCCTGCGGTAGAGGTCGTAGATGCGAGGCTTCAGGTCGGGGTCGCCGTACACGTATTCGGCTATCGCCTCGGCTCCTCGGATCATGTCGGGCTGGGCGTACTCGGGTCCGGTCATGCGCAGGCCTCCCGCCAGGTCCACCAGAAGGCAGGCTCGCCATCGTGCAGGCTCAGGGTCTCGGTGATCGTCAGGTGTCCTGTGATGTCACGTGACACCACGCCGAGGCCGCCGGGTATTTCAGGCGCATATTCGGGGAGTGTGTCTTGATCCCCCAACACCCCTCCCATGGTAGATATATATGTGTC